>NZ_JBMKGW010000009.1:0-200008 GCF_049237125.1 Enterobacter cloacae complex sp. GYL001 | reverse complement strand
CGATGGTAGTGTGGGGTCTCCCCATGTGAGAGTAGGGAACTGCCAGGCATCAAACAAGTGAAGAGGCCATCCGGAAGGATGGCCTTTTTGCGTTTCTGCACCTGCTTCCTTTCCATAAACAAATCACCTATCCCCCCATATATACGGTAAACTATCCCGGTTTTTGCATCAGGATAGCGTCTATGAATCACTCCCTTAAGCCCTGGAATACCTTTGGTATTCAACGGAATGCTAATCAAATTGTACGTGCCGAGAGTGCTCAGCAGTTGCTGAATGCATGGCAAAACGCAACAGAAAACGGTGAACCCGTACTTATTCTGGGCGAAGGAAGTAATGTCCTGTTTCTCGATGATTTTGCGGGGACGGTAATCGTCAATCGCATCATGGGGATTGAGCGTAAAGAGAGCGCTGACAGCTGGCATTTACACGTGGGTGCTGGCGAGAACTGGCATCATCTGGTGCAATATACCCTTGAAAAAGGGATGCCAGGGCTGGAAAACCTGGCTCTGATCCCGGGCTGTGCAGGATCATCTCCTATTCAAAACATCGGTGCCTACGGCATCGAACTGAAACACGTCTGCGAATATGTCGACTGCATCGAACTCGCGACCGGAACGGCGAAGCGCCTGACCGCAGAGCAGTGCCGCTTTGGCTATCGCGACAGCATTTTCAAGCACGACTATCAGGATCGTTTCGTCATTGTGGCCGTTGGCCTGCGCCTGGCGAAAGCCTGGAAACCCGTTCTGACTTACGGCGATCTGACCCGTCTCGACCCGGCTACCGTCACACCGCGTGAGGTATTTGATTCCGTTTGCCACATGCGAATGACCAAGCTCCCGGACCCGAAAGTAAACGGAAATGCGGGCAGTTTCTTCAAAAACCCGGTGATCAGCAGTGAAAATGCAAAAGCGTTTCTCGCCGGCTGGCCAACGGCCCCGCATTATCCTCAGGCGGATGGTAGCGTGAAGCTGGCCGCAGGCTGGCTTATCGATCAGTGTGAATTAAAAGGTACGACTCTTGGTGGCGCTGCTGTTCATCGTCAGCAGGCGCTGGTACTGATCAACCAGTCCAACGCGACAAGTGAGGATATCGTCAACCTGGCGCATCATGTTCGCCAGCGCGTGGGCGAAAAATTCAACGTCTGGCTGGAGCCTGAAGTTCGCTTTATTGGCCGAACGGGCGAAGTGAATGCCGTGGAGACCATTGCGTGAAGGACAATACTATCCCGTTAACTCTCATCGGTATCCTTGCCGATGGCGAGTTTCATTCTGGCGAGCAGCTGGGCGAACAGCTGGGCATGAGCCGTGCTGCGATCAATAAGCATATTCAAACGCTCCGCGACTGGGGCGTGGATGTGTTTACGGTGCCGGGAAAAGGCTACAGCCTGCCGGAACCGATCCAGTTACTGAATGAAGAGGTCATCCGCAGCCAGATTGGGCACGGTAACGTCGCGGTATTGCCGGTCATTGATTCGACGAACCAGTATCTGCTGGATCGCCTGAGCGAGCTGAAATCCGGTGATGCCTGCGTTGCCGAGTACCAACAGGCAGGACGTGGCCGCCGGGGGCGTAAGTGGTTCTCACCATTTGGCGCCAACCTCTATCTTTCCATGTACTGGCGGCTTGAACAGGGGCCAGCTGCGGCCATCGGGCTGAGCCTGGTGATCGGCATTGTGATGGCAGAGGTGCTGCACGATCTGGGTGCCGATCAGGTGCGGGTAAAATGGCCCAACGATCTGTATCTCAACGATCGAAAGCTGGCGGGGATCCTGGTCGAACTGACGGGAAAAACAGGCGATGCCGCACAGATCGTCATTGGGGCGGGACTGAACATGGTGATGCGAAACGTGCAGAACGATGTCGTGAACCAGGCCTGGACCAACTTGCAGGAAGCGGGGATCACCATCGATCGCAATACGCTTGCCGTCCGCATGATCAATGAGTTGCGTAGTTCGCTGACGCTCTTTGAACAAGAGGGGTTAGCGCCATTCCTGTCCCGCTGGGAAAAGCTGGATAACTTTATTAACCGACCGGTGAAGCTGCTGATTGGGGATAAAGAGATTTACGGCACATCACGTGGCATTGACGCGCAGGGCGCGTTGCTTCTTGAACAGGATGGCGTGATTAAGCCCTGGGTGGGCGGTGAAATTTCGTTACGAAGTGCGGAGTAACCCTCTCCCCACAGGGGAGAGGGTGTAGCAGGTCATCACTGCGGATACGGCACCCAATCCCCGGCATTCAGTCGGACATAAGGCTTATTCTGATACTGGATCACCACCGCATTGGCGTTTTCCGATACCTCTGCCGTCTGCGGCAGCCCGCTGGTGAGCTGATCCCAGTTCACGCTATCTTCCACAAACAGCTTACCGTCTACAGCGCGAGCAACCAGTTCCGAGATAGCCAGATAGCTGCTTGGCTGGGTGATTTCAATGGGCGCTCCCTGATGCGGCGCCTTCATGCCAAAGAACTTAATCCCGGCCGGAACGTTAGTGATGGACGGGCTTGGGATATCGCGCAGACCAGACACCTGCATCCTGTCGCCTTTCAGCGCCCCTCCGTGTTCTGGTACCACCACCACCATCACTTTGCGACCTGATTTTTCCAGCTCGTTGAAGAACGCGTTCAGCTCGTCAAAGAACTTCTGAGCACGGGCCTTATAATCGGCCGTTTTACTCACGCCGGGATAATGGTTCCCGTCGTGCAGCGGCAGCGTGTTATAGAACGTCGCACTACGTGTCCTTTCCTCTTTGCCGACGGTATCTAACCAGCGCTGAAGCACGGCGGTATCGTCATACACCGGCGAGCCATCAAAGCCCAGCAACGTTACCGGCAGCCCTTTCTGGTCCATCAGCGGGGCCTGCATGCCACCCTGTTCACGCACTTCTTTCAGGAAGTTACCGAACTGACCGTTATGGCCCATCATCAGGTGCTGGGTAAAGCCCAGTTTTGCGAGGTTATCAAACAGATAACACTGGTTAGCTGCCGGCTGGTAGAGGTTCTTATGCGAAGGCTGTCCGCAGCTGGCGCGCAGCAGGCGGATAGCCGCCGGGCCGCTGTACGACGTGGCCGAGTTGAAGTCCTTAAACTGAATATCGAAATGCGACCACAGCGGGTGCGACATCAAACCAGCCGCGTCAACGTCAGCCCAGGACAGAGAACAGATGTTAATGACCAGCAGCTCAAACGGCTGAGCATCGGCAGGCAGCGCGTCCGGGAATTTCGTCTGACGCTTATCTTCCGCAGCGTAAAAACTGGAGAGCCACGCGTTCAGGTTAGTGGATGTCGGCGGTGCAGTCTGCGCAGGAATATCCCCAACCACAGGCGTATCCCCTGCTGTCGCAACGGTCGCGGCGGCGGAACCGCCCGTGGTGGTAACGGTTGTTGTCGGCTGACCGGCTGGCCACAGCGAGAAGCTCGGGCCCGTCAGCGTCAGCACGTTTAGCCAGATCATAATTGCGACGACAAACACCGTCACCCGGATCCACTGAGACAGGAACAGCCAGGCGACCAGCAGGACAAATACCGCGCCAATCATCTGCCAGTTAATAAAGCGCTCAACCAGATCGAGCATATAGTCCGCACTGAAACCTGCGACCTGGGAGCCCTGGCTCATGATGCTTTCAGGGCCGGGCAGCCAGGTATCATGCCAGAACAGGGCGAAACCGATGGGGATAGCGACCCAGTGACGTATACGGTGCAGCCTGAGGTTCGGGATTGGCATCAGCAGGAATGCCATAAACACCAGGTTAAGCAGAGGGTGGAAATTAAGATAGCCTGCCCACAGCAGACCAAACTTCACCAGAAAGTAGAAATTCCAGCCGGACAGGCCGCGCCAGTATTGCCAGAGTGGCGAGGGCGCCGAAGAGGTATAGGTAGAATTAGTCATGTTTTCGGTTTGCCTTGACGTTCGGAGCGCGAGTCAGTGTTCCGGCGGGTTTAATATAGCGAGGTTTGACGAACAGTAATCTGATCGTATCGCGAATACGGCGCAGGGAATGGCGTGCATAGTAGCCAAGCGGCAAAAAAATCAGCGCGCACAGAACAACCAGTTGGATGATATCGCTGATATTCATAATGGCGCGCTCTCCTTGTTCTCATCCAGTAAGCGTAGCGGCTCGGGTACCCGTCGCCAGACATGCCCGTCATGTTTCGCGTTCAGAACCGGTTTGGCGCCGCTTGTGACAGGCAACGGTTTGGCCCACTTTTCAGGTGGCAGGGCACGCATCTGGACAAGCTCAGCCGCGATCAAGTTATCTTCAAACCAGACCATACGGTTCGAGAAGATATCCGCGGTAGGAAGCGGGAAGATATGGTTAAGTGCAGTATCCAGATCGTTCACCCGGCAGAAGGAGAGGAACAGCACCAGGCGGTTATCGCCAATGGTCATGATGTCCCCGATACGGTTAGGGCGGCACAGAGTGAGCGCCTGCTCAACGCGAATACCCGGCACGGGGCGCAGGGCAACCATCACCCCTTTTCCGTCTGCCGGTAACAGCGTATTGCTCATCATGTTGCCCACCGCATCGCAGAAGGTGTCCCATTTCTGGTAGCCGCGCAGTTTCATCGGCTGCGTCATTGAAAGCAGGGTGCTGATATCTTCCGGAACATGTCGATTAAACTGCTGGCCCTGGATGCTTTCGATCAGCGTCAGACAGCGCGACAGGGGAGCATTCCACGGAATGACCATATTCGCGCCGCAGCCCAGTAATAAGCGCTCATCGGTGGCGCGCAGGCTGGTATTATTTTCACGCACCACAATTTTTAACGCGCTGCCGCGCTGGCGACGTAATGTGTGAATGTGCCTTGCCAGCGTTTCGATTTGGTTATTCTGGATCAACGAGAAGATAATAGTCGCCGCCTGCGTGGTGCGCGCCTCATCAAATAAGGCTTCATTGGTATCGAACAGTGACCAGTGCTCAGACAGTGCAGGCGCACCTTCCAGTACCGCAATATGGCTCAGAACACGTTTTTCATCACTGCGTGGCTGAACTACCGTCTCTTCCTGTTGAGCAAGATGCCACTCATCCCCGACTTGTTTGAGTGTAAGTTGTTGTCGGGAGCTCACCCCTTTTTCATTGCACCAGAAAGCCACGTCGTAAAGATGGCTGTCGGTCTGGACCCGAATACTGGCCAGGCCATAGAGAGAACGGTATTCACTCATTAAAAGTGAAAAAAGCTTGTCATTATTACTGCCTGGGTTAACAACCAATAAGGTGCAATTTTGATTTTTTGCCCATCTGTTGATTCTTCCCAGCCATTTCAGCAGCTTTTCAGACGGTATATTTTGCAGGCCATCATTAGAGCATTTTAGAATCAGTAAATAGTGCTCAGGAACAATAGAACACTGAATATCGCGGGGTAAAAAGTATAGACTGTCAGCCTCCGCAGGCATGGAAAATAATCGTACTGTCTGGGGCCCACGGTCACTGTCGAGCCTGATGATTGACTTCGGCTCTTCGCCCATCGTAATGACGGCCACGCGGGAATCCTTCCCCTGCGCCGCTATCGTCTGGTTTACCAGACTGATGGCATCTTCATTACGATCCGTATTAACCCACCAGACTCCTCCGACTGGCATGTGGCGCAATTCGTCCCATAATGACTGGATGCCAATAGAAAATATGGAGTCCACGGTGTCCCTCTTTTCGTCGAATTTCTATGTCTCTCAGTTTACTAGCGAAAGCGTAGAAATAAACCTAACATTGAAATTAAAGAACATCAGATTTAGCATGTAAATGAAATTTAATGGCAGGACGCCTCGCTGCATCTGAATCTTATGATTTTACTCAAAGGGATGAAAAAAGAATGCAAAATAACGAACCCGCAACCCCAGTCGACTCAAGTCTGGGTTACACATTCCAGAACGATTTTTTGGCACTCACGCAGGCTTTTTCTTTGCCTGAAATAGATTACACCGATATTTCCCAGCGTGAACAGTTGGCGGCGGCTATTAAACGTTGGCCGTTATTAGCTGAGTTTGCCCAACAACAATAAGGAAGCCATTGATGGCTGTACTAGGATTACAGGGCGTCCGTGGTGGGGTGGGTACAACTTCCGTTACCGCGGCGCTGGCGTGGTCATTGCAGGTATTAGGTGAATCGGTACTGGTCATTGATGCCTGTTCCGATAATTTGCTGCGCATGTCATTCAATGTCGACTTTACGCATGCAAACGGCTGGGGACGCGCGCTTCTGGACGATAAAGACTGGCGGGATGCGGGTTTGCGTTATACCTCCCAGCTCGATTTGCTTCCCTTTGGTCAATTGACCGAAACCGAGCGCGGGAATGAAGCCGCGTACCAGCGCCTGTTCTCTCGCTTCATCACCGCATTGCAGAGCCTGAAAGAGAGCGGGCACTATCAGTGGATCCTACTGGACCTGCCGCACGGTGCCGCGTCGCTGACCCGCCAGCTGCTGGCGCAGTGCGACCATGTGCTCTCCATCGCGAACGTAGATGCGAATTGTCATATCCGTCTGCATCAGCAGCCGATGCCTGCCAATGCCCATATTCTGATCAACGATCTGCGCATTGGCAGCCAGATCCAGGACGATCTCTACCAGGTCTGGCTCCAGAGTCAGCGCCGCCTGTTGCCGATGGTGATCCATCGTGACGAAGCGATGGCGGAGTGCCTCGCGTCCAAACAACCTCTCGGGGAGTACCGTAGCGATTCACTGGCGGCGGAAGAGATCCTGACGCTGGCCAACTGGTGTCTGTTGCACTTTGCTAAACGGCCGGAGCCTGCCGGGAGTTCAGTATGAGCCGCCTGACTAACTGGCTGCTCATTCCGCCGGTCAGTTCGCGCTTAAGTGAACGCTACCGCCATTACCGTCATCACGGCGCCTCGTCGCTGAGCGCTGCGCTGGGCTGTTTGTGGATGATTCTGGCGTGGATGTTCATCCCCCTCGAACATCCCCGCTGGCAACGCATTCGTGCGCGCCACGGTGAACTCTATCCGCATATCAACCCTGACAAGCCGCGTCCGCTGGATCCCGCGCGCTACGCTATTCAGTCCATCTGGCTACTAACGACCTCACCGGGCGCGGAGAAAAAAACGTCCCGCTGGCGCAGATTCGATCGTGTGCAGAACCTGCGTGAACACTACCACCAGTGGCTTGACCGGCTACCTGACCGGGTGGGCGACAAAACGGGTCATTTAGATAACCACAAAGAGCTCGGGCACCTACACCCGGGCTTGCGGCGTTTTATTCTCGGCGTGGTTGTGGTGTTCTCGCTGATTCTTGCGCTGGTCTGTATTACCCAGCCCTTTAACCCGCTGGCGCAGTTCACCTTCCTGATCCTGCTGTGGGGCGTGGCGCTGCTGGTGCGGCGCATACCAGGGCGTTTTTCTGCCCTGATGCTGATTGTGCTATCGCTGACCGTTTCCTGCCGCTACATTTGGTGGCGATATACCTCAACGCTGAACTGGGACGATCCGGTCAGCCTGGTGTGCGGCTTAGTGCTGCTGTTTGCTGAGACTTACGCCTGGATCGTGCTGGTGCTGGGTTACTTCCAGGTTATCTGGCCGCTAAATAGACAGCCGGTGCCGCTGCCAAAAGACACGACCCAGTGGCCTACGGTTGACCTTTTCGTGCCGACCTACAACGAAGATCTGTCGGTGGTAAAAAACACCATTTATGCCGCGCTGGGTATCGACTGGCCGAAGGATAAAATCAAAATCTGGATCCTCGATGACGGTGGCCGTGCCGAGTTCCGCCAGTTCGCGGACGAAGTGGGGGTAGAGTACATCGCCCGTACCACGCATGAACACGCGAAAGCCGGTAACATCAACAATGCGCTGAAATATGCCAAAGGGGAGTTCGTCTCTATTTTCGACTGCGACCACGTGCCAACGCGCTCGTTCCTGCAAATGACCATGGGCTGGTTCCTGAAGGAGAAAGAGCTGGCGATGATGCAGACGCCGCACCACTTCTTCTCGCCGGACCCGTTTGAACGTAACCTCGGCCGTTTTCGTAAAACCCCGAACGAGGGCACGCTGTTCTATGGACTCGTGCAGGACGGGAACGACATGTGGGACGCAACGTTCTTCTGCGGCTCCTGTGCGGTGATCCGCCGGAAACCGCTGGATGAAATTGGCGGGATCGCCGTCGAGACGGTCACGGAAGATGCGCACACCTCGCTGCGTCTGCACCGTCTTGGCTATACCTCCGCCTACATGCGTATTCCTCAGGCGGCGGGGCTGGCCACGGAATCCCTGTCGGCGCACATCGGCCAGCGTATTCGCTGGGCCCGCGGCATGGTGCAAATTTTCAGGCTCGATAACCCGCTGATGGGTAAAGGGCTGAAGCTGGCGCAACGGCTGTGCTACGTCAACGCCATGTTCCACTTCCTGTCCGGTATTCCACGGCTTATCTTCCTCACTGCGCCGCTGGCGTTCCTGCTCCTTCACGCTTACATCATCTATGCGCCTGCGCTGATGATTGCCCTGTTCGTTCTGCCGCACATGATCCACGCCAGCCTGACGAACTCGAAGATTCAGGGGAAATATCGCCACTCCTTCTGGAGTGAAATTTACGAAACGGTGCTGGCCTGGTACATCGCGCCGCCCACCATGGTGGCGCTGATTAACCCGCATAAAGGGAAATTCAACGTCACCGCGAAGGGCGGGCTGGTGGAAGAGGAGTATGTCGACTGGGTGATCTCCCGGCCCTATATCTTCCTGGTGCTGCTGAATATTGTGGGCGTGATTGTTGGGATCTGGCGCTACTTCTACGGCCCGGAAAACGAAATTCTGACGGTCTTCGTGAGTATGGCGTGGGTGTTTTATAACCTGATTATCCTCGGTGGCGCGGTGGCGGTATCGGTGGAGAGCAAACAGGTTCGCCGCGCGCATCGCGTCGAAATCAGCATGCCAGCGGCCATTGCCCGCGACGATGGACATCTCTTCTCCTGTACCGTACATGACTTTTCGGATGGCGGTCTGGGTATCAAGATCAACGGTCAGGCGAAGGTGCTGGAGGGGCAGAAGGTCAACCTACTGCTTAAGCGCGGCCAGCAGGAGTATGTCTTCCCGACGCAGGTGGTGCGTGTGAGAGGAAATGAAGTGGGTCTGCAACTGATGCCGCTGACCAAAAAGCAACACATTGATTTTGTGCAGTGTACGTTTGCCCGCGCGGATACGTGGGCTCTCTGGCAGGACAGCTTCCCTGAGGATAAGCCTCTGGAAAGCCTGCTGGATATTCTTAAGCTGGGGTTCCGTGGCTATCGTCACCTTGCAGAATTTGCCCCGTCGTCGGTGAAATTAATTTTCCGGTCACTTACTTCACTGGTTTCCTGGGTCGTGTCGTTCATTCCGCGTCGACCTGAGCGAGATGAAGCGAAGCAGGCGGACCCGGTTATGGCTCAACAATGATGATAACGCGATGAAAACAAAACTTTCCTGGTTATGTGCAGTGGCAATGGGGATGAGTGCGCTCCCTGCAACAGTGGCTAACGCAGCGCCTGATAACGCAGCGGCCACGCCCGCGCCAACGGTGCCTGTCGTCGCGCAAGCGACCGATCCGGTTGTGACGGCCGCGCCGGGGCAGACGGAAAACGTCGTCCCGAATCAGCCGACGACGGGGAATACGCTGCCCGCCGACAACCCGGTGGTTGGGCAGGTCATGCCTGGCGTGCCGGGAGCCAGTGCGCCGGTGGTTGCCGAAAATACGCCGTCGCGTGACGTTAAGCTGACGTTTGCCCAGATCGCGCCTCCTCCGGGCAGCATGGTTCTGCGCGGCATCAACCCAAATGGCGGTATCGAATTCGGTATGCGCAGCGATGAAGTCGTGTCGAAAGCGATGCTCAACCTGGAATACACCCCATCGCCGTCGCTGCTGCCGGTGCAGTCCCAGCTTAAGGTCTATCTGAATGACGAGCTGATGGACGTCCTGCCCGTCACCAAAGAGCAACTGGGTAAGAAAACCCTGGCTCAGGTGCCGATTAATCCGCTGTTTATCACCGACTTTAACCGCGTGCGTCTGGAGTTTGTCGGCCACTACCGCGATGTCTGTGAAAACCCGGCCAGCAGCACCCTGTGGCTGGATGTCGGGCGTAACTCTTCGCTTCAGATGACCTATCAGCCGCTGGCGTTGAAAAACGATCTCTCCGCCTTCCCGGTGCCGTTCTTCGACCCGCGTGATAACCGTCCGCTGAACCTGCCGATGGTCTTTGCCGGCTCTCCCGATGTGACCGAACAGCTGGCGGCCTCTATCGTGGCATCCTGGTTTGGTTCCCGCTCCGGCTGGCGTGGTCAAAGTTTCCCGGTCATGTACGACAAAATGCCGGACAAAAACGCGATCGTGTTTGCCACCAACGCCAAACGTCCGGCTTTCCTGCGTGACCATCCGGAGGTGAAAGCGCCCACCATCGAGATGATCAGCCATCCGGACAATCCGTACGTGAAGCTGTTGGTGATCTTCGGCCGTGATGACAAAGATCTGGTGCAGGCGGCGAAAGGCATTGCGCAGGGGAATATCCTGTTCCGCGGTAACAGCGTTGTGGTGGACGAGGTGAAACCGCTGCTGGCACGTAAGCCTTATGATGCGCCGAACTGGGTACGTACCGACCGGGCCATCACCTTTGGCGAACTGAAAACCTATGAAGAGCAATTGCAGTCAACCGGGCTTGAACCTTCTCCTGTCAGCCTGTCGCTGAACCTGCCGCCGGATCTCTATCTGCTGCGCACCAACGGCATTGATATCAATCTGAACTACCGTTACACCGCGCCGGCAACCAAAGACAGCTCGCGTATGGATATCAGCCTCAACAACCAGTTCCTGCAATCGTTCAGCCTGACCAGCAGCCAGGAGACAAACCGGTTGATGCTTCGTCTGCCTGTATTACAGGGGCTGCTGGATGGCAAAACCGATGTGTCGATCCCGGCGCTGAAGCTCGGTGCGGTGAACCAGCTGCGGTTTAACTTCCAGTATATGAACCCCATGCCGGGTGGATCGGTGGAAAACTGTATTACCTTCCAGCCGGTGCAAAACCACGTGGTGATTGGCGATGATTCCACGATCGACTTCTCGAAGTATTACCACTTTATTGCGATGCCGGATCTGCGTGCCTTTGCTAACGCCAGCTTCCCGTTCAGCCGCATGGCAGACCTCTCTGAATCGATTGTCGTGATGCCAAAAGCGGCCAACGAAGGCCAGGTTACCACGCTGCTGGACACCATGGGCACCGTCGGGGCGCAAACCGGCTTGCCGGCGATCAACGTGACGGTGACGGATGACGGGAGCCAGATCCAGAACAAAGATGCCGATATCATGGTCATCGGCAACATTCCGGACAAGCTGAAAGACGAGAAGCGCGTCGATCTGCTGGTGCAGGCGGCTCAGTCGTGGGTTAACACGCCGCTGCGTCAGACCGAGTTCCCGAGCATCATGCCGGACAGCGGCGATCGTCAGGCCAATATCAGGACGACCGTAAGCTCAACGGGTCCGATGGCCGCGATTGTCGGCTTCCAGTCGCCGTATAACGACCAGCGCAGCGTTATCGCCCTGCTGGCGGACAGCCCGCGCGGGTATGAGCTACTCAACACGGCCATGAACGACAGCGGTAAACGGGCGGCAATGTTCGGTTCCGTCTCGGTGATCCGTGAGTCGGGGGTAAACAGCCTGCGCGTGGGGGATGTCTACTACGTCGGTCATCTGCCGTGGTTCGAACGCCTGTGGTACGCCCTGTCTAACCACCCGGTGCTGCTGGCCGTGCTGGCTGCGCTCAGCGTTGTACTGCTGGCGTGGGTACTGTGGCGTCTGCTGCGAATCATCAGCCGTCGTCGTCTTAACCCGGACCATGAGTAAGCGGTGATGAAAATCTTTCGCGGGTGTGTAGTCGCAGCGTTGATGCTGGCGGCGGCGAATCTTCACGCCGCCTGTCGCTGGCCTGCCTGGGAGACGTTCAAGCAGGATTATATGAGCGAAAGTGGGCGCGTCATTGATCCCAGTGACGCGCGCAAAATCACCACCTCCGAAGGGCAAAGCTACGGACTGTTCTTTGCCCTCGCGGCAAACGATCGCAAGGCGTTCGATCTGCTGCTGGCATGGACGCGCGATAACCTTGCCGAGGGAGATTTAACCCAACATCTCCCGGCCTGGCTGTGGGGGAAAAAGGACGACGAAACCTGGGCGGTTATCGACCCTAACTCCGCGTCTGATGCCGATATCTGGATTGCCTGGTCGCTGCTGGAAGCCGGGCGGCTGTGGAAAAATCCCGATTACACGCGCACGGGTAAGGCGCTGTTGACGCGCATTGCCAGTGAGGAAGTGGTGAAGGTGCCGGGGCTGGGTTCTATGCTGCTGCCGGGTAAAGTCGGTTTTGCCGAAGAGAGTGTCTGGCGCTTCAACCCCAGCTACCTGCCGCCGCAGCTTGCGAGCTATTTCACCCGTTTTGGCGCGCCGTGGACGACGCTCCGTGAAACCAACCTGCGTCTGCTGCTGGAGACCGCGCCTAAAGGATTTTCCCCGAACTGGGTGAAATACCAGAAAAAGGGCGGCTGGCAGCTGTCGCAGGATGCATCCCTGATCGGCAGCTACGATGCGATTCGCGTCTATCTGTGGGTAGGGATGATGAACGATAACGATCCGCAGAAAGCCCGGCTACTGGCGCGTTTCAAGCCCATGGCGACCACCACAATCAAACAAGGCTTGCCGCCGGAGAAAGTGGACGTCGCGACCGGGAAACGCACCGGAGATGGGCCGGTAGGGTTTTCTGCCTCCCTCCTTCCGTTTTTACAAAACCGGGACGCGCAAGCGGTGCAACGCCAGCACGTCGCCGATCGTTTTCCCGATAACAATGCTTATTACAGCTACGTTCTGACCCTCTTTGGACAAGGGTGGGATCAGCATCGTTTTCGTTTCACCGTGCAAGGTGAATTACTACCGGACTGGGGCCAGGAATGCGCACGTTCACACTGAATCTACTCACCTTATCGCTTGGCCTGGCGCTAATGCCCCTGGCCCAGGCCGCCAACTCCCCGCAGCAGAGACAGCTGCTGGAACAGGTCCGTCTGGGGGAATCCACCCAGCGTGAGGATTTAGTGCGCCAGTCGCTCTATCGCCTTGAGCTGATCGACCCCAACAACCCGGACGTGATTGCCGCGCGCTTCCGCTACCTGTTACGACAGGGCGATACGGCGGGCGCGCAAAAAGAGCTGGATCGCCTGAAAGGAATGGCGCCCGATTCCAGTGCCTATCAGTCCTCCCGTACTACCATGCTGCTCTCCACGCCGGATGGTCGCCAGGCCCTCCAGCAGGCTCGCCTGCTTGCCACCACCGGGCACACCCAGGAAGCCATTGCCGCGTATGACAAACTGTTTGACGGTAAGCCGCCCAGTGGCGACATCGCGACGGAGTACTGGAACGTGGTGGCGAAAGAGCCAGCCCGCCGCAACCTGGCCATTAATCAGCTTAAGAAAATAAACGCCAGCAGTCCGGGTAACGTCCCGCTACAGTCCTCGCTGGCACAGCTTTTGTTCCAGAGCGGACGGCGTGATGAAGGGTTTGCGGTGTTACAGGAGATGGCCAAATCGAACAATGGCCGCAGTCAGGCGTCGGACATGTGGTACCAGCAGATCAAAGATCAGCCGGCCAGCAGCGCCAGCGTTACCGCGCTGCAACAATACCTGAGCGTGTTCAGCGATGGCGATAACGTGACGGCGGCGCGCGCCCAGCTTGAAGCGCAGCAAAAACAGCTTGCCGATCCGGCGTTCCGCGCCAAAGCCGAAGGGTTAGCCGCAGTGGATGCCGGGCAGGGCAGTAAAGCGGTAACGGAGTTGCAAAAAGCAGTCAGCGCCAACCACGCCGACAGTGAAGCCGTAGGCGCGCTGGGGCAGGCCTATTCTCAGAAAGGCGATCGCGCGCGTGCGGTTGCTCAGTTTGAAAAGGCGATCGCCCTCGATCCGCAGAGCGATAACCGGGGCAAATGGGACAGCCTGCTGAAGGTCAACCGATACTGGCTGCTGATCCAGCAGGGGGATAACGCCCTGAAAGCCAACAATACGGCCCAGGCCGAACGCTATTACCAGCAGGCGCGTAATATCGACAATACCGACAGCTACGCGGTTCTGGGCCTCGGTGATGCGGCGGCGGCGCGCAAAGATAACGACGCGGCCGAGCGCTATTACCGCCAGGCGTTGCGGATGGACAGCGGCAACAGCAACGCGGTACGCGGTCTCGCCAATATTTATCGCGCGCAGTCTCCGGAGAAGGCGACGCAGTTTATTCAGTCGCTCTCTGCCAGCCAGCGCCGCAGCATTGATGATATTGAACGTAGCCTGACGAACGAGCAGCTGTCAGCCCAGGCCGAACAGCTGGAAAGCGAGGGGAAATATGCGCAGGCCGCAGAAATTCAGCGCCGACGCCTTGCGCTTTCCCCGGGCGACGTGTGGATCACCTACCGACTGTCACGCGATCTGTATAGCGCGGGTCAGCGCAGCCAGGCGGATAACCTGATGCGTCAGCTGGCAAGCCAGAAACCGGGCGATCCGGATCAGGTTTACGCCAGCGGGCTGTACCTGTCCGGTAACGATCAGGACCGGGCGGCGCTGGCGCATCTGAACACGCTGCCGCGCGACAAGTGGAACGGCAACATTCAGGCGCTGGCGGACCGCCTGCAAAGTAACCAGGTGCTGGAAACCGCCAACCGCCTGCGCGACAGTGGAAAAGAGCAGGAGGCGGAAACGTTGCTTCGCCAGCAGCCTCCGTCCACCCGTATCGACCTGACGCTGGCGGACTGGGCTGAACAGCGTGGCGATCATGAGGCCGCGAAAACCGCCTACAACACCGTCCTGCAACGCGAACCGCAGAACGAAGACGCGATCCTCGGCCTGACCGAGGTCTCTCTTGCCCAGGGCAACAAGGACGCGGCGCGCGCGGCGCTGGCGAAACTGCCCGCGGCACAGAACGGCGAACCGCTCTCGATCAATATGCAGCGCCGGCTTGCCATGGCGCAGGCTGGCCTGGGTGATCGTGCCGCGGCAGAAAAGACCTTCAACGCCATTCTTCCGCAGGCCAAATCGCAGCCGCCTTCGATGGAAAGTGCGCTGGTGATGCGCGATGCCGCCCGTTTCCAGGCACAAAATGGTCAGCCTAAGCAGGCGCTGGACACCTGGAAAGATGCGATGGTCTCATCGGGCATCACAACGACCCGTCCGACCGATAACGACAGCTTTACTTGGCTCACGCGTAACGATGAGAAAGATGACTGGCTGAAGCGCGGCGTGCGCAGCGATGCAGGCGATCTTTATCGTCAGCAGGATCTGAACGTCACGCTGCAACACGACTACTGGGGCTCCAGCGGCACGGGGGGCTATTCCGACCTGAAAGCGCACACCACCATGCTCCAGGTTGATGCGCCGCTGTCGGACGGACGTATGTTCTTCCGTAGCGATCTGGTCAATATGAACGCCGGTTCCTTTGACACCGACAACGGAACCTACGATCCGACATGGGGTACCTGCGCCGAAACGCCATGTCACGGCAGCACGAACCAGTCGGCCAACGGCGCCAGCGTGGCCGTCGGCTGGCAGAACAAAACCTGGTCGTGGGATATCGGTACAACGCCGATGGGCTTCGACGTGGTCGATGTGGTGGGTAGCCTGAGCTACAGCAACGATTTAGGGCCGATTGGCTACACCCTGAACGCCCATCGCCGTCCGATTTCCAGCTCGGTGCTGGCCTTCGCCGGGCAAAAAGATCCCAATACCGACACCACCTGGGGCGGCGTGCGTGCCACCGGTGGCGGCGTGAGCATGAGCTACGACAAAGGCGAAGCTAACGGGATCTGGTCAAGCCTGAGTGCCGACAGCCTCACCGGGAAGAATGTCGAAGATAACTGGCGCGTCCGCTGGATGACCGGCTATTACTACAAGCTCATCAATCAGAACAACGAACGCCTGACGGTGGGCGTGTCCAACATGCTCTGGCATTACGATAAGGATTTAAGTGGCTATTCGCTGGGCCAGGGCGGTTACTACAGTCCCCAGGAGTATGTGTCGTTCGCCTTACCGGTGAACTGGCGTAAACGCACAGAGAACTGGTCATGGGAGCTGGGCGGCTCCGTCTCCTGGTCTCATTCAAAAACAAAAGATGTGATGCGTTATCCGTTACAGGGGCTGATCCCGGACAATGAGCCAGGCCGTTATACCGATAAAGGTGTAATGGAAACCGGAAGTAGCTCGTCAGGGACGGGTTATACCGCAAGGGCGATTGTTGAACGCCGCGTGACGTCCAACTGGTTTGTCGGACTGGGCGTCGATATTCAGGAAGCAAAAGACTATACCCCGAGCCATGCGCTGCTCTACGTTCGGTATTCTGCCGCGGGCTGGCAAGGTGATATGGACTTACCACCGGAACCGCTGGTGCCTTATGCAGACTGGTGATCGGATTTTTTCTTAATCTAATTGTAAGTCTCTCTTAAAAGTGCAGCTATCGGGTATACTCGGGCGCACCAGGTTTACACCCTGGTGCGCCCTGCGCTTCGAGTTTTGTGGAGAGTCATTTTGCGTGTCAGCCGTTCCTTAACGATCAAACAGATGGCGATGGTGTCTGCCGTCACAATGCTGTTTGTCTTCATCTTCTGCGTCATTTTGCTGTTTCACTCCGTACAGCAGAATCGCTATAACACGGCTTCGCAACTGGAAAGTATTGCCCGCTCGGTGCGGGAACCCCTGTCAGCCTCGATCCTGAAAGGGGATATCCCCGAGGCGGAATCCATCCTGAAGCGCATTCAGCCCGCCGGTATCGTGAGCCGCGCAGATGTCGTGCTGCCGAACCAGTTCCAGGCGCTACGGATGAGCTTTATCCCGGAGCGTCCCGTCCCGATGATGGTGATGCGCCTGTTTGAACTGCCGGTGCAAATTTCCCTGCCTCTCTATTCCCTGGAAAGACCGGCTAACCCGCAGCCGCTGGCCTACCTGGTGCTACAGGCCGACTCGTACCGCATGTATAAATTCGTCATGAGTTGGGTTGCTACGTTAGTGACTACTTACTTACTTTTGACACTAATGCTGAGCGTGGCGCTGACGTGGTGTATCAACCGGTTAATTGTGCATCCGTTGCGCCGCATAGCCCGGGAGCTGAACGACCTCTCTCCACAGGAGCACATGGGGCATCAGCTTCCGTTGCCGCGCCTGCATCACGACGATGAAATTGGCATGCTGGTCCGGAGTTACAATATCAACCAGCAGCGTGTCCTGCGTCAGCAGGAAGAGCTCAGTAGCAATGCCACCCGTTTTCCGGTATCCGATCTGCCAAACAAAGCGTTTTTAATGGCCTTGCTGGAGCAGACCGTCGCCCGCCAGCAGACCACCGCGCTGATGGTGATTGCCTGCGAAACCTTGCAGGACACGGCGGGCGTGCTGAAAGAGAGCCAGCGCGAGATGCTGTTGCTGACGCTGGTGGAAAAGGTGAAATCCGTTCTGGCGCCGCGCATGGTGCTCACCCAGGTCAGCGGTTATGACCTGGTGGTGATCGCGCACGGTGTTAAAGAGCCGTGGCACGCCATTACGCTAGGTCAGCAAGTACTCACTGTCATTAATGAGCGGCTGCCCATTCAGGGTATCCAGCTTCGCCCGAGCGCCAGCATCGGTATTGCGATGTACTACGGGGGGCTGACCGCCGAGCAGCTTTATCGTCGGGCCTTCTCGGCCGCGTTCACCGCGCGCCGGAAAGGCAAAAACCAGATCCAGTTCTTTGATCCGGAGCAGATGGAAAAAGCCCAGCAGCGCCTGACGGAAGAGAGCGACATTCTGACGGCGATGGACAATCGCCAGTTTGCGCTCTGGCTACAGCCGCAGGTCAATTTGCGCACGGGTGAAGTGACCAGCGCCGAAGCGTTGCTGCGTATGCAACAGCCGGACGGCACGTGGGAGCTGCCTGAGGGAATGATCGAACGTATCGAGTCCTGCGGCCTGATGGTCACCGTTGGCTACTGGGTGCTGGAAGAGTCTTGCCGCCAGCTTGCGGCCTGGCAACAACGGGGCATCACGCTGCCGCTGTCGGTGAATCTCTCTGCGCTACAGCTGATGCACCCGACCATGGTGCCGGAGATGCTCGAGTTGATCCACCGCTACCGCATTCAGCCCCACACGTTGATCCTGGAAGTCACCGAGAGCCGTTGTATCGACAATCCTGACGATGCTGTCGCCATTCTGAAACCGCTGCGTAATGCCGGGATCCGCATTGCGCTGGACGATTTTGGTATGGGGTATTCCGGCCTGCGTCAGCTCCAGCACATGAAAACCCTGCCGGTGGACGTCCTGAAAATCGACAAAACCTTTGTGGAAGGGCTGCCGGAGGATTGCAGCCTGGTACAGGCCATTATTCAGATGGCGCACAGCCTGAATCTGCACGTAATTGCCGAGGGTATTGAAACCGACGCCCAGCGTGAGTGGCTGGCTGCGGCGGGCGTGGAGAGCGGACAGGGCTTCCTGTTTGACCGCGCCGTACCGACGGATATCTTTGAGCAACGCTATCTCGCCGACGCTGGCAATAACGCAAAAGTGTAATTTTGTTGCTGGCTTGTGCGAGCCAGCTCAAAGTTCTTAACATTTGTGTTTCAAATTTGAACCCCGTTTATTTCTGTCCTGTTATGTGGGTGTTATTTTAAAGCCGCAGGTTAACCATAACCTTACAAAGCCTGTAGTTTTTCTTTCCAGGGACACCCTATGAAAACCTCACTCTTCAAAAGTCTTTACTTCCAGGTCCTGACAGCCATCGCTATCGGTATTCTGCTCGGTCACTACTACCCGGAGCTGGGCGCGCAGATGAAACCGCTTGGCGACGCGTTCGTTAAGCTCATCAAAATGATCATCGCGCCGGTCATTTTCTGTACCGTGGTGACCGGTATCGCTGGCATGGAAAGTATGAAGGCGGTCGGGCGTACGGGGGCGGTTGCCCTGCTGTACTTCGAGATTGTCAGTACCATCGCGCTGATTATCGGCCTGATAATTGTCAACGTGGTACAGCCTGGCGCGGGCATGAACGTCGACCCGGCCACGCTGGATGCGAAAGCGGTGGCGGTTTACGCTGAACAGGCGAAAGATCAGGGGATTGTTGCCTTCCTGCTGGACGTGATCCCGAGCAGCGTGATTGGCGCGTTCGCCAGCGGAAACATCCTCCAGGTGCTGCTGTTTGCCGTGCTTTTTGGCTTTGCCCTGCACCGTCTTGGCAGCAAAGGCCAGCTGATTTTTAACGTCATTGAAAGCTTCTCGCAGGTGATCTTCGGCATCATCAACATGATCATGCGTCTGGCCCCGATTGGCGCCTTTGGCGCGATGGCCTTCACCATCGGGAAATATGGCGTCGGCACGCTGGTACAGCTTGGCCAGCTGATCGTCTGTTTCTACATCACCTGTATTCTGTTTGTGGTGGTGGTGCTCGGCTCCATCGCCCGTGCGACCGGCTTCAGCATCTTCAAATTTATCCGTTACATTCGTGAAGAGCTGCTGATTGTCCTCGGCACATCCTCTTCGGAGTCCGCGCTGCCGCGTATGCTCGATAAAATGGAAAAGCTGGGCTGCCGTAAGTCTGTGGTGGGGCTGGTTATTCCTACGGGCTACTCCTTTAACCTGGACGGCACCTCGATATACCTGACGATGGCGGCGGTCTTTATTGCCCAGGCCACTAACAGCCACATGGATATCTTCCATCAGATTACGCTGCTGGTGGTGCTTCTGCTCTCTTCAAAAGGGGCGGCGGGCGTAACGGGCAGCGGATTTATCGTGCTGGCGGCCACCATTTCGGCGGTGGGCCATCTGCCGGTGGCGGGCCTGGCCCTGATCCTCGGTATTGACCGCTTTATGTCTGAAGCCCGTGCGTTAACCAACCTGGTCGGCAATGGCGTGGCGACGATTGTGGTGGCGAAGTGGGTGAAAGAGCTGGATCACAAGAAGCTTAACGATACGCTGAATAACCGCACATCTGAGGACAAAACCCCCGGTTTATCCTCTTAATCCCTCATAAATGCCCGTATTCCCTTGTGGGGATGCGGGCACCTGCGCATAATAACCGTTCATACCTGTCATAATTCGACAAGATTTTTTTTGGGTATATTTCACTTCCGCCCGTGACGTTTAGCCGAACACGCTGTCTAATCGGAAGGTTTTCATCGTCATCTTTGAGTGCTCACGTCGCGAGACACTCTCTTTAACCAGGAATGTTGATCAGGGGTTCACATGCAGGGCACAAAAATTCGACTCTTAACCGGCGGTTTGCTGATGATGGCAGCAGCCAGTTATGTGCAGGCAGATGCGCTCCAGCCAGACCCGGCCTGGCAACAGGGAACACTGGCGAACGGTTTCCAGTGGCAGGTATTATCCACTCCGCAACGTCCGAGCGATCGCATTGAAATCCGTCTTTCTGTGAATACCGGCTCCCTCACTGAAAGCACCCAGCAGACCGGCTTAAGCCACTTTATTCCTCGACTGGCGCTCACCCAGAGCGGCAGTTTGCAGGCGGTTCAGGTGCGTTCTTTATGGCAACAGGCCATCGATCCGAAACGCCCGCTGCCCCCGGCTGTGGTCTCCTATGACTACACCATGTTTAACCTGAGCCTGCCCAACAACCGTAACGATCTGCTTAAAGAAGCACTGACCTATCTTTCGGATGCCACCGGCAAACTGGCGATTACGCCTGAGACCGTTAACTATGCGTTGAGCAACAGCGACATGGTGGCGACCTGGCCGACGGATACCAAAGAAGGCTGGTGGCGCTACCGCCTGAAAGGGTCAACGCTGCTTGGCCACGACCCGGCAGAGCCGCTGAAACAGCCGGTTGATGCCGCGCAGGTGAAATCTTTCTACCAGCAGTGGTACACCCCGGATGCCATGACCCTGATTGTGGTGGGCAACGTGGACAGCCGTGCGGTGATAGAACAGATCAACAAAGCATTTGGCGATCTGAAAGGGAAGCGTGAAACGCCCGCCCCTGTTCCTACCTTGTCGCCGCTGCGTCCTGAGACGGTCAGCATCATGACGGATACCGTGCGTCAGGATCGTCTTTCAATGATGTGGGATACGGCCTGGCAGCCGATCCGCGAGTCTTCTGCGCTGTTGCGTTACTGGCGTGCGGATCTCGCGCGTGAAGCGCTGTTCTGGCACGTTCAGCAGACGCTCAGCAAGAACAACGTGAAAGATATTGGCCTGGGATTTGACTGCCGTGTGCTGTTCCAGCGCGCCCAGTGCGCCATTAACGTGGAATCGCCGGGTGATAAGCTGAATGCCAATCTCGGCGTGGTGGCGAAAGAGCTGGCTAAGGTGCGGAAAGAGGGCCTGTCTGAAGAGGAGTTTAACGCGCTGGTGGCGCAGAAATCCCTCGAATTGCAGAAACTGTTCGCCACCTATGCCCGCGCCGATACCGATATCTTAATCAGCCAGCGCATTCGCTCCTTGCAGAATCAGGTGGTGGATATCGCGCCGGAGCAGTATCAGAAACTGCGTCAGGACTTCCTGAACGGTCTGACCGTGGAGATGCTGAATCAGGATCTGCGTCAGCAGCTGTCGCAGGATATGGCGTTGATTCTGTTGCAGCCGAAAGGTGAGCCGGAATATGACATGAAAGAGTTGAAGGCCACCTGGAGCGCCATCATGGCGACGCCGCCGCAGCCAGCGCAAACGGCAGCCGACGATTTACACCAGGATGCGAGCGATATTCCGCAGGGCCAGTAAGCTCTGCGTTCCCTCAGCCCTGAGGGAGAGGGTTAGGGTGCGGGCATCAGCCCGCACAGTCCTTAAGCAGGCATCGCCTCGCGCGGAATAATCGCTCCGCGATACTGAATCACCGTGCTGGCCGTCAAGTGACCGCGCTGCGCCGCCGCTTCCGGCGTTCCCCCCGTCAGACGTACCGCCAGATACCCCGCGCTGAAAGAATCTCCCGCCGCCGTGGTATCGATTACCTTCTCTTTCGCCAGCTTCACCGCCGGCACCTCTGTCACGGCTTCACCTGCAACCGCCACCAGGCAAGACTCCGCCCCGCGCTTGATCACCACTTCGCTGACCCCGGCAGCCTGCGTCCGGGCAATGACCTCATCAACCGGTTTTTCGCCCCACAGAGCATCTTCATCATCCAGCGTCAGGAAGGCGATATCGGTGCATTCGAGCATCTGCTGGTAGACCTGCTGCGTCTCTTCGCGGCTGGCCCACAAACGCGGACGGTAGTTGTTATCGAAAATCACCTTACCGCCATTGGCACGGCATTCGCGCAGCAGTGACAGCAGCTTTTCACGGCTCTCCTGGCTCAGGATCGCCAGGCTGATCCCGCTCAGGTAGAGATAATCGAAGGTCGCCAGTTCTTCGCAAATGGCAGCGGCGGCCTCGCTTTCCAGCCAGAATTTGGCGGCCGCTTCATTACGCCAGTAATAGAAGGTGCGCTCGCCGGTGCTGTCGGTTTCGATGTAGTACAAACCCGGCAGGCGGTTTTCCATTCGCTGGATGAGCGAGGTCCCAACGTTTTCACCCTGCCAGGCTTCCAGCATCTGCTGGCTGAAGCTGTCCGTTCCCAGCGCGGTAACGTAGCTCACGCTCAGCGCGTCGGGGGCGACCTGACGGGCAATGTAAACGGAGGTGTTCAATGTATCGCCACCAAAACCGCGGCTGACTTCCGCGCCTTTCTGGGACAGCTCAATCATGCATTCGCCAATCACGGCAATTTTTTTAGACATAGTCGTGAACCTGAACAAAGTAATTAAGGGTAGTGTGCGCTGTGTGTTTTTTATGGTCAACTATATTAAAACGACGTTCCATTATTTTTTTTGAGCCAGCGCGTATTCCGGCATATTTCTGTCATCTTAATTTCATTTTCCCGGTGAATTGAACATAAAGTTCTCACCTGGCGGGCCGATAACTCAGTGACGAGTCCAGAAAGGCTATCCCATACAACAGGACATCCGAAATGAAGTCAGAGCAGGTTATCCAGCGGCTGAGCACTACGCCTGAGGCAAGTATTGAGAACTTGCAGGAGCATCGCTACTGGCTGCAATGTGAGCGAGCGTACACCTATCAGCCCATCTACCGTACCGACGGTCGGTTAATGGCGATTGAGGTGTTAACGGTCGTCACTCATCCATCGAATCCTTCACAGCGTATTGCACCGGACCGCTATTTTGCGGAGGTTGCCGTGCGTCAGCGTATCGACGTGCTGGAAGAGCAGCTGAGAATGCTGGCGACGAAGCAGGCGTTCTTCGAGCAGCACGGTATTCTGGCGTCGGTGAACGTGGATGGCCCAACCCTGATGGCGTTACGTCAGAACGCGACATTGCAGGCGCTGATTGCCACCTTGCCGTGGATGCGCTTCGAGCTGGTGGAACATGTTCAGCTGCCACAGGACTCCTCGTTTGCCTCGATGTGTGAGTTTGGCCCGCTGTGGCTGGATGATTTCGGTACCGGTATGGCCAACTTCTCCGCCCTGAGCGAAGTGCGTTATGACTACATCAAAGTGGCCCGCGATCTGTTTATCATGCTGCGCCAGACGCCGGAGGGACGGAACCTGTTTACGATGCTCCTGCAACTGATGAACCGCTATTGCCAGGGCGTCATTGTGGAAGGCGTAGAGACGCTGGAGGAGTGGCGCGACGTGCAAAATTCCCCGGCAGCGGCGGCACAGGGTTATTTCCTCTCTCGTCCTGTCCCCATGGATACCCTGGAAAAGGTGATAACCACCCTCTGATCTGCCCGCTTCCCTTTGTCTGAACTATAGTTTTAGAGGCAAGTTCATCAGGAAAGGGGACAACAATGACAAAAACAACCAGGGTGATTTCCTGGACAGCAGGGATTTTCTTGTTGCTGATCGTGGTCTTAATCATCATTATCGCCACGTTTGACTGGAACCGGCTCAAACCGACCATCAACCAGAAAGTCTCAACCGAGCTAAACCGCCCCTTCGCAATACGTGGCGATTTGGGTGTCGTGTGGGAGCGCCAGAAAGAGGAAACCGGCTGGCGAAGCTGGGTGCCATGGCCGCACGTTCACGCCGACGACATCATTCTCGGCAACCCGCCGGACATCCCCGAAGTGACCATGATCCACCTGCCGCGCGTGGAAGCCACGCTGGCGCCGTTAGCCCTGTTAACCAAAACGGTGTATCTGCCGTGGATCAAACTTCAGCAGCCCGACGCGCGGCTGATTCGCCTGTCAGAGAAAAACAATAACTGGACGTTTGATCTCGCCAGCAGCGGCGATAAAGATCAGAATGCGCAGCCCTCTTCGTGGTCTTTCCGCCTCGACAATATTCTGTTCGATCGGGGGAGGATCGCCATTGACGATAAGGTGAGTAAGGCTGACGTGGAGATCCTCGTCGATCCGCTGGGCAAGCCGCTGCCGTTTAGCGAAGTGACGGGCAGTAAAGCCAAAGGCGATGACAGCAAAGCGGGCGATTACGTCTTCGGCCTGACGGCGAAAGGGCGCTACAACGGCCAGCCGCTGACCGGTAAAGGCAAAATCGGCGGCATGCTGGCGCTCAGGAGTGAGGGCACGCCGTTCCCGGTGCAGGCGGATTTCCGCTCGGGCAACACCCGCGTGGCGTTCGTGGGCACGGTTAACGACCCGATGAACATGGGCGGCGTCGACCTCCAGCTTAAGTTTGCCGGGGATTCGCTGGGTGAACTGTACGATTTGACCGGCGTGCTGCTGCCGGATACCCCGCCGTTTGAAACGGACGGGCGCCTGGTTGCCAAAATCAACACCGAAAAATCGTCCGTCTTTGACTACCGGGGATTCAACGGCCGCATCGGCGACAGCGATATCCACGGCACGCTGACCTACACCACCGGTAAACCGCGCCCGAAACTGGAGGGGGACGTTGAATCCCGCCAGCTGCGTCTGGCCGATCTTGGTCCGCTGATTGGCGTAGATTCGGGCAAAGGCACGAAGTCTAAAGAGGTTAAAAAGGACGTTCAGCCTGCGGGTAAAGTGCTGCCCTATGACCGCTTCGAAACCGACAAATGGGACGTGATGGATGCGGATGTGCGCTTCAAAGGACGTAAAATTGAGCATGGCAGCACGCTGCCGCTGAGCAACCTCTCGACCCATATCATCCTGAAAAACGCCGACCTGCGCCTGCAACCGCTGAAGTTTGGCATGGCTGGGGGAACCATCTCATCGAATATCCACCTGGAGGGGGATAAAAAGCCGATGCAGGGAAGGGCGGAGATCCAGGCGCGTCGGCTGAAGCTGAAAGAGCTGATGCCGGACGTGGAGCTGATGCAGAAAACCCTCGGTGAGATGAACGGCGACGCGGATATTCGCGGCACGGGTAACTCGGTAGCGGCGCTGCTGGGTAGCGGAAACGGCAACCTGAAGCTGCTGATGAACGACGGGCTGGTGAGCCGTAACCTGATGGAGATCCTGGGGCTGAACGTCGGGAACTTTATCATCGGGCAAATCTTCGGTGACGACGAAGTACGCGTTAACTGCGCGGCGGCAAATCTGGATCTGGTCAACGGCGTGGCGCGTCCGCAGATCTTCGCTTTCGACACGGAAAACGCGGTTATCAACGTCACCGGTACCGCCAGCATGGCGTCCGAGCAGCTGGATTTAACCATCGATCCGGAAAGTAAAGGCATTCGTATCATCACCCTGCGCTCGCCGCTGTACGTTCGCGGGACCTTCAAAGATCCGCAGGCGGGCGTGAAGGCCGGGCCGTTGATTGCGCGTGGTGCGGTCGCCGCCGCGCTCGCTACGCTGGTCACCCCTGCGGCGGCGCTGCTGGCGTTGATTTCGCCGTCAGAAGGCGAAGCGAATCAGTGTCGGACGATTTTGTCGCAGATGAAGAAGTAATCCCGTTTCTCCCTCTCCCTTGCGGGAGAGGGCTAAATTGTAGGCCGGGTAAGGCGTAGCCGCCACCCGGCATTCACTTACAGCGCCTGATGCTTCGTCTCGTGCGTCAGCAGCAGCGCAATCAGCGTCAGCGCTGCCATTGCCGCCAGATAGACACCCACATAGAACAGGCCATAGTTCGCCTGAAGCCATGTGGCGATATACGGAGCCACCGAGGCGCCCAGAATCGACGAAACGTTATAGGAGAACGACGCGCCGGTGTAACGCACTTCAGTCGGGAACAGCTCCGGCAGCAGCGCGCCCATTGGGCCAAAAGTCAGCCCCATCAGGCTCAGGCCAATCAGCAGATACGCCATCACCAGCGCAGGGCTACCTGACCCCAGCAGCGGCGGGAAGACAAACAGCGCGAACAGAATAATCAGCGAGGTGATGACGATCATGCTTGAACGACGGCCAAATTTATCCGCCAGCAGGCCCGCGATGGGCACCATCACACCAAATCCGATGACCGCCATCATCAGCATCCACAGCACTTCGTTACGCGGCAGGCCCAGGCCGACCGGCGCGGCGGCGGTACTGAAGGTCATGGAGTAAACGGTCATGATGTAGAACAGCGTGTAGGTTGCCAGCATGATGAACGTGCCCAGCACGGTCACGCGGAGGTGTTTGGTCAGCAGCGTCCCCAGTGGAACTTTAACCTGCTTTTTCGCCGCGGCGACTTTAGCGAAGACCGGCGTCTCGTGCAGCGACACGCGAACGTATAGGCCAATCAGCACCAGCACGGCGGAGAAGACGAATGGAATACGCCAGCCCCAGTTCATGAACTGTTCATCAGTCAGCAGCCAGGAGAGGAGCAGGAAGGTGCCGTTAGCAAAGAAGAACCCAATCGGTGCGCCCAGCTGCGGGAAAGAGCCATACAGGGCTCGTTTGCGCGCCGGGGCGTTTTCGGTCGCCAGCAGTGCCGCGCCGCCCCATTCCCCGCCCAGCCCCAGACCCTGCCCAAAGCGCGCCAGCGCCAGCAGCACAGGCGCCAGAATGCCAATAGTTTCATAGGTCGGCAGCAGGCCGATGGCGACGGTGGAGATCCCCATCGTCAGCAGCGAGGCAACCAGCGTCACTTTACGGCCGACGCGATCGCCAAAATGCCCAAAGACAGCTGAACCAATCGGACGCGCAACGAAGGCGATAGCAAAGGTGGCTAAAGACTGTAGCGTGGCTGCCGTCGGGTCGCCCTGAGGGAAGAAAATATGCGGAAAGACAATGACCGCAGCGGTGGCGTAAATATAAAAGTCGAAGAACTCAATGGCGGTGCCAATCAGCGATGCGACGACGACTTTATTGCGCGAGTTGACCGGAACGTGTTCCGCCCCTTCGTTAAGTGTGGTGGCTGTTGCTTGCATAATATTTTCTTATTTTTGGACGAACGAAGGGCCATATTAGGCATAGCAAAAGCGACATTTCAATCTGTAACAAAGGCGTGGTGTGGTCATAAAAGCAACAAAAAGCGGATAATTTTCAGACCAGCGAAAACACTTCTATGAAATGCTTCACACTTTTTAAATATCAGTCATTAAAACTGGTTTTGCGTTAAATAAAAGTTACGGCCTGGATTTATATGCTGAAATGGCGAATCGGGCTGAAATATCAGCCCGACATGATATCAGCGGTGGGTTTTACCCGGCATGCGCGGGTCATCTTTATACTCTGCCGTGGCGATCCACGCGGCGCAGAACAGCGTCAGGCGAGCGAAGAAATAGAAGAAAGCCATCAGCCCCAGCACCGAACCAAAGGCCGCGCCGGAGGGAGACTTCACCAGGGACGGCAGCGTATAGGTCATCACAATCTTGATCACCTCAAAACCAATGGCGGCAATCAATGTCCCGCGCATCAGCGCCTTCTTGCGCGGACGATGGCGGGGCAAACGCCAGAAGATCCAGAAGAACAGAAGGTAGTTAGCAAAGATAGAGATGGCCAGCCCAATGCCGCGCCAGGCCGGTTTCAGCCATTCAATGTAATCCAGGTACAGCGCGGAGATAATCATCTGCTGCGCGGAACCGGCGACCGAGGTGATGGAGAGCGTAATGACCAGCGCCACCAGCAGCCCAATCAGCGAAATAAAGTCGCGCAGATACTTCACCCATATCTTCTCCTGATCCTGCGGTCTACGCTCCCAGACGTCACGCGACTGGGCGCGAATAGCCTCACGCAGGTTGCCCATCCAGTTCACCCCGGAATAGAGCGCAATCAGCAACCCGACGATACCCACGGTGGTACGCTGCTGCACGGCGGTGTTGATGGTGCTTTTGAGCGTTGCGGCGAGCGTCTGGTCGCTGACGTTGGTCAGGATCTTGTTGAAGATGTCCTGCAACAGCGTCGGGTGAGACGCCAGCACAAAACCGGCGGCGGCAAATGACACCATCAGGATGGGGATCATCGACAGGAACGAGAAGTAGGTAATCGCCGCGCCAAACTGATTTCCCATGCGGTCGTTAAAGCGCTCAGCGGCGCGTATCAGGTGAGCAATCGCGGGTATCTGCTGAATTTTTTCGGCTATGCCGGTCACGGTGCCCAGCGCTTTGCTGGCCGTTCCAGGCTCTTTCGGCGCTTCAGGCTCGTTATCCATCTTTTTGATGGGTTCATAATCTAAATGTTGAGTCGGTCGTTGCGGGTTATTTTCCGGCGTCACGCGCATTTTCCTTTTCGTTGAGCTGGATGTTACTGAATTATAGCTTGTGACTAGTCGACGTAACCTTTTGTGAGTTCGGTAAGCCACTCCATAAACACATGCACCCGGCGGGAGAGGTTACGGCGGTGGGGATAAATGAGGGAGACGGGCATCGGTTCAGCCCGGTATTGCGGCAGGATCTCAACGAGTTTTTTCGTGCGCAGGGCATCACGTACCCCGACGCGCGGAACCTGAATAATGCCAAGCCCGGCGATACAGGCGGCCTGGTAGGTTTCAGTGCTGTTAACCGTCAATACGCATCCCGTTTTTACCCACTGAGTCGCGCTGCCGTTGTAATACTCAAAACCCTGCGGACGCGTGCCCAGCGTGGCGGAGTAGTGGATGAGGGCATGCGAAGCCAAATCGTCCAGCGTCTCAGGGTAGCCGAATCGCGTCAGATAATCCGGGCTGGCGCAGTTAATCACCGAGAGTTTCCCAAGCGGGCGGGCGATAAGCCCGGAGTCCTTTAAGTTTCCCACGCGAACCACACAGTCAAATCCTTCGCGGATGACATCGACCAGACGATCGCTGCTACTCAGCTCCAGCTCAATGCCGGGAAACTGTTGTAAAAATGCAGGCAGTTTCGGAATGACTACATTTCGCGCAATGGCAACGGGCATATCCACACGTAGCCGACCGCTGATGGTTGAAGGGTCGTGCAGGAACATGCCGTCCAGTTCGTCCAGATTCATCAGCAGATCTTTAGCGCGCTCGTAATAAACCATGCCGTCCTGCGTCAGGCTGACGCGGCGGGTGGTGCGGTGCAGCAGCTGCGTGCCCAGTGCGTTTTCCAGTGCCTGGATCTGTCGCGATACGCTCCCCTTCGGCAGGCTTAACGTCTCCGCCGCGCGGGAAAAACTTTCCAGTTCCGCGACCCGAAGGAAAAGCTGCATTGCGTGTATTTTATCCATAGATGTTGGTCATTGTTGTTATGAATGAAACAGTGAAGCGCTGACGGCACTATTTATTGATTTTCTACCATCTAATAAGCTCTTTCTCAATCTTCATCACAGCCGAAACGAGGTGAATTATGAGTGAACGTATTGCTTTAGTGACGGGCGGTAGCCGCGGCCTGGGGAAAAATGCCGTTTTGAAGCTGGCCGCGGAAGGGACAGGCATCATCCTGACCTGGAACAACAGCCAGCAGGAGGCGCAGGATGTTGTGCGCGAAATCGAGGCAACAGGCGGGAAAGCGGCAGCATTGCAGCTTAACGTCGGCGATACGGCAAGTTTTTCGCGCTTTGCTCAGCAGGTGAAGGATACCCTCAAACACGTCTGGCAACGTGACACCTTTGACTATTTAGTGAACAACGCAGGTACAGGGTTATACGCACCCTATACCGAGACGACCGAGGCGCAGTTTGATGATGCGCTGAACATTCACTTCAAAGGGCCGTTTTTCCTCACGCAACAGCTGCTGCCGCTCATAAAAGACGGAGGGCGGATCCTGAACGTCTCCAGCGGACTGGCCCGTTTTACTCAGCCCGGTTCAGGCACCTACGCGGCAATGAAAGGGGCGATGGAAGTGCTGACCCGCTATCAGGCAAAAGAGCTTGGTGCGCGCGGAATTTCCGTCAATATCATCGCGCCCGGCGCGATTGAAACCGACTTTGGGGGCGGACGCGTGCGGGATAATGCGGAGCTTAACCAGCTGCTGGCCTCGCAGACAGCGCTGGGACGCGTGGGCCTGCCCGATGATATTGGTGACGCCATTGCGGCGTTGCTCAGTGACAAACTGGGCTAGATGAATGCGCAACGTATTGAAGTTTCAGGCGGTATGTTCCTGTAATTTTCAGTTTTAAGGGGGAGGGAACCCTCTTAAGGAAATCCTTAAAACAGGTATGTCTAAATGCTGGAAGATATAAAGAGAGCTGGGTGATTTGTAACCTCTCCATTCATTGAGTTTTTTCTTAAAAAATGCCTCTGTAGAATCCCCCTTCGCTATTCTCAGAGGAGTAAAACGATGCGAGTAATCATGTTTGACAGGCAGTCATTATTTATTCATGGAGCGATGTACAGTTTGCAGAAGTTAATTCCGAAAATAGAGATGACAGGGGCTCGTCAGACTGATGAATTATGGGCGCAATTATCCGCGTCACCCTCCGCTATCGTCATGATAGATGGGTATTTAATTCGTGATAATGGTGTGGCTTTACTGGAAGAGATTATGGATCGTTTTCCAGCGTCGCGCGTGGTGTTGGTGTTAACGAAAAAAGAGCGACGTTGGGTTGAGCAAATGTTTCAGCGCAACGTGGTGGCGATAATTCCCCGCAATGCGAATCCCGAACGCTTTTCCGCAGTGCTGGATTCCGTATCGCGAGGGATGGTCTGTTTTCCCGGCGAGTGGCTGAAGCAGCACTCCTCTCAGGATGAACTGGCAGTGTTAAGCGAGCGCCAGCGTGAGGTATTGAAGTTACTGGCGGCCGGAGAGTCCAATAAAGAGATTGGTCGTAATCTCAATATCAGTGCGGCAACGGTAAAAGCCCATCTTGAGACGCTTTTCCGGCGTCTTGATGTCAAAAACCGGACGCAGGCCGCGATGTACTACACCCGGGCGACGGCCTGAAGTATCTTCTCAGGCAGAGGGGACTCTTCCCCAAAACTGAAGAGGGTTAATATCAGGGCGTCATGCTGCTGTTGGGTTAATGGGCGTTTGTTCATTTCCCGCAGCAGCGCCTCACATAATTGAATATCATTAAAAAGCAAATTCTCCGCCTCAATCGGCGTAATGAGACTGTTAAATTTTTCCCACTGGCGAATCACGTGACCATAACCAATAACCCATATACCTTTTTCGTCACGGTATTTCTCCAGGGAAAGACCCTGTTGTTTTTTAATTAATGCGATTGCAGCAGAAGATATCTGCATTGCATAACCCGTCATAAGCGTTTCCTCTTAGTGGCGCGACTATAGAGGAAACGCCGCCGGGGAAATATCCGCCAAATGGCTGTTAATCAGGTTTAACTGAACGGGAATTCCTTTTTCAGTAAACCGAATAGCCAGTCGTTATGCCATTGCCCTGAAAGGAAATAACTCTCACGCAACTCACCTTCCAGTTGAAAACCTGTTTTTTCCAGCAGTCGCCTTGAGGCGATATTTCCCGCCGTCACGGTGGCGGTGAGCCGACGGATATTACCCTGAGTCAGCGCGAAATCACACACAGCCCGCAGAGATTCAAAGCCGTAACCTTTCCCCTGCGCAGAGGGCGCAAAGAGAAAACCGACTTCAGCACAATCTGCTTCCCGGTGCACATAGCCGGTTACGCCCAGCGGCGTCTGGCTGGCCGTCTCACGCACCACAAGGCAGAGCCAGTGCGAGCTGCCCGGCGTCCACGGCAACAGACGAGACTCAAAGGCTTCCCGAATGTCCGCCTCGCTACGCGCAGGGGCGACAAAACGCATCACCTCAGGATTTTGCTGTAGCGACAGAAAAAAGGGCCAGTCTTGCTCTTGCAGCGGCGAGCAGGTGAGACGCGCGGTGGTTAAGGCGGGCATGACGATCCTCCGGAGGCATTGCAAATGATTATAAGGTTGTCACTTTATTTCAACAGAAAGTCAGGTATGTTTAACCTCATATAAATAAAAAGAAAAACGACTTTTAATGCCGCTTTAGCGGTACTCATTGTCTCTCAAGGAAAACAATGATGATTAGCTCATCGCATCATACCCGCGAACAGTTTGAACACTGTCTGGCAGCGATCCGTCAGGCGTCTGTTGAAATTTTACTTCTGTTGAATGTACATGTTTCTGAAGGAAAAGATCCACGCTGGTTTCTGGAGCAACTGGATAGCGCCCGCCTGGGGCTGGGCGGGTGGGGCGCCGTAGCCAGGAAGCTGAATCTGAATGATGCGGAAATGACGGCCTTTACGCTGCAATTACGCTTGCTTCAGCAGCGTGTTCCCCAGTATGAAAGCGGGCAGGATGTCAGCGAAAATCAGCTGATTGCGGCGATGCGCTTCGTCACCTCCCTTGAATATCTGCGTCTGCAACAGCCCCTCCTGACCTACGAAACCGGGAGGGTGCCAGAGAAGGAGAGCCAGCTTCAGGCGCAGAAACAGGTGCGTGCCATTGAGCTGATGATTAAAGGGCTGATACAGCAGGCGTGGCCCGATCCGGTACGGCTGAATAATCATCTTAAGACCTTGTTTAACGCTGAACGCGTGCGTCGCTGGCTGAAAAACGGTGAGATTAATGATGTTCTGAGCGGCATGTTGTTCAGCGAACTGGCCCAGCTGCTGGTGGATAAAAAAGAATTTAGCCGCTACTACGCGCCGCTGTTTAACGCTCCGGACATGCTGACGCTGCTGGTAGAGCCCCGCAAAACCCTGCAAACCTTCCTCGAAGATATTCGACAAATCCGCAACAGCATCACCGTGCAGCAGCCGTTAAGCGGGGCGCAAATCCAGCTGCTCGACTGCTATTACACGCAGATCACCCGCTCCGTTCAGCGCGCGTTTGAGGAAGGGCGGACACGCGTTAACCCGGCGGCGCTGATGGCGGTGGACGAAAGCGAGCTGCACGCGTTCTGGGAAAAGGCGCAAAAAATGGACCGCACCACAGGCGGCGATCTTTTTGAAGTGCGCGACAGTATAGAAAAACCGACTCAGCGCGCCGCGCGTACGCCAGAGCAGCGCGAACAGCTGATTTCCGGCGTGCTGTGGGGAGCGGTTGGCGTGATGGTTATCGCGATTGTCGTGGGGGGATTCTGGCTGGTGACCAGCAGTAAACCGCAGCCGGCTGTGGCCAGTACGGCATCTCCCGCGCAGGTGCAGGAGATGCGCGAAACGCCTTCCTCACGCGAGACGTTAACCCGCATGGGTGTTACCTGGGATGAGAATAATTTCCGCTCGGCCATCAATCGCAATGACACCCGCGTGGCGCTCCTGTTTTTGCAGGGCGGGATGGACTGGAAAATGTCATGGACGGAGGAGGCGTTGTCGGCAGGCTACGACGATGTACTGGAAGTAATGTTGCGCTACCGCCTGCAAATGACAGAGCAAAAGCCCTGCCGACGCTTTATTAATACGCTTAGCCATGCGATGGCGAACGGCGAATCGCTGACGCCTATGCGTAAGCAGTACCTGAAAGCATTCTGTACCGTCCCCGCGGTGGTGAAACGCCAGCAGCACGACGCCGATATGGCAACGCGCCGCGCGAAGACGCAGCCCGATGCCAGCACAAAAAAATGGCAGTCCATCCAGACTGCCATTTATGAGGTGATCCGCTGATTATTTTTCCCCCTCACCCTGCCACTCAGGGGAGAGGGGCAGGGTGAGGGGTGAGGCTCAGGGCTCCCCATACAGCCCAATCAACCGCCGCACCACGCCATTCGTCCAGCCGAAGCCATCCTGCAACGGATACTCACCCCCGCCACCTTCGCGTGGCGTGCTGCTGGCGATGTGGTACTTCTCAATCAGCTTATGATGGGTTTTGTAGTAATGGTTCACCGTGTGCAGCCAGCTCCAGGCGATCTCATCTCCCAGCGAGTCGTTGCCGTACTGCTTGAACCCCTGGATCGCCATCCACTGGAGCGGCGCCCAGCCGTTCGGCTTATCCCACTGCTCCCCGGTTTCATATTCGGTGGCGAGAATACCGCCCGGCGTGAGCAGACGGGCTTTAACGGCATCGGACAGCCGTTCAGCCTGCTCATGCGTCGCCATGCCCACATAGAGCGGCACAATGCTGGCCGCAGAGAACAGCGCCAGGGCTTCACGCCGCCAGTCGTAATCACGATAACAGCCGTTCTCTTCGTCCCACAGATAGCGGTTCACCGCCGCGCGCCGGTCGCTGGCTTTCTGGCGGAACAGATCAGCCGTCTCTTTATCCCCTTTCGACGCGGAGATATTGGCGATAGCGCTCTCCAGTTTGAACAGGAATGCGTTCAAATCAATGGGGATAAATTGTGTCGTGCGGATGCTGGCCAGCCGCGCAGGATCGCGCAGCCAGCGGGATGAGTAATCCCATCCTGAGGCTGCCCCGGCGCGCAGGTCGCGATACACCTCGTTCGGCGGACGACCGGAATGACGGGCGGTTTCCACGTCCTCAATCCACGATTCATCTCGCGGCGTGTCGCGATCGTCCCAGTAGCGGTTGAGCAATGAGCCATCCGGCATGCGTACCGCACTGCGATAGGCCTGATTGAGCAGCAGCGATTCCGCCCCGTCCATCCAGAAGGCGTACTCCATCTTAAGATGCTCAAGATAGCGCTTCGCCCCGCGCACGCCGTCCTCTTCAAACAGCTCCACCATCAGGGCAAAAACGGGCGGCTGTGAGCGGCTGAGATAGTAGGTACGGTTGCCGTTCGGGATATGGCCGTAGCGCTCAATCAGCCAGGCGAAGTTATCGGCCATACATTTCAGCAGATCGTTACGACCGCTTTCAGCAAGCCCCAGCATGGAGAAGTAAGAGTCCCAGTAGTAGGTCTCACTGAATCGCCCGCCGGGCACAATATAGGCCTGCGGCAGCGCCAGCAGCGACGACCACGGGATGTGATCCTGCGGTTCGCGCGTCAGCACCGGCCACAGATTATCAATATGTTCTTTCAGGGACAGGCCGGGGTCAGAGACGTACTCTTTGCTGTAGTCCTCCGGCAGCCAGAAGTGATTCTCCACAAAGCGCGCCAGGTCAAAATCACGGTGACGACGCACCTTGCGATAGCGGATCAAAATATCCAGCGGATCCATCTTCGGCGCGCAGTCGGGAAAGGTTTTGCTGTCCGCAAACAGCCGCGACGACTGGACGTGTTCAAACAGTTCAAGGTAGCGGTCTGCGGGCGTAAGGGCATCGGACGCCGGCAGCCCTTCAATCATTTCCGGTTCCGGCTCTGCCTCGATCATCTCATCCAGTTTTAACTCACAGGGATCGGTTTCGTAGCGCAGCTCTTCTGCAATCTCGAACTCGATATCCTCGGCAGTCTGTAGTTTCTGGTTGAACATGGTGTTCAGGACCTCCGGTTTTTGTCGTAACCAATACGGGTTTTTCCCGGCTATCTTTAAAGCGTAGACATTCGCTTCGGTTAATGCGGTGCGAAGTGTGCGGTAGATCACGCTTTCAAAATGGATTTAAACACGCTGAAAATCAAATATCCCTTTGATTATGAAATTATTAAATCAGAATCTTTGGAAACAGAGCAGGAATAAAATTCAGAGCATTCGGTATTCTGCATATAAGCCCGGATTAATGTGCCTGACGCGCATCGCCCTGAAGGCTGTTGGCGGTTTGATTGGCTTTCTGGCTGGCGCCTTCGCTTTTATCCATCGCTTTGCTGGCCGCTTTTTCCGCATGGGCGGCGCTGTACGCAGCCAGATGGGAAATCACGATGGCGTAAATGCTCATTAACGACACCCACAGAATGCTGTTTTTCCACCACAGCAGGGTAGGAATCGTCAGTATCGCCCATACCAGCGCGAGAACAAGGTGCATTTTGGCCATCAGTTTTGCGGTGATCTTTACGTGCATTTTCATATCTCTAATCTTTTTCCGTAGTAACAGGCGAACGCGTAGCGCTTTCTAAGATTAGTTAATTCCACCGCGGGTAGCGGGTTATTTTGTTACCGTTTGTACAGCCGTTGGGTTTACCTGCCCAGAGCATAAAAAAACCGGCCAGCTGGCCGGTTTTGTTGCGGATCAGACCGATCAGCGCATGGTCACAAACTCTTCCGCCGCAGTCGGGTGGATCGCCACGGTGTTATCGAAGTCTTTCTTCGTTGCGCCCATCTTCAGCGCCACCGCGAAGCCTTGCAGGATCTCGTCCATGCCGAAGCCAATGCCGTGGATGCCGACGATCTTCTCTTCCGGGCCCACGCAGACCAGCTTCATGCGGCATGGCTGACGGTGCGAGGTGACCGCGGTATACATCGCGGTAAACGCCGATTTATACACTTTCACCTGGTCATCGCCGTACTGCTCACGCGCCTGCGGCTCGGTTAAGCCGACGGTACCGATTGGCGGGTGGCTGAAGACCACGGTCGGGATGTTGCTGTAGTCCAGATGTTCGTCCGGCTTGTTATTAAACAGACGCTCGGAAAGACGACGCCCCGCCGCCACGGCAACCGGCGTCAGCTCTACGGCGCCGGTGTTATCACCGACGGCATAAATGCCCGGTACGCTGGTGTTCTGGAACTTATCAACGACAATGTAGCCTTTTTCATTGGTTTCCACCCCGGTTGCGGCCAGGTTGAAGTTGTCGGTGGCCGGTTCACGACCAATCGCCCAGATCAGGCAATCAACGGTCTGGCTGCGACCATCTTCCAGCTCCAAAGTCAGGCTACCGTCCGCATTTTTCACCACCGCTTTTGGCACGGCGTTGGTGTGCAGGGTTGGGCCTTCGGCGTTCATCACCTCGACCAGCGTGTCGACGATCAGCGGGTCAAAGCTGCGCAGCGGCGCGTGTTTGCGCACGAACAGGTGCGCTTCCGCTCCCAGGCCGTTAATCACGCCGGCCAGCTCAACCGCGATGTAACCTGCGCCCACAATGGCAACGCGTTCTGGCAGAGCAGGCAGCTCGAAGAAACCGTCGGAGTCGATACCGTATTCCGCGCCCGGAATGTTCGGGTGGCTCGGACGGCCGCCGGTGGCGATCAGGATGTGATCGGCGGTGATCGTCTCGCCATTCACTTCGATCGTCTTCGCATCCACGAAACGGGCGAAGCCGCGGATCACGTCGACGTTATTCTTGCCCAGTACGTTATCGTACGAGGTGTGAATACGGTCGATGTAGGCGGTACGGCTGGCGATCAGTTTATCCCAGTCGAAGTGGTTGATGGTGGTGTCAAAGCCGTAGTCCGGGCCATACATATGGATAGCTTCACGGATTTGCGCGGCATGCCACATCACTTTCTTCGGTACACAACCCACGTTCACGCAGGTGCCGCCGAGTTCTTTGGCTTCAATCAGCGCACACTTCTGGCCGTACATGGCTGCACGGTTGATGGAGGCGATGCCGCCGCTGCCGCCGCCGATTGCGATGTAGTCATAATGCTTAGTCATAGCGTTGTCCTTAATCGTGAATTGCCGCGATTGTATACCTGAAATCAATAGTTTCCACCGATGGCTGCGATTACTCCGGTACGATCCAGCTCACGGTGGCGTGACCCGTACCGGCTGGCACCAGCGTTTTGTGCAGCCACGGCAGCACGTTGTTCATCTGCGCTTCGAGCTTCCACGGCGGGTTAATGACGATCATGCCGGACGCGGTCATGCCGCGCTGGTCGCTGTCAGGGCGCACCGCCAGCTCAATTTGCAGGATTTTACGAATGCCGGTCGCTTCGAGGTCTTTGATCATGCGTTTAATTTGCGCGCGCAGCACTACCGGATACCACAGGGCATAGGTGCCGGTCGCAAAGCGTTTGTAACCTTCGTTAATGCCGGTCACCACCGCCTGATAGTCGGTTTTGATTTCGTACGGCGGGTCGATCAGCACCAGGCCGCGACGGGAAACCGGCGGCAGTTTGGCTTTCAGCTGCTGGTAGCCATCGGCTTTGTCCACGCGGGCGCGGTTATCTTTCTGAAACTCAGAACGCAGCAGCGGGAAGTCGCTCGGGTGCAGCTCGGTCAGCTGAAGGCTGTCCTGCTCACGCAGCAGCTGGCGGGCAATCAGTGGTGAACCCGGGTAGTAACGCAGTTGGCCGTTGCGGTTGAAGTGATTCACCACGCCAATGTACGGCTCCAGCTCGGCAGGCAGATCGTCCTGCTGCCAGATACGCGCAATCCCTTCCAGATATTCACCGGTACGCTCGGCATGCTCGCCGCTCAGCTGATAACGGCCCGCGCCCGCGTGGGTGTCCAGATAAAGGAACGGTTTATCCTTTTCTTTAAGCGATTCGATGATCAGGCTCTGAACGGTATGTTTGAGGACGTCGGCGTGGTTGCCTGCGTGGAAGCTGTGGCGATAACTGAGCATGGGTAATGATATTCCGCTGAATTGACGATTTGCCACAGTTTACAGCAGAACGGCACAGATTACCCGCAGGCCCGGTAAGCGCGGCTATTGAAATCCTCTACACTTAACCCCATTACTGAACAATATGCACAGCGCCGGATGCGCGCTTCATTCATCTCTTTCAACAGGACAGCGTTTATGACCAATCCATTACTGACGCCTTTTTCGTTGCCACCGTTTTCTAAAATCCTCCCTGAGCATGTGGTTCCGGCCGTTACCCAGTCGCTGAACAACTGCCGTGCGGCGGTAGAAAACGTGGTCGCGCAGGGCGCGCCGTACACCTGGGAAAATCTGTGTCAGCCGCTGGCCGAAGTGGACGACGTGCTGGGGCGTATCTTCTCCCCGGTGAGTCACCTGAACTCGGTGAAAAACAGCCCGGAGCTGCGTGAGGCCTACGAACAGACCCTGCCGCTGCTCTCTGAGTACAGCACCTGGGTCGGTCAGCATGAGGGGCTCTACAAAGCCTACCGCGACCTGCGCGACGGCGACCACTATGCCGAACTGAACACGGCGCAGAAAAAATCGGTCGATAACGCCCTGCGTGATTTCGAACTGTCCGGGATTGGCCTGCCAAAAGAAAAACAGGTTCGCTACGGCGAAATCGCCGCGCGCCTGTCCGAGCTGGGCAACCAGTACAGCAACAACGTCCTCGACGCCACCATGGGCTGGACGAAGCTGATTACCGATGAATCTGAACTGGCGGGTATGCCGGAAAGCGCGCTGGCGGCGGCAAAAGCCCAGGCCGAAGCGAAAGAGCAGGAAGGCTTCCTGTTAACGCTGGATATCCCAAGCTATCTGCCGGTGATGACCTACTGCGACAACCAGGCCCTGCGCGAAGAGATGTACCGCGCCTACAGCACCCGCGCCTCCGATCAGGGGCCGAATGCCGGTAAGTGGGACAACAGCCCGGTGATGGCGGAGATCCTCGCTCTGCGCCACGAGCTGGCACAGCTGCTGGGCTTCGGCAGCTACGCGGATAAATCCCTCGCCACCAAAATGGCTGAGAACCCACAGCAGGTGCTCGACTTCCTGACCGATCTGGCGAAACGCGCCCGTCCTCAGGGTGAAAAAGAACTGGCTCAGCTGCGCGCCTTTGCGAAAGCGGAGTTCGGCGTGGACGAGCTTCAGCCGTGGGATATCGCGTACTACAGCGAAAAACAGAAACAGCATCTCTACAGCATCAGCGACGAACAGCTGCGTCCGTACTTCCCGGAAAACAAAGCCGTTAACGGCCTGTTCGAGGTGGTGAAACGCATCTACGGCATTACCGCGAAAGAGCGTACCGACATCGACGTCTGGCATCCGGACGTGCGCTTCTTCGAGCTGTATGACGAGAAAAACGAGCTGCGCGGCAGCTTCTATCTGGATCTTTACGCGCGAGAAAACAAACGTGGCGGGGCGTGGATGGACGACTGCGTGGGCCAGATGCGTAAAGCGGATGGTTCCCTGCAAAAACCGGTCGCCTACCTGACCTGTAACTTCAACCGCCCGGTGAGCGGCAAACCTGCGCTGTTTACCCACGATGAAGTGATCACCCTGTTCCACGAGTTCGGTCACGGCCTGCACCACATGCTGACCCGCATCGAAACCGCTGGCGTCGCCGGTATCAGCGGTGTGCCATGGGATGCGGTCGAGCTGCCAAGCCAGTTTATGGAAAACTGGTGCTGGGAGCCGGACGCGCTGGCATTTATCTCCGGCCATTACGAAACGGGCGAACCGCTGCCGAAAGAACTGCTGGATAAAATGCTGGCGGCGAAAAACTACCAGGCGGCGATGTTCATCCTGCGTCAGCTGGAGTTCGGCCTGTTCGACTTCCGCCTGCACGCCGAGTTCAGCCCGGAGCAGGGGGCGAAAATCCTCGAAACCCTGGCTGAGATTAAAAAGCAGGTCGCGGTTATTCCAGGCCCGACCTGGGGACGCTTCCCGCACGCGTTCAGCCATATCTTCGCAGGCGGGTACGCCGCAGGCTACTACAGCTACCTGTGGGCCGACGTGCTGGCGGCAGATGCCTTCTCGCGCTTCGAAGAAGAGGGGATTTTCAACCGCGAAACCGGTCAGTCGTTCCTTGATAACATCCTGACGCGCGGCGGTTCAGAAGAGCCTATGGAGCTGTTCAAACGCTTCCGTGGCCGCGAGCCGCAGCTGGATGCGATGCTGGAGCATTACGGAATCAAAGGCTGATTGCTACGTGAAGATCTGCTTAGTAGATGAAACAGGCGCCGGGGACGGCGCCTTATCTGTTCTGGCGGCCCGCTGGGGGCTGGAACATGATGAAGACAACCTGATGGCGCTGGTGATGACGCCGGAACATCTGGAGCTGCGCAAGCTCGATGAGCCAAAGCTTGGCGGGATTTTTGTCGATTTTGTCGGCGGCGCGATGGCGCACCGGCGTAAGTTTGGCGGCGGTCGCGGTGAAGCGGTGGCCAAAGCGGTCGGCATTAAAGGCAGCTATCTGCCGGACGTGGTGGATGCCACGGCGGGGCTGGGGCGCGATGCCTTTGTGCTGGCGTCTGTCGGCTGTCGGGTGCGGATGCTGGAGCGTAATCCGGTTGTCGCCGCGCTGCTCGACGACGGGCTGACGCGGGGCTACACGGACCCGGAAATCGGCCCGTGGTTGCAGGAACGTTTGCAACTTATTCATGCCTCCAGCCTGACGGCGCTGACCGATATCACCCCGCGCCCGCAGGTAGTCTATCTCGACCCCATGTTCCCGCATAAGCAGAAAAGCGCGCTGGTTAAGAAAGAGATGCGGGTGTTTCAGTCTCTGGTGGGGCCAGATTTAGATGCCGATGGCCTGCTGGAGCCGGCTCGTCAGCTGGCGACGAAGCGGGTGGTGGTGAAGCGGCCGGACTATGCGCCGCCGCTGGCGGACGTTGCGACCACTAACGCGGTGACCACGAAAGGGCATCGGTTTGATATTTATTCGGGAACGCCAGAATAAAAAAGCCGGGTGGCGGCTTCGCCTTACCCGGCCTACATTCAGTGCCGCTTGTAGGCCCGGTAAGCGTTAGCGCCACCGGGCTTTTTTGCACTTACTCGTCTTCTTCGTCACGCAGTGGAACAATCAGCATATCCACGTGTACGGTGTTAATCAGCTGGCGCGCGGAAGACATCAGCTTGCTCCAGAAGTCCTGGTGATGACCGCATACCACCAGGTCCATATCGTATTTCTTAATCGCATCAACCAGCACCTGGCCCAGATCGCCACTACCGCTTAAGGTTTCAGTGATTGGATAGCCCGCGTTGGTAGAAAGCTCGCTCAGCGCGTGGTGAGTCTCTTCGGAGATGCGTTTCTGCATATCGCCGAGATTCACGTCGATCAGACCGGTGTAGAGGTCGGAGTAATTCACATCAACGTGAATCAGCGAAACTTTCGCGTTGTAGGGACGTGCCATGGATACTGCTTTATCAACCAGCACTTTACTCTCCGGGGAGAGGTCTACCGCGATGAGAATGTGTTTGTAAGCCATAGTGTTACTCCTTCCTTAAGTTATCGATGACTAAATGGGAAAGCCGTCGTCTGATGCTTTCATTACGGCCCAGTTAAACATATTTTTCAAGCTTTGGTGTTGATAACGATTAACCTTGTGGCAAAAAAATTAACGGATCTCCTACACTATTTAATGAGCCGTTCGGATATTAAAACGCGAACCGGATCGACTTTTGGTCATTCTTTCACTGAACTGTCTGTCAGGGCATTGGGGTGCGGTAGCTCAGGAGCCTTGCTTCGTGGGCGGACGCCGGGGAGGATGTATGATTAGCACCGTCGCATTGTTTTGGGCGTTATGCGTGGTTTGCATAGTGAATATGGCGCGCTACTTCTCATCGTTACGTGCGCTGTTAGTGGTACTTCGTGGTTGCGATCCGTTGCTTTATCAGTATGTGGACGGTGGAGGGTTCTTCACCTCGCACGGACAGCCCAGCAAGCAGATGCGTCTGGTGGGGTATATCTACTACCAACGCTACCGCGATCACCACGATGAAGAGTTTATCCGTCGCTGCGAGCGCCTGCGTCGTCAGTTCATTTTGACCAGCGCCCTGTGTGGCCTGGTTGTGGTGAGTATGATTGCGCTGATGATTTGGCACTGAGCATAAAAAAAGCGGGCCAGTTTCCTGACCCGCTTTTTTGTCGCCTTCAGCCAATTAAATCAGCTTCAGCGAAATCCAGTACAGACCGCCAGACAGCAGGATGGACGCCGGGAGGGTGAACACCCAGGCCATCAGGATGTTGGTCACGGTTTTACGCTGCAAACCGCCGCCGTCAACAATCATGGTACCTGCCACGGACGAAGAGAGTACGTGGGTGGTTGAGACTGGCATACCGGTGTAGCTCGCCAGACCGATAGATACCGCTGCCGTCATCTGCGCGGACATACCCTGCGCATAGGTCATGCCTTTCTTACCGATCTTCTCACCGATGGTGGTCGCCACACGACGCCAGCCAATCATCGTACCGATACCCAGCGCCAGTGCGACCGCCATGATGATCCAGATTGGCGCGTACTCAATGGTGTTGAGCATATCGCCTTTCAGTTTCTTCAGCAGACGTTGGTCGTCAGCATTAACCTCTGGCAGCTTCGCGACTTTATCGGTCACGTCGGAGATACAGAGCATGATGCGACGCAGTTGACCACGCTGTTCAACAGCCAGTTTGTCATAGCTTTCGATATCGGCCAGCATGCCTTTCGCACGTTCCAGCGCGTTAATCGCGTTTGCCGGATGGCAATGGAACTCGCCCGGTGCCGTCGTTGCGCCTGACTCCGGAGAAGGAATCAGCTGGTCCACGCCGGTCGCTTTCTTCAGCAAATCAGGATGCTGCTGGAAGTAAGTCTCAACGTTGTTTACCGCATCACGGGTACGGGTGATTTCGTAACCGGAGGCGTTCATGTTAACCACGAAGCCCGCCGGTGCGACGCCAATTAGAACCAGCATCACCAGGCCGATACCTTTCTGACCATCGTTCGCGCCATGAGAGAAGGCGACGCCAATAGCGGAAATGATCAGCGCGATACGCGTCCAGAACGGCGGCTTTTTCTTGCCGTCTTTCTTCTCACGCTCTGCTGGCGTCAGATGGATACGCGCACGTTTTTTCGTGTTGCTCCAGTAGCGACGCAGGATGAAAATCAAGCCACCCGCCACCACCAGACCGACGATAGGGGAGATGATCAGAGAGCCGAAAATACCGAGAACTTTCGGGATATTCAGCGCATCAACGACGGAGGTCCCGGTCATCAGGGCATTGGTTAACCCGATACCGATAATCGCGCCGATGAGGGTGTGAGAGCTGGATGCCGGCAGGCCGAAATACCAGGTACCGAGGTTCCAGATAATCGCAGCAAGCAGCATTGAGAACACCATGGCCAGGCCATGACCGGAACTCACGTTAAGCAGCAGATCCGTTGGCAGCATATGCACAATGGCATACGCAACGCTCAGTCCGCCCAGGAGGACACCAAAAAAGTTAAATACCGCCGCCATCACGACCGCAAGCTGCGATCGCATTGCGCGAGTGTAGATAACCGTTGCTACTGCGTTTGCAGTGTCGTGGAAGCCGTTGATCGCTTCGTAAAACAGCACAAAAACCAGAGCAAGCAATAATAAAAGCCCGGTATGTAAATCCAGGCCGGCAAACAAATGTAGCATAGGACGTTACGCCATTTTGAGGACATGAACGCGGCGCATTATCCAGGACAAATGCGCAACGGGCAAAGTGAAATATAGACTTTTTTTGACATACCACCTGATTTGAGAAATGTGCCTGAAAGGATAATCTTTAAATATCAATGAAATGGCTTTGTAATATCTTTTTACGCTGGTGCGACCACTGAGGAAACTTTACAATCCGCGGCAGTTAACGAAGAGGATTTTGACGTGGAAAGGTTTGATGCCGTAGTAATTGGCGCCGGTGCGGCGGGTATGTTTTGTGCGGCGATGGCCGGACAAGCGGGTCGTCGCGTGCTGCTGCTGGATAACGGAAAAAAGCCTGGCCGCAAGATCCTGATGTCTGGCGGCGGGCGATGCAACTTTACTAATCTTTATGTCGAGCCTGCGGCCTATTTGAGCCAGAACCGTCATTTTTGCAAATCTGCGCTGGCGCGCTACACCCAGTGGGATTTTATCGAGCTGGTGGGTAAACACGGTATCGCGTGGCATGAGAAGACGCTGGGGCAGCTGTTCTGCGACGACTCCGCGCAGCAAATTGTCGATATGCTGGTGGCCGAGTGCGAAAAAGGCGGCGTAGTTATGCGCCTGCGCACCGAAGTGCTGGACGTCGCCCGTGACGAGGAGGGCTACACGCTGCAACTCAACGGTGAAACCGTCAGCGCCGATAACCTGGTGATCGCCAGCGGCGGCCTCTCGATGCCGGGTCTGGGCGCCTCACCGTTCGGCTATAAAATCGCCGAGCAGTTTGGCCTGAAGGTACTGCCCACCCGCGCCGGGCTGGTACCGTTCACGCTGCATAAGCCCCTGCTGGAACAGCTTCAGACGCTCTCCGGCGTGTCTGTGCCGTCGGTCATTACGGCCGAAGACGGCACGGTGTTCCGCGAAAATCTGCTCTTTACCCATCGCGGACTCTCGGGCCCGGCGGTATTGCAGATCTCCAGCTACTGGCAGCCGGGGGAGTTTGTCTCCGTAAATCTGGTGCCGGACTGCGATCTGGACGCCTTCCTTAACGAGCAACGCGCTGCGCACCCGAATCAAAGCCTGAAAAATACCCTGGCGATGCAGCTGCCGAAGCGTCTCGTGGAGTGCTTGCAGGTGTTAGGGCAAATTCCGGATGTTGCGCTCAAGCAGCTCAACAGCCGCGAGCAGGAAACGCTGGTGGAGACGCTGACGAACTGGCGCGTACAGCCAAACGGCACCGAAGGCTACCGCACGGCGGAAGTGACGCTGGGCGGCGTGGATACAAACGAACTCTCATCCCGCACGATGGAAGCCCGCAACGTGCCGGGTCTTTATTTCATTGGTGAAGTGATGGACGTGACCGGCTGGCTCGGCGGGTATAACTTCCAGTGGGCGTGGGCCAGTGCCTGGGCATGCGCGCAGGCACTCGCTGAAAAGAACGGTTAATATTTATTTTTTTAGCGTGCTGCGTCCTTATCGGGTCCACGCTTTTTATTGTGTGCATGGTGTTTTGTCTTCTTAAAAGGGTTGTCTATGTCTGCTGCTCATCTCGGTTTCCCGACGGAAACCGTTGTTGTCTTCGTGGTGATGGCCGTTGGGGCGATGTTTATCGACCTCTTCATGCACCGTCACGATAAACCGATCTCGCTGAAAAGCGCGGTCATGTGGTCCATCTTCTGGGTCATGATGGCGATGGCCTTCGCCGGATTCTTATACGTGCACCACGGCGCGGAGATGGCCAGTCTGTTCCTGACCGGCTATGCGCTGGAAGAGGTGCTCTCCGTCGACAACCTGTTTGTGATGATGGCGATCTTCGCCTGGTTTGGCGTGCCGGATAGATATCGTCACCGCGTGCTCTACTGGGGCGTGCTCGGGGCGATTGTGTTCCGTGGTATTTTTGTTGCCATTGGCACCAGCCTGCTGAGCCTGGGGCCGTATGTTGAGGTCATTTTTGCGCTGGTCGTCGGCTGGACGGCGGTGATGATGCTGAAACGCAATGAAGAGAGCGATGAAGTAGAAGATTACTCCAACCATCTGGCGTACCGCCTGGTGAAACGCTTCTACCCGGTGTGGCCAAAAATCAGCAGCCATGCGTTTATCCTGACCCAGAAAGAGGTGGATGCCGAACTGGAGAAACCTGAAAACAAGGATGTGATGGTAGGCCGCGTGAAGAAGGCGAAGCGCTACGCGACGCCGCTGCTGCTCTGCGTCGCGGTGGTGGAGCTGTCCGACGTGATGTTCGCCTTCGATTCCGTACCCGCAATCATCGCCGTCAGCCGTGAGCCGCTGATTATCTACAGCGCAATGATGTTCGCGATCCTCGGCCTGCGTACCCTCTACTTCGTGCTGGAAGCGCTGAAGCAGTATCTGGTGCATCTGGAGAAAGCGGTGGTGTTACTGCTGTTCTTCGTGGCGTTCAAGCTGGGGCTGAATGCGACCGACCACTTCTGGCATCACGGTTATAACATCGGCGCCACGGCAAGCCTGTTTGTGGTGCTGGGGGTACTGGCGCTGGGGATTATTGCGAGCGTGATGTTCCCGGGAAAACGTGAGGCCTGATGTACCGCTTTTCTCCCTCTCCCTGTGGGAGAGGGCCGGGGTGAGGGCACCGGGCCGCACCTAACCCTTAATTGGTGAATTTCGGCGCTTGCTCGGATGATGAAAATGCCGCCAGTGCGGATCCTGCGCCGCCGCCAGCAACTCGTGGTCGCCACGCGTGTCGCCCCAGGCGCGCAGGTGATACGCGTTCAAATCCCCATACACCTTCTCCAGCCTCGCCACCTTCTGGGCACAACGGCAGTTGTGGCCGGTGATCCGCCCGGTCAGCTTGCCGTCTTTCACTTCCAGCTGCGTGCCAATCAGCTTAATGCCGAGCTTATCGGCCCACGGCTGCAATACCAGCGCCGGGGAAGCAGAGCAAATCGTCACTTCCGCACCGGAATTGACCTCGTTGGCGACGGCCAGCACACCTTCCGGGCGCATCAGCTTGTTCCAGTATTTTTCACAGAAGGCTTCCGCCTGCTGACGTAACCAGTGCTCATCCACCCCCGTCAGGAAGGTTTTGATCAACACCTCTTTCAGCTCATCTCGCGTCAGCTTGCGGCGCACACAGTGCAGCGTAGGCAGGGCCATGCGCACCAGTCGGCCAGCAAAGTAGCGCTTGCCAAAGGCAAAGCGCAGGAACGGGATAAAACTGTCGTGGTGCGTCAACGTACCATCAAAGTCAAAGACAGAGAGCACGCTGGACTTCGCCACGGCTTCGTCGGCAATCATATTGGTCATAAATACGTCTTAGCTGAAATACACATTCTGTTCACTAGTTTACCTGCTTTACCTTCACAGTCCTTATATCAGGTCGCATTTTTTCCTGAACCTGTGGCCTGACGGGTCAAACAATGTCATCCACCACGCCGCCGTCAACGCGCAGCGCCGCGCCGGAAGTCGCGGAGGCCTGCATGGAACAGACATATACCACCATATTTGCCACTTCTTCCACCGTGGCGGCGCGCTGGATCACCGAGCTGGGGCGATTCGCCATCACGAACTCTTTCGCCAGCTGTTCCAGCGATTTACCGGTTCTTTCGATCTCGTCTTTCATCATCGCGGCAAAACCGTCCGACATTGTCGGGCCCGGCAGCACGCTGTTCACCGTCACGCCACTGCCTGCCACGAACTTCGCCAGACCGCGCGCCAGCGAGAGCTGGGCGGTTTTTGTCACGCCATAGTGGATCATATCCGCAGGAATATTGCAGGCCGATTCTGACGAGATAAACACTACCCGACCCCAGCCCTTTTGTACCATGCCGGGCAGCAGGGCACGAGAGAGGCGCACGCCGGACATCACGTTGGTCTGCCAGTAGCGTTCCCAGGTCTCGTCGTCGGTGGAATAAAAATCCTGCTGGCCATAGATCCCGGCGTTATTCACCAGAATATCGACGTGCGTGGCGACCCTGAGCAGTTCGTCAACGCCCTCCTGCGAGCTCAGATCGGCGATGGCGGCACGGACCTGTACGCCCGGCACCACCTGCTGTAGCGCCTGAATGCCTTTGTTCACCGAGTCGACGCTGCGCCCGTTCACGATCACTTCCGCACCGCTCTCCGCCAGCCCGCGGGCGATGGCAAACCCAATACCGCCGGTGGACGCGGTCACCAGCGCCACTTTCCCCGTTAAATCAATTTTCATCATTCGCTCCTTGTCATCTTATGGTTCAAAACTTAAAGCGTAGCAGTTGACGATGACGGCTCCTGTTTAAAAAGGCGCAACAGCGTCTCAACCTGCTCGTCCAGCGGGCTGAGGGAGCGTTTGACGATGAGGTGCAGCGGCGTGGCGCGACGTACGCCGTGGCTGAGCGGCAGCGTTTTAAGGATGCCCTGCTGGAGCGGGGTCTGAATGCGTTCTTCCGGTAACCAGCCGTATCCAACCTGATACATCACCGCTTCGATCGCGGCATCGATGGTGGAGAAGGTCCACGACTCCCCGGTGGGGTGAGCGGTGGGCTGGCTGTCTGCGATCTGAATGCGCGGCCACGGTCGTAGCATCTCGTCGTTAAGCGGTGTATCCAGCGCAAACAGCGGGTGAGCGTGATGCGCGACGGCAACAAAATCGATATTCATCAGCCATTCGCCCAGGCCGGTAATGTCCTGGCGGCGGGTTAAGACCATCACGTCGGCTTCATCATTGAGCGCATCCGCGCGGCTGTTTTCCAGCACCTCGGTAAGCCGCACCTGCGTTTGCGGGTACAGCTGCTGAAACTGGCGCAAAATCGCGAACAGCCGGCTGCGCGGAAAAATACTGTCTACCATCAGGTCGATACGGGTTCGCATCCCGCTGCGCAGGGTCGCAGCGCGCGTTTCAACATAGGCGAAGGCTTTCAGCAGCGGTTTAACCTGATTCAGCAACAGCTCACCCGCCGGTGTCAGCACGGCACGCCGTCCCTCTGTCATCAGGAGCGCCACGCCCAGCCGCTCCTGCAACAGCGACAGGTTATAGCTGACCGAGGACTGGCTGCGGTGGGTCTCTTCCGCCGCCTTAGCGAAGCTGCCAGCCTCGATGACTCTCTCCAGCAAGGCCCACTGTTCGAGCGTCGTCTTGTGCATAATTAATCTAAATTTTGGATGAATTTGATTCAAACATAGCGTTATTTATTCATTTTTTGAAGGGGTACGATCGTCTCATCAAAACAAAGGAGACATCGTATGAGCACCTTCGATAAACATGATTTAAGCGGCTTCGTCGGCAAACATCTGGTATATACCTACGATAATGGCTGGAATTACGAAATTTACGTTAAAAACGAAAACACCCTGGACTACCGTATTCACAGCGGTCTGGTGGGCAACCGTTGGGTGAAAGATCAGCAGGCCTACATTGTTCGCGTTGGGGAGAGCATCTATAAAATTTCCTGGACGGAGCCAACCGGTACCGACGTGAGCCTGATCGTGAACCTGGGCGACAGCCTGTTCCACGGCACCATCTTCTTCCCGCGCTGGGTCATGAATAATCCGGAAAAAACCGTCTGCTTCCAGAACGATCACATTCCACTGATGAATAGCTACCGTGATGCCGGGCCAGCGTATCCAACCGAAGTGATTGATGAATTTGCCACCATCACCTTCGTGCGCGACTGCGGTGCGAATGACGATAGCGTTATTGCGTGCGCGGCCAGCGAGTTGCCAAAAAACTTTCCTGATAATTTAAAATAAGCGCGACAATTAACTAAAAAGAAAAGTTCCCGACTCATTTCATATTTATTGGAAATGGTCGGGGATTTTTTTATTTGTTGATGTTTGGTTTAGATAATTGACTTTAATACGGTGAGCGGAATCACATAATAAATAATCCATAATTACTTAACCTATTGTTTAATAATGAATTTATATCAATTCATTCCTCCTTTTTATCACCATCTTAATTTTTTCCTAAGAAATGAACGTTACCTTGAGATGAGTTTATGGTTCGTTGAAATAAACGCATCGGCATTTGGTTAATATCAAAAAGTTGCCATGCATAACTCAAGGAAATTAATAATGCGTGATTTTTTGCCTTTTTCCCGGCCCTCAATGGGCGCGGAGGAAATCGCCGCGGTACAGGAGGTAGTAACCTCCGGCTGGATCACCACCGGGCCGAAAAATCAGATGCTTGAAGAGGCGTTCTGTACGCTTACGGGAAACCGTCATGCGATTGCCGTCTCCTCTGCCACGGCGGGGATGCACGTCACCCTGATGGCGATGGGGATTGGTCCCGGCGATGAGGTGATTACGCCCTCCCTGACCTGGGTATCGACGCTGAATATGATCGTGCTGCTGGGTGCCATACCGGTGATGATCGACGTCGACAGAGACACGCTGATGGTGACGCCTGAAGCGGTCGACGCCGCCGTTACGCCTCGCACCAAAGCCATTGTGCCGGTTCATTATGCGGGTGCGCCGTGCGATATTGACGCCATCCGCGCCGTCGGTGAACGTCACGGTATTCCTGTCATTGAAGACGCGGCCCATGCCGCCGGAACGTACTACCACAGCCGTCATGTAGGCTGGCGGGGCACCGCAATATTCTCCTTCCACGCCATCAAAAACATGACCTGCGCCGAAGGTGGGCTGGTGGTGACGGATGACGAGCAGCTGGCGCAAAACATCCGTAGCCTGAAGTTCCACGGTCTGGGCGTTGATGCCTATGACCGCCAGACCCATGGCCGCGCGCCGCAGGCCGAGGTCATCACCCCGGGTTTTAAATACAACCTCGCGGATATCAACGCCGCGCTGGCGCTGGTGCAGCTCGGCAAGCTGGGCGAAGCCAACAGGCGCCGTCGCGACATTGCCGACCGCTACCTGCTTGAACTCTCGGATACCCCTTTCCAGCCGCTGCGCATTCCGTCCTGGCCGCATCTGCACGCCTGGCACCTGTTTATCATTCGCGTGGATGAGGCCCGGTGCGGCCTCTCGCGTGATGCCCTGATGGCCGCGCTGAAGGAGCAGGGCATCGGTACGGGCCTGCATTTCCGTGCGGCACATACGCAAAAATACTACCGCGAGCGTTTCCCTGATGTGTCGCTTCCGAACTCTGAATGGAACAGCGCGCGTATTTGTTCTCTCCCTCTTTTCCCGGACATGACCCATGACGACACAACCCGCGTCATTACCGCGCTCCATCAGCTTGCAGGACATTGATATGTTCAGTGCGCCGCCTGTACAAAAAGTTTCCGTGGTGATCCCGGTCTATAACGAGCAGGAGAGCCTGCCGGAACTCATCCGCCGCACGACTGCCGCCTGCGAGACGCTCGGCAAAGCTTATGAAATTCTGCTGGTTGACGACGGCAGCAGCGACGACTCCGCGCGGATGCTGACCGACGCCGCGCAAGCGGAGGGCAGCCACATTGTTGCCGTACTGCTCAACCGTAACTACGGCCAGCACTCGGCAATCATGGCCGGGTTCAGCCACGTTACGGGCGATCTGGTGATTACCCTGGATGCTGATCTGCAAAACCCGCCGGAAGAGATCCCGCGTCTGGTCGCCAAAGCCGACGAAGGCTACGACGTGGTCGGCACCGTGCGGCAAAACCGCCAGGACAGCCTGTTCCGTAAGCTGGCGTCTCGCACCATCAACCGTCTGATCCAGCGCACCACCGGTAAAGCGATGGGCGACTACGGCTGCATGCTGCGCGCCTATCGCCGCCACATCGTCGACGCCATGCTGCACTGCCACGAGCGCAGCACCTTCATTCCGATTCTGGCGAACACCTTTGCCCGTAAAGCGACGGAGATCCCGGTGCTGCACGCCGAGCGCGAGCACGGGGAGTCAAAATACAGCTTCATGCGTCTCATCAACCTGATGTACGACCTGATCACCTGCCTGACCACCACGCCACTGCGCCTGTTGAGCGTGTTCGGCAGCGTTATCGCGCTGGCCGGGTTTGCGCTTTCCGTTCTGCTGGTCGTTCTGCGGCTGGTCTTTGGTCCCCAGTGGGCGGCGGAAGGGGTCTTTATGCTGTTTGCCGTGCTGTTCACGTTCATTGGCGCCCAGTTCATCGGTATGGGTCTGCTGGGTGAGTACATTGGCCGTATTTACAACGATGTTCGCGCGCGTCCGCGCTATTTTATTCAACGTGTTGTCCGTCAGGAGCACCTGGCATCTCAAGAGGAAAACCACCCATGAAAACCGTCGTCTTTGCCTATCACGATATGGGTTGCACGGGCACGCAAGCCTTGCTGGACGCAGGCTTCGACATTACCGCCATCTTCACCCATCCGGATGTTGCCGGGGAAAACCACTTCTTCGGCTCGGTGGCGCGTATTGCGGCTGAACACGGTATTCCGGTTTACGCCCCGGACGATGTGAACCATCCGCTGTGGGTGGATCGTATTCAGAAGCTTGCGCCGGACGTGATTTTCTCTTTCTACTACCGCAATCTGCTTTGCGACGACATCCTGAGCGTGGCGACAAAAGGCGCATTTAACCTGCACGGCTCGCTGCTGCCTGCCTACCGTGGCCGTGCGCCGCTGAACTGGGCGCTGGTTAACGGTGAAATGGAAACCGGCGTAACGCTGCACAAAATGGTACGCCGTGCCGATGCGGGCGGTATCGTGGCACAGCTGAAAGTGGGCATTGGCGCTGATGAAACGGCGCTGGAGCTGCACCACAAGCTCTGCATCGCCGCGCAAAGCCTGCTTCGCGACGCGCTGCCGACGATCCGTCAGGGGACTTTTACCGAAACCGCGCAGGACGAAAGCAAGGCAAGCAGTTTTGGTCGCCGCACGCCGGAGGACGGGCGACTGGACTGGGCGAAACCGGCGCGTCAGCTGCATAACCTGGTGCGCGCCGTGACCGACCCGTGGCCGGGCGCGTACAGCTTCGCCGGGGTCAGTAAATTTATCGTCTGGAAATCCCGCATGCGTGAGGACATTCCGGCGGCAAAACCGGGCACCGTCATCTCCGTCTCTCCGCTGATTGTGAGCTGCGGCGAGCAGGCGCTGGAGATCGTCACCGGACAAACGGATAACGGGCTGTACGTGCAGGGGGCGCAGCTGGCGCAGTCTCTTGGGCTGGTGGCGGGGGCGCTGATCACCAGCGCGCCGGTGGTGGCGATCAAACGCCGCACGCGCGTCTTAATCCTCGGCGTGAACGGGTTTATCGGTAACCATCTGACCGAACGGCTGCTGGAAGACGACAATTACGAGATCTACGGTCTCGATATCGGATCCGATGCGATCGGTCGATTCCTCACTAATCCCCGTTTCCACTTCGTTGAAGGGGACATCAGCATCCATTCCGAATGGATCGAGTACCACATCAAAAAATGTGACGTGGTGCTGCCGCTGGTGGCGATTGCCACCCCGATTGAATACACCCGTAACCCGCTGCGCGTGTTCGAACTCGATTTCGAAGAGAACCTGAAGATTATCCGCGACTGCGTGAAATACGATAAGCGCATCATCTTCCCGTCGACGTCGGAAGTGTACGGCATGTGTACCGACAATAACTTCGATGAAGACACCTCCAGTCTGGTGGTCGGGCCGATTAACAAGCAGCGCTGGATCTACTCCGTCTCCAAACAGCTGCTGGACCGCGTGATCTGGGCATACGGTGAGAAAGAGGGGCTACGCTTTACCCTGTTCCGCCCGTTTAACTGGATGGGGCCGCGCCTGGACAACCTGAACGCCGCGCGTATCGGCAGCTCCCGCGCTATCACCCAGCTGATCCTCAACCTGGTGGAAGGTTCGCCCATTAAGCTGATTGAAGGTGGCAAACAGAAACGTTGCTTCACCGATATCAGCGACGGTATTGAAGCGCTGTTCCGCATCATCGAAAACAAAGACGGCCGCTGTAACGGAGAGATCATCAACATCGGTAACCCGGACAACGAAGCGAGCATCCGCGAGCTGGCGGAAATGCTGCTGGCAAGCTTTGAACGTCACCCGCTGCGCAGCCAGTTCCCGCCGTTTGCCGGTTTCCGCGAAGTGGAGAGCAGCAGCTACTACGGCAAGGGTTATCAGGACGTTGAGCACCGCAAGCCGAGCATCCGCAATGCGAAGCGCTGCCTGAACTGGACGCCGACGGTGAAGATGGAGCAGACCATTGATGAAACGCTCGACTTCTTCCTGCGCACCGTGGAGCTGTCGGAACAGGCATCATGAAAAAGGTCGGTTTACGCATTGACGTCGACACCTTTCGCGGCACGCGTGAGGGTGTGCCGCGGCTGCTGGAACTGCTGAGCAAGCACGACGTGCGCGCGACGCTTTTCTTCAGCGTCGGGCCAGACAACATGGGGCGTCATCTGTGGCGCCTGGTTAAACCGGCCTTTCTGTACAAAATGCTGCGCTCGCGCGCGGCATCGCTCTACGGCTGGGATATCCTGCTGGCCGGAACCGCATGGCCCGGCAGGCGCATCGGCGCGGAAAATGAAGCGATCATCTGCAAGGCCGCGCAGCATCATGAAGTGGGGCTGCACGCCTGGGATCACCATGCCTGGCAGGCCTGGGCGGGCGTGTGGGATATCCCCCGCCTGGCGCGTGAGGTTGAGCGCGGCGTGCTGGAGCTGGAAGCCATTACCGGCCAGCCTGTGCGCTGTTCCGCCGTGGCGGGATGGCGGGCCGACCAGCGCGTGGTGAAGGCCAAAGAACACTTTGCCTTTCGCTACAACAGCGATTGCCGGGGCACCGGACCGTTTTTACCGCTGCTGGGGGAAAACCGAACCGGCACGGTGCAGATTCCGGTCACTCTTCCGACTTGGGATGAAGTGGTCGGGCGCGAGGTGAGTGCCGACAGGTTTAACCGTTACATTCTGGATGCGATGCACCGCGATGCCGGTACGCCGGTTTATACCATCCATGCCGAAGTGGAAGGCATTGCGTATCAGCAGGATTTCGACGCGTTGCTTGCGCTGGCGGCGCAGGAGGGCATTCAGTTCTGCCCGTTAAGCCAGCTGTTGCCGGAGGATCCTGGCACGCTGCCCCTGGGAAAAATCGTCCGTCGTGAAATGGCTGGCCGGGAAGGCTGGCTTGGCTATCAACAAACCGTGAGCCCGGCACTATGAAAACAGCCCGCTATGGCCTGACGCTTCTCGCCCTGTTTGTCGTTTACTACCTCCTTCCGGTCAACCTTCGCCTGTTATGGCAGCCAGATGAGACGCGCTATGCGGAAATCAGCCGCGAAATGCTGGCCTCCGGCGATTGGGTGGTCCCGCATTTCCTCGGGCTGCGTTACTTTGAAAAACCCATTGCCGGTTACTGGGTGAACAGCATCGGGCAATGGCTATTTGGACACACCAATTTTGCCGTTCGCGCGGGGGCGATATTCTGCACCGGGCTGACGGCGCTGCTGGTGATCTGGCTGGCCTGGCGTCTCTGGCAGGATAAGCGGGTGGCGATCTTCTCCGGCCTGATCTTCTTAACCCTGTTCCTGGTCTATGGCATCGGCACCTACGCCGTGCTGGATCCCATTATCACCCTCTGGCTGGTGGCGGCTATGTGCAGCTTCTGGCTGGCTTCGCAGGCGAAAATGATAGCCGGAAAAGCGGGGGGCTACATTCTGCTGGGGCTGGCCTGCGGCATGGGCGTCATGACCAAAGGCTTCCTGGCGCTGGCGGTACCGGTGATTGGCGTGCTGCCGTGGGTGATTGCGCAACGACGCTGGAAGGAGGTGCTGGTTTTCGGCTGGCTGGCGATCCTCAGCTGCGTACTTATCGTCCTGCCCTGGGGGCTGGCAATCGCTCAGCGTGAACCCGATTTCTGGCGTTACTTCTTCTGGGTGGAGCATATCCAGCGCTTTGCCCGGAGCGATGCCCAGCATAAAGCGCCGTTCTGGTACTATCTGCCGTTCCTCATCGCGGGAAGTCTGCCGTGGCTGGCGATGCTGCCGGGCTCGCTGCGCCTGGGATGGCGAGACAGAGAAAACGAGAGGGCGGGGCTTTATCTGCTGGGCTGGATCGTGATGCCGCTGCTGTTCTTCAGCATCGCCAAAGGCAAGCTGCCGACCTATATCCTGCCGTGCTTTGCGCCGCTGGCGATCCTGATGGCGCGCTACGCCTGCACCGTCGCTGAAAAAGCGTTACGTATCAACGGTGGGATCAACATCGTGTTTGGTGTGCTTGGTGTGGTGGCAGCGCTGGTGGTATCGCCATGGGGGCTTGCCAAACATCCGGTCTGGACACCGGTCGAATTGTACAAAGTCTTCTGTGCCGTGGTGGCGTTTCTGGTCTGGGCCTCGGTGGGCTGGTTTACCCTTAAAAATCCGCAGCGCTGGTGGCTGGCGGCGCTTTGCCCTGCCGGGCTGGCCCTGCTGGTGGGTTTTGCGATCCCGGACCGGGTAGTGGATTCCAAACAGCCGCAGTCGCTGGTGGATTCCGTTCGCGAGCCATTACAGATGAGTAAATTCGTCCTGGCGAACAACGTTGGTATAGCCTCCGGGCTGGCGTGGGAGCTTCAGCGTAATGACATCATTTTGTATGGGCAGAGCGGTGAGCTGAAATACGGCCTGGATTATCCGGACGCTAAGGGGCGTTTTGTGAGCAAAGATGATATCGCGCACTGGCTTGAAGCGCATCGTCAGCAGGGACCGGTGTCGCTGGTGATCCTGCTGTCGAAAAACGACGACCTGGCCCGCGCCGGGCTGCCAAAACCGGACAACCTGACGATTCAGGGGCGTCTGGCTTACCTGCAATATCTGCCGCAGTGATGGCCTGGATCTGGCTGGTGCTGGCAAGCCTGTTGAGCTGCGCAGGTCAACTGTGCCAGAAACAGGCGACCCGGGCAGGCGGCGGTCAGCAGGTCGCCCTGTGGCTTGGGCTGGCCCTGCTGATGCTGGGTGGCGGGATGGTTGCCTGGCTGGTGGTATTGCAGCATCTGCCCGTCGGGGTGGCGTACCCCATGCTGAGCCTTAACTTTGTCTGGGTAACGCTGGCGGCAAAAATCGTCTGGCATGAGCCTGTCCCGCTACGTCACTGGCTGGGCGTCGGGTTGATTATCGTCGGGGTTATTTTGCTGGGAGGAAGCCTGTGAACGGTGCGTGTTGGGCGTTATGCAGCGTAGTGTTAGTCAGCGTGGCGCAGCTGCTGCTGCGTCATGCGATGGTGACGCTGCCCCCGATGAGCGACGCTTTCTGGGCAGCCCTCTGGCATATAGCCCCCGGTACGGGCGCGCTGATGCTGGGGCTGACAGGCTATTGCGCCTCAATGGGCTGCTGGTATCTGGCATTGCATCGTATGGCGCTCAGCAAAGCGTATGCCTTGCTGAGCCTCAGTTACATCCTGGTGTGGAGTGCTGCAATTTTACTGCCCGGCTGGGGAGAATACTTTTCCTGGCGCGGGCTGGCGGGCGTCGGCTTGATTATTCTCGGCGTGCTGGTCATTTTTATGCCGCAGAAATACCGGAGTAAGTAACCGCTTCCGCCGTTAAGGTGAAAGGCGTAGGGGTACAGACCGCCAGGCTCAGCGAGCCGAAGCGTAGCTGACTGACCGGGAGGGGCTGGGCGGTGCTGTCAATACTGACAATCTGCCACGCGCTGCCGCCACGCTGTTTGACGATCGCCTCTTTGCGCGTCCAGATGCGCCAGAATGCGGAAAGCTGCTCTTCCGGCGCTTCACGTTCCAGCTCGTCATGTTCGGTGAGGCTGAAAACGGCATTCGCCAGCGCCTGCCAGTTTTCCCGCGGGCGGATCACTTCGATATCGCAGCCCACTTCACCTTCATCGCTCATCAGCAGGGCAATGTCGTCCCCGCTGTGGCTCAGGTTAAACCACAGAGGATGGCCGTTAGCGAAGGCCGGTTTTCCCTGCTCGCCGTAAATTATCTCGGGAAGCGGTGAGGGGGATAAGGTTCTGGCGAGCAGCGTCCGGCCTGCAAGCCAGGAAGCGTGTCGTGCACCCTGAGGTGCCATGTCTGCGAGCGTTGACGCCAGCGGGTCCGCGCTAAGGGTGGAGATCTTTCCCAGTACAAACTGGTACATAGTTACGCCCAGCGTTTAATGATTATCGAGGTATTGATGCCGCCAAAGGCAAAGTTATTGCTCTGAATAAATTCGCAATCAATCGGGCGGGTTTCCCCCATAATATAATCTAAAGCGCCGCATTGCTCATCCGGTTGTCTTAAATTGAGCGTTGGCGTGAACCAGCCCTCCCGCATCATGTGCAGACTCAGCAAGGCTTCCAGCGCGCCGCAGGCGCCCAGGGTATGGCCGAAATAACTCTTTAAGGATGAAATGGGCACGCTGTCGCCGAAAATGGCGGCGGTCGCCTGACTCTCGGCGATGTCCCCGCGATCGGTTGCCGTGCCGTGGGCAGAAATATAACCAATCTCCTGAGGGCCAAGGCCCGCCATCGCCAGCGACTGCGCCATACACACCTGCATGGTTTCACGCTGGGGCTGGGTGATGTGCGCCGCATCGCAGTTAGTGGCAAAGCCCACGATCTCGCCATAGATTGTCGCCCCGCGCGCTCTGGCGTGATCCAGCGCTTCCAGCACCAGCGTGCCCGCCCCTTCGCCAATCACCAGGCCATCGCGCTGAACGTCAAACGGCGACGGCGTGGTTTTTGGCGCGTCGTTACGCTGGCTGGTGGCAAACAGGGTATCGAAAACCGCCGCTTCCGACGGGCACAGCTCTTCCGCGCCGCCTGCCACCATCACCGTCTGGTAGCCGTGACGAATCGCTTCCCAGGCGTAGCCAATCGCCTGGCTGCCAGAGGTACAGGCGCTCGAGGTGGGGATCACCCGTCCGCGCAGGCCAAAGAACAGCCCGGTATTCACCGCCGTGGTGTGCGGCATCATCTGCACGTAGGTGGTGCCGGTGATGTTGTGGGTGTGCTTTTCGGTGAGCATAGAGGCAAACTCGCTGACCGGCCCGGTGCTGCCGGTCGACGAGCCGTAGGCGATGCCGGTCTGACCGTTGGTCAGCACCGCGTCGTCGATCAGTCCCGCCTGCTCCAGCGCCAGCTCGGTGGCGCGGGTAGAGAGCAGCGACACCCGGCCCATGGCGCGAATGCGCTTACGGGTATAGTGAGCGGGGAGAGTGAAATCTTCAATCGGCGCGGCGAGCAGGGTTTGCAGGCCGTCATACGCCTGCCACTCCGTCATGGTACGCACCGCATTTTCATACTCGCGCAGACGGCGCGAGATGGTCGGCCAGTCCTCGCCGAACGCGGTGACGCCGCCCATGCCCGTAATCACTACCCGGCGGGTCATAGCATGCCTCCGTTAATCGAAATCACCTGACGCGTCACATAGCCTGCTTTATCCGACATCAGGTAACTCGCCAGCCCGGCGACCTCCTCGGCCTGGCCCATACGCTGCATCGGGATCATCGACATCGCCGCGTGCAGTGCGGCTTCGTCCATCTCGATCATGCCGGTATCGATCAGCCCCGGCGCGATGCAGTTGACGGTGATTTTGCGTTTTGCCAGCTCGGTGGCGAGCGCTTTGGTGGCGCCGATGATCCCGGCTTTCGCCGCGCTGTAGTTCACCTGCCCACGGTTGCCCATAATGCCTGACACCGACGACAGGGTGATGATCCGCCCGCCCTTGCGGGTGCCGATCATCGGCATAATGCAGGGATGAATGACGTTATAAAAACTGTCGAGATTGGTGTGGATCACGCTGTCCCAGTCATCGTCGCTGAGCGCCGGAAAAGCACCGTCGCGGGTAATACCGGCGTTACTGACCACGCCATACCACGCGCCGTGGTCAGCGATCTCCTGTTCCAGCACCGTGCGGCACTGCTCGCGGTTGCTCACGTCGAAGGTGAGTAAACGGCCCGCGCCGCCTGCCTGGACAATCGCTTCCAGCGTCTCCTGCGCGCCCGCTTCATCACGATGGTAATGCACGCCGACGGTGAAACCGTCCGCCGCAAGCTGAAGGGCGATAGCGCGGCCAATGCCTTTGCTGGCGCCGGTGACCAGTACGGATCTCATGATGGTGTTCCCTGGTTGAAAAGTGTGGTTAATTCTTCCTCGCTCGGCTGGAAGGTGTTCACGCGGCCCGTGGCGAGGGAGACACTATCCGCATGAATGGTGCACTCGAAGCTGCCAAAGCGTTCATCCTGCATCAGACGTTCGATGGTGATGATCAGCGTGCTGCCTGCGGCAAAATGCCCTGCGTCGCACACCAGCTCGCGCGCGCCCAGCACCATGCCCAGCGCACAGTGCGGCAGCCCTTTTTGCATCCGGTGCCATTCAGACCAGACGCCCACGGTCTGGGCCATCAGCTCCAGTGCAAACCAGCCAGGCAGGTTGCCGTCCGCGTCCAGGAACGGAGCCAGAACGCCCCGATCGTTCACCGTCACGCTGCAAACGGCGCGGTCATCGGTGAGGTTTTCCACGCTCTCAAGCAGCAGCATCGGCGTGTCGTGAGGAAGATAATCCCCGGGAGGTAAGTAGCGCATCATACCCTCCCCAGCAGAAGGCTGGCGTTGTTGCCGCCAAACGCGAAGGAGTTTGACAGGATCGCCGGTTTATTCAGCGGTGCGCTCTGGTGCAGCAGGCCGAAGGCGGGCAGGGTGTCGTCTGGCGCGTAGCGGGAAAAATCCTGCGGCGGCAGCGGCAGGTCTCGGGTCAGGATCAGCCAGCTCAGGGCGGCCTCGGTGATCCCCGCTGCGCCCAGCGTGTGGCCGGTAAGATGTTTCGTGGAGCTGCACGGCACGCGGTCGCCAAAGAGATCGTGGATCACCTGCGCCTCAATGCGATCGTTCAGCGGCGTGGCGGTGCCGTGCAGGTTGATATAACCGACGTCCGCCGCCGTCATACCCGCCTCGTTCAGCGCCTGGTTGATGGCGCGGATCGCCCCTTCGCCCTGCGGATGCGGGGCGGAAATATGGTACGCATCGCTGGATTCCCCCGCGCCCAGGAGCGCAACCTCGCCCGGCTCGCGGGTCAGCACCATCAGTGCCGCCGCTTCGCCAATGGTGATCCCCCGACGGTGGCGGCCAAACGGTTCGCACAGGGTTGGGGAGAAGGACTCCAGGCTGTTGAAGCCGTTGACCGGCATGCGGCTCAGGCTGTCGGCCCCGCCGACGATGGCGACGTCCACCAGCCCGGCGTCAATCAGGCGACGACCGCTGACGATCGCCCGCGCGCTGGAGGAGCAGGCGGTTGAGATGGTATACGCCGGGCCGTCCAGCGCAAGCCAGCGGGCGAGAAAGCGCGACGGATCGCCCAGCTCCTGCTGCGGATATTGCCACTGCGGGCTGCTCTCGCCGTTCTGCGCGCGGCGCACGTACTCATCACCCTCGTCCAGCCCGGAGGTGCTGGTGCCCAGCACAACCGCCACGCGGTCGCGCCCCACGCGCGCAATGGCCGCATCGACGGCGGGCCGGATTTGCGCCAGCGCCGCCAGCAGCAGCTGGTTGTTGCGGCTGCGATGCGCAGAAAAAGACTCGGGGACAGGGGGAAGTTCACCCTCCACGCCCCCCAGCACGGCCTCGGGTAAGCCCTGTAGCCAGCCTGCACGCTGGCGCATCCCGGGGGCCACACCAGCGATCAGGTTCGCCGCTATTTCATCAGCCGAGTTGCCGAGTGCGTTGACCATGCCAACGGCAGAAAGGTAAATCATCTCAGTCACCCAGATATTGAATGGTGATGTGGTAGTGAAAAGCGTGCTGCACAATGCTAATCGGTTCGCGCCTGCCGTTACGGTTCAGGTAGACAATTTCCGTGACCAGTTTGCCATCGGGGTTGCGCAGTTCGCGTCTGGTGTCAGTATCGTTCAGCGTCCAGCCTTTCGGCAACTGCGGCTGCCAGGCGCTGAGCGGCCAGTGGCTCAGCATCACGTCGGCCAGCACCTGGCTGGCGGGCGGCAGCTGCGGCATCACAACCGACTGCTCGGTGTGGATCCCGGTGTCGTCGTAGGTGGCGAGGAACAGGCGGATCCCGACGGAGGAGAGGCCGGCAAGCGTCACTTTATTTTCATCGGCGTTCAGCATCACCAGCAGCGACTGGGTCTGGCCTTTAAAACTGCCGGTAAGCAACTGCTGCGCGCGGATGGCAGGCGTGATGCCCGGCGGGGGCAGCGTGACGCGGGTGCCGGGCTGGAGCCAGGCCTGAGGGCGTGCATCATCGCGGTTCGTCGTATGGCTACACCCCGCCAGCAGCAGGGCCAGCATCACTGCCGCCAGGCGAATGAAACGGGTCATGGTAAGTTCTCTTTGTTAGACGGCATCGCCAGCGGGGCGAGCAGGAACGCGGTGAAGATACCGCTCACCAGCACAATGCCAAAGCTGCTGATGGCCTGAGTGGTGCTGAACACCAGCATCCCCAGCGTCAGCAGGGTAGTCATCATGGCGAGGGTAATCGCCAGCATGGAGGTCAGCGGCGTGCCGCGCGGGTTGCTGAAAAACAGCGTGTAGTTAATGCCAATGCCGAGGACCAGCACCAGCGCCAGCAGGGAAAACAGGTTCACCGGATGGCCCGTCACGGCCAGCGCCGCCAGCCCGCCGCCCAGCGACAGCACGGACGGTACCAGCGCCACCAGCCCTTTTCGCCAGCCGAGGCGTAGCATCGCGCCGCAGGCAATCACCGCCAGCGCCACGCCCAGCAGCCCCGTCAGCAGCGAGCGGTAAAGCGCAAACAGGTTGTCGAAGCTGGCCTTACGGTCAACCCAGACGACCCCGGGATGGCGGGCGGCCAGCTCGCCGAGCGCGGCGCTGTTCCTGACGCCATCGACCGGGACCAGCACACCGCTTTTGCCGTCCGGCAGCGTCAGCCACAGCAAACGCCAGCCCTCGCTGGCCGGGCTGGCGAGCCACGCCTCCACGCTGACAGGCATGGCGTTCAGGTTCGGTTCACTGGTCTTCAGCCCCGTGCTTTGCAGCATTTTCATCACCGTCGGCGCGGCGTTACGCAGAAGATGCAGATCGCTGTTCTGCCGCGCCAGCGAGTTCAGCGGCAGGGTGCGCCAGCGGGTTAATTCACCGGTTTTTTGCGCCTGCGCCAGCGCCGGGGTAAACGCCTCCAGCCGCTCCAGCGTTTCCTGAGCCGACGCGCCGTACACCACGAACCACTTCTGATCGACATTTTGCCCGGTCAGGGCGGTGATGGTTTTTTCCTGCGCCAGAATGTCCTGCGGCAGCGCCTGAAGCCGGGCGATATCGTCATCCACCCGCAGGCTGGCGATCCCGATGGCGGAGAGCAGCGCCAGCGCTACCGGCAGCCCGACAGAGAGGGGTTTACTGTCGCGCCAGGCGTTCAGCCAGCGCTGCATCATCCCTCTCAGGGGGACCGGGCGGACCGGCATGCCCCGACATAACCACGGATGCCAGAACATTACCGTCAGGCACGAGGCGCTCAACCCTGCGGCGGCGAACACCGCCATCTGACGAATGCCGGGGAAGGGGGCCAGCATCATGAAGAGATACGCCACGACGGTGGTCAGCAGCGCCAGCAGCAGCGCGTTACGTACTTTCGCCAGGCTTTGCCAGGGCGAGTGTTCCGCGCCGTGCACCATCCGCTCCGTGAGGTAGTAAATCGTATAGTCCGCCGAGATGCCGATGATGCTCATGCTCATCACCAGCGTCATCAGGTGCAGTTCACCGAACAGCAGCAGCGTCACGACCGTCCCCGCCAGCGCGCCGATGGCAATGGAGAGCAGGCTCAGCAGCAGCGGACGCACGGAGCGAAACACCGACACAATCAGCAGGATCACCCCGAGCACCGTGGCGACGCCAAGCGTGGAAATATCGTTTTTAGCCTGTTGGCTGGCGTAATCGCTGTAGAACACCGTCCCGCGCGAGAGCAGCTGCGCCTGTGGATACTGGCTTTTCAGCGTCTGCTGCAACGCGTTAAGGGTGGTCACCAGCTGGTGGGTTTGCTGCATATCAAACGATGAGCCCGCCAGCTCGCCGTGCAGCAGATACCAGTAGTTCCCGGCCGTATCTTTTGTCACCAGCCAGCCGTCCATCAGCTGCATCTTTTGGCTGTTTTTCGCCAGCGCGAGCTGCGCGCCGCGCATCAGCATCAGCGGATCGTTTTGCAGCTCCTTGCCGCTCACGCCGGAAAAGGCGGAGTAGAGCTGGGACAGGATCCACTGGGCCTGTGCTTGACCGCCGTTTTGCAGGCGGGCGCGGGTGGCCGGATCGACCAGGCCATTGCGGTGTTGCCAGAAGAAATCTCCCCAGGCCTGTTGCCCGGCGGCGTCCAGCGGACCTTTTACGACACTCAGCGCCTGGCTGCGTTGCAGCAGGGTTAACCACTGCTGCGCCACGCGCGGGTCCGGCTGTTTGCCGGGGCTGACCAGCCAGATGAGCTGGCGGTCGAGGCGCTGCATAAATCCGTCGTTGAGAGCGGGAGGGATCGCGCCGAGCGTCTGTTTCGGCAGCATGGCGAGCACGCTGCTGTTCAGCCGCGCGCCGGGCAGCAGCGACAGCAGCACGCCCAGCAGGATCAGGCATACCGCGGCCCACAGCAGCGCCGGGCGCAGGGCGTTACGGTGCGGCAAAGCGCTGGCGTTCTGCATCGGTCAGGCGGGCGGGCGTCAGTTGGTGGCGGGAGAGGGCGATATCCGTCGTGTCGCCCTGCTTATCGTTCAGGCGAATGGATTCCAGATAGATCGCGCCCTTCAAATCAAGGGTGGAGAAAATCTTGTCCAGCGGCGTGGTGACGGGCGTCAGCACCAGCGACCAGCGGCCTTCGCCCAGGTCTTTGAAATCGACGCGGAAGTTCTCTTCCAGCACCTTGCGGTCGGCCTGGAACAGCGCCCGCAGCAGATGGTTGAACTGGAACATCTGCGGGTTAGTGTCGGCGGTAATGGTCTGCGGCGACTGACCGTTGACGATCTGCACCATCCGTTTGTCATCCAGCAGCAGCGTCATCGGGAACGGCGCTTTTTGATCCCACAGCAGGCCATTGTCACGGGCGATCAGCATCTCCCCCTGCGAGCGCAGGGGCTGAGGCATGTCCTTGATCGTGCGGGTCTGTTCGAAGTGTGCGCGTACCACTGGTTGCTCCGCAAACCGCTGTTGCAGTTCATCCAGCGTGATCGCGTTCACCAGCGGGCTTACCAGCAGCGCGAGTAGCGTTATCCATTTCATGGCGCGATCCCCATGCGTTCGAACAGAATGGCCGGGCTGACAAAGCACATCTCCCGGCTTGCTTCTTCCACCGCCACTTGAATCGTGTAGCCGGTGGTGGTGCGTTTCCCGGTTTGCGCGTCGAAGATTTGATAGGCGATGCGCAGACGGTTTTCAACCTCTTCAATGTGGGCGCGGACGCGAATGCGCTGCTCGAAGGTCACCGCGTCGCGGTATTTCACCCGGGTATCCACCACCGGCCAGACGTAGCCGGACGCTTTCATCTGGCGATAGCCGTAATCAAACTGGTTGAGCAGCGCTTCGCGGGCAATCTCAAAGTAGCGGAAGTAGTTGCCGTGCCACACCACGCCCATCATATCGACATCGTGGAACGGAACGGTGATTTCAACTTCAGCCGTAAAGCGGGGATCGGTCAGCACCCTTTACTCCTTCTCGTTGACCTCTGGCAGCTGCCAGAAATCGAAAAAATTAAACCAGTCGAGCGGCGACAAGAGCGCGTAATGCTCCAGCCGCTGCGCATAGCGGTCGACGGTCTGCTGTAGCGCCTGCTGGCGTTCGCCGCGCGGCAGCAGCAGCGGGTCGGCAAACGGCTCGCAGTGCAGGGTCAGCTTTCCCTGCTGACAGAGGGCAAAAATCAGCACCACCGGGCAGCGCAAAATGGACGCCAGGATAAACGGCCCCTGCGGGAACGGCGCGGGCTGGCCCATAAATTCGCTCCATATCACCCGCCAGCTACCGCCGCGCTGCGGGGTGACGGCGATGCGATCGCCCACGATCGCCACCCATTCGCCGCGATCCAGCTTCTCTTTAATGAGGATCGCAGTCTCCGGGCCAATGTCGGTGACCGGCATCAGGTGAATGCCCGCCTGCGGTGCCATCTCCTCCATCACCTGCTTAAAGCGTCTGGCGTTGTCGCTAAAGACCAGCGCGTTGATGGTTTTCGCCCCTTCGCGCTGGGCCAGCGCCCGGCAGGCTTCCACATCGCCAAGATGCGACGCGAGCAGCAGTTTGCCCTGAGGATCGTCGAGCCCCAGCGCCTCCTGCGCGCCTGGCGCAAAGACCAGATCGCGATGGAGTTTCATTTCGCCGCGCCAGCTGGCCACTTTATTCAGCATGGCATGACCGAAGCGCAGGAAGTGGGAAAAACTGTTTAGCCGCGCGAGGGGCGGCATTTGCCGCTGTGCCATCACCGTTTTAACCCGCGCCAGCCACTGCTGCGACGCCTGGCGCGCAGAACGGGCGGTCAGCCAGTATACGGCGGTGACCGGCCACAGCAGGGCGGTAAACGCCTTACGCCCCAGCAGCTGCCAGACGCGCAGCATCAGGCGCATGCCCCATAATCCTTTTACCTCCTGCTGCTGCGCCCAGTGCTGTGAGCGGCGACGCATCAGCAGGGAAGGAATGCGCGGCAGCATGCCGAGAAACAGACGGGTATGCATCAACGAGATGCGCACGTTGTCTTTCAGGGCATCAAAATGGGATACCCCGTCCGGCGGATAGGTCACGCGGGTGGGCAGAAAATAGCTGGTGTTGCCCTGCCAGTAGAGGCGCACCATCACTTCGGTATCAAAATCCATTCGCCTGCCGAGCGGCGTGGTTGCTGCAAGGCGCAGAACCGGGGCTATCGGGTAAACGCGAAACCCGCACATGCTGTCTTTCAGTTGCAGGGAGAGGGTTTCAATCCAGACCCAGACGTGCGTTATCCAGCGCCCGTACAGGCGCGAACGGGGGATTGAGTCATCGTAAACGGGCTGCCCGGAAATGAGCGCATCGGGATGACGCCCGGCCAGCGCCAGCAGTTTGGGAATGTCCTCGATAGCGTGCTGGCCGTCAGCGTCCACCTGAACGGCGTGGGTGAAGCCGCGATCGGCGCAGGCTTTCAGCCCCTGCATCACCGCCGCGCCTTTGCCGCTGTTTTCGGCCAGCCGCAGTAGCGTGACCTGCGGACGATCCGCCGCCAGCGCTTCAAGCGTGCGGCGCGTGGTCTCATCGCTGCCGTCGTCCACCACCAGACAGGGCAGATCGAAAGGCGCCAGGCGCGCCAGCACCGAAGCCATCATCGCCCCGTGGTTGTAGCAGGGGATCAGCACGCAGGGACGGAAGGTTACTGACATAAGCGAATCTTCCCGCTGCTGGCGGTGTGACGCTCGTTACCCGCATGGCGCTGGTAGCTAAAGGTCAGCAACTGGCGTTCAGGCTGCCAGGCAAGGAGCAGCGTGACTGTGTTCTCCGGCAACAGCGGGGCGGCGAACTTCACGTTCTGAATACTGTGAAAACGGTAGCCCGACGCCAGCGCGGCGGCGTAATGCATTACCCAGTCGAGCTGGGCCACGCCCGGCAGCAGCGGCTGTACGGCGAAATGTCCCTTAAACCAGAGCAGGTCAGGATCAAGATAAAAGGTTATCTCCAGAAGCTGTGGATCGGGCTGGAGGCGACCGATTTCAGGGATCTTCATGAAACAACTCCTGTAGCTGCGCAGTCACGCGCTTGTTCATGCTGTTGACCGGGATTTCATCAACGATCCGCCAGTAGCGCGGCACAGCAACCGGTTCAAGCCAGGGGCGAAGGGCGCGTCGCCAGGCGAGCTCCTGCGCTTTTTTGCTCTGTTCGTGTTGCTGACGCACCGCTTCATTCAGCACCAGCAATACGCCAATGCCCTGACGCCCGCCGCGCGTCACCGTCAGCGCGGCGGCCTCGCGGATGCCGTCCAGCGCCAGCAGGCGGCGCTCAATGTCATCGAGTGAAATGCGCTTATCTTCAATTTTGACCACCCGACCACGGCGCCCGACGAGGCTGAACTGCCCGTCAGCCGTGAAGTGCAGGATATCATCCAGCAGGACCCCCTCCGCCTCGGGGATCAGCGGCGACGTCACGCGATCGCCGTGAAACGCCACGCCGGGGAAAGGCTGCCAGCGGGTGCTTTCCTCCTGACGGTAGCGCCAGGCCATTACGCCTGTTTCCGTGCTGCCGTATATTTCATCCGGCCAGACGTTGAGCCAGGCCTGAACCGCGGCGACCTCCAGCCAGGGCAGTGCGCCACCGGCGGAGACGAGCAGGTTGACAGGGGGCGGCGTCAGCGACGCGTCCAGCCGCTTGAGAAACGCCGGACTGCTGATGAAAAGATAGCGTTTATCGTCGGGAAGGGCAGAGAGCTGCTCGGCATAGTTGAGCAGGCTGGCATGCAGCGGCAGGCCGAGCGCCATGGGTAAGACAACACGAAACGTCAGGCCATACAGGTGGTGCAGCACCACGGAAGCCACCACGTGACAGCCCACCAGACGCTCGCCAAAATGCGCCGCCAGCAGACGAGCCTCACGATCAAGGCTGACCACCGGCTTACTTACCCGCTGCGGCGTGCCGGTCGAGCCGGAGGTGTAAAGCTCGATCGTGCGCATCTCACCGATGGCAGGCAGCGGTGAAAAGGGATGGCCTGCCCGCTGCGCGGAAGCCACCCGCAGCTGTCGCCCCTGAAAATCGAGCGTGGTGTCGCTCAGGACGCCGCTGAACAGCGCCCGCTGTTCGTTAAGCTGCGCCGCCCGGCTGTGCCCGGGGAGGACCGGCGTTTTACCCGCATGCAGCGTCGCCAGCAGCGCGACAATAAACAGATAACCGTTTTCGATGCACAGCGCCCAGCGCTCGCCATCTTCACGACGCAGGGTGTCGACCAGCTGGGTGACGTCGTGGCGCAGATCGCCAAGCGTCCAGAGGCGGTCGTCCTGCCAGGCGACAGGGGTGTCGTCAGGGCGGGGTGCACTGAGCCACTGGCTAAGCGGAAGAGGGTTAAGCATCGTTTTTCATCACCCGTTGTCGCACCAGCCACTCGCCAGCCATCAGCGTGCCCATCAGGAGATAGGCAATCATCCCGTTCCACAGCGTCCACAGACGGATATCGGCGTGTAATACGGTAAACAGCGCGATCGCCCCGTTGATAATAAAAAAGCCGCACCAGACCTGGGTAACCCGGCGCGTGTAACGTACCCCGACGGGGGAGAGATCCGGTTCACGCAGGCGCGCCAGCCGTTCGACGACAGGCATTGCCGTCCACAGCGAACCGCCAAACACCACCAGCATCACCAGATTCACCACCACCGGATAAAACAGCACCCACTGGTGCGCGTGCAGGACGTAGCTCGCCGCGCAAAGCGCTATGCCAGCCAGCGCCACGCTCACGAACAGATAACGCAGGGGGCCGCCCTGCCGACGGGCCTGGCAGACGCGCATCAGCAGCACCAGCGCCATCACGGGCAGTATCCCGTGCAGGCTATTATTCGCCAGCCCGAAGCCGATCAAAAACGGCCATGCCAGCAGCGTCAGCCCCGTCAGGGCGGGAAGAACTGGAATCGAACGCACGTTACGCGTCGCGCTGAAGCTGTTCCACAACGTCCACGACGTCCTGCACCGTGCGCACCGCTTTGAAGGTTTCAGGCTTGATTTTATGGCCCGTTTTCTTTTGCAGGTGCACCACCATATCGACGGCATCAATGCTGTCGAGGTCCAGATCCTCGTAAAGACGTGCCTCAGGGGTAATATCCTCCGGGGCGATTTCAAACAGCGTAATAAGAAGCGCAGAGACTTCCTGATAAATCGTTTGTTGTTCTGTCATAGCGGTCATTCTCAGGCGCGTTGTTGATGGATAAAAGCCGCGAGCGTGGCAACGGAATAGAAGTGCTGACGCATCTCGTCACTTTCGGCAGAAAGCACTACGCCGTACTGATTTTTTACCGCCAGCCCCAGCTCAAGGGCGTCGATTGAGTCCAGACCGAGGCCGTCGCCAAAGAGCGCGGCGTCTGTATCAATATCCTCTGGGGTAAGTTCTTCCAGATTCAGCGTAGAGATAATGAGATTCTTAATTTCAAGATAGAGCGCTTGCATCTTTCGTTCCTGACAAAGATTGAAGACCGGTTGTTAACTGATGCTGCATATGCCGGTTTAACTGCCTTGCTGCCAGCGCGGGTTCGTGCTGACTCGCATCATAAAAATCATGAATGTTGATGCGTTCGCGAACATCCACGGTGAAAACAGGTTTGTTGGGGGGCACGTTATACCAGCTGCTCTGTTTATCCAGCATCCGTTCGCTACAGTGGATCACCACCACGCGCACGGCGCTGTTGCAGCGAACGGCGATATTCGCCGCCCCACGTTGCAGGGTCATGGCTTCCCCCACCCGGGTGCGGGTGCCTTCGGGGAAGATCAGCAGGGTGTCGCCCTGGGCCAGACGCTGCTGGCTTGCGGCAAGCAGCGTATCGGCTTCGCTGTTAATCAGATAGTCAGCCGCGCGGATCACGCCGCTGACGAACGGGTTACGCAGCAACGCGCTTTTCACCAGACAGTCGGTTTCGTTCATCACCGACGCCAGCAGAACGTAGTCCAGCAGCGAGGGATGATTCGCAATCACCAGACAGCCCCGCTCGGCGCGCAGAACGTCCAGGTTGTTGAAACGGTAATCCAGTACCCCTGCACCCCGTACCACCGCGAGGAACAGGCGAAAACTGGCAGAAATAGTGCGGCGTGCCAGGCGGCGACGTTGAGTGCGGTCGCACTGGAAAATCAGCAGCAGGTTAAACCACACCAGCGACAGCATCAGCCCGCCGAGGCCGAACAGGGCGAAGCACAATCCGGTCATAAGCATCCGCCATACCCGATCGAGGCGGGAACGTAACCCTCTCATTGGCGCGTCCATTGCCACAGCAGGCGCTCGCCCGGCAGGGTAAACTGGCGCTCGTCCCGCAGGTAATGGCGCAGAAACTGGAGGCTTTGCGGCAGCGCGGGCTCTTCAGGCGCGCGGTTGACGTGCGTTTCACAGCTGAGCGTATTTCCGGCCTCAATCACCAGCGCCAGCGCGTAGGGCCAGGCGGGCATCTGCGGCGGCAGCCCGGCGTGATAAAAATCAGGCAGCAGACCGTCGAAATCCACCAGCAACACGCGGGAGTAGCCCGCATGCAGCAGGCTCAGCACGTCGCACAAGCTCTGCTGGAAGGTATCCATACCGGCGGAAACCGACGAAGAGACAACAGGCTGACGCGCGGCGATAGTGAGATTGCCGACCGCCGAGTTGTGTACCGACATGGCAAAATCGGTGGGGGAAACGGGCTGTTCTGCCGCCAGGGCCTGGAGAATACGGAAATTGCGCTCCAGCTCCCCATGACGGCTGCTGTAGACGACGGCATCGATGCGGTGTTTGCGCAGCATCATCAGGCCAAGATCGACGGCCAGCCTGCTGCCTGAATTCAGGCGGCGGGCGGTCATCATCGGCAGATCGGTCAGTTTCGCCAGCGGTGCCGCGGGATCGATGGCGTCAGACCTGCGTGACCATGCCTGCCATTCGTCGGCATCGCGGAGTCCTGGCGCTCTTGCCTGCCAGTCGATAAGGGTAAGTGTAAATTTCATCTACGCGCGTCCGCGATAAACCTGTTTCTGTGACTTCTTCTTCGCCAGCGCGATTTGCTGCGCACATCGTACAATGTTGTCGTCGCGCTGGCGAATAAACGTCACTTTTGACCCTTTCCACCCGGTTATCCCGGCAAACGGCTTTTTGGCCGACCCGGACCCAGAAGAATGGCGAGTTTACTGCCTCCTTTCGTGGTTTCCATCCAGATTTTACAGACGCTGGTGAGCGGCACGGAGAGCAGCATGCCCACCGGTCCCAACAGCCATCCCCAGATCAGTAACGATAAAAACACCACCATCGTCGACATGCCCAGACGGTGGCCCATCATACGCGGCTCGAGAATGTTACCCAGCACCATATGCACGACGAGGAACAGCGCCCCTACCAGCATGCACTCATAAAAACCGTTGAACAGGAACGCCTGGATCATCGGCGGAACGGCGGAAAGCACCGCGCCGATATTGGGTACGTAGTTCAGTAAAAACGCCAGCACGCCCCACATCAGCGCGAACTGCACGTCCAGCAGTACCAGCCCCAGCCAGACGATCACGCCGGTCCACAGGCTTAACAGCGTTTTCAGCGCCAGATATTTGGATACGCCTTTCAGCGCGCGGTGCAAGCCGGCAATGTGGATCTGCGGATTGTTCAGGGCAAAACGCAGTTTATACGGCACGTGGCGCACTTCGAACAGCATAAACACCACCGTCATCACCAGCAGCAGAATGCTGGCCATTGCCCCGGAAAGCCCGGTCATCAACGTGGTGGCGTAGGTCATCACCTTCTCGGAATCCATCCGGCGCAGCATCCGTTCCGGTGAGATATGCAGATTCACGAACGGCAACATGCGCTGAAGATCGACCAGCTTGCGCGTCAGCTCTTTATTGTACTGCGGCAGCATGGTGGAAAATTCGCTCAGCGAGGCGGCGAGCACGCCGAATAGCGCCGTCAGGACAACCAGCATCACCATCACCACAATGGTAATCGCGACCGGGCGGCTGATGCCCCGGCGTAAAAACCATGTCACCAGCGGGTTGAGCACAATGGCGAAAAACAGCGCCAGCAGAAGCTGAACAATGATATCCGCCGCCGCGTGGATACCCGCAAGGATAACCACCAGGCAGGCAAGTTTTAATAAAATATGAAGTCCGGCTTTGTCGGGCGGGCTGGCAGTCATAAGAATTCCTTTTTCCGGGGGGCGTGTTAATTGTAGTGCGCCGGATGGGCTTCGTCTGGAGCGTTAGTCTGAAAGTCGTGGCAAAAAAATGGCCCCCGGCGCAAGCGACGGAGGCCACGGCATCCTGGTGAACGATTACTGGATCACGAGGGTGTTAATGATGTTTTCAGCGGCGGTCTGCGCTTTCTGCTGATTGTCTGCCGGCAGGGTGATCTGCATGGTCAGCAGTTTATTGTCCACCTTGCCGAGCACCACGGAGGAGTAGGCGGTCTGGCCTTTGGCAGAGATGATGCTGTCCAGCTGTTGCAGCGTGTGGCCTTTCAGTTCAACAGACTTGTTGGTGACCACCTGAAGCTGCGGGTCACGGCTGCGCTGCTGATCTTCCAGGCGTTTGGCCAGCACGCCCAGATCTTCGCTGGTATCGTCACCGACGATCACAATCACCGCTTTTTGGCCGGTGGCGTCGGAATAGACGTGCATATTGTTCGCCTGGGTGCCCAGCTTACCGCTCTGGTCGGTCATGTCCGCAGGCAGAGAGAAACTGAGTTTGCCATCCATCAGGCTCACCGGCTGACCGGTGGCGTTGCTTTCTGCTGACGCGCCCTGAGCAGGCGTTTTGGTGTCGCTGTTATCACAGGCTGCAAGGCCAACAACCAGCAGGCCAATCCCGACATATTTAACCAGATTGCGCATTGACTTCTTCCTTTCGATAAACGGCCATAACGGCTCATTCGTTCATCTTATCACAACTGATAAAGCGAACCCTTAACCTGCCTGCAATGCGGAGATTTCAGATTTATCTGCCAGCCTTTTCAGCAGCATATTCAACAGTACGCCGTACATCGGCAGGAAGAAGACCAGGCTGATAAGCACCTTAAAGGCGTAGTCCACCAGAGCGATTTCCATCCAGTGTTCTGCCATGAAGGCGTCAGGGCTGCGCCAGAAGGCGATGAAGAAGAAGGCCAGCGTATCGCTCACATTACCGAACAGCGTGGAGGCCGTAGGCGCCATCCACCAGCGATGGTTCTGACGCAGGCGGTTAAACACGTGGACATCGAGGATCTGCCCGAGGGCATAGGCCATAAAGCTGGCGGTGGCAATACGCGCGACAAACAGGTTGAAGTGCATCAGCGCGTCGAAGCCCTGCCAGCTGCCCATGTAAAACAGCGAGGAGATGGCGTAGGAGACAAACAGTGCCGGGATCATCACCGCAAAAATAATCCGCCGCGCCAGCGGTGCGCCAAAAATACGCACGGTTAAATCCGTCGCGAGGAAAATAAACGGGAAACTGAACGCGCCCCAGGTGGTATGGAAACCAAAAATGGAGATGGGGAGCTGTACCAGATAGTTACTGGAGATGATCACCAGCAGATGAAATAGCGAAAGCCAGAACAACGCCCTGACGCGCTGCGATTGTGTAAAGGAGTTCATATTGTACCTTTTTGATTAATATTTGGGGTGAGGGAACCCAATAAAGCCGCCGCATGATACTGCTTTGACGACACTTTGCAATGGCTAATTTTCACGCAATCGTTAACCTGGTTTGCATTGGCGATAGCGGGGCGTAAACTACAGCCGTTTTTACCTGAACGAGAAGAAAATGACCGACCTGTTTTCCAGCCCAGACCACACGCTTGATGCTCAGGGCCTCCGTTGCCCGGAGCCGGTAATGATGGTGCGTAAAACCGTCCGTAACATGCAGAGTGGCGAAACGCTGCTGATCGTCGCCGATGACCCGGCTACCACCCGCGATATCCCCGGCTTTTGTACTTTTATGGAACACGAACTGGTGGCGCAGCAAACCGAGACCTTGCCGTACCGGTATTTGATTCGTAAGGGGTAAGTGCGGCCTGACGCCCTCACCCCGACCCTCTCCCACGGGGAGAGGGAGAAAACCTTTCTAAACCATCGTTTCAAAATTTCGCGCTTTTTGTGAGGCGCTTCACCCTCCCTTTTCCAGCCGTAGTCTAATTTTTAAGCGTCAAAAACTAAAACATCGTTTTAACGCTTATCTCACTACCCTGGAGTTGACTCAATGAAAACGACCCTCAAGCCGTTACTGGCCGCGCTGTGTCTGTCTGCTTTCGCCTGCACCGTTTCTGCCCAGACCATTAAAGCCGCCGATGTACATCCCGAAGGCTACCCGAACGTGGTGGCGGTTCAGCACATGGGTGAAAAACTCAAACAACAAACCGATGGCAAGCTGGAGATTAAGGTCTTTCCCGGCGGCGTGCTGGGGGATGAAAAGCAGATGATTGAGCAGGCGCAGATGGGGGCGATCGACATGATCCGCGTCTCTATGGCGCCGGTGGCCGCCATCCTGCCGGATATTGAAGTGTTTACGCTGCCCTACGTATTCCGCGATGAAGACCACATGCACAAGGTGATCGACGGGGATATCGGCAAGCAGATTGGCGACAAACTCACCGCCAACCCGAAATCGCGTCTGGTCTTTCTTGGCTGGATGGACTCCGGCACCCGCAACCTGATCACCAAAGAGCCGATCGTCAAACCGGACGATCTGAAAGGGAAGAAAATCCGCGTGCAGGGCAGCCCGGTGGCGCTGGCCACGCTGAAAGCGATGGGGGCGAACTCGGTGGCGATGGGCGTCAGCGAGGTTTACAGCGGCATGCAGACCGGGGTGATCGACGGCGCGGAGAACAACCCGCCAACCTTTATCGCCCACAACTACATGCCGGTCGCCAAAAACTACACGCTGAGCGGCCACTTCATCACCCCGGAAATGCTGCTCTACTCCAAAGTGAAATGGGACAAACTGAGCGCTGACGAACAGCAAAAGATCCTGACGCTGGCTCGCGAAGCGCAGTTCGAGCAGCGCAAGCTGTGGAATGCGTATAACGACCAGGCGCTGGCGAAAATGAAGGCCGGCGGGGTGCAGTTCCACGACATCGATAAAACGGTGTTTATCAAGGCGACAGAGCCGGTGCGCGCGCAGTATGGCGACAAGCATCAGGATCTGATGAAAGCCATCGCTGACGTTCAGTAAGCCGGAGTACGTATGTCCGAACTCTATCTGAAGTGGATGGACCGTCTGTACCTGCTCGCCATGGTGGTGGCGGGTCTCTCGCTACTGGTGATGACGATTGTCATCCCCATTGGCATCTTCTCTCGCTATGTGCTCAATCGCGGCGAATCCTGGCCGGAGCCGATCGCCATTATCTGCATGGTGACGTTTACCTTTATCGGCGCGGCGGTGAGCTACCGCGCCGGGTCGCATATTGCGGTCAACATGCTCACCGACCGCCTGCCCGCGTCGCTGCAAAGAGTGTGCGCGCGGGTGGTGGATCTGCTGATGCTACTGATTTCAGGCCTGATGTGCTGGTACAGCTACTGGCTGTGCGTCGAGCTGTGGGAGCAGCCGGTGGCGGAGTTTCCGCTCCTGACCTCCGGCGAAAGCTATCTGCCGCTGCCTGTCGGGTCGGCCATTTTGATCCTGTTTGTGCTTGAACGCCTGCTGTTTGGCTCGCAGGAAAACCGTCCGGTCGTGCTGATCGGCAATCACAGTTAAGGGGTGAACAATGGATGCGTTTGTTTTGTTATTCACCCTCGCCATTTTGCTGGCGCTGGGGATGCCGGTGGCCTTCGCCGTCGGCTTAAGCGCCGTGGCGGGCGCGCTGTGGATTGACCTGCCGCTGGAGGCGCTGATGATCCAGATCACCAGCGGGGTGAATAAATTTACCCTGCTGGCGATCCCGTTCTTCATTCTTGCCGGGGCGATCATGGCGGAAGGGGGCATTGCCCGACGGCTGGTTAACTTCGCGTACGTTTTTGTCGGCTTTATACGCGGCGGGCTGTCGCTGGTGAACATCGTGGCATCAACGTTCTTCGGCGCGATTTCCGGCTCGTCGGTGGCGGATACGGCGTCTATCGGCAGCGTGATGATCCCGGAGATGGAGAAGAAGGGCTATCCGCGCGAATACGCGGCGGCGGTGACGGCCAGCGGGTCGGTGCAGGCGATCCTGATCCCGCCCAGCCACAACTCGGTGATTTACTCCCTGGCGGCGGGGGGAACGGTCTCCATCGCCACGCTGTTTATCGCGGGCGTGCTGCCGGGCCTGCTGCTGGGCGTGAGCCTGATGGTGCTCTGCCTGTGCTTCGCCCGCAAGCGCGGCTATCCGAAGGGGGACAAAATCCCGTTCAGGCAGGCGCTGAAAATCATGCTCGATGCTCTGTGGGGGCTGATGACGGTGGTGATTATCCTCGGCGGGATTTTGTCCGGGATATTCACGGCGACCGAATCTGCCGCCGTGGCCTGTCTTTGGGCATTCTTCGTCACCATGTTCATCTACCGCGACTACAGGTGGAGCGAACTGCCGAAGCTGATGTGCCGCACGGTGAAAACCGTCACCATCGTGATGATTTTGATTGGCTTTGCCGCGGCGTTTGGCGCGGTGATGACCTACATGCAGCTGCCGATGCGCATCACCGAATTCTTCACGTCGCTGTCCGATAACAAATACGTGATCCTCATGTACCTCAATATCATGCTGCTGCTGATTGGCACGCTGATGGACATGGCGCCGATCATCCTGATCCTGACCCCGGTACTGCTGCCGGTGACCAACTCGCTGGGGATCGATCCGGTGCATTTCGGGATGATCATGATGGTGAACCTGGGGATTGGGCTGATCACGCCGCCGGTCGGGTCGGTGCTGTTCGTGGCGAGCGCGGTGAGTAAGCAGAAGATCGAGCACGTGGTGCGGGCGATGCTGCCGTTTTACGGTATGTTGCTGGTAGTGCTGGGGATGGTGACATACATCCCAGCGATATCATTGTGGTTGCCGGGGGTGCTAGGGATGCAGTGACGCCGTTTTATGCCGGGTGGCGGCTACGCCTTACCCGGCCTACGGTTCAGAACCGTTGTAGGCCCGGTAAGGCGCAGCCGCCACCGGGCGTTTTTACCGACGGCGCAACAGCCGCAACGCGTTCGCCGTAACCAGCACCGTCGCCCCCGTATCCGCCAGTACCGCCAGCCACAGTCCGGTCATGCCGAGCAGCGTGGTGACCAGGAAAATCCCCTTCAGACCCAGCGCAATGCCGATGTTCTGCCGAATATTGGCCCGCGTCGCCCGCGCAAGATCTATCATCTGCGCCAGCCCGGTCAGGCGGTTGTGCGTCAGCGCCGCGTCGGCGGTCTCCAGCGCCACGTCGGTGCCGCTGCCCATCGCTATGCCGATGGTGGAAGCCTTCATTGCCGGGGCGTCGTTTATCCCGTCCCCGACCATCGCCAGCGGGGCATGACCGTTCAGCTCGGTTACCGCGCTGACTTTATCCGCAGGCAGTAATCCGGCCTTAAACGCCAGCCCCAGCTCGTCGGCAATTGCGGCGGCCGCGCGCGGGTTATCACCGGTCAGGATCACGCCCTGTACCCCCAGCCTGTGCAGCGCGTCGACGGCGGCTTTCGCATCGTCACGCAGGGTGTCGCGCAGCGCCAGCATGCCCATCGGCACACCGTCCTGCATCACGGCAACGACCGTCTGCCCGGCCTGCTCTAATGCCTCAACCTGTGGATTCGCGAACGCGCCTGCTGCGGCGATCAGCACTTTTTTGCCTTCGACCACAGCTTCAATCCCTGACCCGACCAGCGCTCGCTGGGCCGTTGCCGGAGGGATGTTCAGCCCGCGCGACTGCGCTTCACGCACAATCGCCTGCGCCAGAGGGTGGGTGGAACCCTGCTCCACGGCAGCGGCCAGCGTCAGCAGGGCGTCTTCACTGATGTCCTGCGGATACACGCCGGTTACCTGCGGCTTGCCGACGGTCAGCGTGCCGGTTTTATCGAAGGCGATGTGCTGAATCTGGCTCAGCTGCTCCAGCGCCGCGCCGCCCTTAATCAGCGCCCCGCGACGTGCCGCCGCCGCCAGCCCTGAGGTAATCGCCGCCGGGGTGGAGATCACCAGCGCACACGGACAGCCGATCAGCAGCAGCGTCAGCCCTTTGTAAATCCAGCCCTCCCACGGCGCGCCGAAGAACAGCGGCGGGACGACGGTGACCAGCAGCGCCACCAGCATGATGGCGGGGGTGTAAATCCGGCTGAAGCGATCGATAAAGCGTTCGACCGGCGCGCGGCGCTCCTCGGCCTCTTCAATCAGCCTGAGGATGCGGTCGATGGCGCTGTCGCCCGGTTCAGAAAGCACGGTGAGCTGCACCAGCCGGTCGACGCTGGTGGCGCCCGCAGGCACTTTTTCACCCGCCGCACGCGCTACCGGGATGGATTCCCCGGTCAGGGCGCTTTCGTCAAAGCTTGCGGTGGCGGTAACAAGGACCCCATCGGCTGGCAGACGTCCGCCTGCGGGCACTTCAATCACGTCGCCCGGGCGCAGGGTGTTGATGGCGACCGTTTCACGAGTACCGTTTATCACGCGAGTGGCGGTTTCCGGCTTCAGCGCCATCAGCGCGCTCACCCCTTTGCGCGCCCGGCTCGCCGCCCAGCCCTCAAGGCGTTCGCCGATCAGGAACAGCAGCAGCACCATCGCCGCTTCCGCCGTCGCGCCAATAAACAGCGCCCCGATAGCCGCCACGCTCATCAGCGTTTCAATGGCAAACCAGCTGCCGCTTCTCATCAGACGCAGCGCCTGACGCGCAATAGGGAACAGGCCAACCAGCGTGGTGGCGATAAACGCCAGGTTGCCGAGCGGGTGGTTAATCTGCTCCAGCCCCCAGCTCAGGGCCATCATGATGATGAGGGTGATAAGGGGCAGATTTTCTTTTATCGGGGACGTTTTTTCTGCGGGTGCCGTTTCGCTGCGCAGGGTATAACCCGCTTTGCTGACGGCGGCTTCAACCTGTCTGCTGACGTCGTTTTCGGCGCTGACCAGCAGCTTTTCGGTAGCGAACAGCACCTGAACGTGGTTCACGCCCGGCACCTGCTTCACCGCGTTTTCCACTTTGCGGGCGCAGGCCGCGCAGTCCATACCGTTGACCACCCAGCTGTAGTGATTGCCGTTTTCAGGCAGCGCTTCGGTCCGGGTTTCGCACGCGCCCTCGCAGCAGCAGTCCTCTTTTGGCGGAACCGGGCTGAGCTTAAGTGCCGAGAATTGGGGAACTTTTTTAGGTGTTTCTGGAGTCGACATGGCAGTCTCCGGTAATGATAATTTTCTCATTAACCGCAGCATACACTCTGGAGTCGACTCCAGAGTCAAGCGTTATTTAGATATACAGCGAACGCACAATCAGGAAGTGCCCGGCAAAGTAACAGGCGGCGGAAATCGCATTATCCGCACGGAAGCGGCGGCGATAGTGGCTGCCCAGCCAGACGATATTACCCAACAGCAACAGTGCGGCACCGAAGAACGCAGACATCGCAGGCGCCGTCGGACGGAAGAACCACAGCTCGCCCGCCAGCCACACCATCACCAGCGTCATGGCGATAAACGTACAGACCGGCAGACGCATCTCTTCCAGACGCGACCAGATCACCGCGATCAGCAGGGCGCCAATCACCAGCAGCACCAGCGGCAGCGGCCAGAAGAAGGAGAGTGTCATCTGGCTGGCAAAGTAGATGGTATAGAGCAGATGCGACAGGAAGAATGCCCCCACGGCGTACAGCAGGCGCTGGCGCGGCAGCAGAGTTAAGGCATCGCCAATCAGGGAAGCACACAGCCCCGCGAGGACAAGATAGCTAACGGCGTTAAACATCGGGGCCTGCCAGGCAAGCAACAGCAGGAGTAATAGCGTGACGGGTTTAAACAACCAGCGCTGCCAGGCTGGGCCACGGTAAGACGCATCGACGTAAAGCCATGCGGAAAAACAGACAGCGATAAATGACCAAAGCATATTAACTCCCTGTAACTGTTGAGGCTGAATGATCAGTTCCTGATCCAGTGTAGTGACGCGAGCGGGCGTTTGGCAATGCCGGGGCAGGCGAGGTATCCTGAATTCCGCATAATCTGATGGGATTTTTCAATGAGCAAGATGCCGCTGTTTTTCATTATCGTGGTGGCGATTATCGTCATTGCCGCCTCGTTTCGCTTCGTGCAGCAGCGCCGTGAGAAGGCCGACAATGACGCCGCGCCGCTGATGCAAAAGCGCGTGGTGGTGACGAACAAGCGTGAGAAGCCGCTTAACGACCGCCGCTCCCGCCAGCAGCAGGTAACGCCTGCGGGCACAACGATGCGCTATGAAGCGAGCTTTAAGCCGGAAACCGGCGGGCTGGAGATGACCTTCCGCCTGGAGGCGCAGCAGTACCACCAATTGACGGTGGGGGAGAAAGGCACGCTGAGCTACAAAGGGTCGCGGTTTGAAGGTTTTGAACCGGAGCTGTAATTTTCCCCTCACCCCGGCCCTCTCCCTAGGGGAGAGGGTGTAATCGTCCCCTCTCCCCTAGGGAGAGGGTTAGGGTTAGGGGCCTACTTCTTCACCTGCGCCTTAAACTTCTTCATCCACACCAGCAGCTCAAACACGCCGAAAATAAACACCCGCAGCTGCTGCCAGCCGGTCATCGGTGGGCCATCTTTCGGCAGACCGTTTTTCAGCATCACCATCTGCAAGGCATGCATGAACGCGGTAAAAATCAGCGCCACGTTAATAAAGATATTCAGCGGACGCGGGAACGGGTGCACCAGATTCAAAATCAAAAATGCCCAGACGCCCAGCATCAGTACGCGCCCTACGTTAATCAGTACTGGCATCGGATCCTCCTTGTGCCTGACGGTGATACAGACGATAAGCCACCTGGCCGGCGACCTTCTCGCGGTGCAGATCCCAGTGAACGGGAACGGGCGGCAGGCCATTTTCCACTTCGCTTTCAACGTAAATCAGCGCGTCGTCTGCCAGCCAGCCATTTTTTTCCAGCAACGATAATGTCTCTTCCAGCAGCCCTTTACGGAACGGCGGGTCAACAAACACCACGTTGAACGGCGTCCCCTGTTGCGCGAGGAAGCTCAGCGTGTTGGTATTCACCACTTTCGCGTTGGTGGCCTTCAGCGTAGCCAGATTTTGCTGCAACGTCTGCGCGACGCCGCGCTCCATCTCCAGCAGCGTGGCGCTGGCGGCATAACGCGACAGCGCTTCCAGCCCCAATGCACCGCTTCCGGCGAAGCAGTCCAGGCAGTTGGCGTCTACCATAGACGGGGCGAGCCAGTTAAACAGCGTCTCGCGAACGCGGTCCGTGGTGGGGCGTAAACCGGGGCTGTCCGGCACCGGTAATTTCCGGCCTCGCCACTGGCCGCCGATAATGCGAATTTGACCGGCCGGGGCGCGGGTGGGTTTCTTCATCTCAGGAAAGCTCTGTTAACAATGCCCTGCGATTGCGGGCGGTGATGTCAATTAAGTAAAGTGTTAGACTATTTCATCATTTTTTTAGCTTCCCTGTATATAGCGCCGCGAGGAGTGTAGTCGCAGATGGCAAAACAAAAAAAACGTGGCTTCTTTTCCTGGTTGGGTTTCGGTGAAAAAGAGCAAGAAACAGAACAGAAAACCGAAGAACAACAGGTTGTAGAAGAGTCGTCACAGCCTGAAACGCCTGTCGAAACCGCTGCGGTTGTCGAAGCGGAAGAGCCAGCCCACAGCAAAGAAGAGATTGAATCCTTTGCCGAAGAGGTGGTTGAGGTTACTGAACAGGTTCAGGAGAGCGAAAAACCAGAGCCGGTTATCGTAGAAACCCTTACCGAAGCGCCACAGGCCGCTATCGAACACGAAGAACTGCCGCTGCCGGAAGAGGTGAAAGCCGAAGAGGTTTCTGCCGAAGAGTGGCAGGCCGAAGCGGAAACCGTTGAAATTGTTGAGGCGGTGGAAGAAGAAGCGGCCCTTGAGCCAGAGCTGACCGACGAAGAGCTGGAAGCCCAGGCGCTGGCGGCGGAAGCGGCTGAAGAAGCGGTCATCGTCGTGCCGGTGGAAGCGCAGGCCGAAGAAGAGATCGTTCAGGAGCAAGAAAAACCGACTAAAGAAGGTTTCTTCGCGCGCCTGAAGCGCAGCCTGCTCAAAACCAAAGAAAATTTAGGTTCCGGATTTATCAGTCTGTTCCGCGGCAAAAAGATCGACGACGATCTGTTTGAGGAGCTGGAAGAGCAGCTGCTGATTGCGGACGTGGGCGTGGAAACCACCCGGAAGATCATCGCCAACCTGACCGAAGGGGCGAGCCGCAAACAGCTGCGTGACGCCGAGGCGCTGTACGGCCTGCTGAAAGACGAGATGGGTGAAATTCTCGCAAAAGTTGACGAACCGCTTAATATTGAAGGCAAAATACCGTTTGTTATCCTGATGGTTGGCGTCAACGGCGTGGGCAAAACCACCACCATCGGCAAGCTGGCGCGCCAGTTTGAGCAGCAGGGCAAATCGGTGATGCTGGCGGCGGGCGATACCTTCCGTGCGGCAGCGGTGGAACAACTTCAGGTGTGGGGCCAGCGCAACAATATTCCGGTCATTGCTCAGCACACCGGCGCGGATTCCGCCTCCGTGATTTTCGATGCCATCCAGGCGGCGAAGTCGCGTAACGTGGACGTGCTGATTGCGGATACCGCAGGGCGTTTGCAGAACAAATCGCACCTGATGGAAGAGCTGAAGAAAATCGTTCGCGTCATGAAGAAGCTGGACGAAGATGCACCGCATGAAATTATGCTGACTATCGACGCCAGCACCGGACAGAACGCCATCAGCCAGGCGAAGCTGTTCCATGAAGCGGTAGGACTGACCGGGATCACGCTGACCAAGCTGGACGGCACCGCGAAAGGCGGGGTGATCTTCTCCGTGGCCGACCAGTTCGGCATTCCTATCCGTTACATCGGTGTGGGCGAGCGTATTGAGGATTTACGTCCGTTTAAAGCGGACGACTTTATTGAGGCACTATTTGCCCGAGAGGACTAACAATGATTCGCTTTGAACACGTCAGCAAGGCCTATCTCGGCGGGAGACAAGCGCTACAGGGGGTGACATTCCACCTCCAGCCAGGCGAGATGGCATTCCTGACCGGCCATTCCGGCGCGGGGAAAAGTACCCTGCTCAAGCTGATCTGTGGGATCGAGCGGCCAAGCGCCGGGAAAATCTGGTTCAGCGGCCATGAAATTAGCCGTCTTAAGAACCGTGAAGTGCCGTTCCTGCGTCGTCAGATTGGCATGATTTTCCAGGATCACCACCTGCTGATGGATCGCACGGTTTTCGATAACGTCGCGATCCCGCTGATTATTGCTGGCGCCAGTTACGATGATATCCGCCGTCGCGTTTCGGCGGCGCTGGATAAGGTCGGGCTGCTGGACAAAGCGAAGAACTTCCCGATTCAGCTCTCCGGCGGTGAGCAGCAGCGCGTGGGTATCGCCCGCGCGGTAGTGAACAAGCCTGCCGTTTTGCTGGCGGATGAACCGACCGGTAACCTGGACGATGCTCTCTCTGAAGGGATCCTGCGTCTGTTTGAGGAATTTAACCGCGTGGGGGTCACGGTACTGATGGCGACGCACGACATGGGGCTGATCTCCCGCCGTTCGTACCGCATGCTGACCCTGAGCGACGGGCATTTGCACGGAGGCCACGGTGAATAAGCGTGATGCAATGAACCAGATTCGGCAGTTCAGCAACCGGTTTGACCGTTTCCGTAAGCCTCAGGGCGGCGGGGACGGCAATCGCAATGCGCCTAAGCGTGCCAAAGCGGCACCGAAACCGAACTCCCGCAAAACCAACGTCTTTAACGAGCAGGTGCGGTACGCCTTCCAGGGCGCGTTGCAGGATCTGAAAAGCAAACCGCTGGCGACGTTCCTGACGGTGATGGTGATTGCCATCTCCCTGACGCTGCCCAGCGTCTGCTACATGGTTTACAAAAACGTAAACCAGGCGGCGTCCCAGTACTATCCGTCGCCGCAGATCACCGTTTATCTGGATAAAGCCCTCGACGATAACGCGGCGGCTCAGGTGGTGGGGCAGATTCAGGCCGAACAGGGCGTGGAGAAGGTGAACTACCTTTCCCGCGATGAAGCGCTGGGCGAGTTCCGCAACTGGTCCGGATTCGGCGGCGCGCTGGATATGCTTGAAGAGAACCCGCTGCCCGCGGTGGCGGTGGTGATCCCGAAACTCGATTTCCAGGGCACGGATTCGCTCAACACCCTGCGCGACCGCATTACCCGCATTAACGGGATTGATGAAGTGCGCATGGACGACAGCTGGTTTGCCCGTCTTGCTGCCCTGACCGGGCTGGTAGGACGCGTGTCGGCGATGATCGGCGTGCTGATGGTGGCGGCGGTGTTCCTCGTCATCGGTAACAGCGTGCGTCTGAGCATCTTCGCCCGTCGCGATACCATCAACGTGCAGAAACTGATTGGCGCAACGGATGGTTTCATCCTCCGCCCGTTCCTTTACGGCGGCGCGTTATTAGGTTTTTCTGGTGCATTTCTTTCATTGATATTGTCAGAAATTTTGGTGATGCGGCTGTCGTCTGCCGTGACTGAAGTGGCGCAGGTTTTCGGAACTAAGTTTGATATCAGTGGCTTAGGGTTCGATGAGTGCCTGCTGTTGCTGCTGGTGTGCTCCATGATCGGCTGGGTGGCGGCATGGCTGGCAACGGTTCAACATTTACGCCACTTTACTCCCGACTAATAAAAGCGTGATATAATCTTTCCCTGCACCGAGATGTTCGCTTGCAGGGAAAGCGTCCCTGTTGTCTCTTCCCCTGTAATCATCTTCATGTCACATTTTGTGCGTAATTTATTCACTGTTGCACCTGGAACTTGTGGATAAAATCACTGTCTGATAAAAGAGTGAATGCTAATCTCGTTGCTCAAACGCTTTGGCATGGTTGTTGCCTGACGGGGACAACCTGGACCAGAAGAAACATTGAGAGGAATGAATGACCAAAGAAATGCAAACTTTAGCTTTAGCCCCTGTTGGTAACCTGGAATCTTACATCCGGGCTGCGAACACCTGGCCGATGTTAACGGCTGAGGAAGAAAAGGAGCTTGCTGAAAAGCTGCATTACCAGGGCGATCTGGAAGCAGCTAAAACGCTGATCCTGTCTCACCTGCGCTTTGTTGTTCACGTTGCTCGTAATTATGCGGGCTACGGCCTGCCGCAGGCGGACCTGATTCAGGAAGGTAACATTGGCCTGATGAAGGCGGTACGTCGCTTTAACCCGGAAGTGGGTGTGCGACTCGTCTCCTTCGCCGTGCACTGGATCAAAGCGGAAATTCACGAATACGTCCTGCGTAACTGGCGTATTGTGAAAGTCGCCACGACGAAAGCGCAGCGCAAACTGTTCTTCAACCTGCGTAAAACCAAGCAGCGTCTGGGCTGGTTCAATCAGGATGAAGTGGAAATGGTGGCGCGCGAGCTGGGCGTTTCCAGCAAAGACGTCCGCGAGATGGAATCCCGTATGGCCGCCCAGGACATGACGTTTGATATGTCTGCCGACGATGACGCGTCCGACAGCCAGCCGATGGCCCCGGTTCTGTATCTACAGGATAAAACCTCTAACTTTGCTGACGGCATTGAAGAGGATAACTGGGAAGACCAGGCGGCGAACAAGCTGACCTTCGCGATGGAAGGCCTCGACGAGCGTAGCCAGGATATTATTCGTGCCCGCTGGCTGGACGAAGATAACAAGTCCACGTTGCAGGAACTGGCCGACCGCTACGGCGTCTCCGCTGAACGTGTGCGTCAGCTTGAGAAAAACGCCATGAAAAAACTTCGCGCCGCTATCGAAGCGTAATTTCCGCGAAGTACACCTTTAGCCGAAATAGTTCAGGCTGCGGGAAGGCGGCAAACGAGTGAATCCCGATGAGCTTACATCAGTAAGTGATTCGGGTGAACGAGAGCAGCCAACGCACCTGCGGCTTGAAATATGAAGGATAAAAACCCTCGAATGCAAATTCGGGGGTTCTGTTTTTTTAGCGCCCGCTCTGGCGAATTTCTTCCCCCTGGCAAACACTTACTGATGCGCTAAGCAGGCGACTTTCAGAGGGTGACAGGGTGAAAAATAACGAACTGAACGACCGGCGTTTACAGGCGACGCCGCGCGGTATCGGCGTCATGTGTAACTTCTATGCCGATAAAGCCGAAAACGCCACGGTGTGGGACGTGGAAGGTAACGAGTATATTGATTTTGCCGCCGGGATCGCCGTGCTGAATACCGGGCATCGTCATCCTAAAGTTATCGCCGCCATCGAAAAACAGCTTTACGCCTTTACCCATACCGCTTATCAAATCGTCCCCTATGAAGGTTATGTGGCGCTTGCCGAGCGCATCAACCAGCGCGTACCCATAGAGGGGCCAGCCAAAACCGCCTTCTTCTCAACGGGGGCGGAAGCGGTCGAAAACGCGGTGAAAATCGCCCGCGCGTACACCAGACGTCCCGGCCTTATCACCTTCGGCGGCGCGTTCCACGGCCGTACCTTTATGACCATGGCGATGACCGGCAAAGTGGCGCCCTATAAGCTCGGCTTCGGCCCGTTCCCCGGCTCGGTGTACCACGCGCAATTCCCCAACAGCCTGCACGGGGTTAGTACCGCCGAAGCGCTAAAAAGCCTGGAGCGCATCTTCAAAGCCGATATCGCGCCCGATCAGGTGGCGGCAATCATTATTGAACCGGTTCAGGGCGAGGGCGGGTTCAACGTCGCGCCCGCTGATTTTATGCAGGCGCTGCGTGCCCTGTGCGATACCCACGGGATTTTACTGATTGCCGACGAAGTGCAAACCGGCTTCGCCCGTACCGGCAAGCTGTTCTCCATGGAAAACCACTGCGTGAAGCCCGATCTGATCACCATGGCGAAAAGCCTGGCGGGCGGGATGCCGCTCTCTGCCGTCTCTGGCCGGGCGGAGGTGATGGATGCGCCCGCCCCGGGCGGTCTGGGCGGAACCTACGCGGGTAACCCGCTGGCGATTGCGGCGGCCCATGCGGTGCTGGATGTGATTGACGAGGACGATCTCTGCACCCGCGCGGCGCATCTCGGGCATCATCTGGTCGAGGTGCTGAATAAAGCGAAGGATGGCTGTCCGTATATCGCCGATATCCGTGGGCAGGGCTCGATGGTGGCGGTAGAATTTACCGATCCGCAAACCGGACAGCCGTCGCCCGAATTTACCCGTCAGGTTCAGGAGCGCGCGTTGAACGAAGGGCTGCTGCTTTTGAGCTGCGGCGTTTACGGCAACGTTATTCGCTTCCTCTACCCGCTCACCATCCCCGAAGTGCAGTTCCGTAAAGCGCTGGATATTATTTCCGCCTCGCTGACACGATAAAGCCAAAAGCCCGGCTGAAATGACAGTTGGGCTTATCATATTTTCATTTCAAATTAGCTATTCCAAAATCATAAAAATGGGGTATGTTTTAGCAGAGTATGCTGAAAAAGCGCGAACAGCACGCCTATAACCGAAATAAAGCGCTACACAACAACATCACAACAATCGTTATAACCATAATAATGGGGAATCTCAGGATGAACATGAAGGGTAAAGCGTTACTGGCAGGATGTATCGCGTTGGCATTCAGCACTATGGCCCAGGCCGATATTAAAGTGGCCGTGGTGGGCGCGATGTCCGGTCCGGTAGCACAGTACGGCGACCAGGAATTTACCGGCGCGGAACAGGCGGTTGCAGACATTAATGCTAAGGGCGGCATCAAGGGCGAAAAGCTGCAAATCGTAAAATATGACGATGCCTGTGACCCGAAACAGGCGGTCGCGGTGGCGAACAAAGTGGTAAACGACGGGATCAAATACGTTATCGGTCACCTGTGCTCCTCTTCCACCCAGCCCGCGTCTGACATCTACGAAGACGAAGGCATTCTGATGATCACGCCGGCCGCGACGGCGCCAGAGCTGACCGCGCGCGGCTATAAGCTGATCCTGCGTACCACCGGTCTGGACTCCGATCAGGGGCCAACCGCCGCGAAATACATCGTGGAAAAAGTGAAGCCGCAGCGCATCGCGATTGTTCATGACAAACAGCAGTACGGCGAAGGCTTGGCCCGTGCGGTGCAGGATAACCTGAAAAAAGCGAACGCCAACGTGGTGTTCTTTGACGGTATCACCGCCGGTGAGAAAGACTTCTCGACCCTGGTCGCGCGTCTGAAGAAAGAAAATATCGATTTCGTTTACTACGGCGGCTACCACCCGGAAATGGGGCAGATCCTGCGCCAGGCGCGTGCGGCGGGTCTGAAGACGCAGTTCATGGGGCCAGAAGGTGTCGCGAACGTTTCCCTGTCTAATATCGCGGGTGAATCCGCTGAAGGGCTGCTGGTGACCAAGCCGAAGAACTACGACCAGGTGCCTGCGAACAAACCTGTCGTTGACGCCATCAAGGCGAAGAAACAGGATCCAAGCGGTGCGTTCGTCTGGACCACCTACGCAGCGTTGCAGTCTCTGCAAGCGGGCCTGAACCAGTCAGCCGATCCGGCGGAGATTGCCACCTGGCTGAAAGCGAACTCGGTGGAAACCGTGATGGGGCCGCTGTCCTGGGATGAGAAGGGCGACCTGAAGGGCTTTGAGTTCGGCGTGTTTGACTGGCATGCTAACGGTACGGCGACAGACGCAAAATAAACGCAAAAAGGCAACGCAAGTTGCCTTTTTTAATGTTTTCTCCCTCTCCCCGTGGGAGAGGGCCGGGGTGAGGGCATCAGGCCGCTCAGCCCTCTTTTGCCCGGTGGCGCTTCGCTTACCGGGCCTACAATAAGCACCTCGCAGCCGCCACCCGGCTTTCTTTTAGCGCTTCTCCCACCCGTTCGCCTGCGCCGTAAACCCTAACGCCTGCATAAACGCCGCCATCACGCCGCGATCCTCTACGCCCACGTCGGCCATCCACCAGGAGGTTACGCTCGGGTTTTCGCGGATCACCTCTTCAATCAAATACTGCCCGACCCCGCGACGACGGGTCACGTCGCGCACGCGCAGGGAATCCAGCGCCCCTTCCGTGCCGCTCAGCGTTACGCGGACGGCGGCCAGCAGACGTTCATTAAAACGCGCGGCATAGATGCGGTGGTTTTCATCGACGGCCAGCGATGAAGGGGAATATTCCGGCCAGATCTTGCCCAGGTCGATATGATCCTGGTCGCTAAAGGTCACCAGACGCACGATAGTCAGTTTCATTAGCTGATTGTCCAAATCAAAAAGAGTAAGGCCAGTGTACTCAATTTATTTGCTCAGGCGCTTTCTCTTTTTCTTCCCATTTACCAGGTGATTAGTTTTTTGGCAGCGCGATGGGCAGTTTGAAAACACATGGATCGAAAAATAAGCAGAATTTTAACCTGAAGGGTAGTGATTTATTCGGCGCTTTGTACCGTTATTTTATGCTGCCAACTGCGCTTTTATTTGTTTATCTCCGCCTGATTTCAGAATATTATCTTTGCTTAATCGCCTGAAAAATAGAGATTTTAGTCTGGTTTTTGACAAAAAACTGCGCTAAACCATTAAAGGCACTGGTAAAAATAGCGTTGTTCATTAAAAGTACAGAATGCTTTTTAACCATAATAAAACAAAATATAAACACGACATCACGAATGGGGATTCAGAGATGAAAAGGAACGCGAAAACGATAATCGCGGGGATTGTCGCACTGTCGATCTCGCATGCCGCTATGGCAGACGACATTAAAGTTGCGGTAGTGGGGGCGATGTCCGGCCCTGTTGCCCAGTGGGGTGACATGGAGTTCAACGGCGCGCGTCAGGCCATTAAAGATATCAACGCCAAAGGCGGCATCAAAGGCGACAAGCTGGTAGGCGTGGAGTATGACGACGCCTGCGATCCAAAACAGGCCGTCGCGGTCGCCAACAAAATCGTTAACGACGGTATCCAGTACGTCATCGGGCACCTGTGTTCCTCCTCCACGCAGCCCGCATCTGATATCTACGAAGACGAAGGCATTCTGATGATCACCCCGGGCGCCACCAACCCGGAACTGACCCAGCGCGGCTACCAGCACATCATGCGTACCGCCGGTCTGGACTCTTCTCAGGGGCCAACCGCCGCCAAATACATCCTCGAAACCGTTAAGCCGCAGCGTATCGCCATCATCCATGACAAGCAGCAGTACGGCGAAGGCCTGGCGCGTTCCGTGCAGGACGGACTGAAAAAAGGCGGGGCGAACATCGTCTTCTTCGACGGCATTACCGCTGGTGAGAAAGACTTCTCCGCGCTGATCGCCCGCCTGCAAAAAGAGAATATCGACTTCGTTTACTACGGCGGCTACTACCCGGAAATGGGGCAGATGCTGCGCCAGGCACGCGCTACCGGCCTGAAAACCCAGTTTATGGGGCCAGAGGGCGTCGGTAATGCCTCCCTGTCGAACATCGCGGGCGATTCTGCCGAAGGCATGCTGGTGACGATGCCAAAACGCTATGACCAGGATCCGGCGAATAAGGCTATCGTGGATGCGCTCAAGGCGCAGAAGAAAGATCCGAGTGGTCCGTACGTCTGGATCACCTATGCCGCCGTGCAGTCTCTGGCAACGGCCATGGATCGTACCGGCAGTAAAGAGCCGCTGGATCTGGTGAAAGATTTAAAAGCGCACGGGGCGAACACCGTGATTGGGCCGCTGAACTGGGATGAGAAAGGCGATCTGAAGGGATTTGAGTTTGGTGTCTTTAAGTGGCACGCCGACGGGTCTTCCTCGGTCGCCAGATAATCATCCCACCGCCCGGCTCACCGGGCGGGTATAAAAAGGTTTGCATATGTCCGAGCAGTTTCTCTACTTTTTGCAGCAGATGTTTAACGGCGTCACGCTGGGAAGCACCTACGCGCTGATCGCCATCGGCTACACGATGGTTTACGGCATTATCGGCATGATCAACTTCGCCCACGGCGAGGTGTACATGATCGGTAGCTACGTCTCCTTTATGATCATCGCCGCGCTGATGATGATGGGCATCGACAGCAGCTGGCTGCTGGTGGCCGCCGGGTTTGTCGGCGCGATTGTGATCGCCAGCGCCTACGGCTGGAGTATCGAACGGGTAGCCTACCGGCCGGTGCGCAGCTCCAAGCGCCTGATCGCGCTGATCTCCGCCATCGGTATGTCCATTTTCCTGCAAAACTACGTCAGCCTGACCGAAGGTTCACGCGACGTGGCGCTGCCAAGCCTGTTTAACGGCCAGTGGATTGTGGGGGCCAGCGAAAACTTCTCCGCCTCTGTCACCACCATGCAGCTGGTTATCTGGGTTGTGACCTTTATTGCCATGCTGGCCCTGACCCTGTTCATCCGCTACTCCCGCATGGGACGCGCCTGCCGCGCCTGCGCGGAAGATCTGAAGATGGCGAGCCTGCTCGGGATTAACACCGACCGCGTGATTGCCCTGACCTTCGTGATCGGCGCGGCGATGGCGGCGGTGGCTGGCGTGTTGCTCGGCCAGTTCTACGGCGTAATCAACCCGTACATCGGCTTTATGGCCGGGATGAAAGCCTTCACCGCGGCGGTACTGGGCGGCATTGGCAGCATTCCGGGCGCGATGATCGGCGGCCTGATCCTGGGCGTGGCCGAAGCGCTCTCTTCGGCGTACCTGAGCACCGAATATAAAGATGTGGTGTCGTTTGCCCTGCTGATTCTGGTTCTGCTGGTCATGCCTACCGGTATTCTGGGCCGTCCGGAGGTAGAGAAAGTATGAAACCGATGCATTTTGCGATGGCGCTGCTCTCTGCCGCCATGTTCTTCGTCCTGGCGGGCGTCTTTATGGGCGTCCAGTTAGGACTGGACGGCACGAAGCTGGTGGTGGATACCGCTCCCGACATCCGCTGGCAGTGGGTGTTTATCGGCACCGCGGTGGTGTTCCTGTTCCAGCTGCTGCGTCCGCTGTTCCAGAAGACGCTGAAAAACGTCTCCGGGCCGAAATTCGTCCTGCCGGCGATCGACGGTACAACGGTGAAACAGAAGCTGTTCCTTGTGGCGCTGCTGGTGGCTGCCGTGGCGTGGCCGTTTATGGTATCGCGCGGGACGGTGGATATTGCCACCCTGACCATGATCTACGTGATCCTCGGTCTCGGCCTGAACGTGGTGGTGGGATTGTCAGGCCTGCTGGTGCTGGGCTACGGCGGCTTCTACGCCATCGGCGCCTATACCTTCGCGCTGCTGAACCACTATTACGGCCTCGGCTTCTGGACCTGTCTGCCGCTGGCGGGGCTGGTCTCCGCCGCCGCGGGCTTCCTGCTCGGCTTCCCGGTGCTGCGCCTGCGCGGTGACTACCTGGCGATTGTGACCTTAGGCTTCGGCGAAATCGTCCGTATCCTGCTGCTCAACAATACCGAAGTGACCGGCGGTCCGAACGGCATCAGCCAGATCCCGAAACCGACCTTCTTCGGCCTGGAGTTCAGCCGTACCGCCCGCGAAGGCGGCTGGGATACCTTCAGCAACTTCTTTGGCATCAAATACGATCCGTCCGACCGCGTGATCTGGCTCTATCTGGTGGCGCTGCTGCTGGTGGTGATTACCCTGTTTGTGATCAACCGTCTGCTGCGCATGCCGCTGGGCCGCGCGTGGGAAGCGCTGCGTGAAGATGAGATCGCCTGCCGCTCCCTCGGCCTGAACCCGACCCGCATCAAGCTGACCGCGTTTACCATCAGCGCCGCGTTTGCCGGTTTCGCCGGGACGCTGTTTGCCGCACGTCAGGGCTTCGTCAGCCCGGAATCGTTCACCTTTGCCGAATCCGCCTTTGTGCTGGCGATTGTGGTGCTCGGCGGAATGGGCTCGCAGTTCGCCGTGATCCTCGCGGCTATCCTGCTGGTGGTCTCCCGCGAGCTGATGCGCGACTTTAACGAATACAGCATGTTAATGCTGGGTGGTTTGATGGTGCTGATGATGATCTGGCGTCCGCAGGGTCTGCTGCCGATGACCCGTCCACAGCTGAAGCTGAAACGCACACAGGCGAAAGGAGAGCAGGCATGAAGCCTTTATTATCCGTTAACGGCCTGATGATGCGCTTTGGCGGCCTGCTGGCGGTCAACAATGTGAATCTGGATCTGCACAAGAAAGAGATTGTCTCCCTGATTGGCCCGAACGGCGCGGGAAAAACCACGGTCTTTAACTGTTTGACCGGCTTCTACAAGCCGACGGGCGGCACCATCATGCTGCGCGACCAGCACCTTGAAGGGCTGCCGGGCCAGCAGATTGCCCGCATGGGCGTGGTGCGCACCTTCCAGCACGTGCGTCTGTTCCGCGAGATGACGGTGATTGAGAACCTGCTGGTGGCACAGCATCAGCAGCTGAAAACCGGGCTGTTCTCCGGCCTGCTGAAAACCCCGGCCTTTCGCCGCACGCAGGAGGAGGCGCTCGACCGCGCCGCGACCTGGCTCGACCGTATCGGCCTGCTCCAGCACGCCAACCGCCAGGCGAGCAACCTCGCTTACGGGGATCAGCGTCGCCTTGAGATCGTGCGCTGCATGGTGACCCAGCCGGAGATCCTGATGCTCGACGAACCAGCGGCAGGTCTCAATCCGAAAGAGACCAAAGAGCTGGACGAGCTGATTGCCGAGCTGCGCGACCATCACGACACCACCATCCTGCTGATTGAGCATGACATGAAGCTGGTGATGGGCATTTCGGACCGTATCTACGTGGTAAACCAGGGCACGCCGCTGGCAAACGGCACGCCGGAAGAGATCCGCAACAACCCGGACGTGATCCGCGCATACCTTGGTGAGGCATAAGATGGAAAAAGCGATGTTAACGTTCGACAAGGTCAACGCGCACTACGGCAAGATCCAGGCGCTGCACGACGTCAGCCTGCACATCAATCAGGGCGAAATCGTCACCCTGATTGGCGCCAACGGCGCGGGTAAAACCACGCTGCTCGGCACCCTGTGCGGCGACCCGCGCGCCACCAGCGGGCGGATTGTGTTTGACGGCAAAGATATTACCGACTGGCAGACGGCTAAGATCATGCGTGAAGCGGTGGCGATTGTCCCGGAAGGGCGCCGCGTATTCTCCCGCATGACGGTGGAAGAGAACCTGGCGATGGGCGGTTTCTTCGCCCATCGGGATGAATTCCAGACCCGCATCAAGGGGGTGTACGAACTCTTCCCGCGCCTGTGGGAGCGTCGTATTCAGCGAGCGGGCACCATGTCCGGCGGCGAGCAGCAGATGCTGGCGATTGGCCGCGCGCTGATGAGCCAGCCGCGCCTGCTGCTGCTGGACGAGCCGTCGCTTGGTCTTGCGCCGATCATTATCCAGCAGATCTTCGACACCATCGAGCAGTTGCGTAAAGAGGGGATGACCATCTTCCTCGTCGAGCAGAACGCCAACCAGGCGCTGAAGCTCGCCGACCGTGGCTACGTGCTGGAGAACGGGCGCGTGGTGCTCTCCGATACCGGCGATGCGCTGCTGGCGAACGAAGCGGTGCGGAGCGCGTACCTGGGCGGCTGAGCCGTCTGTATTGCCCGGTGGCGCTTACGCTTACCGGGCCTACGGATACCATGTAGGCCGGGTAAGGCGCAGCCGCCACCCGGCTTTTTTCATATTAACCCCCTTCACACAACCATCATCCCCCTGACGCCTGGCTGTCACTTATCTGTAAACAAACAGTTATTTTTCTGTCATTCGAGCATGTCATGTTACCTCGCGAGCATAAAACGCGTGATATCGCGCATCCGGCACAATAAGAGAGATGACAATGACATCGTTACGACACACAGCTTTGGGTCTGGCACTGGGTCTGGCTTTTGCGACGAACGCAATGGCTGTGACCACCATTCCGTTCTGGCATTCCATGGAAGGGGAGTTGGGTAAAGAGGTTGACTCCCTGGCGCAGCGTTTCAACGACACCCACCCGGATTACAAAATTGTGCCGGTGTACAAAGGCAACTACGAGCAGAGCCTGAGCGCGGGCATCGCCGCCTTCCGTACCGGTAACGCGCCTGCGCTGTTACAGGTTTATGAAGTGGGCACCGCCACCATGATGGCCTCCAAAGCCATCAAGCCGGTCTATGAAGTGTTCAAAGAAGCAGGTATTAACTTCGATGAATCCCAGTTCGTACCGACCGTCTCCGGTTATTACACCGATTCCAGAACCGGGCACCTGCTGTCCCAGCCGTTTAACAGCTCCACGCCGGTGCTGTACTACAACAAAGACGCCTTCAAAAAAGCCGGTTTAGATCCGGAGCAGCCGCCAAAAACCTGGCAGGATCTGGCGGAGTACACCGCGAAGCTGAAAGCGGCGGGGATGAAGTGCGGCTACGCCAGCGGCTGGCAGGGCTGGATCCAGATTGAAAACTTCAGCGCCTGGCACGGGCTGCCGGTTGCCACCCAAAATAACGGCTTCGACGGTACCGACGCGGTGCTGGAGTTCAACAAGCCGGAGCAGGTGAAGCACATCGCGCTGCTGGAAGCACTCAACAAGAAGGGCGACTTCAGCTACTTCGGGCGTAAAGACGAATCCACCGAGAAGTTCTACAACGGCGACTGTGCCATTACCACCGCCTCGTCCGGCTCGCTGGCGGATATACGTCACTATGCCAAATTCAACTACGGCGTGGGCATGATGCCGTACGACGCCGACGTGAAGGGCGCGCCGCAAAACGCCATCATCGGCGGGGCGAGCCTGTGGGTGATGCAGGGTAAAGACAACGGCACCTACAAAGGCGTGGCCGAGTTCCTCGACTTCCTGGCGAAGCCGGAAAACGCCGCCGAGTGGCACCAGAAGACCGGCTATCTGCCGATCACCAAAGCCGCGTACGACCTGACCCGCGAGCAGGGCTTCTACAGCAAGAACCCGGGCGCAGACATCGCGACGCGCCAGATGCTGAACAAGCCGCCGTTGCCGTTCACCAAAGGCCTGCGTCTGGGCAACATGCCGCAGATCCGCACCATCGTCGATGAAGAGCTGGAAAGCGTGTGGACCGGTAAGAAAACGCCACAGCAGGCGCTGGACTCTGCGGTAGAGCGCGGGAATCAGCTGCTGCGCCGCTTTGAGCAGTCGACCAAATCGTAAAAAAATGCCCGGTGGCGCTGCGCTTACCGGGCCTACGACGTGCCCCATGTAGGCCGGGTAAGGCGTAGCCGCCACCCGGCAATGTTCAGGAACCTAATCTCAATGTCCTCATCCCGTCCGGTGTTCCGTTCCCGCTGGCTGCCGTACCTTTTGGTCGCACCGCAGCTGGTCATCACCGTTATCTTCTTTATCTGGCCTGCGGGCGAAGCGCTGTGGTACTCGGTACAAAGCGTCGATCCGTTCGGGCTTTCCAGCCAGTTTGTCGGGCTGGACAACTTTACCGCGCTGTTCCACGACAGCTACTACCTGGACTCCTTCTGGACGACGATCAAATTCAGTGCGCTGGTCACCGTGAGCGGTCTTGTCGCGTCGCTGTTTTTCTCCGCGCTGGTGGATTACGTGGTGCGCGGCAGCCGTCTGTATCAGACCCTGATGCTGCTGCCCTACGCCGTGGCTCCTGCCGTGGCCGCCGTGCTGTGGATCTTCCTGTTTAACCCAGGGCGCGGGCTGATTACCCACTTCCTGGGCGAGTTTGGCTACGACTGGAACCACGCTCAGAACAGCGGTCAGGCGATGTTCCTGGTGGTGTTCGCCTCGGTGTGGAAGCAGATCAGCTATAACTTCCTGTTTTTCTTTGCCGCGCTACAGTCTATCCCGCGTTCGCTGGTGGAGGCCGCCGCCATCGACGGTGCAGGGCCGGTGCGCCGCTTCTTCCGCCTGTCGCTGCCGCTGATCGCCCCGGTGAGTTTCTTCCTGCTGGTGGTTAACCTCGTGTACGCCTTCTTCGACACCTTCCCGGTGATTGACGCCGCCACCGCGGGCGGCCCGGTGCAGGCGACCACCACGCTGATCTACAAGATCTACCGCGAAGGCTTTGCGGGGTTGGATCTCTCCGCTTCTGCCGCGCAGTCGGTGGTGCTGATGTTCCTCGTCATCATCCTCACGGTGGTGCAGTTCCGCTATGTCGAAAGTAAGGTGCGCTACCAATGATTGAGAACCGTCGCGGGCTGACGATTTTCAGCCATACCATGCTGATTTTAGGGATTATCGTCATCCTGTTCCCGCTTTACGTGGCCTTCGTCGCCGCCACGCTGGACACCAAAGCGGTGTTCGACACCCCGATGACGCTGATCCCGGGCGGACACCTTTTCGAAAACATGAAGACCATCTGGACCCAGGGCGTGGGCGCCAACAGCGCGCCGTTCTGGCTGATGATGCTCAACAGCTTCATCATGGCGTTTGGCATTACGGTCGGCAAAATTACGGTGTCGATGCTCTCAGCGTTCGCCATCGTCTGGTTCCGATTTCCGCTGCGTAACCTGTTTTTCTGGATGATTTTCATCACCCTGATGCTGCCGGTTGAGGTGCGTATCTTCCCGACGGTGGAGGTGATCGCCAACCTGAAGATGCTCGACAGCTACGCGGGCTTAACCCTGCCGCTGATGGCCTCGGCGACCGCCACCTTCCTGTTCCGCCAGTTCTTTATGACCCTGCCGGATGAGCTGATTGAAGCCGCGCGCATCGACGGGGCCTCGCCGATGCGCTTCTTCCGCGACATCGTGCTGCCGCTGTCGAAAACCAACCTCGCGGCGCTGTTTGTGATCACCTTTATCTACGGCTGGAACCAGTACCTGTGGCCGCTGCTGATCGTTCAGGACGTCAACCTCGGCACCGCCGTGGCAGGCATCAAAGGCATGATCGCCACCGGCGAAGGCACCACCCTCTGGAACCAGGTGATGGCGGCGATGCTGCTCACCCTTATCCCACCCGTAGTCATTGTTTTAGCCATGCAGCGCGCGTTTGTCCGCGGCCTGGTCGATAGCGAGAAATAAGATGGCAGGTTTAAAATTACAGGCAGTAACCAAAAGCTGGGACGGTAAAACCCAGGTCATTCAGCCGCTGACGCTTGACGTGGCGGACGGGGAATTTATCGTCATGGTCGGCCCATCCGGCTGCGGAAAATCCACCCTGCTGCGTATGGTGGCCGGGCTGGAGCGCGTAACGTCCGGGGATATCTGGATTGACCGCCAGCGCGTCACCGAGATGGAACCCAAAGATCGCGGCATCGCGATGGTATTCCAGAACTATGCCCTCTATCCGCACATGAGTGTGGAAGAGAACATGGCCTGGGGGCTGAAAATTCGCGGTATGGGCAAAGGTCATATCGACGAGCGCGTAAAAGAAGCCGCGCGCATTCTGGAACTTGACGGCCTGCTTAAGCGCCGCCCGCGCGAGCTTTCCGGCGGCCAGCGTCAGCGCGTGGCGATGGGGCGCGCCATCGTGCGCGATCCGGCGGTATTCCTGTTCGACGAACCGCTGTCAAACCTCGACGCCAAACTGCGCGTGCAGATGCGCCTTGAGCTACAGCAGCTGCATCGCCGCCTGAAAACCACGTCCCTCTATGTGACCCACGATCAGGTTGAAGCCATGACCCTCGCCCAGCGCGTGATGGTGATGAACAAAGGCATCGCCGAGCAGATTGGCACCCCGGTGGAGGTCTACGAAAAACCGGCCAGCCGTTTTGTGGCGAGCTTTATCGGCAGCCCGGCGATGAACCTGCTGGACGGGCGGATCAATACGGCGGGAACCCACTTCGAGCTGGAAAGCGGGATGGCGTTGCCGATCAACTGGTACTATCGTGGCTACGCCGGGCGTAAGATGACGCTCGGTATCCGCCCGGAGCATATTGGTTTGACGTCTCAGGCGGACGGCGGCGTGCCGCTGGTGATGGACACGCTGGAGATGCTGGGCGCAGACAACCTGGCGCACGGACGCTGGGGCGAGCAAAAGCTGGTGGTGCGCCTGCCGCATCAGGAGCGCCCGAAGGCAGGCAGCACGCTGTGGCTGCATATGCCGGAAAATCACCTGCACTTATTTGACGGTGAAACAGGACAACGAGTATGAGCAACTGGCCTTACCCCCACATCGTCGCCCACCGTGGCGGCGGTAAACTGGCGCCGGAAAACACCCTGGCGGCAATTGACGTTGGCGCGCGCTACGGCCACACGATGATCGAGTTCGACGCCAAGCTGTCCAAGGACGGCGAAATTTTCCTGCTGCATGACGACAATCTCGAACGCACCAGCAACGGCTGGGGCGTGGCGGGAGAACTGCCGTGGCGTGACCTGCTGAAGGTGGACGCGGGAAGCTGGTTCAGCGGCGAATTTAAAGGCGAGCCGCTGCCGCTGCTGGCGGAAGTGGCGGACCGCTGTCGTCAACACGGCATGATGGCCAACATCGAAATCAAACCGACCACCGGCACCGGGCCGCTGACGGGTAAAGTAATTGCCCTTGCCGCGCGCGAGCTGTGGGAAGGGATGACCCCGCCGCTGTTATCATCGTTTGACATCGACGCGCTGGAAGCCGCACAGGCCGCCGTTCCGGAGTTGCCGCGCGGGCTGCTGCTGGATGCGTGGCGAGAAGACTGGCGCGCGCTGACGACCCGCTTAGGCTGCGTGTCGATCCACCTCAACCATAAGCTGCTGGATGAAGCGCGCGTGACGCTGTTGAAGGAGGCCGGTCTGCATATCCTGGTGTATACCGTCAACAAACCCCAGCGTGCAGCCGAGCTGCTGCGCTGGGGCGTGGACAGCATCTGTACTGATGCGATTGACCAGATCGGGCCGAACTTTATTTATTAAGCATACTGCCGTTCTGCTGGGTCGGCAGCATGTGCTGCTGACCGCTGCTTTGCGATACCCCGCCTCCTAACATCCCACCGTTTGAGTTTGGCAGCGGCTGTTCAAGCATCTGGCCCTGCTGCACGCGCTGGGTGTTGGTATTCATCTGGTTTTGCAAGTGCTGCTGCTGCACCTGGGTCTGCGTTTTTAACTGCTGATTGAGCATCCCTTTCTGCTGCTGTTGCTGGCTCATCATCTCCGTCTGCATACGCTGCTGGCTCGGAATGACGTAGCCCGGCTGGTTCGGGTTGTTCAGGGTGTTGATTGGCTGTGCGAGCGCGGCGAACGGAAGCAGCGCGGTCAGGATCAGTAATCGTTTCATGGTTATCTCCTCCTTTGAGGCTTCTCTTAAGTTTACCCTGATTCCGGCATAACGATGATTTTTTAAGAGTTGTGAACCAGGCTTAAGCGGGGAATATGGGCCCCTTCACCTGGAGAACTATAATGATGAAACCAACCTTTTTGCGCTGGGTCGCCATCGCTGCGCTGATGGCAGGCGGCACATTTACCGTGGCGGCCAACCCGCCCGCCGCTCCTCCGGTCTCTTACGGCGTGGAGGAGGATGTTTTTCACCCCGTGCGGGCGACGCACGGCATGGTGGCCTCGGTTGACGCGCTGGCAACGCAGGTGGGCGTCGATATTCTTAAGCAGGGCGGTAACGCGGTGGATGCGGCGGTCGCGGTGGGATATGCGCTGGCGGTGACGCATCCACAGGCGGGGAACCTGGGCGGCGGCGGGTTTATGATGCTGCGCACCAAAGACGGTAAAACCACGGCCATCGACTTCCGTGAGATGGCGCCGAACCAGGCTTCCCGCGATATGTTCCTCGACGATCAGGGCAATCCGGACAGTAAAAAGTCTCTGACCTCGCACCTTGCCTCCGGCACGCCGGGCACCGTTGCGGGCTTCTCGCTGGCGCTGGAAAAATACGGCACGCTGCCGCTGAATAAAGTGGTGCAGCCTGCCATCAAGCTGGCGCGCGACGGCTTCGTCGTCAACGACGCGCTGGCGGACGACCTCAAAACCTACGGCAGCGAAGTTATTCCCAATCATGAGAACAGCAAGGCTATCTTCTGGAAAGACGGCGAGCCGCTGAAAAAGGGCGATAAGCTGGTGCAGAAGAACCTCGCAAAAAGTCTCGAACTGATTGCAGAAAACGGTCCGGACGCCTTCTATAAGGGGCCGATTGCCGATCAGATTGCCGATGAGATGCAGAAGAACGGCGGGCTGATCACCAAAGCGGATCTGGCGGAATATAAGGCGGTGGAGCGCGAGCCGATCAGCGGCACCTATCGCGGCTACGAGGTCTTCTCCATGCCGCCGCCGTCCTCCGGGGGCATTCACATCGTGCAGATCCTCAATATTCTGGAAAACTTCGATATGCACAAGTTCGGCTTCGGTAGCGCCGATGCCATGCAGGTGATGGCGGAGGCGGAGAAGCGCGCCTACGCTGACCGCTCGGAATACCTTGGCGATCCGGACTTCGTGAAGGTGCCGTGGCAGGCGCTGACCAACAAAGCCTATGCCAAATCGATTGCCGACGAGATCGACATCAATAAGGCTAAGCCGTCGAGCGAGATCCGCCCGGGCAAGCTGGCGCCGTATGAAAGTAACCAGACCACCCACTTCTCGGTGGTAGATAAAGACGGTAACGCGGTGGCGGTGACGTACACGCTTAACACCACTTTCGGCACCGGGATTGTGGCGGGCAACAGCGGCATTTTGCTGAACAACGAGATGGATGACTTCTCTGCCAAACCGGGCGTGCCGAACGTCTACGGCCTGGTCGGCGGCGATGCGAATGCGGTCGGGCCGAAGAAGCGCCCGCTGTCGTCCATGTCGCCCACCATCGTGGTGAAAGACGGCAAAACCTGGCTGGTGACCGGCAGCCCTGGCGGGAGCCGGATTATCACAACCGTGCTGCAAATGGTGGTGAACAGTATCGACTTTGGGATGAACGTCGCTGAAGCGACCAATGCGCCGCGTTTCCACCACCAGTGGCTGCCGGACGAGCTGCGCGTGGAGAAGGGCTTTAGCCCGGACACCCTCAAGCTGCTTGAGCAGCGCGGGCAGAAGGTGGCGGTGAAGGAGGCGATGGGCAGCACCCAGAGCATTATGGTCGGGCCGGACGGGGCGCTGTTTGGCGCATCGGACCCGCGTTCGGTGGATGATTTAACGGCGGGGTATTGATTTTTTTGCCCGGTGGCGCTGCGCTTACCGGGCCTGGAACGGCACGAACGTAGGCCGGGTAAGGCGAAGCCGCCACCCGGCAACAAACTACTTCATACGCGCCATATAATACGCATCCACATACTCGCCGTTGCGCAGGGCGTAGCGCCTGCCGGTGCCTTCAATCTCAAACCCGTGCTTTTTGTACACCGCGATTGCCGGTTCGTTATCCACAAACACCGTTAACTCGATGCGGTCGACGCGCAGCCAGTTGTCGCACATATCGATCATGGTGCGAATCAGTGCGCTGGCCACGCCGCGGTTATGCCACTGCGCGCCAACGCAGATACCGAAATCTGCAACGTGGCTGCGGCGTGGTCGCTGGGCGACATCAATGGTGAGGTGGCCGACCACGATATCATCAATGCAGGCAACCAGCTGTTTAATGCCCGGCTGCTCGCCTAGCCGCATTTGCCACATTTCCATTGAAGGATGAGGAACCTGTAGCGTGCTGTGGTACACCTCCGGCTGGGCGTGGATCTGACGAATGGCGTCGTAATCTTTCGGTTCAGCGTGGCGTATCACTATCTCACTCATTCCTTGTTCCTCAGTCAGTTAAAAGTCCCCTCCAACATCAGTGACTTTAAAAGTTGAGTCAATCGCTATTTTTTGCAAAAAGTGTTGGACAAGTGCGAATGAGAATGATTATTATTGCTCTGCATTCAGGAAGACCTCCTACGGGAACCTGAAAGCACGACATTGCTCACATTGCTTCCAGTATTACTTTAGCCAGCTTCTCGCTGGCTTTTTTTTTGCCCTTTTTCTCCCTCTCCCTGTGGGAGAGGGCTGGGGTGAGGGCAAAACATGCGCTATGGTAAAACTCAGTAACCTTCCAAAAGGACTGAGCCATGACACTACATTGTGCATTTATTGGATTTGGCAAAAGCACCACGCGTTACCACCTTCCGTATGTTCTTAACCGAAAAGAGACCTGGCACGTGGCCCATATCTATCGCCGCCGCGCGAAGCCAGAAGAGCAGTCTCCGCAGTATTCCCATATTCATTTCACCAGCGATCTTGATGAGGTGCTTAACGACCCGCAGGTGAAGCTGGTGGTGGTCTGTACCCACGCCGACAGCCACTTTGACTACGCGAAACGCGCGCTGGAAGCAGGTAAAAACGTGCTGGTGGAAAAGCCGTTCACCCCGACCATCGCCGAAGCGAAGGAGCTGTTCGCGCTGGCGAAAAGCAAAGGGCTGACCGTCACGCCGTACCAGAACCGTCGCTTTGACAGCTGCTTCCTGACGGCAAAAAAGGCAATTGAAAGCGGCAAACTCGGCGAGATCGTGGAAATCGAAAGCCACTTCGATTACTACCGCCCGGTGGCGGAAACCCAGCCCGGACTGCCGCAGGACGGATCTTTCTACGGTCTCGGTGTGCACACCATGGACCAGATCATCTCCTTGTTTGGCCGCCCGGACCACGTGGCGTATGACATCCGCAGCCTGCGCAATAAGGCCAACCCGGACGATACCTTTGAAGCGCAGCTGTTCTACGGCGACCTGAAAGCCATCGTAAAAACCAGCCATCTGGTGAAAATCGACTACCCGAAATTTATCGTTCACGGCAAGAAAGGCTCCTTTATCAAGTACGGTATTGACCAACAGGAGACCAGCCTGAAGGTCAATATCATGCCGGGTGAACCGGGCTTTGCGGCAGATGATTCCGTGGGCGTGCTGGAGTACGTGAACGACGAGGGCCTGACGGTCAGGGAAGAGCTGAAGCCGGAAACGGGCGACTATGGACGCGTCTACGATGCGCTGTATGACACCCTCGCCACCGGCGCGCCGAATTATGTCAAGGAATCTGACGTTCTGACCAACCTGGAAATCCTTGAACGGGCCTTTGAGCAGGCTTCTCCTGCCACGGTAACCCTCGCAAAATAAGCAAAAATGGCTCCTCTGCGCTTGTTCTAAATTTTTGAACAGAGGAGTCAATTTTCACCCTCTATGATCCCAGGGCGTTTGCGTCCACACTTACTCCATCGAAACGAACTGAGGGTGAAAACAATGATCTACTTACGCAAAGCAAACGAACGTGGTCACGCGAATCATGGCTGGCTGGACTCATGGCATTCATTCTCGTTTGCCGACTACTACGACCCGAACTTTATGGGCTTCTCCGCACTGCGCGTGATTAACGACGACGTGATTGATGCAGGCCAGGGCTTCGGTACCCACCCGCACAAAGACATGGAAATCCTGACCTATGTGCTGGAAGGGGCGGTTGAGCACCAGGACAGCATGGGCAACAAAGAGCAGGTTCCGGCGGGCGAGTTCCAGATTATGAGCGCGGGTACCGGGGTGCGTCACTCTGAGTACAACCCGAGCAAAACGGAAAAACTGCACCTGTATCAAATCTGGATCATTCCAGAAGAGACCGGCATCACGCCACGCTACGAGCAGCGCCGCTTCGACGCGAAACAGGGCAAACAGCTGGTGCTGTCCCCGGATGCGCGTGAAGGTTCCCTGAAAGTGCATCAGGATATGGAGCTGTACCGCTGGGCGCTGGCGAAAGATGAACAGTCTGTACACCAGATTGCCGCTAACCGCCGCGTGTGGATCCAGGTGGTGAAAGGTGAAGTGTCCATCAACGGCACCAAAGCGACAACCGCCGATGGCCTGGCAGTCTGGGATGAGCAGGCGCTCTCCGTGCATGCCGACAGCGAAAGTGAAATTCTGCTGTTTGACCTGCCGCCGGTCTAAATAATTTCTCAACCTTCCCTTTAAACGGGGAAGGTTGAGCTTTGTCCGTGATAAACTGAGCATATCTCTCACTTCAAGATTTCTCAGGACGATGAAAAAGAAACGCCCCGTACTTCAGGATGTCGCCGATCGCGTCGGTGTGACCAAAATGACGGTCAGCCGTTTTTTACGTAACCCGGAACAGGTTTCCGTGGCGTTGCGTGGCAAGATTGCCGCCGCCCTTGATGAACTGGGTTATATCCCCAACCGCGCGCCCGATATTCTCTCCAATGCGACCAGCCGTGCGGTGGGCGTCCTGCTTCCTTCCTTAACCAACCAGGTATTCGCCGAAGTGCTGCGTGGCATTGAAAGCGTCACCGATGCGTTTGGCTATCAGACCATGCTCGCCCACTACGGGTACAAGCCGGAACTGGAAGAGGAACGTCTTGAATCGATGCTTTCCTGGAACATCGACGGCCTGATTTTAACGGAACGTACTCACACCCCGCGCACGCTGAAAATGATTGAAGTGGCAGGCATTCCGGTGGTGGAACTGATGGACAGCCAGTCGCCGTGCCTCGACATCGCCGTGGGGTTCGATAACTTTGAAGCGGCGCGTCAGATGACGGCGGCGATCATCGCCCGCGGTCATCGCCATGTGGCCTATCTGGGTGCGCGTCTGGATGAACGTACTATCATCAAACAGAAGGGATACGAGCAGGCGATGCTCGACGCCGGTTTAACCCCGTACAGCGTGATGGTGGAGCAATCTTCTTCTTACACGTCGGGTATTGAGCTGATGCGTCAGGCGCGACGCGAGTATCCGCAACTGGACGGTATTTTCTGCACCAACGATGACCTTGCGGTCGGCGCCGCGTTTGAGTGCCAGCGTCTGGGTTTAAAAATCCCGGATGATATGGCGATTGCCGGCTTCCACGGCCACGACATTGGCCAGGTGATGGAGCCGCGTCTGGCGAGCGTCCTGACCCCGCGTGAACGCATGGGCCGCATTGGCGCAGAGCGCCTGCTGGCGCGCATTCGTGGTGAGGCAGTTACCCCGAAAATGTTAGATTTAGGTTTCACCTTGTCACCGGGTGGATCTATTTAATCCGACAAATTTGAAGTAGCTCACACTTATTCACTTCGCGCACGTTTGGATATTGCTTCTCTTATGCCCCGGCAGGACAATGTTACCGATAACTGTTACCCGTAACAATTGACTGAGGGACACCCTTTGAGCACGACTAATCACGATCACCACGTTTACGTCCTGATGGGCGTGTCCGGTAGCGGTAAATCTGCCGTGGCGAGCGAAGTGGCGCATCAACTCCAGGCTGCCTTTCTTGATGGTGACTTCCTCCATCCGCGCAGCAACATCATGAAAATGGCTTCCGGCGAGCCGCTGAACGACGACGACCGCAAACCATGGTTGCAGGCGCTGAATGACGCCGCGTTCGCGATGCAGCGCACCAATAAAGTCTCCCTGATCGTCTGTTCCGCACTGAAAAAAACCTATCGCGACCTGCTGCGCGACGGCAACCCGAACCTCTCTTTCATCTACCTGAAAGGTGATTTCGGGGTGATTGAAAGCCGCCTGAAGGCGCGTAAAGGCCACTTCTTCAAAACCCAGATGCTGGTAACGCAGTTCGAAGCGTTGCAGGAGCCGGGAGCTGACGAACAGGATGTCTTAGTGGTTGATATCGATCAGCCGCTGGAAGGTGTTGTTGCCAGCACCATCGAGGTTATTAATAAAAGGCAGTAAGTTTTGAGTACATTAACGCTAGTTTTGACAGCAGTGGGTTCCGTATTGCTGCTGCTGTTTTTAGTGATGAAGGCGCGTATGCACGCCTTTGTGGCTTTGATGGTGGTTTCTATTGGTGCCGGTCTCTTTTCCGGCATGCCGCTCGACAAAATCGCGGCGACTATGGAAAAAGGGATGGGCGGCACGCTCGGCTTCTTGGCCATTGTGGTGGCGCTGGGCGCGATGTTTGGCAAGATTTTGCACGAGACGGGCGCGGTCGATCAGATTGCGGTCAAGATGCTGAAATCCTTCGGGCACAGCCGTGCGCACTACGCGATTGGTCTGGCCGGTCTGATTTGCGCGCTGCCGCTGTTCTTTGAAGTGGCCGTTGTGCTGCTGATTAGCGTGGCGTTCTCCATGGCGCGGCATACTGGTACCAACCTCGTGAAGCTGGTCATTCCGCTGTTTGCGGGCGTGGCGGCTGCGGCGGCGTTCCTGCTGCCGGGGCCTGCGCCGATGCTGCTGGCCTCCCAGATGCATGCTGACTTTGGCTGGATGATCCTGATTGGCCTGTGCGCGGCAATTCCGGGGATGATTATCGCCGGTCCGCTGTGGGGCAACTTCATCAGCCGTTACGTTGAGCTGCACATTCCGGATGACATCTCCGAGCCGCACCTGGGCGAGGGAAAAATGCCGTCCTTCGGCTTCAGCCTGTCGCTGATCCTGCTGCCGCTGGTGCTGGTGGGCCTGAAAACCATCGCTGCGCGCTTTGTGCCGGTGGGGTCAACCGCTTACGAATGGTTCGAATTTATTGGTCATCCGTTCACCGCGATCCTGGTGGCGTGTTTGGTAGCAATTTACGGCCTGGCGATGCGTCAGGGCATGCCGAAAGACCGCGTGATGGAGATCTGCGGCGCCGCGCTGCAACCGGCGGGGATTATCCTGCTGGTGATCGGGGCGGGCGGCGTGTTCAAGCAGGTGCTGGTGGATTCCGGCGTTGGCCCGGCGCTGGGCGAAGCGCTGACCGGGATGGGGCTGCCGATTGCAGTCACCTGTTTCGTGCTGGCCGCGGCGGTACGTATCATTCAGGGCTCCGCGACCGTAGCGTGCTTAACCGCCGTGGGTCTGGTGATGCCGGTGATTGAACAGCTGAACTACTCCGGTGCGCAGATGGCGGCGCTCTCTATCTGTATCGCGGGTGGCTCGATTGTGGTTTCTCACGTGAACGACGCGGGCTTCTGGCTGTTCGGTAAATTTACCGGCGCAACCGAAGCGCAAACCCTGAAAACCTGGACGCTGATGGAAACCATCCTCGGCACGACGGGTGCGGTTGTCGGGATGATTGCGTTTACGCTGCTGAGCTAATCCCTGTTTTCTCCCTCTCCCTGTGGGAGAGGGTTGGGGTGAGGGCATCAGGCCGCAGAGGGCATATTTTGTCGGGTGGCGGCTTCGCCTTACCCGACCTACAAAAACCTCAGGTCCCGTAGGCCGGGTAAGCATAAGCGCCACCCGGCTTTTTTACATCTTCACCCTTTCATCCACGCCCGGATCCCGTCCAGGAACATCTGCGTCGCCATCATCACCAGAATCAGCCCCATCAGGCGCTCCAGGGCGTTTACCCCTTTCTCACCCAGCAGGCGCAGGAACAGCGACGACTGCAACAGGATAATAAATGTCCCGCCCCAGGCGATCAGCAGGGCAATCACCAGATGGCTCATCTGATTTGGATACTGATGCGACAGCAGCATCAGCGTCGCCAGAATCGTTGGCCCGGCGACCAGCGGAATCGCCAGCGGCACGATAAACGGCTCTTCACCCGCAGGCAGGCCGCTGCTGCTGCCCTCCGCGCTCGGGAAAATCATCTTAATGGCAATCAGGAACAAAATTATCCCGCCGGAAATGGAGACCGTTTCGGCGCGTAAGTTCAGGAAAGCGAGGATTTTTTCCCCGGCGAACAGGAAGATAAACATCACCAGCAGGGCGATGAGCAGCTCGCGGATCATGATCGCCCGGCGGCGCTTCGGCTCGGTATGCTTCAGCACCGACATGAAGATCGGCAGATTACCGAGCGGATCCATAATCAGGATCAATAAAACCGCTGCGGAAATGATTTCACTCATCTTAAATTATCCCTGATACTTATTGTGGTCATTGCGATGATTAGCACTTTTTCTGATTGCCGGGCAATCATCGATTAATTTCGCTTGCGACTTTGGCAGCATTTTGTAATGTGAAGCATATCCCAGTTCAATACTGGCTTGCACAATCAGCACACACCCCTTGCAGGAAAAAAATGCTATGAAAAACGTTGGTTTTATCGGCTGGCGCGGTATGGTCGGCTCTGTACTCATGCAACGCATGGTTGAAGAGCGCGATTTCGACGCCATCCGCCCGGTCTTCTTCTCCACTTCCCAGCTCGGCCAGGCTGCACCGTCCTTTGGGGGTACCACAGGCACGTTGCAGGATGCTTACGATCTGGAAGCGCTGAAGGCACTCGACATTATTGTGACCTGCCAGGGCGGCGATTATACCAACGAAATCTATCCGAAGCTGCGTGAAAGCGGCTGGCAGGGCTACTGGATTGATGCGGCCTCTTCGCTTCGCATGAAAGACGATGCCATCATTATTCTTGACCCGGTTAACCAGGGCGTCATCACAGACGGCCTGAACAACGGCGTGAAAACCTTTGTTGGCGGTAACTGCACCGTCAGCCTGATGCTGATGTCCCTCGGCGGCCTGTTCGCACAGGATCTGGTGGAGTGGGTCTCCGTGGCGACCTACCAGGCGGCCTCCGGCGGCGGCGCGCGTCATATGCGTGAGCTGCTGACCCAGATGGGCCAGCTGCACCAGAGCGTCGCTGCCGAGCTGGCAGACCCGGCGTCCGCCATCCTCGACATCGAGCGTAAAGTCACTCAGCTCACCCGCAGCGGCGAGCTGCCGGTGGATAACTTTGGCGTACCGCTGGCCGGTGGCCTGATCCCGTGGATCGACAAACAGCTGGATAACGGCCAGACCCGCGAAGAGTGGAAGGGCCAGGCTGAGACCAACAAAATCCTCGGCACCGCGAACACCATTCCGGTTGACGGTCTGTGCGTGCGTATCGGCGCGCTGCGCTGCCACAGCCAGGCCTTTACCATTAAACTGAAAAAAGATGTGTCTATTCCGACCGTGGAAGAGCTGCTGGCCGCACACAACCCGTGGGCGAAAGTGGTGCCAAACGATCGCGATATCACCATGCGCGAACTGACCCCGGCAGCCGTTACCGGCACGCTGACCACCCCGGTTGGTCGTCTGCGCAAGCTGAACATGGGGCCGGAGTACCTCTCCGCGTTCACCGTTGGCGATCAGCTGCTGTGGGGTGCAGCCGAGCCGCTGCGCCGCATGCTGCGCCAGCTGGCGTAATAATTTGTTAAACACGGGGGGTGATTGTCACCCCCTTTTTTTGCGTACTACATGGAGTAAAACGCAGATGTCTTATTTTTTATCAGGAGGACCCACGACGTTGGCTATGCTTTAAGGAAGATTTATTTCTCACCTGAGGGTAGGGCGGAGCAGAGAGGATTAACTGCACCGTTTAGGTCACATTAAAAGTCGTCCCGGAGCGCGTAAAAAGGGCGACATAAAAAAACAGGATGAACACCATGTCCGATCGTATTTCGAGAGACGTGATTAATGCGCTTATTGCGGGTCACTTTGCCGACCCCTTTTCTGTGCTAGGGATGCACCGTACAGAGGCCGGACTGGAAGTTCGGGCGCTGTTACCGGATGCAACAGAAGTGTGGGTTATCGAACCCAAAACCGGCCGCAAGGTGGGTAATCTGGAATGCCTCGACTCGCGTGGCTTCTTCTCGGGCGTCATGCCCCGCCGTAAAAATCCTTTTCGTTATCAGCTTGCCGTTATCTGGCACGGTCAGCAAAATCTGATTGACGATCCCTATAGCTTCGGCCCGCTTTTAAAAGAGATGGACGCCTGGCTGCTGTCCGAAGGGACCCATTTACGCCCCTACGAAACGCTGGGTGCCCATGCGGATACCATGGACGGTATCACCGGCACGCGTTTTGCCGTATGGGCGCCAAACGCCCAGCGCGTCTCCGTCGTCGGGCAGTTCAACTACTGGGACGGTCGTCGTCACCCCATGCGCCTGCGCCGGGAAACCGGCATCTGGGAGCTGTTTATCCCCGGCGCGCACAACGGTCAGCTCTACAAATTCGAGATGATCGATGCCAACGGCAAGCTGCGCATTAAATCTGACCCGTACGCCTTTGAGGCAGAGCTACGCCCGAATACCGCCTCGCTGATTTGCGGCCTGCCGGAGAAGGTTGTCCAGAGCGAGGAGCGCAAGCAGGCCAACCGCTTTGATGCGCCAATCTCCGTCTATGAAGTGCATCTCGGCTCGTGGCGTCGCCACACCGATAACAACTTCTGGCTGAGCTATCGCGAGCTGGCGGACCAGCTGGTGCCGTACGCCAAATGGATGGGCTTTACCCATCTGGAGCTGCTGCCGATCAACGAACACCCATTTGACGGCAGCTGGGGCTATCAGCCAACCGGGCTGTATGCGCCCACGCGCCGCTTCGGCACGCGCGATGACTTCCGCTATTTCATCGATGCCGCGCACGCCGCCGGGCTGAACGTGATCCTCGACTGGGTGCCGGGCCACTTCCCGTCGGATGATTTTGCGCTGGCAGAGTTCGACGGCACAAAGCTGTACGAGCACAGCGACCCGCGCGAAGGCTATCACCAGGACTGGAACACGCTGATCTACAACTACGGTCGCCGTGAAGTATCGAACTACCTGGTCGGGAACGCGTTGTACTGGATCGAGCGCTTCGGCATTGATGCCCTGCGCGTGGATGCGGTGGCGTCGATGATTTACCGCGACTACAGCCGCAAAGAGGGGGAGTGGATCCCGAACGAGTATGGTGGCCGTGAAAACCTCGAAGCGATTGAGTTTCTGCGCAACACCAACCGGATTATCGGCGAGCAGGTGGAAGGCGCCGTGACCATGGCGGAAGAGTCCACCGACTTCCCGGGCGTTTCCCGTCCACCGGCAATGGGTGGTCTGGGCTTCTGGTACAAATGGAACCTCGGCTGGATGCACGACACGCTCGACTACATGAAGCTCGACCCGGTTTATCGTCAGTATCACCACGATAAGCTCACCTTCGGGTTGCTCTATAACTACACCGAAAACTTCATGCTGCCGCTGTCGCACGATGAAGTCGTGCACGGCAAGAAATCCATTCTCGACCGCATGCCGGGCGACCCATGGCAGAAGTTTGCCAACCTGCGCGCTTACTACGGCTGGCTGTTCGCCTTCCCGGGTAAAAAGCTGCTGTTTATGGGCAACGAGTTCGCTCAGGGCCGCGAATGGAACCACGATAGCAGCCTTGACTGGCATCTGCTGGAAGGTGCGGACAACTGGCACCACGGCGTACAGCGTCTGGTCCGTGACCTGAACCTGACTTATCGCCACCACAAAGCGCTGCACGAGCTGGACTTCGATCCGTACGGCTTTGAGTGGCTGGTGGTGGACGACCACGAGCGCTCGGTGTTTGTCTTTGTGCGCCGCGACAAAGCGGGTAACGAGATCATCGTCGCCAGCAACTTCACGCCGGTGCCGCGCGAACACTACCGCTTCGGCATTAACCAGCCGGGCAAATGGCGCGAAATTCTCAATACCGACTCCATGCACTACCACGGCAGCAACGCGGGTAACGGTGGCCTGGTGCAGAGCGATGCCATTGAAAGCCACGGCCGTCCGAACTCCCTGAGCCTGACGCTGCCGCCGCTTGGCACAATCTGGCTGGTGCGGGAGGGTGAATGACGCAGCTTACGGCAGGTAAACCCGAACCGCTCGGGGCGAGCTTTGACGGAAAGGGGGTGAACTTCACGCTCTTTTCCGCCCATGCGGAGCGGGTGGAACTCTGTGTGTTTGACGGGGAAGGTAACGAGCACCGTTACGATTTACCGGCGCGCACGGGGGATACCTGGCATGGCTACCTGGCCGGAGGACGGCCGGGGATGCACTACGGTTTTCGCGTACACGGCCCCTGGGAGCCCTCTCAGGGGCACTGGTTTAACCCGGCGAAGCTGCTGATTGACCCGTGCGCGCACCGCGTGGACGGTGAGTTTAAAGATGACTCGCTGTTCCACGTTGGCTACGGCGAACCTGACCACCGCGACAGCGCGCCCGTCGCGCCCAAAAGCGTGGTGGTGCACGATCTCTACGACTGGGAAGACGATGCCCCGCCGCGCACGCCGTGGGGCAACACCGTTATTTATGAAGCCCACGTTAAAGGGCTGACATATCTGCACCCGTCAATCCCTAAAGAGATGCGCGGCACCTACAAAGCGCTTGGGCATCCGACGATGGTCGCGTACCTGAAGCATTTAGGCATCACCGCGCTGGAGCTGTTGCCCGTGGCGCATTTCGCCAGCGAGCCGCGGCTACAGCGTCTTGGGTTAAGCAACTACTGGGGCTACAACCCGCTGGCGATGTTCGCCCTCGACCCGCGCTACGCGGTGCAGCCGGAGAAGGCACGGGATGAGTTTCGCGATGCGGTGAAGGCGCTTCACGCGGCGGGTATCGAGGTCATTCTGGACGTGGTGCTGAACCACAGTGCGGAAAGCGATCTTGACGGCCCGACGCTCTCACAGCGCGGAATCGATAACCGTAGCTATTATTGGATCAGGGACGACGGCGATTACGAGAACTGGACCGGGTGCGGTAACACCCTCAACCTCAGTCATCCGGCCGTTACGCATTACGCGTACGAGTGCCTGAAATACTGGGTTGAGACGTTCCACGTGGACGGTTTTCGCTTCGACCTGGCGCCGGTGATGGGGCGCACCCCGGCGTTCAGCCAGCAGGCGCCGCTGTTTGAGGCCATCAAAAACTGCCCGGTGCTCTCAAAGGTTAAGCTGATCGCGGAGCCCTGGGACATCGGAGAGGGCGGTTATCAGGTGGGGAATTTCCCGCCGCTGTTTGCCGAGTGGAACGACCACTTCCGCGATGCCATCCGCCGCTTCTGGCTGACGCGCGATCTATCGCTGGGGGAGTTTGCCGGTCGCTTTGCCGGCTCCAGCGATCTCTTCAAGCGTGACGGCAAACGTCCGTCGGCCACCATTAACCTGCTGACGGCACACGACGGTTTTACGCTGCGCGACTGCGTTTGTTTCAATCAGAAACACAATGAGGCAAACGGCGAGGAGAATCGCGATGGGACTAACAATAACCATAGCTTCAACCATGGTATAGAAGGGTTAGGCGGAAGTCTGGATGTGATCGAGCGGCGACGCGCCAGCGTTCATGCGCTGCTGACGACGCTTTTGTTGTCGCAGGGCACGCCGATGCTGCTGGCGGGCGATGAGCACGGCCACAGCCAGCACGGCAACAACAACGCCTATTGCCAGGACAACACCCTGACCTGGCTCGACTGGGGAGAAGCGAACAGCGGGCTGACCCATTTCACCGCGGCGCTGATCCATCTTCGCCAGCGCATCCCCGCGCTCACCGCCGACCGCTGGTGGGAAGAGGGCGACGGAAACGTTCGCTGGCTGAATAAAGACGCGCAACCGTTAAGCGCGCAAGAGTGGCAACACGGCATACCCTGTCTGCAAATCCTGCTTTCGGATGCGTGGCTGGTGACGCTGAACGCGACGGATGACGTCGCAGAGATTGTTTTACCTGACGGGGAATGGCGAGCCATTCCTCCCTTTGCCGGAGCGGATAATCCGGTTGTTATAGCTGTCTGGCACGGGCCTGCGCACGGAGTGTGCGTATTCCAAAGATGATAAAAAAGGAGTTAGTCATGGTTAGATTAGAGAAGAACGATCCGTTAATGTTGGCGCGCCAGCTACCATTAAAAACAGTTGCCCTGATACTCGCGGGCGGGCGTGGTACCCGTCTGAAAGATTTGACCATCAAGCGCGCCAAACCGGCCGTTCACTTTGGTGGTAAGTTCCGTATTATCGATTTTGCACTTTCCAACTGCCTGAACTCAGGCATTCGCCGTATTGGCGTCATTACCCAGTATCAGTCGCACACGCTGGTGCAGCACATTCAGCGCGGCTGGTCATTCTTCAGCGAAGAGATGAACGAATTTGTCGATCTGCTCCCGGCGCAGCAGCGCGTTCACGGGGAGAACTGGTACCGCGGCACGGCGGATGCCGTGACCCAGAACCTCGACATCATTCGTCGCTACAGCGCGGAATACATCGTCATCCTCGCCGGGGACCACATCTACAAGCAAGATTACTCCCACATGCTGATCGACCACGTCGAAAAAGGGGCGCGCTGCACCGTGGCGTGTCTGCCGGTGCCTGTTGCGGAAGCAACCGCGTTTGGCGTGATGCATGTAGATGGCGATGACAAGATTATCGACTTTGTCGAAAAACCGGCGAACCCGCCAACCATGCCGGGCGACGACACCAAATCGCTCGCCAGCATGGGGATCTATGTCTTTGATGCCGATTATCTTTATGAACTGCTGGAAGAGGACGACAAAGACGAAAACTCCAGCCACGACTTCGGTAAAGACATCATCCCGAAAATCACCAAAGCTGGCATGGCGTATGCACATCCCTTCCCGCTGTCCTGCGTGCAGTCCGATCCGAATGCGGAGCCTTACTGGCGCGATGTGGGAACGCTGGAAGCGTACTGGAAAGCCAACCTCGATCTGGCGTCCGTCACGCCTGAGCTGGATATGTACGACCAGAACTGGCCGATTCGCACGCATATGGAATCGTTGCCGCCGGCGAAGTTCGTTCAGGATCGCTCCGGCAGCCACGGCATGACGCTCAACTCGCTGGTCTCTGGCGGCTGCATTATCTCCGGTTCGGTGGTGGTGCAGTCCGTGCTGTTCCCGCGCGTGCGTATAAACTCATTCTGTAATATCGATTCGGCAGTTCTGCTGCCGGATGTCTGGGTAGGACGCTCATGTCGTCTGCGTCGCTGCGTTATCGATCGTGCCTGCATCATTCCCGAAGGGATGGTGATTGGGGAAAACGCGGAAGAAGATGCGCGTCGTTTCTACCGTTCGGAAGAGGGGATCGTGTTAGTAACACGGGAAATGTTGCGGAAGCTGCAAATCAAACAGGAGCGATGATGCAGGTTTTACACGTATGTTCTGAGATGTTCCCGTTGTTAAAAACGGGCGGCCTGGCGGATGTTCTTGGTGCATTACCAGCGGCGCAAATCGCCGGAGGGGTGGATACCCGCGTGTTGTTGCCCGCTTTTCCGGATATCCGGCGCGGTATTCCCGATGCAAAGGTTGTTACCCGTCGCGAGACCTTCGCGGGACGTATCACCCTGCTGTTTGGACATTACAATGGCGTAGGGATTTACCTGATTGATGCCCCGCATTTATACGATCGACCCGGCAGCCCGTATCACGATACCAACCTGTACGCCTATACCGATAACGTGATGCGCTTTGCCCTGCTCGGCTGGGTGGGGGCGGAAATGGCCGTCGGACTGGATCCGTTCTGGCGTCCGAACGTGGTGCACGCGCATGACTGGCATGCGGGGCTGGCTCCTGCGTATCTGGCGGCGAAGGGGCACCCGGCCAAATCGGTGTTTACGGTGCACAACCTGGCGTATCAGGGCATGTATTACGCGCATCATATGAATGACATCGATCTGCCATGGTCGTTCTTTAACATGCACGGACTGGAGTTTAACGGACAGATTTCGTTCCTGAAGGCGGGTCTGTACTACGCCGACCACATCACAGCGGTCAGCCCAACCTACGCGCGGGAAATTACCCAGCCGGAGTTCGGTTACGGTATGGAAGGGCTGCTGCAACAGCGCCACCGTGAAGGTCGTTTGTCGGGCATTCTGAACGGCGTGGATGAACAGATCTGGAATCCGGAAACGGACCTCCTGCTGGCGGCGCGCTATGGTCGCGACTCCGTGGAGGACAAAGCGGAGAACAAGCGCCAGCTACAGATTGCGATGGGGCTGAAGGTCAACGACAAGGTGCCGCTGTTTGCGGTGGTCAGCCGCCTGACCAGCCAGAAAGGGCTGGATCTGGTGCTGGAAGCGCTGCCGGGATTACTGGAGCAGGGCGGCCAGCTGGCGCTGCTCGGCGCGGGCGACCCGGTATTGCAGGAAGGTTTCCTTGCGGCCGCGGCGGAACATCCGGGGCAGGTGGGCGTGCAGATTGGCTATCACGAAGCGTTCTCGCACCGCATCATGGGCGGCGCGGACGTGATTCTGGTGCCGAGCCGCTTCGAGCCCTGCGGCCTGACGCAGCTCTATGGTCTGAAATACGGCACGTTGCCGCTGGTACGCCGCACGGGCGGGCTGGCGGATACGGTGTCTGACAGCTCCCTGGAAAACCTGGCGGACGGTATCGCCAGCGGGTTTGTTTTCGAGGACAGTAATGCCTGGTCGCTCCTTCGGGCGATCCGGCGTGCTTTCGTCTTGTGGTCCCGTCCATCCCTGTGGCGTTACGTACAACGTCAGGCGATGTCCATGGACTTTGGCTGGCACGTTGCGGCGCAGTCCTACCGCGACCTTTATCAACGCTTGATGTAACGAGGCGAAGTTACTGATATGAATGCTCCATTTAGCTACTCTTCCCCCACGCTCAGCGTTGAGGCGTTGAAACACTCCATCGCCTATAAGCTGATGTTTACCATTGGGAAAGATCCCGTTATTGCCAACAAACATGAGTGGCTGAACGCCACGCTGTTTGCGGTGCGTGACCGTATGGTCGAACGCTGGCTGCGCTCCAACCGCGCCCAGCTTTCGCAGGAGACGCGACAGGTGTATTACCTGTCGATGGAGTTTCTGATTGGTCGCACCCTCTCCAATGCGCTGTTATCGCTCGGGATTTATGACGACGTCAAAAACGCACTGGAAGAGATGGGGCTGGATTTAGAAGAGCTGATTGACGAAGAGAACGACCCGGGGCTGGGTAACGGTGGTCTCGGGCGTCTTGCCGCCTGTTTCCTCGATTCACTGGCGACGCTGGCGCTGCCGGGGCGCGGCTACGGTATTCGCTACGACTACGGTATGTTCAAGCAGAATATCGTGGATGGTCGTCAGAAAGAGTCTCCAGACTACTGGCTGGAGTACGGTAACCCGTGGGAGTTCAAGCGCCACAACACGCGCTACAAGGTGCGTTTTGGCGGGCGTATTCAGCAGGAAGGGAAAAAATCCCGCTGGGTGGAAACCGAGGAGATCCTCGCCGTGGCCTATGACCAGATCATCCCCGGCTACGACACCGATGCGACCAATACGCTGCGCCTGTGGAACGCGCAGGCCAGTAGCGAGATCAACCTGGGTAAATTCAACCAGGGTGACTACTTCGCGGCGGTGGAAGATAAAAACCACTCCGAGAATGTGTCACGCGTCCTGTATCCGGATGACTCGACCTACTCAGGCCGCGAGCTGCGCCTGCGTCAGGAGTATTTCCTCGTCTCGGCAACGATTCAGGATATCCTTAGCCGTCACTATCAGCTGCACAAAACCTATGCGAATCTGGCGGAAAAAACCGCCATTCACCTCAACGATACCCATCCGGTGCTGTCGATCCCTGAGCTGATGCGCCTGCTGATTGACGAGCATAAGTTCAGCTGGGATGACGCGTTTGAAGTAACCTGCCAGGTGTTCTCGTACACCAACCATACGCTGATGAGCGAAGCGCTGGAGACGTGGCCGGTGGATATGCTCGGCAAAATTCTGCCGCGCCATCTGCAAATCATCTTCGAGATCAACGACTACTTCCTCAAGACCTTGCAGGAGCAGTACCCGAACGATACCGGTCTGCTGAGCCGCGCCTCGATCATTGATGAATCCAACGGGCGTCGCGTACGCATGGCCTGGCTGGCGGTGGTGATCAGCCACAAGGTGAACGGCGTGTCAGAGCTGCACTCGAACCTGATGGTGCAGTCCCTGTTTGCGGACTTTGCGAAGATCTTCCCGACGCGTTTCTGCAACGTGACCAACGGCGTCACCCCGCGCCGCTGGCTGGCGCTGGCGAACCAGCCGCTCTCCGATGTTCTGGATGAGAACATTGGCCGCACCTGGCGCACCGATTTGAGCCAGCTGAGCGAGCTGGAGCAGCACATTGATTTCCCGACGGTGAATAAAGCGGTACGGGAAGCCAAGCTGCTGAACAAGAAGCGTCTGGCGGTCTGGCTGGCGATGCATCTGAACGTGGTGGCGAACCCGAAAGCGCTGTTCGACGTGCAAATCAAACGTATCCACGAGTACAAGCGTCAGCTGATGAATGTCCTGCACGTTATTACCCACTACAACCGCATTAAGGCTGACCCGACGGCGGAGTGGGTGCCGCGCGTGAAAATCTTTGCCGGTAAGGCGGCGTCCGCGTACTACATGGCGAAGCACATCATTCATCTCATCAACGATGTGGCGAAGGTGGTGAATCACGATCCGGACATTGGCGATAAGCTGAAGGTCGTGTTTATCCCGAACTACAGCGTAAGCCTGGCGCAGCTGATTATTCCGGCGGCGGATCTCTCTGAGCAGATTTCCACGGCGGGGACGGAAGCATCCGGCACCAGTAACATGAAGTTTGCCCTGAACGGCGCGCTGACTATCGGCACGCTGGACGGCGCAAATGTCGAAATGCTGGAGCATGTGGGCGCGGAGAATATCTTTATTTTCGGGAATACGGCGGAAGAGGTGGAGGCGCTGCGCAAGCAGGGCTACTCGCCGCGTGAGTATTATGAAGAGGATGACGAGTTACGCCAGGTGCTGACGCAAATCGCCACTGGCGTGTTTAACCCTGAGGAGCCCGGACGCTATCGCGATCTGGTGGACTCGCTGATTAACTTTGGCGATCACTATCAGGTGCTGGCGGATTACCGCAGCTACGTGGATTGTCAGGATGAGGTGGACGAACTGTACCGTCAGCAGGAGAAGTGGACCAGCGCCGCGATGCATAACATCGCCAACATGGGATACTTCTCGTCGGACAGGACCATCAAAGAGTATGCCGAGAATATCTGGCATATTGATCCGGTGCGGTTGTAAAAACAAAGCCCGGTGGCGCTGCGCTTACCGGGCCTACGGGATCGAGTAGGCCGGTTAAGGCGGAGCCGCCACCCGGCTTTTTTTCAATTACGACGCCAACGACAATTCACGCTTTCCCGCATGTTGTTGCAACCATTGCGCCACGCGAGACTGCTGCTCGGCATTCAGCCACATCCCTTCTTTAGTACGACGCCAGATAGCATCGTCCAGACGGCGCACCCATTCGTGTTCCACCAGATAGCGCAGTTCCGCTTCGTACAGCTCATGGCCAAAATGCTCGCCCAGATCGGCAATCTCTTTCGCCTCGCCGAGGAACAGTTCGGTGTTGCTGCCGTAGGTGCGGGCATAGTGGCGCGCCATTCCTTCGGTAATGAACGGGAAGCGGCGACGCAGCTTCGCGGCGTAATCGTCGCGGTTATCGCCGATATCGCCGCCAGGCAGCACGGCGCCTTTCGTCCACGCCGGGCCGATGCCTTTGTAATACGGCGCCAGTTTCTCCAGCGCGTGCTCCGCCAGTTTACGGTAGGTGGTGAGCTTACCGCCAAATACCGACAGCAGGGGCGCCTGACCGTCCACGTCATGAATATCAAGCGTATAGTCACGGGTGATGGCCTGCGGTGAGTCAGACTCGTCATCACACAGCGGACGCACGCCGGAGTAGGTCCAGACCACGTCATCGCGCGCCAGCTGTTTCTTAAAGTGCGCGTTGTACACTTTCAGCAGGTAGCTGACTTCACTCTCGTCGATCTCTACGTTTTTCGGATCGCCTTTGTACTCTACGTCGGTGGTGCCGATGATGGAGAACTCGTCCATCCACGGGATCACAAACACAATGCGCTTGTCTTCATTTTGCAGGATATAAGCCTGTTTCTGGGTATGCACGCGCGGCACCACAATGTGGCTGCCCTTGATCAGGCGGATGCCGTACGGAGAAGGCAGGTGCATACCGTCATCGAAGAACTGTTTTACCCACGGGCCGGTGGCGTTCACCAGGCCGCGCGCTTTCCAGCTAAACTTCTCACCGGTATCCACGTCTTCCGCTTCCACAATCCACAGGCCGTTTTCGCGGCGTGCGGCGGTCGCGCGGGTACGGGTTTTCACCTCGCCGCCTTTCTTCTCGACCATCTGCGCGTTAGCCAGCACCAGACGCGCATCGTCCACCCAGCAGTCGGAATATTCGAAACCGCGCACGATTTCAGGTTTAAGAACCGACTCTGAGCCAAAACGCAAACCTGTCGAACCCGGCAGGCTGGTGCGTTTACCCAGATGATCGTACATAAACAGACCAATGCGGATCATCCACGCCGGACGCAGATGCGGGCGATGAGGCAGACGGAAACGCATCGGGATCGCCAGATGCGGAGCCATTTTCAGCAGTACTTCGCGTTCAGCCAGCGCTTCGCTGACCAGGCGAAATTCGTAGTGTTCCAGGTAGCGCAGGCCACCGTGGATCAGCTTGGAGCTGGCGGACGACGTCGCGCAGGCGAGATCGTTAGCTTCCAGCATCAGCACGGATAAACCGCGTCCTGCGGCATCAACCGCAATACCGGCACCGTTGATGCCACCGCCTATCACAATCAGATCTTTGGTTTCCATAACACCCTCATGCACTTTCGTTAAAGCTCAAAAATGTTCGATATCGCTCATAATAGCAAAGGAACGCGCTTTTGGTAACATCAAAAAAACAATTTAGAGTGATATGGATAACATAATGGCGTTTACCCGCCGCCAGGACGTACACTACGGGGTAAAATAGTGCGGTCTGATGCCCTCACCCCAGCCCTCTCCCACGGGGAGAGGGTGATCCGTTTCCCTCTCCCTCCGGGAGAGGGTAGGGTGAGGGGAAAACCGCACCACACCTGAATATAAGATGAGAACACCATGGATCAGTTTGAATGTATTAACGTAGAAGAAGCCCATCAGAAGATGCACCAGGGAAAAGCGGTGCTGGTGGATATCCGCGATCCGCAGAGCTTTGCGATGGGCCACACGCCGGGCGCGTTCCATCTCACCAACGACACGCTGGGCGCGTTTATGCGCGATAACGACTTCGATACCCCGGTGATGGTGATGTGCTATCACGGCAACAGCAGTAAAGGCGCGGCGCAGTATCTGCTCCAGCAGGGTTACGACGCGGTGTACAGCGTCGATGGCGGCTTCGATGCCTGGCATCGTCATTTCCCGGCAGAAGTTGAATACGCGTTTGAGCGCTGATCCCGCTATACTGTCCCCTTTTGTGTGGAAATAAGCGACCGCTGCCCATGTTGATGATCACCTCTTTTAGCAACCCGCGCGTCGCCCAGGCGTTTGTCGACTATATGGCGACGCAGGGCATTATCCTGACTATTCAGCAGCATACACAGACGGATGTCTGGCTGGCAGACGAAAGCCAGGCCGGCCGCGTGAACGACGAGCTTGCGCGTTTTCTGGAAAACCCGGGCGACCCGCGTTATCTGGCGGCAAGCTGGCAATCCGGCCAGACCGGCAGTGGCCTGCACTATCAACGTTTTCCGTTTCTCGCCACCCTGCGCGAGCGCGCAGGACCGTTTACGCTGCTTTTGATGGCAGCCTGCATCATCGTCTTCATTATTATGAGCGTGGTGGGCGACCAGAGCGTGATGATTGCCCTCGCATGGCCGTACGATCCCTCCCTGCAATTTGACGTCTGGCGCTACTTCACGCATGCGCTGATGCACTTCTCGGTGATGCATATCCTCTTTAACCTGCTGTGGTGGTGGTATCTCGGCGGGGCGGTGGAGAAGCGGCTCGGCAGCGGCAAGCTGATTGTGATCACCCTTATCAGCGCCCTGTTAAGCGGCTACGTGCAGCACAAATTCAGCGGTCCATGGTTTGGCGGGTTATCCGGCGTGGTGTACGCCCTGATGGGTTACGCCTGGCTCAGAGGCGAGCGCGACCCGGATAGCGGCATCTATTTACAACGTGGATTAATAACCTTTGCGTTAATATGGCTTATTGCCGGATGGTTTGATCTGTTTGGTATGTCTATCGCCAATGGTGCGCACGTTACCGGCCTGGCGGTTGGGCTGGCGATGGCGCTGGCCGATACGCTCCATGCGCGAAAACGAACATAATTCCCAGGGATATTTCATGAAACAAACACAACGTCATGACGCCATTATCGAACTGGTAAAAAAACAGGGATACGTCAGTACTGAAGAGCTGGTGGAGCAGTTTGCCGTCAGCCCGCAAACCATCCGTCGTGACCTCAACGACCTGGCCGATCAGAACCGTATTTTGCGTCACCACGGCGGCGCCGCACTGCCGTCCAGCTCGGTGAACACCTCATGGCATGACCGTAAGGCGACGCAAACGGCAGAGAAAGAGCGTATCGCCCGTAAAGTGGCGAGCCAGATCCCGAACGGCGCGACGCTGTTTATTGATATCGGCACCACCCCGGAAGCGGTCGCCCATGCGCTGCTGAACCACGAGAACCTGCGCGTGGTGACCAACAACCTGAACGTGGCCAACACGTTGATGCAGAAAGACGATTTCCGCATCATCCTCGCGGGCGGCGAACTGCGCAGCCGCGACGGGGGCATTATCGGCGAAGCGACGCTCGATTTTATCTCTCAGTTCCGCCTCGACTTCGGCATTCTGGGGATCAGCGGCATCGACACCGACGGCTCGCTGCTGGAGTTTGATTACCACGAAGTGCGCACCAAGCGCGCGATCATTGAGAACTCACGCCATGTAATGCTGGTGGTGGATCACTCCAAGTTTGGTCGTAATGCGATGGTGAACATGGGCAGCATCAGCATGGTGAATGCGGTCTACACCGACGTGATGCCGCCGGCGGGCGTCATGCAGGTGATTAAAGATAATAATGTGCAGTTAGAGTTGTGTTGAAAAGCCGTTCTCCCTCTCCCTGTGGGAGAGGGCCGGGGTGAGGGCATCAGACCGCAGAGGATCTACACTCCATATCCCATCATCTTCAACAGCTGCTGCGCATGCTGCACCGCATCCTGACGGTGCGCCACGCCCAGCTTCTGATACAGATTGCGAATGTGCGTTTTGATGGTGGTCGCCGCCACCGCCAGCTCACCGGCAATCTGCTCGTTGCTGTAGCCTGAGTAGATCAGCCCCAGCACCTGCCATTCACGCTGGGTGAGCGGGCTGGTGCGGATAAGCTCCGGCACTTCTGGATGGTTCAGCAGACGTTCAACAAAGTTCTCATCGAAGTGCGCAAACTTGTGGCGATGATGCTGGTTAATCTCGCGCAGAATGCGCTGGGCGCGATGCTGATCGAGTTCTGGCAGTGTGTTGAGCTGAATCAGCTGGCGCAGCTGCTGGGCCATCACTTCACCCTCAATCACAAAGTGGCTGATAAACCCGGTGCGGTTCGCCAGCTGTAACGCTTCCAGCAGTACGCGCTGGGCATCGTTTTTACGGCCCGCCTGCCAGTAAAGCTGGTTTAACAGCAGCAGGTTGCGGTTTAAATCGCTCATCAGGCGCAGGCTGCGGGCGTTTTCGTTTAACTCTTCCAGCACAATCTCGGCAGGCTCAAAGTCACCCAGCAGGATCTGCACGCGAGCGATGTTGCGCCACTGGCTTTGCAGGAAGTGGTTATTGGCAAATTCCGGTTTAGGCGTATGACGCAGCCAGTTGGCGGCGGACTTTTTATCGCCGGTCATCTGCCAGTAAATCACCCGCACCTTATCGGCGTTGGACACCCAGTCGCTATGGTACTGCCCGTTGCCGAGCAGGTTTTCCAGGCGGTTAAGATGGTTGCGGGCATTATCCAGGTCGCCGCGCGCCAGCGAGCACTGCACCAGCAGAGCCAGACACTGGAGCTGCTGCTGCGGCTGGAAGCTCGAAAGGACATTCAGACCCTGGCGGGCGCAGCTTTCTGCTTCATCCAGACGCGACCATGCCCACAGCAGTTGAGCGCGAATACGCAACAGGAACTCGTGCATCGGCAGCTGTTCCAGATGCTGTTCACGGATCAGCTGGAACGCTTTCTCCTGGTTTTCCCAGGCGGCTTGCAGGAACCCCTGAGCAAATAAAATCTCGCTTTGCTGGATCAGGCTCCACAGGGCGTAATGCCAGACATCGTGGCGGCGCGCCATCTGTTCGGTTTGCTGCATGAGTGAAAGCGAACGCGTGAGATCGCCCTTACAGTGCAGCACTTCGCCGTGTACCGAGGTGGCCACAATACGGCTGTAAAAATTCGCCAGCGGCAGCTCATCCAGCGCGACCATCGCCAGCCGTTCGGCTTCCTCAGGGTCACCGTCGTTAATCGCCACCTGCGCACGCAGGGCGTTAAATTCGCCATGCAGGGTGGTATCCATCTCGCTTTCCATCTCCTGCTCGGCGCGCGCCAGCAGGGTGTTCACTTCGCTGTAGCGATGCTGGCTCTGCATCAGCCAGGCCTGGAGCAGCACCAGACGCGGATTCTCCAGCAGGCTTTCCCACGGCAGCGCTTTTAACGACTCTTCCAGCAGCGTCAGTTCACTGTGGTTGAACAGTCCCCACGCGTGGTTGAGCAGAATATCGCGCAGCATACCGGCATCCCCGGCGGCCAGCGCATGGTGGATAGCCTCGCTCGGGAAACCTTGCGCCATCCAGCTTTCGGCGGCGGCGCGGTGAATGTCAGGCAGCTCTGCGGCCAGTTCCCACTGGCAACGCTGGCGCAGGAAGCTGCCAAACAGCGGATGGTAGCTAAACCATTCGCCGGGATCGTCCATGCGCGTCAGGAACAGACCCTGACGTTCAATCTCTTCGAGCTGAAGCTGCCCGTTTTCAATGCCGGTGACGCGCACGATCAGCGCATCGTTCATGGAACGCAGCAGGGAGCTTTTCAGCAGGAAATGGCGGGTGGAGAGGTCAACGCTGTCGAGTACCTCATCCACCAGATAATCCGACAGGTGGCTGGCGTTGATGCCGGCCAGGCGGCGTGCGGACTGATGCGTCGGGCTGTTGTTTTGCCGCGCGGAGAGGGCAATCAGCTGAAGCGCCGTGGCCCAGCCGGCAACGTCATCGCACAGGCGGCTGCTTTCCGACGCCTCAATCGGAGACGTCAGGCGGCAGTCAAAGAACTGCTTCGCTTCCTGATGGGTAAAGGCCAGCTGCTGACTGCCGATTTCCAGCAGCTGATCGCGCACGCGCAGGTTGGCAATGCCCAACTGCGGAAGGTTACGCGACAGGACAACCAGCGTCAGGTTTTCCGGCTGATGGCGCAGGAAGAAACGCATGGACTCGTGAATAACCGGGTTGGTGATCAGATGATAATCATCAATCACCACATACAGCGGGCGATGCCATTCGGCCAGCTCTATAAACAGCTGGGAGAAAAGAGAGGACAGGCTGGCGTACTGGCGCTTTTGCACCATCACCTCGCTGGTGACGCAGTGTCCGTTGGTTGCCTGCTGAATCGCGGCAATTAAATAGCTGGCAAAACGCTCCTGCTGGTTATCCCCTTCATCCAGGGAGTACCAGCCAAGATCGCTTTTACCTGCCGCCCATTGCGAAATGAGCGTTGTTTTTCCATAACCCGCAGGACTCGTAACCAGCGCCAGTCGGAAATTATGCGCACCGGAAAGTTTAGCCAGCAGGCGCTCGCGGACCACAGTATGGTCAAGACGAACCGGGCGACTTAATTTGGACGGAATCAACATAGTTTTCACTTCACTGTGGGGAACGAGAGAATTTATTTTTTTTGCGCTTCGTAATTAATATCTATAAGTTCGGCCAATAGAGGAACTATTGCAAGTTATGTCTGGGTTTGGAGGCTCTGAATTTGCACTCTGTCACAAAACATTCTCATCACTGATGGAACTTTCCGTAAATGGCTGGATGCCGCGCTGCTTCTGGCTTGTGTGCATAAGTCGCGGTTGCGCTGAAACTGGTTTCAGAAAGAGATAATGACGCTGAAGTTAATTAACTTCGGGGAAAGTTGCATCGGCTTAATAGGGGTGCTGAATAATCGCGACGCGCGGAAATATTATTCTACGTAAGTAATCATTTCAGCGATGATTAATTTCCTCCGAAACTGCATTTCATTTCTTTGACGCTCTTCCGGGATCGCTTTTTCAGCGAAGCGCACACTCACACAGTGGCCTCGATCACACTTTTATGCTCATCCCCGCTACTCCTCCCTGTCTAATCCCCGACAGGAGGAGGAAGAGGCGCAATGAGCCAGGCACACTAGCGTTAAATGTTTTTACTCTCTACAGGATGCCGATTCCCTATGTCACAGCCTACTTTCAACAAAGCTCAATTTCAGGCTGCCCTGACACGTCAGTGGCAGCGTTTTGGCCTTCATGCTGCAAACGAAATGACGCCTCACCAGTGGTGGCAGGCGGTGAGCGGGGCGCTCGCAGAGCAGCTGGACGCTCAGCCTGTGACGAAGCCCGTGAAAGGCCAGCGTCACGTCAACTACATTTCAATGGAGTTCCTGATTGGCCGTCTGACGGGTAACAATCTGCTGAACCTTGGCTGGTATCAGGAGGTCGGTGACGTGCTGAAAGAACACGACATCAACCTGACCGATCTGCTGGAAGAAGAGATTGATCCGGCGCTGGGTAACGGCGGTCTGGGACGTCTGGCAGCCTGTTTCCTGGATTCCATGGCAACCGTGGGCCAGTCGGCGATTGGCTATGGCCTGAACTATCAGTACGGCCTGTTCCGTCAGTCATTTGCCGACGGCCATCAGATGGAAGCGCCAGACGACTGGCACCGCAATACCTATCCGTGGTTCCGCCACAACGCGCAGCTGGATGTGCAGGTCGGGATTGGCGGGAAAGTCACGAAGCAGGGACTCTGGGAACCGGCGTTCACCATTACCGGTGAAGCCTGGGACCTGCCGGTACTCGGCTACCGTAACGGCGTGGCGCAGCCGCTGCGCCTGTGGCAGGCGAAGCACGCGCATCCGTTTAACCTGACCAAATTCAACGACGGTGATTTCCTGCGCGCCGAGCAGCAGGGGATCGACGCCGAGAAGCTGACCAAAGTCCTCTACCCGAACGATAATCATCTGGCGGGTAAAAAGCTGCGTCTGATGCAGCAGTACTTCCAGTGCGCCTGCTCCGTGGCGGATATTCTGCGTCGCCACCACCTGGCGGGCCGCAAGCTGGCTCAGCTGCCGGACTTCGAAGTTATTCAGCTTAACGACACGCATCCGACCATTGCGATCCCGGAGCTGCTGCGCGTGCTGATCGACGAGCATCAGCTGAGCTGGGACGACGCCTGGGCCATTACCAGCCGCACCTTCGCCTACACCAACCACACCCTGATGCCGGAAGCGCTCGAGTGCTGGGATGAGAAGCTGGTGAAAACGCTGCTGCCGCGCCATATGCAGATCATCAACAAGATTAACGACCAGTTCAAAACGCTGGTGGAGAAAACCTGGCCGGGCGATAAGGCCGTCTGGGCGAAGCTGGCCGTTGTGCACGACAAGCAGGTGCGCATGGCGAACATGTGCGTGGTCAGCGGCTTTGCGGTGAACGGCGTGGCCGCGCTGCACTCGGATCTGGTGGTGAAAGATCTCTTCCCGGAATACCACCAGCTGTGGCCGACCAAATTCCATAACGTGACCAACGGCATCACGCCGCGTCGCTGGATTAAGCAGTGCAACCCGCTGCTGGCCGGCCTGCTGGACAAGACCCTGAAGAAAGAGTGGGCCAACGACCTGGACCAGCTCATCAACCTGGAAAAACAGGCCGACAACGCGAAGTTCCGCGAGCAGTACCGTGCCATTAAGCTGGAGAACAAGGTTCGTCTGGCCGAGTTTGTGAAAATGCGCACCGGAATTGAGATCAACCCGAATGCGATTTTCGATATCCAGATCAAACGACTGCACGAGTACAAACGTCAGCACCTGAACCTGCTGCACATTCTGGCGCTGTACAAAGAGATCCGCGAGAACCCGCAGGCCGACCGCGTCCCGCGCGTGTTCCTGTTCGGTGCGAAAGCGGCGCCGGGCTACTACCTGGCGAAAAACATTATCCTTGCCATTAATAAAGTGGCGGCGGCGATCAACAGCGATCCGAAAGTGGGCGACAAGCTGAAGGTGGTGTTCCTGCCGGACTACTGCGTTTCTGCGGCTGAAATGCTGATCCCGGCGGCGGATATTTCCGAGCAGATCTCTACCGCCGGTAAAGAAGCGTCCGGTACCGGCAACATGAAGCTGGCCCTGAACGGCGCGCTGACCGTCGGCACGCTGGACGGTGCGAACGTCGAAATCGCCGAGAAGGTCGGCGAAGAGAACATCTTTATCTTCGGCCATACTGTTGAAGAAGTGAAAGCCATCAAAGCCAAAGGGTACGACCCGGTGAAATGGCGTAAAAAAGATAAAGTGCTGGATGCGGTGCTCAAAGAGCTGGAAAGCGGGAAGTACAGCGACGGCGACAAGCACGCGTTTGACCAGATGCTGCACAGCATGGACAAACAGGGCGGCGACCCGTACCTGGTGATGGCTGACTTCTCGGCTTACGTTGAAGCGCAGAAGCAGGTCGACGTGCTGTATCGCGACCAGGATGCCTGGACCCGCGCGTGTATCCTGAACACCGCGCGCTGCGGTATGTTCAGCTCTGACCGCTCAATCCGTGATTATCAGGCTCGTATCTGGCAGGCAAAACGCTAAGGAAGCGCGATGGAGAGTAAACGTCTGGACAGTGCCGCGCAGGCGGCGGGAATTAGCCTCAGTTACATCAATGCGCACGGCAAACCGCAGTCTATTGGTGCGGACACCAAAAGACGTTTGCTGGATGCCATGCACAAAACCGACGCGAAAGCGTCGGGTGCGCCGGTGCCGAACGTCAAGGTCTTTACCGCGGGCAAAAAGATGCCGCTGGCGGTGGAAGGGCGCGGCGAGTTCAGCTGGCTGCTCACCACCGAAGAGGGGCATCAGCACAAAGGCCATGCCACCGGCGGCAAAACCCTCAACCTTCCGGCGAAGCTGCCGGAGGGCTACCACACGCTTACGCTGACCCGGGACGACCAGCGTTTTCACTGTCGGGTGATTGTGGCGCCAAAGCGCTGCTATGAGCCGCAGGCGCTGCGTGAAGGCAAAAAGCTGTGGGGCGCCTGCGTGCAGCTCTATACCCTGCGTTCGGACAGCAACTGGGGCATTGGCGATTTTGGCGACCTGAAAAAGATGCTGGCATCTGTTGGTGAGCGCGGCGGCGCGTTCATCGGCCTCAACCCGATCCACGCCCTCTATCCGGCGAATCCGGAAAGCGCCAGCCCGTACAGCCCGTCTTCCCGTCGCTGGCTGAACGTGATTTACATCGACGTTAACGCGTTAGACGATTTCAAAAACAGCAAAGAGGCGCAGGCGTGGTGGAAACTTGAGACCACGCAACAGCTGCTGAAACAGGCCCGCGATGCGGACTGGGTGGATTATGCCTCCGTTACCGCGCTGAAAATGGCGGCTCTGCGTCTGGCCTGGAAGGGCTTTGCGAAGCGTGACGACGAGCAGATGGCAGCCTTCCGCCAGTTTGTAATGCAGGAAGGCGAGAGCCTTTACTGGCAGGCAGCGTTTGATGCGCTGCATGCGTATCAGGTTCAGGAGGACGAGATGCGCTGGGGCTGGCCGGTGTGGCCGGAAGCGTATCAGTCCGTGGATACCCCGGAAGTGAAGGCGTTCTGTGAGACGCATGCCGACGAGGTGGATTTCTATCTCTGGTTGCAGTGGCTGGCGTACAGCCAGTTTGCCGCCTGCTGGCAGGTGAGCCAGGGCTATAACATGCCGATCGGGCTGTATCGCGATCTGGCCGTCGGCGTGGCGGAAGGCGGGGCGGAAACCTGGTGTGACCGTGAACTTTACTGCCTGAAAGCTTCTGTGGGGGCGCCGCCGGACATTCTTGGCCCGCTTGGTCAGAACTGGGGCTTGCCACCGATGGATCCGCACGTGATGGCGGCGCGTGCCTACGAGCCGTTTATCGACCTGCTACGCGCTAACATGCAGAACTGCGGCGCGTTGCGTATCGACCACGTGATGTCCGTGCTGCGCCTGTGGTGGATCCCGTACGGTGAAACGGCTGACCACGGGGCGTACGTGCAGTATCCGGTGGACGACCTGCTCTCAATCCTCGCGCTGGAGAGTAAACGTCATCAGTGCATGGTGATTGGCGAAGATCTCGGTACCGTGCCGGTGGAAATTGTCAGCAAGCTCCGCGACAGCGGGGTTTACTCCTACAAAGTGCTCTATTTTGAAAACGACCATGAGAAAACCTTCCGCGCGCCGAAAGCGTACCCTGAACAGTCAATGGCAGTCGCGACGACGCATGATCTTCCTACGCTCAGAGGCTACTGGGAAAGCGGCGACCTGACGCTCGGCAAAACGCTGGGTCTCTACCCAGATGAAGAGGTTCTGCGTGGGCTGTATCAGGATCGCGAGCTGGCGAAGCAGGGGCTGCTGGATGCGCTGCATAAGCATGGCTGTCTGCCGAAGCGCGCCGGGCATAAGGCGTCGCTGATGTCGATGACGCCAACGCTTAATCGTGGCTTACAGCGCTATATTGCCGACAGCAACAGCGCGTTGCTCGGTCTGCAACCGGAAGACTGGATTGATATGGCGGAGCCGGTAAACATCCCCGGCACCAGCTATCAGTACAAAAACTGGCGTCGCAAGCTGTCCACAACGCTTGAAGCGATGTTTGCCGATGACGGGGTGAACAGGTTGATTAAGGATTTGGATAAACGGCGAAAAGCAGCCGCGAAGAAGTGATAAAAAACCCGCCAGTGGCGGGTTTTTTATTGCCCGGTGGCGCTAACGCTTACCGGGCCTACGTGCATTAAGTAGGTCGGGTAAGGCATAGCCGCCACCCGACTTAATACATCAAACCACCATATTCAACAGCAGCACCCCGACCAGACCGCACACCGAAATGATGGTTTCCAGCGCGGACCAGGACTTGATGGTTTCACCGATGGTCAGGTTGAAGTACTCCTTGAACAGCCAGAAGCCCGGATCGTTCACGTGGGAGAAAATCACGCTACCGGAACCAACCGCGATAACCATCAGCTCAGGGCTGACGCCCGTGGTCGCAATCAGCGGCGCAACGATACCGCCCGCGGTAATCGCCGCAACGGTCGCAGAGCCCAGCGCGATACGCAACACCGCGGCAATAGACCATGCCATCAGCAGCGGGGAGACGTTGGTTTCATGCATCATGGCCGCGATGTATTTATCCACGCCGCTGTCGACCAGCACCTGCTTGAACGCGCCGCCACCGCCGATGATCAGCAGCATCATGGCAATGATTTTGATGGAAGAAGTCAGCGTGTCGTTGATCTGATCCATGGAACGACCACGGTTAAGACCGAAGGTGAACATGGCGATCAGGACCGCAATCAGCGTCGCCATCACCGGGTCGCCCAGGAACTCCGCAACGGACAGGAACGCGTGACCTTTCGGCAGAACCATCTCTGCTATGGCACGCATCGCCATCAGGATCACCGGTACCAGTGAGGTCCAGACGCTGACGCCAAAGCCTGGCATCTCTTCTTCAGTAAAGGTTTTGGCGCTGTACAGCCCTTCCGGGATAGGCTTATCAATGCCTTTCAGGAAGCGCGCATACACCGGGCCTGCCAGAATCACCGTCGGGATCGCCAGAATCGTACCAAACAGCAGGGTTTTACCCATATCGGCATGGAAGATGGTGGCGATAGCCGTTGGGCCCGGATGCGGCGGCAGGAAACCGTGGGTGACGGACAGCGCCGCAGCCATCGGCACACCCACGAACAGCAGCGGGATGTTGGCGGCAGCGGCGATGGTGAACACCAGCGGCAGCATCAGCACGAAGCCCACTTCATAGAACAGCGCGAAACCGACGGTAAAACCGGTTAACACCACCGCCCATTGAATGTTCTTCTTACCAAATTTGTCGATCAGCGTGGTGGCAATACGCTGTGCGCCACCGCAGTCCGCGAGCATTTTACCGAGCATGGCGCCGAAGCCCATGATCAGCGCCAGGCTGCCGAGCGTACCGCCGACACCGGCTTTAATGGAGCTGATAACTTTAACCAGCGGCATTCCCTGCATCAGACCGACTGCAAGTGCCACCAGAACCAGAGCGATAAATCCGTTCATTTTGAAGCGGATCATCAAGAGCAGTAATAACACAACACCGATAGCGACGATGACTAATGGCATGATTGACCTGGCCTTTGAATTGTTATGGGTAACGTCATTGTTTCAACGACAAATTCCGGTTGTCCCAACTGGGAACAGAGTGTTAACGGCACTCATACTGATGCCTGCGAAAACGTTAAGTTTAGTCGGCTGTTATAAGGGTGTTGAGTGCCCACGAGAATGATACGGGTAACATGCGGTGATTGAGAATCACCCAGGGAGGCAAAATTTGAATTATGAGACGCAGGTCAACATACAGAGGGGGAGGCAAGAAAAAGTAGGCCCGGTAAGCGCAGCGCCACCGGGCAATACAGACGGGGACTGAATCAGTAGTAAGAGTGCTCGCCGCGCTGGTGCTCGGTCAGATCGCGCACGCCTTTCAGTTCCGGAAATTCGTTCAGCAGCTGCTTCTCGATCCCTTCTTTCAGGGTTACATCAACCATGGAGCAGCCGTTACAGCCGCCGCCGAATTGCAGGATCGCCAGACCATCTTCGGTGATTTCCATCAGGGAAACACGTCCCCCGTGGCCGGCCAGCTGCGGGTTGATCTGCGATTGCAGCAGATATTCCACACGCTCCATCAGCGGGGCATCGTCAGAAACTTTACGCATCTTCGCGTTTGGCGCCTTCAGCGTCAGCTGAGAACCCAGCTGGTCAGTGACGAAATCAATCTCCGCATCTTCAAGATACGGCGCGCTCAGCTCATCAACGTACGCGGTGAGCTGTTCAAATTTAAGGGCAGTGTCAGTTGCTTCCACAGCATCCGGAGGACAATAAGAGACACCACATTCTGCATTCGGAGTGCCTGGATTGATCACAAACACGCGGATCTGCGTCCCTTCTTCCTGATTTGCCAGCAGTTTGGCAAAGTGCGCTTGTGCAGAATCGGAAATACGGATCATAGCTTTGGCCTAATAGTTGACTAAATTACCTGGGTATAATCATACGCCCATTGAAGAAGGGCTACAAGGTACGGCACAGACACCATACCTGAACTGACGCGGCGCCGCTTTGCAAAAGCAGTCGGGAAAGTTCAGCCACGGTACTGCCCGTGGTGACGACATCATCCACAATCGCGATATGGAGGCCGTTGACCGGCAATTCAAGGCGAAAGGCGTTTTTCAGGTTCCTTTTGCGCGACCGGGCGTTGAGCCGGTGCTGAACGGCAGTGGCATGAGTACGTTTCAGCGCAGAGGCTGGGTACCGGCAACCCAGCCAGTGGGCGAGCGGACGGCACAGCAGGTCGCTCTGATTGTATCCCCGCCGCCAGTGCCGACGCTGAAACAGTGGCGCGTTCACAAGCGTGTCGACCGGCGGCAGCCCGCGCGTTCTTCGCGCCTGTAATACCGCCAGTAACAACAGGCGTGCCAGGGGCTGCGCCAGTGCAGTCTGGCTGGAAAACTTAAACTGATGAACCAGACGACTCAGCGGCAAAACGTAATCATCTACCGCCACCAGCGCGCTCCACGGCGGCGCTTTTTTCAGGCAACGGCCGCAGGGGAGCGTCTGGCTTACGGCAGGCAAGCCGCATTGCGGACAGCCCTTCAGGTAACCCAGCGCTCGCGTGCAAACGGAACAGACGCCCCACGCGCTCATCGCAAGTGGCATTCGGCATAGCCAGCACAAGCCGGGCACTGTTAGCATACGCAACCTCCATGTGAAAAAAGAGAACGTTAACTGATGAAGACGCTGTGGTGGCAGACCGTTGGGACGGGAAATTGTCATCTTGTGCTGCTGCACGGATGGGGACTGAACGCCGAAGTGTGGCGTTGCATAAGTGAGGAACTGGCCTCGCAATTCACGGTACACCTGGTGGATCTACCGGGCTATGGCCGCAGCCACGGCTACGGCGCGATGACGCTCGACGACATGGCGGAGCAGGTTCTGGAAGCGGCGCCGCAAAAAGCCGTCTGGCTCGGCTGGAGCCTGGGCGGGCTGGTGGCAAGCCAGATTGCGCTGCGCCATCCTGAACGGGTCCAGGCGCTGATCACCGTTGCCTCATCACCCTGTTTCAGCGCCCGCGAGGCGTGGCCGGGCATCAAACCTGAGGTGCTGGCCGGGTTCCAGCATAAGCTGAGCGAAGACTTCCAGCGGACGGTGGAGCGTTTCCTGGCATTACAGACGATGGGAACAGAAACCGCCCGTCAGGATGCGCGGACGCTGAAGCAGACGGTGCTTTCTCTGCCGATGCCGGAGGTTGAGGTGCTGAACGGAGGGCTGGAAATCCTGAAAACGGCCGATCTGCGCGAGCCGCTGGCGTCGTTAACGGTGCCGCATCTGCGTATTTATGGCTATCTGGATGGACTGGTTCCGCGCAAGGTGGTTCCGCTGCTGGATGCGCTGTGGCCGGAGAGTAAATCAATGGTGGTTGCCAAAGCGGCACATGCGCCGTTCATCTCTCATCCTGCTGAGTTTTGTTCGGCGCTGTCCGGTTTTATCAGCGAAGCGTCCACCACTCCCTGAGACAGGCTTTACCTTCAGGACAACTCTTACAACTGCCGGACAGACAACCGTCCGGCTCTTCCTGAATGCGCACGGCTTTCCCCATGGCCTCCAGCCTTTCCAGCATGGCATCGATCATCGGCTGCGGCGTATGCAGGCTGAGGCTAAGCTGCTTCGCCTCCATTCGTCCCTGTAACGCCAGTAAGTCACGAATCTGAATCAACGATGCCATCTTTCTTCCCCTCAGTGACAGTCGCCCGCAGGGCTGCTACAGCAGGTCGTCGGGGTTTTGCGCGTTGCCAGCAGGTTAACGTCAACGCGGCTACGCGCCCGGCGCAGCAGGCCAATCACCATCACGTTAAACAGGATCACCGCGAGGATACAGACCAGGCTGTAGCGCGGATGCTGGCTGTAATTGACGGCCTGATAAAACACGGTCGCCAGCGAGTAGGCAATGTTCAGCCCCCACAGAATGGAGAAGCCCATCCAGCCGCGGCTGGACTCACGGGCAATGGCGCCCATGACCGAGATGCACGGAATATAGAGCAGGACGAAGATCAGGTAGCTGTAGGCCGCCGACGCGCTGCCAAATTTCTGGCCCATCACGCCCATTGCTCCGGTCGCCATTTCGCCGTCGCCTTTGCTGGCTTCAATCGGGTTCGCCAGTACGCTCAGGCTGAAGGTGTCTTTCAGGCTCTGCCAGGTTTCTTCCACCGCGCCAAGCAGTTCATCGCCGAGGTTGAACGCTGCCGGATTAAATTCCTCTTCCTGGATGTTTTCCGCGGTGTAAAGCGTGTTCAGGGTGCCGACAACCACCTCTTTTGCCATCGCGCCGGTGAACAGGCCCACGGTTGCCTGCCAGTTGTCTTCCTGAACGCCAATCGGTTTGAAGACCGGCGTAATGATCCGGCTGACGGAGGCCAGGGCAGAGTCATTAATGTTGTCCGCGGCCTGGCCGCTCAGAGTGAAGCTGTTCAGGGCGCTCAGGAAAATGCTGACCACCACAATCACCTTACCGGCGCGCAGAACGAAGCCCTTCAGGCGCTGCCATGTCTGAATAATCAGGCTTTTCAGATGCGGAACGTGATAAACCGGCAGTTCCATCACGAACGGCGACGCTTCGCCACGCATGATGGTGTGCTTCAGCATCAGGCCGGTGAGAATAGCCATCACGATACCCAGCACATACAGGGAGAAGACGGCCAGCGCCCCTTCCTGACCAAAGAACGCCGCGGCAAAGACCGCGAAGATCGCCAGCCGCGCGCCGCAGGACATGAACGGCGCCATCATGATGGTCATCAGGCGTTCGCGCGGGGCATCCAGCGTACGCGCGCCCATGACTGACGGCACGTTACAGCCAAAGCCGACAATCAGCGGCACGAAGGATTTGCCCGGCAGCCCCAGCGCCTGCATCAGGCGGTCCATCACGAAGGCGGCGCGCGCCATGTAACCGGAATCCTCAAGGAAGGAGAGGAACAGGTACATCATGCCGATCTGCGGCACCAGCGGCAGGACGGTATTGATCCCGCCGCCGATCCCCTGCGCAAGGAAGATGGTCAACCATTCCGGAAAGTGGAGGGTGTAGCCCAGCCACTGAATACCGTGCACGAAGATAGCGACAGAGCCGCCATCAAAGATAGGTTGTAATGCACCGCCGATGTTAATGGCGAGCAGGAACATCACATACATCACCAGTAAAAAGATCGGTAAACCGAGGAAGCGGTTGAGCACAATTTTATCCACGGCGGCGGTGAAGCGGCTGGGTTCAGCGGTTAATGCATTGCTGACCACGTCACAGATAGCGGCGATGGCCTGATAGCGCGCATCCGCAATGTGCAGGGCCGGGTCATCCAGCTCGTCGCTAAGGCGAGCCTGTGCGACATCCAGCTTATCCGCCGCATCGCCTGCGTAGGCGCGGCTGTAGATATCGCCTTCCAGCATTTGCAGGCCAAGCCACAGACGTTGTCTGGCGGGCATGCTGTTATCCATCTCCTGCGCCAGCTGCCCGGCTTCGCGCAGCAGCGGCTGGGCGTAGTGCACCAGTTCGACGTCGGCATTGCCCGTGTGGCGGTCAATCGCCAGCTTCAGGGCGTCAATGCCGCGAGCGCGGGTGGAAACCAGCGGAACCACCGGGCAGCCCAGACGGGCGGAGAGGGCATCGACGTCGATGCGCAGCTTTTGCTTCTCCGCGATGTCGAGCATGTTAAGCGCCACGATGCAGGGAATACCCAGCTCCAGCAGCTGTAACGTGAGATACAGATTTCGTTCGAGGTTAGAGGCATCCACCACGTTGATAAGCAGATCCGCGTCGCCGCTCAGAATATAGTGGCAGGCAATTTGCTCATCGAGAGAGGTCTGGGATGAAATCGTGGTGAGGGAATAGGTCCCCGGTAAATCAACCAGCGTGACCTGATTATCTGTCGTGGTGAACTGGCCTTCTTTGCGTTCAACCGTCACGCCTGCCCAATTTCCCACACGCTGGCGTGCGCCAGTTAACTGATTAAATAAGGTTGTCTTGCCGGAATTAGGATTGCCAATTAAGCCAATAGTTAATTTTTTCATTGTAGTAGACTCACTGAAACCGCTGGCTTGTTAACGGGATAAAGATTCAATTTCAATTAATGCGAGATCTTTTTTACGCAGAACCAGATTAACGCGTCGGGTTTCGATATGAACTGGATCGCCCAACGGTGCAACGCGCACAACCTGGAATGATGAGCCGGGTAGCATGCCCAGTGACAGGAGCTTCTGCCGATAGGCCGGGCTTATCTCACGGGTAAAACCGATAATTTTCCACGCACTGTCTGGAGTGAATTGCATAGCGCCTGATTCCACGATAGGTTAAATAATCTACACTGCGATGATAATGAGAATAGTTTTTATCAGCAATAATAAAAATGTGACGGGATGTTGTTAATCGTATTAATTTGCGGTCTGCTTGACCTTGCTCAATATTTTCGAAATTGAGGTGAAAATAAAAAGAGGGCTATTTGTTAATGAGGTGATAATTCGTGGTTTAAATATGGATACAACATATTTATTTTAATTCCCTGCGGCCTGCTTGCCGGGCGGCACTGCGTTTGCCCGGCCTACAAAACCGTAGGCCCGGTAAGCGTCGCGCCACCGGGCATTTACAGCATTAGCGTTTCTTACCCATCGCCGCTGCCAGCGCATCCATCATCGCGCTGTTGCCCGCCGGCTGTGCGTCACGTCCGCGTGGCTTCGCGGCTTTCGCTGCCGGACGCTGCTGTTCACGGCCACCGCCATTACCGCCACGGCGCGCGTTAGTGTCGCCCGGCTGCTCGTCCAGACGCATGGTCAGGGCAATACGCTTGCGCTGGAGATCCACTTCGAGCACTTTCACCTTCACGATGTCGCCCGCTTTGACCACGGTGTGCGGATCTTCAACGAACTTGTCGGCGAGGGAAGAGATATGCACCAGACCATCCTGATGCACGCCGATATCCACAAACGCGCCAAAGTTGGTGACGTTGGTTACCGCCCCCTCCAGCACCATGCCCGGCAGCAGGTCGTTCATGGTTTCTACGCCCTCAGCAAAGGTCGCGGTTTTAAACTCAGGACGCGGATCGCGGCCCGGTTTTTCCAGCTCTTTGATGATGTCGGTGACCGTCGGCACGCCGAACTGTTCGTCGGTGAAATCCACCGCTTTCAGGTTACGCAGCGCGCTGCTGTCGCCCATCAGGTCTTTCAGCGCCTGCCGGGTGGCGGCCAGGATACGCTCGACAACTGGATAGGCTTCCGGGTGAACGGTAGAGGCATCCAGCGGGTTATCGCCGTGGTTGATGCGCAGGAAGCCCGCGCACTGCTCAAATGCTTTCGGCCCCAGACGGCTCACCTTCAGCAGCTGCTGGCGGTTCTGGAACTGACCGTTTTCATCACGCCAGGCGACGATATTCTGCGCCATCATACGGGTCAGGCCCGCCACGCGGGTCAGCAGGGGCACGGAAGCGGTGTTCAGGTCCACGCCGACGGCGTTAACACAGTCTTCCACTACCGCATCCAGCTTACGCGCCAGCTGCGTCTGGCTCACGTCGTGCTGATACTGGCCCACGCCGATAGATTTCGGGTCAATCTTCACCAGCTCCGCCAGCGGATCCTGCAAACGACGGGCGATAGAGACCGCGCCGCGCAGGGAAACGTCCAGATCCGGGAACTCCTGCGCTGCCAGTTCCGAGGCGGAATAGACAGATGCCCCCGCTTCACTGACGATCACTTTCTGCGCCGTCACTTTCGGGAACTGCTTCTGCACGTCGAGATAGAAACGTTCAGTTTCTCGGGACGCCGTACCGTTACCGATGGCAACCAGCTCAACGTTGTACTTCTCGCACAGCGCGGCGACGACGACAGCCGCTTTCGCTGCCTGACCGGTGTGCGGGTAAATGGTGTCGGTGGCAACCAGCTTGCCGGTGCCGTCAACCACGGCCACCTTCACGCCGGTACGCAGACCCGGATCGAGACCCATGGTGGCGCGCAGGCCAGCTGGCGCCGCCATCAGCAGGTCGTGCAGGTTACGGGCGAAGACGTTGATCGCTTCGTCTTCGGCGCGCTCGCGCACGGTGCCCATCAGCTCGGTTTCGAGGTGCATCAGCACCTTGATGCGCCAGGTCCAGCTCACCACGCCTTTGCGCCAGCTGTCCGCCGGGGCGTTGTTCAGGCGCAGGCCCAGATGGTCGATAATGATCTGCTCGCAGTGGCTCTCTTTTGGCGGCTCGTCAAACTGTGGATCGGCATTCAGGGAGAGTTGCAGCACGCCTTCGTTACGGCCGCGGAACATCGCCAGCGCGCGGTGAGACGGCGCGGTAGAAATGGGTTCGTGGTGATCGAAGTAGTCGCGGAATTTCGCGCCTTCTTCCTCTTTGCCGGACACCACGGTGGAGACGATATGCGCGTTCTTCCACAGGTAATCACGCACTTTGGCCAGCAGCGCCGCGTCTTCGGCGAAGCGCTCCATCAGAATATAGCGCGCGCCGTCCAGCGCAGCTTTGGTGTCCGCTACGCCTTTATCGGCGTCGATAAATTTGGCGGCTTCGGTTTCCGGATCGTGAGACGGCTCGTTCCACAGCAGATCGGCCAGTGGCTCAAGGCCGGCTTCGATCGCAATCTGCCCGCGCGTGCGGCGCTTCGGTTTGTACGGCAGATAGAGGTCTTCGAGCTCGGTTTTACTCAGGGTACCGTTAATGGCTTTTTCCAGGTCACTGGTCAGCTTGCCCTGCTCGCCGATAGATTTGAGGATCGCCTGACGTCGGTCTTCCAGCTCGCGAAGATAGCCCAGACGGGTCTCCAGGTTTCGCAGCTGCGTGTCATCCAGACCGCCGGTGACTTCCTTACGATAACGTGCAATAAACGGCACGGTGTTCCCTTCATCAAGCAGGCGAACGGCAGCTTCTACCTGTTCGGCTCTGGCCTGAAGTTCACCCGCAATAATGCGGCAGAGCGACTCTTTCATCATGGTCAGTTCATCTTGTGGATCGAAAATCAGGGGGATAGTTATACGGGCTGACACCAAAAAATGCCAGCCGGGGAGGGCGCTCTCGGACTATTTAACATACTCGATTTCGTTGACGTACCAGCTTGCTTCACCCGCAGGCGTCTGGACAACGGCTAAATCGCCTACCTCTTTTTTCAGCAGGGCGCGGGCCATGGGTGAGTCGATAGAAATGTAATCCTTACGACCGAAAATTTCATCGTAGCCGACGATACGAAAACGCAGGGTGTCGCCGCTGTCGTTTTCAATTTCGACCCACGCGCCGAAGAAGACTTTACCTTCCTGCTGCGGGGAGTAATCGACAATTTTGAGATTCTCGAGGCACTTCGTCAGGTAGCGTACCCGGCGATCGATTTCGCGCAGCCGCTTTTTATTGTACTGGTAGTCCGCATTCTCGCTGCGGTCGCCCAGGCTTGCTGCCCAGGTGACTTTTTTGGTCACTTCCGGACGCTCTTCGCGCCACAGGTAATCCATCTCTTTTTTGAGTTTCTCGTACCCTTCACGGGTGATCAGAGGCGTTTTCATGGTGCAGCCTTTAATGCCGGTTAACTGTCTTTGCGCACAATACGTAGCGCACAGTGTAACAGACAAGATTAATAATGATTTATGTGATGAAATGAACAGATAAGCTGCTGTTAAATATGCTTTGTAACAATTTCGTCTAGAATTTATACCAGAATTTGCTGGTCGAACCCGTGCACTTTTTTAGAATACGCTGTTCCAGGCTTATCCGAACCTTTGGGAGTACACACAATGCAAGAGAACTACAAAATTCTGGTCGTAGATGACGACATGCGCCTGCGTGCGCTGCTGGAACGTTATCTGACCGAGCAGGGCTTCCAGGTTCGTAGCGTCGCGAACGCGGAACAGATGGATCGTCTGCTGACGCGTGAATCCTTCCACCTGATGGTGTTGGACCTGATGCTGCCTGGCGAAGACGGGCTCTCTATTTGCCGCCGTCTGCGCAGCCAGAGCAACCCGATGCCGATCATCATGGTGACGGCGAAGGGTGAAGAAGTTGACCGCATTGTCGGCCTTGAGATCGGCGCTGATGACTACATTCCAAAGCCGTTCAACCCGCGTGAACTGCTGGCGCGTATTCGCGCCGTGCTGCGTCGTCAGGCGAACGAGCTGCCGGGCGCGCCATCTCAGGAAGAGGCCGTCATTGCATTCGGTAAGTTCAAGCTGAACCTCGGCACCCGTGAAATGTTCCGTGAAGATGAGCCAATGCCGCTCACCAGCGGTGAGTTCGCGGTGCTGAAAGCGCTGGTCAGTCACCCGCGTGAGCCGCTCTCCCGTGACAAGCTGATGAACCTGGCGCGTGGTCGTGAATACTCCGCGATGGAGCGTTCTATCGACGTGCAGATCTCTCGTCTGCGCCGTATGGTGGAAGAAGATCCGGCGCATCCTCGTTATATACAGACCGTGTGGGGTCTGGGCTACGTGTTTGTCCCGGACGGCTCTAAAGCATGAGGCGAATGCGCTTCTCGCCGCGAAGTTCGTTTGCCCGCACGCTGTTATTGATCGTCACCTTGCTGTTTGTCAGCCTGGTGACGACCTACCTGGTGGTGCTGAACTTTGCAATCCTGCCGAGCCTTCAGCAGTTTAATAAGGTGCTGGCATACGAAGTGCGTATGCTGATGACCGACAAACTGCAACTGGAGGACGGCACGCAGTTGGTTGTTCCCCCGGCGTTCCGTCGGGAAATCTACCGTGAGCTGGGCATTTCTCTCTACTCGAACGAAGCGGCGGAAGATGCCGGCCTGCGCTGGGCGCAGCACTATGAATTCCTTAGCCAGCAGATGGCGCAGCAGCTTGGCGGCCCGACGGAAGTGCGCGTTGAGGTCAATAAAAGCTCGCCGGTTGTCTGGCTGAAAACCTGGCTGTCACCCAACATCTGGGTGCGCGTTCCGCTCACCGAGATTCATCAGGGCGACTTCTCGCCGCTGTTCCGATACACCCTGGCGATCATGCTGCTGGCCATCGGCGGCGCATGGCTGTTTATTCGTATCCAGAACCGACCGCTGGTCGATCTGGAGCATGCGGCATTGCAGGTCGGTAAAGGTATTATCCCACCGCCGCTGCGCGAGTATGGCGCATCGGAAGTGCGCTCGGTAACGCGTGCGTTTAACCACATGGCGGCAGGCGTTAAACAGCTGGCGGACGACCGTACGCTGCTGATGGCGGGGGTCAGCCATGACCTTCGCACCCCGCTGACGCGTATCCGGCTGGCAACAGAGATGATGGGCGAGCAGGATGGTTATCTTGCAGAGTCCATCAACAAGGATATCGAAGAGTGTAACGCCATCATCGAGCAGTTTATCGACTACCTGCGCACCGGGCAGGAGATGCCGATGGAGATGGCGGATCTGAACGCAGTTCTGGGCGAAGTGGTTGCTGCCGAAAGCGGCTACGAACGTGAAATTGCGACCGACCTTCAGGCAGGTGAGATTCAGGTACGTATGCATCCGCTCTCCATTAAACGCGCGGTGGCGAATATGGTGGTTAACGCGGCGCGGTACGGCAACGGCTGGATCAAAGTCAGCAGCGGTACGGAACTCAACCGCGCCTGGTTCCAGGTGGAAGACGATGGCCCGGGCATCAAGCCTGAGCAGCGTAAGCACCTGTTCCAGCCATTTGTGCGCGGCGACAGCGCGCGCAGCACCAGCGGAACCGGCCTGGGCCTGGCGATTGTGCAGCGTATTGTTGATAACCATAACGGACTGCTGGAAATTGGCACCAGCGAGCGGGGTGGTTTGAGCATTCGTGCGTGGTTACCGGTGCCGGTTTTACGGGGGCAGGTGAAAGAGAGTTAAAAAAGGGTGGGGCCTGATGCCCTCACCCCGGCCCTCTCCCACGGGGAGAGGGAGAAAACATTAAAAAAGGCAACTTTCGTTGCCTTTTTGCTTTTACCTTGGTCCCGCACTCACCAGCGCAGCACCGGCCGGGGTGTCGGTATACTTCTCGAAGTTTTCGATAAACAGTTTCGCCAGCGATTCAGCCTTCTCACGCCACTGTTCCGGTGAACCGTAGGTGTTACGCGGATCCAGGATACGCGTATCCACGCCCGGCAGCTCTGTTGGGATCGCCAGATCGAACATCGGCAGCGTAAAGGTCTCAGCGTTATCCAGCGAACCATCCAGAATCGCGTCGATGATGGCGCGTGTATCTTTGATGGAGATACGTTTGCCCGTACCGTTCCAGCCGGTGTTCACCAGGTACGCCTGGGCGCCGGATGCCTGCATGCGTTTCACCAGCACTTCCGCGTACTGCGTTGGGTGCAGCGACAGGAACGCCGCGCCGAAGCAGGCGGAGAAGGTTGGGGTTGGCTCGGTCACACCGCGCTCGGTACCCGCCAGTTTAGCGGTAAAGCCGGAGAGGAAATGGTACTGCGTCTGGCTGGCGGTCAGGCGGGAAACCGGTGGCAGCACGCCGAACGCATCCGCGGTCAGGAAAATCACCTTCGTGGCATGACCCGCCTTCGATACCGGCTTGACGATGTTCTCGATGTGGTAGATCGGGTAAGAGACGCGGGTGTTTTCCGTTTTCGAGGCATCGTCGAAGTCGATAGAACCATCGGCACGCACGGTGACGTTTTCCAGCAGCGCATCGCGGCGAATCGCGTGGTAGATATCCGGCTCTGCCTCTTCCGACAGGCGAATGGTCTTCGCGTAGCAGCCGCCTTCAAAGTTAAACACGCCGTCATCATCCCAGCCGTGTTCATCGTCGCCAATCAGACGACGTTTTGGATCGGTGGACAGCGTTGTTTTACCGGTGCCGGAAAGGCCGAAGAACACTGCTACATCGCCTTTTTCCCCGACGTTCGCCGAGCAGTGCATGGAGGCGATACCGCGCAGCGGCAGCAGGTAGTTCATGACTGAGAACATCCCTTTCTTCATTTCGCCGCCGTACCAGGTACCGCCGATCAGCTGGATACGCTCGGTCAGGTTGAAGGCGATAAAGTTTTCGGAATTAAGACCCTGCTCTTTCCACTGCGGGTTGGTGCATTTCGCGCCGTTCATCACGATAAAGTCAGGGGTGAAGTCTTGCAGTTCTTCATCGGTCGGACGAATGAACATGTTCTTCACGAAATGCGCCTGCCAGGCCACTTCAGTAATGAACCGTACGGAGAGACGGGTGTCGGCGTTAGCGCCGCAGAACGCATCAATAATAAACAGACGCTTGCCGGAAAGCTGATGGGTGACAAGTCCTTTCAGATGCTGCCAGGTTTCCGGGGAGAGCGGTTTGTTATCGTTCTTCCCTTTGCCCTTATCAGCCCACCACAGCGTATCGCGGGTGGTGTCGTCTCGGACGATATACTTATCTTTAGGCGAACGACCGGTAAAAATACCCGTATCGACGGCGATAGCACCCAGGTTCGTCAACACACCGCGCTCGTATCCTTCCAGTGCCGGATTGAGCTCTTCCTGATACAGCGTATCGTAATCGGGGTTGTAGACCACTTCCTGGACGTCGTGAATACCATAAGCCTTGAGATCTTGCGGGGTTAAACCATTAACACGCATATCACTGCTCCTTAGCCAATATGTACTGCCTGAAATTGTAGGGTTTTTCTGGGGATGTTAACCGCGACGGGGCTCATAGATTTACGTATCTGGTCAAAACCCTTACTAACGGAAAACGCTGCGACTCCAGTCACAGGGCGGGCAGATTATCGCAGGAATCGCTTTTTGGATGGGGAAAATGTTCTTAAAAGGTTAATCTCTGGTGAATTTATCCAGAAGAATGTGAATGTAATCGCATACATGTAAGAAAATTACGTAAGGGTTACATTGGGAAAACGATTCAGCTTGGGTGGCGTTTTTTACCCCTCACCCAAAGGGGTGAGGGTGTTCAAGCTCCCTCTCCCCGTTGGGGAGAGGGTTAGGGTGAGGGGAAAGAGGTTTAGTGAACCTGCGGGTCCGCTGGAGAGGCGTTATTGCGGATCTCCGCGATATCCATGGAATTGAACACGTAGTGCGTACCGCAGTAATCACAGTGCATATCGATCTCACCGTCTTCCGCCATGATGCTGTCGATCTCTTCATCCGGCAGCGTTTTCAGGGCGCCAGCACAACGCTCGCGAGAGCAGGTGCACTTAAATTCCACATCCTGCGGATCGTAAACCGTCACTTCTTCTTCGTGGTACAGACGCCACAGCACGTCGGTCGCTGACAGAGTGAACAGCTCTTCCGCTTTGATGGTTTCCGTCAGCGTTGCCAGATGCTCGAAATCATTGGTCTGCGCATCCTGCGCAGGCAGAACCTGAAGCAGCATACCACCGGCAGCAGGCTGACCATCCACTTCACCGGTGCGGATGAACAGGCGGGTTGGCAGCTGTTCGGAACGCATGAAGTAATCTTCCAGGCAGGCGGCAAGCGTGTCGCCTTCCAGACCGACAACGCCCTGATAGCGCTCACCCTCTTCAGGCGAGATCGTGATAACCAGATAGCCATTTCCGACCAGCGTTTTCAGATCCGCATTTTCAGGGATATCGCCCTGAACGCGCGCCACGCCGCGCATCTGCTGCTGGTTATTGCCGTTGATCACCGCCAGCGACATCGGGCCATCACCCTGCAACTGAACGGTAATATCGCCAGCGAACTTCAGCGTGGCGGTCAGCAGGCTGGTGGCAACCAGCAGTTCGCCCAACAGGGTTTTCACCGGCAGCGGGTAGTTGTGGTTTTCCAGAATCTGTTTCCAGGTTTCGGATACGGTGACCAGCTCGCCGCGCACGGCGAATTGTTCAAACAGATAGCGGTGTAATTGGTCGTGTTGGGCCATTTTCATCTCTCGTGCAGGTGAGGGTTACTCGCTCTCACCGTGTTTAAATTTCATCAGATCGCGGCGCTCTTTTTTATCCGGTCGCCGGTCCGGGTGAGGCATGGTCAGCGCATTCATCTTGCGCGCCAGCGCGGTTTTCTCGCGCTTCTCTATGCTTTCGGCCGTCTCTTCATACAGCAAAACGGCTTCGGTTGCGGGCCGCCGCTGCTCGGTAATGGCTTTCACCACCACCGTTTTCTCATCGTTGCCCTGGCGAAGCGTTAGCGTGGCATTCAGTTCAACCAGCTTGCTCGGTTTGCTGCGCTGACCGTTGTAATGCACCTTTCCGCCATCAACCATTTCACGGGCAAGGGCGCGCGTTTTGTAAAAACGGGCGGCCCACAGCCATTTATCCAGTCTTACCCCATCAGAGGGTTTTTCTTTCATGGCGTCTCCTTCACGGTGAGTGAGGGGATCATCCGGCGATAGTCGTTCAGCCCCGGATGTCGCAGATAGCTTTTTTCAGCCAGGCCGGAATCCGGATTAGTCACGCCCAGACAATAGCGAATGCCAAAAGCGGCCGCAGAATCCAGAATCGGCTCGCTGTCGTCAATAAACAGCGTGCGTTCAGGCTGTAAACCGGTCTCTTCCACCACGGCATGCCACAACCGCTGATCCTCTTTCGGATAACCAAATGTGTGGGTGGAAAGCAATAAATCAAGGTGTGAAGCAAGACCGGTATGTTCCAGCTTCACGGCCAGGTTATGGGGATGCGCATTCGTCAGCAAAATGCGGCGCTTACCGCAGGCTTTCAGCGCATCCAGGAACGGGACCGTATCGTCGCGCAGTACAGCGCGTGCGCCCTGGGCGGTGGTCATGGCACAAATATCCAAACCGAGTCGCTCGCTCCAGTAGTCAAGACAGTACCAGTTTAGCGTATGCTGCACCGCGCTATATTGCGAACGAATGAATTCCTGCGCTTCCGCCGGGGAGATCCCCTGCTGTTCACCGTATGTTTCCGGGACCAGCTTTTGCCAGAAATAGTTATCAAAGGCGAGATCAAGCAGCGTGCCGTCCATATCAAGCAGGACGGTATCGACCGCCTGCCAGTCGATATTAAGATGCATAAGGGGGAACTCCAGCCAGAAGAAACGTGCGCGACAGGGTAGCACAACTTGTCGCGCAGGGACGTTATCCGATCAGGCTCTCGGAAGAGGAGATCAGTTTCGGGTTCAGGCAATTTTCGTAGTAGGCCTGGATTTCTGCCAGCCGCGTGCGGGAACGCTGATAGCGGCGTACGGCCTGATAACCGTTCCAGACAATGCACGCCAGCATTGCAATCAGCAGCAGGGATGTCCCTATATAGCGCCACAGGCCAGCGCTATCCGGCATACGGTGCAGGCCAATATGACGCGTGCCGTTGGCGTCGGTAAAGAGGGTGGTGACGATCCCTTCCGCGCTGAATGGCGTCTGCATCAGCATCTGCGCCAGACGCTGGAATTCGCTCCACTGCTCCTGGGCAGGATAGTCATAGAGCGAAACCTGCGGATAAGGTTGATCCACCAGGTCGCTGCCTTCATCGCTGGCAATCACAAAACCGCCGGGCGCCGGGCTGTTAAGCGCCTGGGCGGCACGGGTGGTTTCACGCATCACGAAGGGGGCGGTAGAGGTCGCCACCAGGTTATCCAGCGACTCGGCGCTGACCGGACGCAGAAGCACGTTCACACCGTCCAGGCGTCCCGCTTCGGCGCGTTTCACCAGCGCGTCCCAGTCTTTGCTGTTGCCGAGGTTGACCAGCGCGTTCTTGAGCCGGATACAGTCATCCTGGGCGGAACAGAGATCCTCTGTTTTCAGGACGATTTCGCCAAAGTCATCCAGCAGTACCATGCCCGACTTCTGAATAGCCGAACGCAGGGCAGGGCTGACGCGAGAATCATCATCCGGTTTTGGATGGAGCTGGCGATTAATCGTCTGGGTGAGCGCAGTGGCCTTGTTGACCACATCCGATTCCGGCAGCGGCAGCGGAGAGGCGTCATTCCAGATGATCTGAGAGCAGTCGAACGGCGCGAACGGCGAGTTCTGGCGCGTGTTCCAGGCGCCCGGCGTGTGGATATTACACATCCCGGTGCCTTTGAGGCGCAACGTATCTCCCACGCGTACACCCGCTTCTTCGAGCTGCTGTACGCTGATGGCTTCCACAGTTTGCGCCCCTTTGATCCACGACAGGGTAAATTTAATCGGCATATCCAGCGGCACGAAGAGCAGCAGCATGACGAAGATTAACGCGGCACCACCGGCAATCACCGCGCTGCGGAGCCAGTGCTGAAGCGGGAAGTTTTTCACTTCGTCGTGCAGGGATAAGTAGCGCCCCTGGCGTACAACGTGGCGGTCGAGATAGATATCAATATCCGTTTTGTGGCCAAGGTCCTGCGCAATCCACGGCTGCCAGTGGCGCGGATAGATAAGATCGATGATCCCGAGCGAGATATTGTTGATATGTTCCTGATCGTTCTCACCGAACAGTCCCCAGCGTTTTGGGGTTCCGCGCAGGCAGTGAATTTCGCGTAATGACGTTTTTGCCGGCGGAGCAAATATGCCCCACAGCCCGGCGGCCAGAAGAAGTACTGCGCCACCCGCGAGCCACGGAACAAACACGTCCGGCGTCAGCAGGCAGATGAAAAAGAGCAGGAACGAGGCGACAATCAACACCGCTTCGCGAATGCCATCCGGGCGGCTCAGGACGTACTCTTCATGCGTCTCCTGGCGGATGTTCAGCAGTTCGATCTGCTCAGTCTCTTCACCGCGAATAGAGGCCTGCGTTCCGCTTGCGCGTTCCAGCGCAAAGCGTGGCGCTTCCTGAACATATTCGCTCAGAGTATGACCATTGAGGGAGATAACCAGCGGCAGCGTATCGGTATGGATGAGCTCGACGCTGTTTTCGTCGTTAATATACTGCTCCCAGAAGGGAGGCAGGTGCACTTCAACAGAGTCGAGATAGTAACGCCACTTGTTGGGATCGTCGGTTGTAATGCCGTAGCGGGTAATGGAGCGCGTTACGCACAGAACGGTGTCACTTTGGGCGTTCAGGTTGAGCGATACGGGGGCGGCGCTGGCGCCGGTAGGGCCAGGCGAAAGCCGGGATCGGTTCAGCGTGTCGAGATACTGCTCAACGGTGCTGCGTTCCTCTGGCGAAAGCTTGCGCGTGTTTGCCCCGGCAAACGCGTTCAAAAAGGGCAGCCGATAACGGCGATGTACGCGGCGCCTGAATACCCACACCGCAATCGACGCGCAGGCCAGCACAGCAGCGAGAAAAATCAAAATGGTGCTCATGCTTTCCCCATCTTACTTATCTTCTTACAGGTGTTGTCAGTCGCACCTTTTGTACAATGAATGAGATTCTGTGGTCGGCTATCGGCAAGTATGGAGTCTAACTTGAGCATGTTGACGCGCATCCCAGTGACCGGTAATGATAACAAAGCCTGTTCCGGCGCGATATCAGCAAATTCCTGGAAACATTTCAACCTCTTGACATTTGTTTTGAAATGAGAATCGCCTACAGTTACGTTGCATAAATGTAAATAAAGAGCAATTGACATTGCCGAAACCGTGCGGCGTATCGCACAATAAAGCCAGTTCACCCAGCAAAGACCCGTCAAGATGACCAAACCCTTACAAAAGCCCACCATTCTGAATGTTGAAACCGTCGCGAAATCGCGTCTGTTTAATGTCGAAAGCGTGGATCTGGAGTTCAGCAACGGTGTGCGTCGTGTTTATGAGCGTATGCGCCCCTCCTCGCGTGAAGCGGTGATGATTGTGCCCATCGTCGACGAGCACCTGATCCTCATTCGTGAATACGCCGTGGGCACAGAATCCTACGAGCTGGGCTTCTCCAAAGGACTGATCGACCCGGGTGAAACGGTGTTTGAAGCGGCAAACCGGGAGCTGAAAGAAGAGGTCGGTTTTGGCGCGAAAGAGCTGACGTTCCTGAGAAAGCTGAGCATGGCACCGTCCTATTTCTCCAGCAAAATGAACATCGTTGTCGCGGAAGATCTCTATCCTGAATCGCTGGAAGGAGACGAGCCGGAACCGCTACCGCAGGTTCGCTGGCCGCTGGCTCATCTGATGGATTTGCTGGAAGATCCTGACTTTAACGAGGCGCGCAACGTGAGCGCACTGTTCCTGGTGCGGGAGTGGCTGAAGGGACAGGGGCGTTTGTAGCGCCACCATTAAAAACGGCAACCGAAGGTTGCCGTTTTGCATTGACGTTGTAGGCCGGGTCAGGCGTAGTCGCCACCCGGCTTTTTTGTTGGCGTCAGAACAGCTCGTGCGTTTCGCCGTTATCAATCAATTCCGTACCCACCTCATGCACTGCCTGCGTGGTTGGCTGAGTGCCCTCGATGAAATACTCGGCACGGCTGTTACCGCCATTCGCGAGCTGTCCGGTACTGCGGTCGATATTCACCGTCACCACGCCCGGTGGAGGCGTTAGCGGCTGCTCTGGTACGCCCTCGAGAACGGCCTTCATGTATGCATCCCAGGCAGGTTGCGCACTCTTCGCGCCGCCTTCGTAACCGGAAATCTGATCTTTAATCGCGCCAGAGGCGGTCGTGCGCCCCAGATCGCGGCGGTGATCGTCAAAACCAATCCAGACGGAGGTGACAACCCCCGGGCCATAACCTGAGAACCAGGCATCTTTTGAACTGTTGGTTGTCCCGGTTTTTCCGCCGATGTCGTGGCGCTGCAAATCGCGGCCCGCTCGCCAGCCGGTGCCTTGCCAGCCCGGTTCACCAAAGATGTTGGTGTTCAGTGCGCTCTTAATCAGGAACGACAGCGGCGTGCTGATCACGTGCGGGGCATACTCCTGCGCGCCACTCTGGGCGACCAGCGCCTGATTGGCCTGTTCCAGCTGCGGCTGCGGCACCGCCAGATTCTGACGTTCCTGAGAGATCGCCACATCTTCCATATCCTTGTTTTCCAGGACATTGGATTTTGGCGTGTCGCCGTAAATCACCGGAATATCGCATTCAGGGCAGGCAATTTTCGGTTTCGCTTCAAACAGTACGCCGCCCTGATCGTTCTCTATTTTGCTGATGAAATACGGATCGACCAGGAAGCCGCCGTTCGCCATCACCGAGTAGCCTCGCGCAACCTGGAGCGGCGTAAAGGACGCGGAGCCGAGCGCCAGAGATTCAGTATGAACGATGTTTTGCGCCGGGAAGCCAAAGCGTTGCAGATACTCTGCCGCATAATCCACGCCCATCGCACGCATCGCGCGAACCATGACCACGTTCTTCGACTGGCCAAGGCCCTGGCGCAGACGGATAGGGCCAGCGTATTGCGCCGGAGAGTTCTTCGGCTGCCAGTCAGAGCCCGCACCGGCATCCCAGCGGGAAATTGGCACGTCGTTGAGAATGCTGGCGAGAGTCAGCCCCTTATCCATCGCCGCGGTATACAGGAACGGTTTGATGTTCGAACCAACCTGACGCAGCGCCTGGGTCGCGCGGTTAAATTTGCTCTGGTTGAAATCGAACCCGCCAACCAGCGCCATCACGGCGCCGTTCTGCGGATTGATGGAGACCAGCGCAGAGTTTACGTCCGGCACCTGCGCCAGCCACCAGGCATCACCGACCTGACGCACCCAGATTTGTTGTCCGGTTTGTACGACATCGGTCACTTTACGTGGCGTAGGCCCCTGAAGGGTGTCAGAACGGTATGGACGCGCCCAGCGGACACCCTCCATGCGCAGCGAAACGGATGTGCCATCGGCCATCATCGCCACTGCTTCCTGTGGATCGGCCTGGGTGACGACCGCCGGACGCAGCGGGCCATAGGTCGGCAGCGCTTTCAGGGAATCCGTGATTTTTTTACTGTCCCATGCGCCTTCCCCCACTTTCCACAGCACGTTGGACGGGCCGCGATAGCCATGACGCATATCGTAATCCATCACGTTATTACGCACCGCCTGCTGGGCAGCCTGCTGCACCTTGCGGGTCACGGTGGTATAGACGCGATAACCATCTTCATACGCTTTATCACCGTAGCGACTCACCATCTCCTGGCGAACCATTTCAGTGAGATACGGTGCAGAGAAAGCAATTTCCGGCGCATGGTAATTGGCGTCAATAACGTCGCTGCGCGCCTTATCGTACTCAGACTGGCTGATATAGCCTTCGCTCAACATACGCGACAGCACCACGTTACGGCGCGCGGTGGCGCGGTCCAGCGAGTAGAGCGGGTTAAACGTGGATGGCGCTTTTGGCAGGCCGGCAATAGTCGCCATTTCGCTCAGCGTGAGCTTATCGATCGGCTTACCAAAATAGACCTGAGCCGCAGCCCCTACGCCATAGGCGCGGTAGCCCAGATAGATCTTGTTGAGGTAAAGCTCAAGGATCTCGTCTTTGCTCAGCAGTTGCTCAATGCGGATCGCGAGGAACACCTCTTTGATCTTACGCATCAGCGTCTTTTCCGGGCTGAGGAAGAAGTTACGCGCCAGCTGCTGGGTAATGGTACTTGCGCCCTGAGAGGCATGACCGGAGAACAGCGCCACGCTTGCCGCACGGAAAATACCGACCGGATCGACACCGTGGTGCTCGTAAAAACGGCTGTCCTCGGTGGCGATAAAAGCCTTCACCATCACGGGTGGAATTTGATTTAAGGTCAGAGGGATACGACGTTTCTCGCCGTATTGCGCCATCAGTTCACCATCAGCGCTATAGACCTGCATAGGGATCTGAAGCCGCACATCACGAAGCGTGGCGACATCAGGGAGTTGCGGCTCGACATATTTGTACAAACCAATAATCGAGCCTGCTCCCAGCAGAATGCAACAGACTGCAAGGATCAATAAATACTTTACGAACTTCACCGGAGATTTCCCATTTGGTTTAGCCTGGGCAGTTTCTAAACAATCGCGCGGTAGTATAAAGGCAAGCCTGATTCATTGATATAGCCGTCACTCCGACGGGCGATAAGGAGATCGTGAAGCATGGCTTTTAAAACGTGGCAAATAGGCGTTCATATTCAACAGGATAAGGTGGTTGCGGTAGCGCTGACCAGAGAGCGGGCCGGATGGCGTTTACGGCGCTGGTGGGCGGTGCCGCTGTCGGACGGCGTTATCGGGGAAGGCAAAATACTTAAGCCAGAACAGCTGGTTAACGCATTACGTGGCTGGCGGAAAACATTGCCGCACTCGCATCGGGTATTTCTCTCATTTCCGGCGACGCGCGTTCTGCAACGCGCGTTGCCCCGTCCATCCGTTACCTTGCGTGACAGCGAACAGCTCACCTGGGTAGGCGCCGCATTAGCGCGTGAGCTGGAGATGCCCGCCGATACGCTCTGTTTTGACTACGCGCAGGATACGTTCAGCAACACTTTTCAGGTTACCGCAGCGCAAAACAGAGAGGTCGATACCCTGTTGACGCTGGCGAACGCGCTGCGTTTGCGTCTGGCAGCAATCGCCCCGGATGCCGGCGCGCTGGCTAATCTTCTCTCTGCTGTTGCCCCTGCCCGGTGCGTCGCCTGGAGAGATCAACACCAGTGGCTATGGGCGATGCGTCACCAGTGGGGGCGGCGCTATACCACAGAAGCGGCGACGGTGAATGAACTGGCGGCGCTGCTTGCGCTTTCTCCTTCTGATATCGCCGTGTTTGATGCTGCCCGCGATCCCTGGGAAGCGGTGACGCTGTGCCAGCCGCCGTTGCCGGAATGCGGTGCTGATTACACCGTCGCCCTGGCGCTGGCCATGAGCGAGGCGCCGTAATGAGCATGCCCAATCTTTTACCCTGGCGTCGGCAGCAACGTAATCAGCGCCTGCGTTTCTGGGGGCTGCTGTTTGCTGGCTCATGGCTGGTGATGCTGGCGGGGAGTATCAGCCTGCGGGCGACGCAGACTCTCGCGTTACAGGCGTTGCAGAGCGAACTGGCCGGGACACGTGCGGTACAGAAAGTATTGAGAGCCCGTCAGCCGCAGTCAGCGGGGCAGAAAACCCCTTCGCTGCCGTCTGATCCGGCCTGGCAACCTGCGCTGGAGTCCCTTGCCAGCGCAATGCCCCGGCAGGCGTGGCTGACGGCGCTGCGTTATCAGCCACCCTCGCTGACCCTGACCGGCTATACCACCTCACTGCCAGCGCTCTCCGCCATGACCGATGCCCTGAAAGGGGTGACGGGATTTAACCCCGGACCGGCAGGCGAAATGCAACAGGATAGCCAGGGGCGATGGATGTTCTCTTTTCAACTACTTAGCCGGAGGTAGCAGGTGGGTATCTGGTATCAACGCTGGACTGATGCACGTCCTTCCCGGCGCGTCCTTTGCTGGTTGATCGCGTCGGGGCTTGTTGCGTGGGCAATTTGGGGACTGCTGCTCAGGCCCGCTGCTCTGCGTTACGCCGATATTCAGGCGCAGGCCATCAGTGCGAAGCGAATCAACGCCTCGCTGTGGCCAGAGGCCGGACGGAGAGCAGTGGTTACGCAAGTGATGCCCTCGCGGCTCTTTTCTCCCCTGGCTTTTCAGCGTGAGGGCGCAAGGCTGGTGTACTGGAAGCCGCAGCAGAGTGGGGGAGAGCTGGCGCTGGATGCCTCCTGGGGCGCGGTCCCGGCGCTCTTTTCCCGGCTGGCGCTTGAGAACGCGCGGGTGAGTGCGTTTTCCATCACCCCACAGGGCAAACAGTTACGCCTCAGCCTGCAACTGGAGATCGGTCATGCGCAGTAAAGCCCGTTTGCTGATCCTGCTTTCTCCGCTTTTCCTGACCGGGATGCGGGATCCCTTCTCTGTGCCGGAAGAGCGTTGCGCAGCCGGGCAGCTCAGCCAGTGGCGGTATCAGGGGGTAGTTAGCGGCAGCAGGGATATCGGCCTTATGCAGGACGGGCAGAAACTCTGGCACCGGGTAAAAACGCAGATGCTGTTACCGACAGGCTGGCAGGTGAGCGCGATAGATAAACAACAACTGACCGTTGATGTCGGCGACATGTGCGAGCCGAAGCGATGGACATGGCAACGAGAAGGAACGAAAAAAAGTGAAGATAAGGATAGGGCTGTTACTGGCGGCACTCAGCCAGCCCCTGTGGGCCGCGACGCCAAAACCGGTCACCCTGCTGGTGGATGATGTCCCGGTGGTGCAGATATTACAGGCGCTGGTGGCGCAGGAGGATCGCAATCTGGTGGTGTCGCCGGATGTCAGCGGTTCGCTTTCGCTGAATTTAACGCGGGTGCCCTGGAGGCAGGCGCTTCAGACGGTAGTGAACAGCGCCGGGCTGGTATTGCGGGAAGAGGGCGGCATTTTTTATGTGCATACGGCGGCCTGGCAACGGGAGCAACAGACGCGTAAAGAGCAGGAGCGGGCCCAGCGTCTGCTTGACGCCCCGCTGCACTCTCACAGCATTCCGTTTGCTTATGCGGATGCGGCCGAATTGCAAAAAGCGGCAGAAAAGCTCTTAAGCCCGAAAGGCAGTCTCTCCGTCGACAAGCGCACCAACCGTTTTCTGGTCAGGGATAACCAGACGGTGGTGGATATGCTCCAGCGCTGGGCTGTGCAGATGGATCTGCCCGTCGAGCAGGTGGAACTGGCGGCGCAGATTGTGACCATCAGTGAAAAAAGCCTGCGTGAACTGGGGGTGAAATGGAACCTCGCTGACGCAACGGAGGCCGGTAAGGTGGGTCAGGTCACGACGCTGGGGGCGGACCTGTCGGTGGCCAGTGCAACCACCCACGCGGGGTTTAACATCGGGCGCATCAACGGCAGGATGCTGGATCTTGAGTTGTCGGCGCTTGAGCAAAAGCAGCAGGTGGATATCATCGCCAGCCCGCGGCTGCTGGCGTCGCACATGCAGCCGGCCAGCATCAAGCAGGGCAGCGAAATTCCGTATCAGGTTTCCAGCGGCGAGAGCGGGGCGACATCCGTTGAATTTAAAGAAGCGGTATTAGGCATGGAGGTCACGCCGGTGGTCCTGCCGGGCGGTCGCGTGCGCCTGAAACTGCATATCAGTGAAAATATGCCCGGCCAGGTGCTGCAACAGGCAGACGGCGAAACGCTGGCGATCGATAAGCAGGAGATCGAAACGCAGGTAGAGGTAAAAAGTGGGGAAACGCTCGCGCTGGGCGGGATCTTTTCGCAAAAGAATAAAACCGGACGCGACAGCGTGCCCGTGCTGGGCAACATTCCGTGGCTGGGTCAGCTGTACCGCCATGACGGAAAAGATAATGAACGGCGCGAGTTAGTGGTGTTTATCACGCCACGTCTGGTCAGTATTCATTAATGGGTAACGATCCCCGCAATGATTTTGCATTCAGTTTGTTGCAGATGTTTGACGTGGGGCATGAATTAGCATACAAGGAGTACCGATTTGAGTTGGACTTACGTCTTATTTCCTTATGCGCCGGGAACGGTGATTTAATCAGTTGCCAAACAAGCCGGAGTATTGAGATAATTTTTCGTCTGACTCTCGCTCTATTGCAAATGAGGTTTCAGTTCATGTCCTGCTACGCCGGGTGTCTGCGCAGCGGGGATTACCATTAACGAATAGTCTTAGTAGTACCGAAAAAATGGCAGAGAAACGCAATATCTTTCTGGTTGGGCCTATGGGTGCCGGCAAAAGCACTATTGGGCGTCAGTTAGCTCAACAACTCAATATGGAATTTTACGATTCTGATCAAGAGATTGAGAAACGAACCGGAGCGGATGTGGGCTGGGTCTTCGACGTAGAAGGCGAAGAAGGTTTCCGTGACCGAGAAGAAAAAGTGATCAACGAACTCACGGAAAAACAGGGCATTGTGCTGGCAACTGGCGGCGGCTCTGTAAAATCTCGCGAAACCCGCAACCGTCTCTCCGCCCGTGGCGTAGTGGTCTATCTTGAGACGACCATCGAAAAACAGCTGGCACGCACGCAGCGTGATAAAAAGCGCCCGTTGTTGCAGGTTGAAACACCGCCACGTGAAGTTCTGGAAGCTTTGGCCGATGAACGCAATCCTCTGTACGAAGAGATTGCTGATGTGACCATTCGTACTGACGATCAAAGCGCTAAAGTGGTTGCAAACCAGATTATTCATATGCTGGAAAGCAACTGATTCTGGCTTTATATACACTCGCCTGCGGGTAAAAGCATTTAAGGTGGATGTCGCGTCATGGAGAGGATTACAGTTACTCTCGGGGAACGTAGTTACCCTATCACCATCGCGGCTGGTTTGTTTAACGACCCAGCTTCCTTCTTACCACTGAAAGCGGGTGATCAGGCGATGCTGGTCACCAACGAGACGCTGGCTCCGCTTTATCTCAACCGTGTACGTCACCTGCTTGAGCAGGCGGGCGTGAAGGTCGACAGTGTGATTCTGCCCGATGGCGAGCAGTACAAAAGCCTGACGGTACTGGATACCGTCTTTACCGCACTTCTGCAAAAACCGCACGGTCGTGATACAACACTGCTTGCCCTGGGCGGCGGTGTTGTGGGCGATCTGACCGGTTTTGCAGCCGCCAGCTATCAGCGCGGCGTGCGCTTTATTCAAATTCCAACCACGTTGCTCTCACAGGTCGATTCTTCTGTGGGCGGTAAAACGGCGGTTAACCATCCGCTCGGCAAAAACATGATTGGCGCGTTCTACCAGCCTGCCTCGGTGGTGGTGGATCTCGACTGTCTGAAAACCTTGCCAGCGCGCGAACTGGCGTCCGGCCTTGCAGAAGTGATCAAATACGGCATTATTCTTGACGGGGAATTCTTCACCTGGCTGGAAGAGAATATGGATGCGCTGCTGCGCCTTGACGGGCAGGCAATGGCCTACTGTATTCGCCGTTGTTGTGAGCTGAAAGCAGAAGTCGTTGCCGCAGATGAGCGTGAAACCGGCTTACGTGCTTTACTGAATCTGGGGCATACGTTTGGTCATGCGATCGAAGCCGAAATGGGCTACGGTAACTGGCTTCACGGTGAAGCTGTCGCTGCCGGAATGGTTATGGCGGCGCGAGCCTCTGAACGTCTGGGGCAGTTCAGGCCGGTAGAGACAGCACGTATCATCGCGTTGCTTCAACGTGCTGGCTTGCCGGTGAGTGGTCCGCAGGAAATGTCTGCGCAGGCGTACCTTCCCCACATGATGCGCGATAAAAAAGTATTGGCAGGTGAGATGCGTCTGGTACTCCCGCTTGCAATAGGGAAAAGTGAAGTGCGCGGCGGAGTGCCGCACGAAGTCGTACTTGGCGCTATTGCTGATTGTCAGCAGGCGTAACAACTAGAAAGGTCAGACCGCTGTAACAGGTGGTCGTTTTAGCTTCAGGTAAATGCAGAGTCGTTGGCAGAAGCCTTTGAGTGGGGTGTTAAATGGATGAATTCAAACCAGAAGACGAGCTGAAACCCGATCCCAGCGATCGTCGTACTGGTCGTTCTCGTCAATCTTCAGAACGTGATAACGAGCCGCAGATCAATTTTGACGATGTCGAACTGGATGCAGACGATCGTCGCCCTTCGCGTAGCCGTAACGCGCGAAATGAGCGAGAAGACGAGGAGTATGAATCCGAAGAAGAGTTAATGGATGAACAGCCTGTTGAACGTCGTCCGCGCAAACGTAAAAAAGCGGTAGCGGCAAAACCGGCCTCCCGTCAGTACATTATGATGGGCCTTGGCGTTCTGGTGCTGGTCTTGCTGATTGTCGGCATTGGGTCCGCGCTAAAAGCACCTTCTACCAATTCTACCGAGCAGACGGCGTCTGCCGAGAAGAGCATTGACCTGTCTGGTAACGATGCGAGCAACCAGGCGAATGGCGCTCAGCCTGCGCCGGGCACCACTTCCGCAGAGCAGACCGCAGGTAACACCAGCGCTGGCCAGGATATCTCTCTGCCGCCTGTCTCTGCGACCCCGACTCAGGGCCAGGCGCCTGCGACGCCTGAAGGTCAGCAGCGTGTTGAAGTTCAGGGCGATCTGAACAATGCGCTGATGCAGCCGCAGAATCAGGAGCAGGTTAACGCTGCCGTGGTGAACTCCACGCTGCCAACTGAACCAGCCACCGTTGCGCCAGTTCATGGCAGCAATGCCCAGCAGCAAACGGCGACAACGGAAACCAAACCGCGCCAGACGCAGACTGCGCCACGCCAGGAGCGTAAGCAGGCTGTGATTGAGCCGAAGCGTGAGACGAAACCGCAAACCGTGGCAAAAGCGCCAGAAACGAAAGCGCCAGCGCAGACCAAACCTGCTGTGAGCCAGCCGGTTAAAGCGCCAACGCCTGCGGCAACCACTGCACCGAAAGCAACGGCGACCACAACCGCGCCTGCTGCAACAACACCTTCTGCAACAACACCTGCGGCTCCCGCAGCCAAAACGGGCGCTGCATCAGGTAAAACGACGGGCAACGTGGGTTCTTTGCAGTCGGCCTCTTCCAGCAACTACACCCTTCAGCTGAGCAGTTCGTCTAACTATGACAACCTCAACGCCTGGGCGAAGAAATCGAATCTGAAAAACTACGTGGTTTATCAGACGACCCGTAACGGTCAACCGTGGTATGTGCTGGTGAGTGGTATTTATGCTTCCAAAGATGAAGCAAAACGTGCCGTTTCCACGCTGCCAGCCGACGTGCAGGCGAAAAAACCGTGGGCGAAGCCGATTCATCAGGTGCAGGCCGATCTGAAGTAATGTTTAAAGCGCAGGATGCTGTCGGAGCTTTCTCCACAGCCGGAGAAGGTGTAATCAGTTAGTCAGCATGAAAAAAAATCGCGCTTTTCTGAAATGGGCAGGGGGGAAATACCCCCTGCTCGACGATATTAAAAAGCACCTGCCGAAAGGCGAGTGTCTTATCGAGCCCTTCGTGGGTGCTGGATCGGTGTTCCTGAATACCGATTTTTCTCGTTATATCCTGGCGGATATCAACAGCGACCTTATCAGCCTCTATAACATCGTCAAACTGCGTACCGATGAGTATGTGGAAGAGGCGCGGAAGCTGTTTACGCCAGAGAACAACAACCCGGACGTCTACTATCAGTTCCGCGCTGAGTTTAATCAGAGCCAGGATCCGTTCCGTCGCGCGCTGTTGTTTCTTTATCTCAATCGCCATGGCTACAACGGTCTGTGCCGGTATAATCTGCGTGGCGAGTTTAACGTGCCGTTTGGCCGCTATAAGCGTCCCTATTTCCCACAGGACGAACTGTATCACTTTGCTGAAAAAGCGCAGAATGCCGAGTTCTACTGTCTCTCCTATGAAGAGTGCATGGATCTGGCGGGCGTAAACTCGGTGGTCTACTGCGACCCGCCTTACGCCCCGCTCTCTGCGACGGCGAATTTTACCGCTTATCACACCAACAGCTTCAGCCCTGCCGAGCAGGCGCGTCTGGCTGAGATGGCGGAAAAGCTGGTCAGCAAAAGAATTCCGGTGTTAATTTCGAATCACGACACGCCTGATACGCGCGAATGGTACAAAGCCGCGAAGCATTTTCAGGTAAAAGTGCGGCGTAGCATTAGCAGCAACGGCGGCACACGTAAAAAGGTGGACGAACTTCTGGCGCTTTATCGACCCTGAGCCTTTGCCCGCCGGTAAACACATTTCAAGGAGATGCGGATGAAACAGTTTTTGATTGCCCCCTCAATTCTGTCGGCCGATTTTGCCCGCCTGGGTGAAGACACTGCCAAAGCTCTCGCGGCTGGCGCGGATGTCGTCCATTTCGACGTTATGGATAACCACTACGTTCCCAACCTGACCATCGGTCCGATGGTGCTTAAAGCGCTGCGTAACTACGGGATCACCGCGCCCATTGACGTGCATCTGATGGTGAAACCGGTTGACCGCATCGTGCCTGATTTCGCCGCGGCGGGTGCCAGTATCATCACTTTCCACCCGGAAGCCTCCGAACACGTTGACCGCACGCTACAGCTGATCAAAGAGAACGGCTGTAAGGCGGGACTGGTCTTTAACCCGGCGACCCCGCTGAGCTATCTCGACTACGTGATGGACAAGCTGGACGTGATCCTGCTGATGTCCGTCAACCCGGGCTTTGGTGGTCAGTCATTTATCCCTCAGACCCTCGACAAACTGCGTGAAGTGCGCCGCCGTATCGATGAGTCTGGCTATGATATTCGTCTGGAAGTGGACGGCGGCGTGAAGGTCAATAATATCGGTGAGATTGCGGCGGCAGGGGCGGATATGTTCGTTGCAGGCTCCGCCATCTTCGATCAACCGGATTACAAAAAAGTCATTGATGAAATGCGCCGTGAACTGGCGAAGGTAAGTCATGGATAAATTGCAGGCTATTCGGGGTGTAGCATTTGACCTCGACGGCACGCTGGTCGACAGCGCGCCAGGATTAACCCGCGCCGTCGATCAGGCGCTGTATGCCCTTGAACTCCCCGTTGCAGGCGAAGAGCGCGTGGTGACGTGGATTGGTAACGGTGCAGACGTGCTGATGGAGCGCGCGCTGTCCTGGGCTCGTCAGGAGCGTGCCTCTCAGCGTTCCGCGCAAGGTAAACCGAGTGTTGACCACGCGGATATTCCCCAGGATGAGCAGCAGCGTATTCTGCGCAAACTGTTCGACCGTTTCTACGAAGAGACCGTCGAAGAGGGTAGCTTCCTGTTCCCGGATGTCGCTGAAACGCTGAGCGCGCTACATGCCAAAGGCATCCCGCTGGGACTGGTGACTAACAAGCCGACACCGTTCGTTGCGCCTCTGCTGGAAGCGCTGGATATCGCGAAATACTTCTCCGTAATTGTGGGCGGCGATGACGTGCAGAATAAAAAGCCGCATCCGGAACCGCTATTGCTGGTGGCAGGAAAATTATCCTTAGCGCCTGCGGAGCTGCTCTTTGTCGGGGATTCCCGCAATGATATTCTGGCTGCCAGAGCGGCAGGTTGCCCGTCGGTTGGGTTGACCTACGGCTACAACTACGGTGAAGCCATTACGCTGAGTGAGCCGGACGTTGTGTTCGACCACTTCAAAGATTTGTTGCCCGCACTCGGGCTCTCGCACAGTGAACATCAGGAATTGAATAATGACTAAGCCCATCGTTTTTAGTGGCGCACAGCCTTCAGGTGAACTGACCATTGGTAACTACATGGGTGCGTTACGTCAGTGGGTGAGCATGCAGGATGACTACCACTGCATTTACTGCATCGTGGATTTGCATGCTATCACCGCGCGTCAGGATCCCGAGAAGCTGCGCAAAGCCACGCTGGACACCCTGGCGCTGTATCTGGCCTGCGGTATCGATCCAGAGAAGAGCACCATTTTCGTTCAGTCTCACGTGCCAGAGCACGCGCAGCTGGGCTGGGCGCTGAACTGCTACACCTATTTTGGCGAGCTGAGCCGCATGACCCAGTTCAAGGATAAGTCTGCCCGCTACTCTGAAAACATCAACGCCGGTCTGTTTGACTATCCGGTGCTGATGGCGGCCGACATTCTGCTGTACCAGACCAACCAGGTGCCGGTGGGTGAAGACCAGAAGCAGCACCTGGAGCTGAGCCGCGATATTGCCCAGCGCTTCAATGCGCTTTACGGTGACGTGTTCAAAGTGCCTGAGCCGTTTATTCCGAAATCCGGTGCGCGCGTGATGTCGCTGCTGGAGCCGACCAAAAAGATGTCCAAGTCTGACGATAACCGCAACAACGTTATCGGCCTGCTGGAAGATCCGAAATCAGTGGTGAAAAAGCTCAAGCGTGCGGTGACCGACTCCGACGAGCCGCCAGTGGTGCGCTACGACGTGCAGAACAAAGCGGGCGTGTCTAACCTGCTGGACATTCTCTCCGGTGTGACCGGACAGAGCATCCCTGAGCTGGAAAAACACTTTGAAGGTAAGATGTACGGCCACCTGAAAGGCGAAGTGGCAGACGCCGTTTCCGGCATGCTGACCGAGTTGCAGGAGCGCTATCACCGTTACCGTAACGACGAAGCTTTCCTGCAAAAAGTGATGAAAGAGGGCGCGGAAAAAGCCAGCGCGCGCGCCTCCGAAACCCTGAAAGCGGTGTACGACGCTATTGGGTTTGTGGCGAAACCTTAAGCCGCTTTGCCGGGTGGCGCTTACGCTTACCCGGCCTACGGGACCGTGCAGGTCGGGTAAGGCGGAGCCGCCACCCGACAAAACTGACGAAACAAAAAAACCGGGACATCCCCGGTTTTTTTACGCCTGAAAAACGCTTACTGCTGTGCCGCCGGGCCGCAACCGCCGATGATCTTCGAAATGGAGATCGCCGGGTGAAGCAGGTAATCGTAGCTGCAATTATTTTTAGTATTTTGAACGTGACCGGTGCAGGCCGTCAGAGTTGATAACAGGCCGACCAGAACGGCAGCTTTTGCCAGTTTGAACATACGCATTCCTTGTCAAAAAATCGAAAATTGGATGTAACACGAGGGAATAAATGGAAAAGTTCCATTATGCGGGCGGTATGTTATCGACTGAGGTAAGAAGGGAGTAGTCCGCTTAAAGACTACTCCCGGGAGAGATTATGCGTTAGTGGCTGGAGAACCAGTTCAGTTTTTCGCGCAGGGCTACCACGCGACCCACCACGATCAGCGCCGGGCTTTCAACCTGCTGCGCCAGCTCGCCCAGCTGCGTCAGCACGCCATCGACCACGCGCTGCGTAATGGCGGTGCCGTTTTCCACCAGCGCGACCGGCATATCTGCTTCCATGCCGTGCTCCAGCAGTTTCGCCTGGATCGTGGCTGCCTGATTTAGCCCCATATAGAACACCAGCGTCTGCTTTTCAGCGGCCAGATTATGCCAGTCCAGTTCGCTGCCGGTTTTCAGGTGGCCCGTCACCAGGCGCACGCTCTGGGCATAGTCGCGATGGGTTAACGGAATGCCGGAATAGGCAGAACAGCCGGACGCCGCCGTAATGCCCGGCACCACGGAGAACGGAATACCCGCGTTGCACAGGGTTTCCAGCTCCTCGCCGCCGCGACCAAAGATAAATGGATCGCCCCCTTTCAGGCGCACCACGCGCTTACCTTTTTGCGCTTCCCACAGCAGGGTCTGGTTGATCTCCTCCTGCGGTACGCAGTGATAACCTGCCCGTTTGCCGACGAACACGCGGTCAGCATCGCGGCGCACCAGATTCATGATGTCATCAGAGACCAGACGGTCATACACCACGATGTCCGCCTGCTGGATCTGCTGGAGACCCTTCAGCGTCAGCAGGCCCGCATCGCCGGGACCTGCGCCCACCAGCACCACTTCACCGCGATGGTCCAGCGGCTCGCTCAGGAGCTGTTCGGTCGTCTCTTCAACGGCTTTGGTGTCCTGATTGGCAAGGGACTGCGCCAGCCTGTCGTTGACAAAGAACTTCTCCCAGAAGCGACGGCGTTCGCCCACGGTTGCGAAGGTTTGCTTCACGCGGGAGCGCAGCTCTCCGGCGTATTGGGCAATCTGACCAAGATGCTGCGGCAGCACGGCTTCCAGTTTTTCCCGCAGCAGACGGGCAAGAACGGGCGAGCGCCCGCCGGACGACACCGCAATCATCAGCGGTGAACGGTCGATAATCGACGGCATGATAAAGCTCGCCTCTTTCGGCGCATCCACCACGTTACAGAAGATGCGGCGCGCTTCGCAGGCGTCGCTGACGCGCTGGTTAACATCATCGTTATCCGTTGCGGCGATGGTCAGCCAGCAGGTATCCAGCAGGGATTCATCAAACTCACCCTGCACCTGGGTGAGCATCCCTTCCTGCGCCCAGACGTCAAACTGAGGGGCGAAGGTGAGGGCGTTGACGGTCAGTCGGGCGCCCGCCTCTAACAGCAGGCGCGCCTTGCGTTCAGCCACATCGCCGCCGCCCACGAGCAGGCAGTCGCGGTTGCGTAATTGACAAAAAATCGGCAGGTGATCCACGACGTTACCTCACAGCATTCATGGCGGGGGAAGAATTGACGTCAGGATAACAGCAGGGATCGTACAGAACATACGGTTTTTCCTGCCGTTACCCATAAGGGGTCATAAGCCTTTCCTATTGAAAAGGCGAGGGGTTACGCTTTCAGCTGCACCTCGCCGTCCTTCACGCGGACGTCGTAGTGTTTGACCGAGAAGCTTTCATCTTCCATGCAGAGTCCGTCGGTTAAGCGGAAGCGCTGCTTTTTCAGCGGGCTGGCAACCCACAGCTCGCCCTGGTGCTCCGCAATCAGACCGCGGGAGAGCACGCTGGCCTCGAAGAACGGGTCGATATTGCTGATGGCATAGACCTGTTCATCGTGGCGAGGGCGGAAAATCGCCACCTGCTCGTTGCCCAGCAGGGCACAGACGCCGGTTGCTGGCAGAATGTCGTTAATGTTGCAGATGTTAACCCACTGGCTCATGCGTTTTCCTCCACCAGCATCACCGGAATACGTTCATACGGGGTCGCTGGACGATGCTGTTCGCGCTCCGGCACCACCTGCACGTTCGGGTCGCGCTGGGTGCTGTTGATAAAGTGTTTGAAGCGCGTCTGCGCCGCTGGCGTGTTCACGGTTTCGGTCCACTCGCAGATCACCGCCTCGCGCAGGCGAGTCATCTCGGATTCCAGCTGTTCATTCAGACCCAGCTTGTCGTCGATAATGACCGATTTCAGGTAGTCGATGCCGCCTTCGAGATTATCCAGCCAGGACGCGGTACGGGTCAGCTTATCGGCGGTACGAATGTAGAACATCATGAAGCGGTCGAGGTATTTGATCAGCGTATCGCGATCGAGATCGGCGGCCAGCAGATCCGCGTGGCGAGGTTTCATCCCGCCGTTACCGCACACGTACAGGTTCCAGCCTTTCTCCGTGGCAATGATACCCACGTCTTTCCCCTGTGCTTCCGCACATTCACGGGTACACCCTGAGACGCCGAACTTCATTTTGTGCGGCGTACGGATGCCTTTGTAGCGGTTTTCCAGCTCTACGCCGAAGCCCACGCTGTCGCCCACGCCGTAGCGGCACCAGGTGCTGCCCACGCAGGTTTTCGCCATGCGCAGCGCCTTGGCGTACGCGTGACCGGTTTCAAAGCCCGCTTCAATCAGCTGACGCCAGATTTCCGGCAGGTCATCTTTCTGCGCACCGAACAGGCCGATACGCTGGGAGCCGGTGATTTTGGTGTACAGGTTAAACTCACGGGCGATACGGCCCACGGCGACCAGCCCTTCCGGGGTAATCTCCCCTCCGGCAGAACGCGGGATCACCGAGTAAGTCCCGTCTTTCTGAATATTGGCCAGGAAGTTATCGTTGGTGTCCTGAAGCGGAGTGTGTTCTGGTTTGAGCACATATTCGTTCCAGCAGGACGCCAGCAGGGAACCGACGGTAGGCTTACATACTTCACAGCCATAGCCCTGGCCGTGTTTCTCCAGCAGTTCGTCGAAGGACTTAATGCCTTCCACGCGGATCAGGTGATACAGCTCCTGGCGAGAGTAAGCGAAGTGCTCGCACAGGTTGTTGTTCACTTCAATGCCCTGTTTTGCCAGCTCGGCGTTCAGCACCTGAGTGACCAGAGGAATACAGCCGCCGCAGCCGGTCCCGGCTTTGGTTTCCGCCTTCAGCGCCGCAACAGTGTGGCAGCCTTTGTTAATGGCGGAGATCAGCATGCCTTTGGTCACGTCGAAGCAGGAACAGATTTGCGCGCTGTCCGGCAATTTATCCACGCCGATGGACGGCTTACCGCTGGAGGCGTGCGCCGGGAGGATTAGCGCGTCCGGGTTCTCCGGCAGCTCAATGGCGTTCAGCACCAGCTGGAGCAGGTTACCGAAGTCGCTGGTATCACCCACCAGCACCGCCCCGAGCAGGGTTTTGTTGTCCTGGCTGACGATGAGACGTTTGTAGACTTCTTTGCTTTCGTCCAGATAAACATAGCTGCGGGAGTTCGGGGTGCGGCCATGCGCATCACCAATACCGCCCACGTCCACGCCCAGCAGTTTCAGCTTGGCGCTCATGTCTGCGCCGGTGAAGGCGTTTTCGCTGCCGAGGATATGGTCAACGGCGACCTGCGCCATTTTGTACCCTGGTGCAACCAGGCCGTATACGCGGTTATTCCAGCTGGCGCATTCGCCGATGGCGTAGATATCCGGATCGGAGGTCTGGCAGGTATCGTTGATCATGATCCCGCCGCGCTGCGCAACGGCCAGACCGCACTGGGTGGCCAGCTTGTCGCGCGGGCGAATACCGGTGGAGAAGACGATGAAATCCACTTCCAGCTCGCTGCCGTCGGCAAAGCGCATGGTTTTACGCGCTTCGGTGCCTTCCTGCACGATCTCTTTGGTGTTCTTGCTGGTGTGAACCTTCACGCCCATGCTTTCGATTTTACGGCGTAGCTGGTCGCCACCCATATGGTCCAGCTGTTCCGCCATCAGCATCGGGGCAAATTCGATGACGTGGGTTTCAACGCCGAGGTTTTTCAGTGCGCCTGCCGCTTCCAGACCCAGCAGACCACCGCCGACAACCGCGCCGCGTTTGCTTCGACGTGCGCAGGATTCAATGGCGTTGAGGTCTTCAATTGTACGGTAAACGAAGCAATCCTGGGTTTCCGACCCTTTAATAGGCGGGATCCACGGATACGAGCCCGTCGCCATGATCAGCTTATCGTAAAAAACCGTACGTCCGGCGCTGGAGTGGATCACTTTCTCCTGACGGTTGATGGTGATAGCGCGTTCGCCCACCAGCACTTTTACGCCATGCTTCTCGTAGAACCCTTCACGCACCAGAGATAGCTCTTCGGCGGTATGGTGAGAGAAGTAGGAAGACAAGTGCACACGGTCGTACGCCTTGCGGGGTTCTTCACAGAACACGGTAATATCGAACTGCTCAGCATCGGCTTTATCGAGAAGATCCTCAATAAAGCGGTGGCCGACCATGCCGTTACCGATGATAGCGAGTCTGACTTTGCTCATTTTTGCCTCGATTTCTTTTCTATTACTGCCTACCTTAACGATTCAGCAGGGGCACTTATTGATGCAAATCAAATACGCCTTCACCTACCTCTTAGGGGGTATATCTATGATTTGTCAGGATTTTTATAAGTGACGGATATTGTTTGATTTTTGTTCTTGCTTGTTTTTCGCACAAATGTAGTGGGGGTTTTTACCCATCGGCGGGCAGGGCGGGTGAGCAGGGAAAACCCCTTTGCAGTACGCAAAGGGGTTACGGCGATTAGTGGGTAGCTGTTGCCGGGTTGTGTTGACGGTGACGGGTCACAAAGCCCAGCACGAAGCACATGATGAACACCACGGCGTACAGACCGTTAGCGGTATGCAGCGCCGCCAGCGGGCCGCTGTGCGCAACAATCGGGCCCGTGACCACGAAGGTCAGCATGGTGCCGATGGTGCCGCAGGTCAGCACGAAGTTCACCAGCTTCGGTGAGGCCACTTTGGTCTGAAGAGAACCAAGGGTGATGATCGAGGTGTAAATCGCACTGGAGAAGAAGCCCAGGGTCAGGATGAACCACGGCATATGCTCCGGGGAACCGTTGATGAACAGATACATCAGCACGGTTGCCAGACCCGCCAGAACGGTCAGGATCCGTTGCAGGTCGAAGAAGCGCAGGATAAAGCTAAACGCCCACATGCCGAACATGTAAGACATCCAGAAATCGCTCACCAGTTTACCCGCATCGTTCAGGCTCATGCCCAGACCTTTCGCGTATTCAGGAACCCAGGAGATAAAGCCCAGCTGACCGAGGATGTAACACAGCGCGGCGATGGAGAGGAACAGTACGCCGATACCCCATTTTTCTTTCGCAACCGGCTCGGACGTAGTCTGCGCTTTTTTGCCCAGCACCGGGAACTCGCAGCCGAAGGTGAGAACAAAGATCGCGACATAAACCAGACCAATGCAGGCGTACACCCAGTACCACTCAATGCTGCGCGCCAGAAGATACGCGGCGACCATCGGGAAAATCATCCCGGCCATGCTGAAGAAGGAGTCGGTGAACAGCAGACGCGCGCCGCGCTGGCGGCCTTCATACATATGCGTAATCAGGAATGTACCGATCGACATGGTGATCCCGCTCACCAGACCCAGCACGAACATGGCGGCAGAGAAGAGGGCGATGCTGTGGCTCAGCATCAGGCCCGCCACGGCGGCAACCATCAGCACGAAGCCGAAACGCAGCTGCGTTTTCAGCGGCACGATTTCCATCAGCCAGGCATTAAGGAAAATAGAGATCAGGATCCCCGCGTTCAGGAAGGTGAAGGTATTACTCATGCTGGAAACGGGCAGCTGGAAGTAGTCTGCGATATTTCCCATCACCATCCCGGTGACGATCACCAACGCGCCGGTCAGGGCGTAAGAGAAGAAGCTGATCCATGTGAGCTTGATGCGATTGCTGTTAGTCATGTCTGGCCTGTTAAAAGTAAAGAAAAACGCAATGACTGCGTTTGAGCGGGCAGATTTTAGTCGCGAAAGTGATCTAATTAAATCTTTTCAGAAAATTTTGAGCACAATTGCAGGTTTTAACGTGATGCAGATCACATTACGTTGTGGGGTGAACAATCGTTTGCGCGGTAATAATTGTTTCAATTTGGTAAAATTAGGTAAAAGACTGGTCTGGGTTCATACTGCTCTTTAGAATCAAGCCATTCGCTTTTTATACTGCGCTTTGTTAAGGAATTCTCATGCTCAAATCAACACTGGCGGCTGTCGCAGCTGTGTTTGCTCTTTCTGCCGTTTCCCCTGCTGCGCTGGCAGCCAAAGGAGACCCCCACGTCCTGCTGACTACCTCTGCGGGGAATATTGAGCTGGAGCTGGATAGCCAGAAAGCCCCTGTTTCGGTGAAAAACTTCCTCGACTACGTGAACAGTGGTTTTTATAACAACACCACGTTCCACCGCGTGATCCCGGGCTTTATGATTCAGGGTGGCGGTTTTAACGAGCAGATGCAGCAGAAACAGCCCAACCCGCCCATCAAAAATGAAGCAGACAACGGCCTGCTGAACAAGCGCGGCACCATCTCCATGGCGCGTACGGCGGACAAAGACAGCGCCACCAGCCAGTTCTTCCTCAACGTGGCTGATAACGCCTTCCTGGACCACGGTCAGCGCGACTTTGGCTACGCGGTGTTTGGCAAAGTGGTGAAAGGCATGGACGTTGCGGATAAGATTTCTCAGGTTCAGACTCACGATGTCGGTCCATACCAGAATGTGCCGTCTAAGCCAGTCGTCATTCTCTCCGCGAAAGTGCTGCCGTAATCGTTCCCCCACACGGGCACATCTTGCCCGTGTCTTTCCACCCTCCCTGCGAAAGCGCGTTTTGCTGCTTATACTTGTGGCAAACGGACTATTCAGGGAGGCGTAGTGAAAAAACTCACCGACAAGCAAAAATCCCGTCTCTGGGAGCAACAACGTAAGGTCAATTTTCAGGCCAGCTGCCTCCTTGAAAAAGGTAAGGGTCCCGCTGAACCTGATATCGAGACGCTGGAACTGGGGCCTTCCGCACCGGGTTTACCCCATCTGTGTCTTATTCACCGCCATTTATTCCGCAACGAAATGAAAGGCGCGGGCGAGCTGCGCACCGCCGATATTTCTAAGGGCGACATTCCTTTTTGCCATTTCGAGTACATCGAGAAAGTGGGTAATGAGCTGATGGCTTCGCTGGAAAGTGATAAATATCTGGTGGGCCTTCAGAAAGCAGAGTTTACAGACAGAATCAGTCATTACTACTGTGAAATCAACATGCTACATCCGTTTATGAGCGGTAATGGCGTGGCCCAGCGGATCTTCTTTGAACAACTGGCTATTCATGCGGGCTATGTGCTGAACTGGCAGGGGATCGACCCGAACGACTGGGCAGCCGCCAATCAGAGCGGGGCAATGGGGGATTTGACCGCCCTGAACGCCATCTTTGCCAAAGTTGTGAGCGAAGCGCGGGAATCTGCGTAAAATAGGGCGGCCATTTTTTCAGGAGCCGCCATGATTCTGCTGATTGATAACTACGATTCCTTTACCTGGAACCTTTACCAGTATTTTTGTGAGCTGGGGGCAGAGGTGGTTGTCCGCCGTAACGATGAGATCGCGCTGGCTGACATTGACGCGCTGGCACCCCAGAAAATCGTGATTTCGCCGGGGCCGTGTACCCCTTCGGAGTCTGGTATCTCGCTGGAGGCGATCCGCCATTATGCGGGCAAACTGCCGATTCTGGGCGTCTGCCTGGGTCATCAGGCCATTGCGCAGGTCTTTGGCGCCACCATTGTCCGTGCCGCGAAAGTCATGCACGGCAAAACCTCTCCGGTCACGCACACCGGTACCGGCGTATTCCTGGGGCTAAACAATCCGTTAATCGTGACGCGCTACCATTCTCTGATCATTGATCCGCCGACCCTGCCGGCCTGCTTTGAGGTCACCGCCTGGAGCGAGACGCAGGAGATCATGGGCATTCGTCACCGTGAGTACGATCTGGAAGGCGTGCAGTTCCACCCGGAAAGCATTCTCAGCGAACAGGGGCACGCGCTGCTGGCCAATTTCCTTAATCGCTGAATATCTGTTGCCTTGTTGTGATTTTTTATGCATATTTTGTGATTATATTTTCACAATCAATGTGACATAAAAATGGATGGTCATGACATGGCAACTGAACAACCAGCAATTACCCGCGCGACATTCGATGAAGTGATCCTGCCGATTTATGCACCGGCTGAGTTTATCCCGGTGAAAGGGAGAGGCAGCCGCGTCTGGGATCAGCAGGGCAACGAGTATGTTGATTTCGCAGGCGGTATTGCGGTGACGGCGCTGGGCCATTGCCATCCTGCGCTGGTGGACGCGCTGAAAACGCAGGGCGAAACGCTGTGGCACACCAGCAACGTGTTCACCAACGAACCGGCGCTGCGTCTGGGGCGTAAGATCATCGATGCCACCTTCGCCGAACGCGTGCTGTTTATGAACTCCGGCACCGAAGCCAACGAAACCGCCTTTAAGCTGGCGCGCTACTACGCAACCACGCGTCATAGCCCGTACAAAACCAAAATCATCGCCTTCCATAACGCCTTCCACGGTCGCTCCTTCTTTACCGTTTCCGTTGGCGGCCAGCCGAAGTATTCCGACGGCTTTGGTCCGAAACCTGCGGATATCATCCACGTGCCGTTTAACGATCTGCACGCCGTTAAAGCGGTGATGGACGATCACACCTGTGCCGTGGTGGTCGAGCCCATTCAGGGGGAAGGCGGCGTCACGGCGGCCACCCCTGAATTTCTGCAAGGGCTGCGCGAGCTGTGCGACGAGCACCAGGCGCTGCTGGTGTTTGATGAAGTGCAGTGTGGGATGGGGCGTACCGGAGACCTGTTTGCTTATATGCACTACGGCGTAACGCCGGATATTCTGACCAGCGCGAAAGCGCTCGGCGGCGGTTTTCCGGTCAGTGCGGTGCTCACCACCCAGGATATCGCTTCCGCATTTCATGTGGGCTCACACGGCTCCACCTACGGCGGTAATCCGCTGGCGTGCGCCGTGGCGGGTGCGGCGTTCGACATCATTAATACGCCGGACGTCCTGAATGGCGTGAATGCGAAACGCGACCTGTTTGTGAAACATCTCCAGCAGATTGACCAACAGTTTGATGTCTTCAGCGACATCCGCGGGATGGGGCTGCTGATCGGCGCCGAACTGAAGCCGCAGTACAAAGGCCGCGCGCGCGATTTCCTGCACGCCGCCGCGCACGAAGGCGTCATGGTGCTCAACGCCGGGCCGGACGTGATGCGCTTTGCGCCATCGCTGGTGGTGGAAGACAAAGACATCGAAGACGGATTAACCCGTTTTGCCGCGGCGGTCGCGAAGATCGTCAGCGGCTAATACGCGGTTCGTTTTAACCGACGCGTTAACCAAATCCCGTGATGCGGGCGCTGACGCCATGCCACCGACGAAATGGTGTGCATGGTGTTCAGGTGCCCGAGAACGCGCTGTAAATGCTGCTCAAGGGTGCTCATCGGCCCGTGGGTCAGCGTCTCCGGCGCTTCCAGAATGTTCGAATCCCCTGACTCGCCCGGCGCGTCATACTCCAGACGCTGCTGACAGCGCTGCAACGCAATTTCACACGACTGCAAATAGCGCTGCGCCAGATCCGGCGTCAGCATCGTGTGCTCCCGCGCCAGCGTCGTCATGGCATTGATGTGCTCGACGATAAACTGGCTGTGCGTGACCCACAGCTTCATGTCAGCCAGATAGTGCGCGTTAAAGCCCGGCTCCTGCATGGCCTGGTTAAGGGAGTTGAACAGGGCGTTATGCGCCTGGTTGACCTTCATGCGCTCGTAGGCCAGCGGAGAGGGCTGCGGGTCATCGCTCAGAATAAGACGAATAGCCTGCTGATCGGCTTCGAGCGCGTCGTGGGCGTTCTGCCTCAGCAACCCGCTTTGCCACTGCGGCCACAACCAGACCATGCCGCCAAAGGCGATCAGGCAGCCAATTAGCGTATCGACCAGCCGGGCAATAATAAACTGTTCCCCGTTAAGCGTGAGCAGTTGCAGGGTATACACCGCCGTCACCGTAAAGCCCACCATCGCCCAGCCGTAGTTTTTGCGGATGATCAGGTAGCTCACCAGCGTGATCGCCAGCATACCGGCCAGGGTATAGCCTTCCGGCACGTGAAAGTGCAGCGTCACGCCCGCGATAATCAGCCCCGCCATCGTACCGCCCGCCCGATGCAGAATGCGCACCCGCGTGGCACCATAGCCGTTCTGGGTGACAAACAGCACGGTCATTAAGATCCAGTAGGGTTTCGGCAGATGCAGGGCCATTCCCATCAGGCTGGCGATGCTCAGCATCACACTGATCCGCGCGGCATTGCGCAGGGCGGAAGATTTCAGTGATAGATAGCTTTTGAGCGCGGGCAGCAGCGGCAGCCGTTTTTGCTTATCGGCCATCAGGTCCCGGGCATAAAGCGGGCGCTGGGTGCGTAACACCCGGGCGATGCGGCTGAAATGCCAGGCAGCAAATTGCCCGACCGGGTTATCCGCGTGCTGACGCGCAATCTTTTCCAGCGCGCCGAGCTGTTTGTCCATGTTAAAGCGCGTCGGGTAGCGGTGATAGAGGATATCGTCAGCCAGCACCCGCAGGCGGGCCGCGACGGTCTGCGCGTTCCAGCGGATCACCGCTTCCGCATGGCTGCGCTCCACCAGCTTTTGCACCTCTTCCGGATTATGAAGGCTGACGGAGATATGCTCCTGCAAATCCAGCCCGACCTGGAAGGTTCGCAGCAGCCGCTTGTATTCATGATTTTTGTTGGCGGCAAGCATGTGCAACTGCTGATAGCACTGGCTGATCAGATCCACCACTTTTTGCTGGCGCGCCAGCAGCGGCGGCAGGGATTTTTCCGGGTCGGTATGTTGAGTGAGCAGGGTGTATTTTGCTTCGCAGTATTCAGCAAGCTGCACGTAGAGCAGGCTCAGGGATTCGCGCAGCGGCTGTTCCCGCCACAGCCAGAACCAGAACCAGTTAAACAGCCCGTACCACAGCGTGCCGAGGGCGTAGATCAGCAATGGCTCCCACACCGGCATATTGCCCGCAAGGCTTAAGGTGAAGATGGCGGCAATCAGCGACGCGGGAAGCAGGCGGGCGTGCAGCGAGCTGATTTCGGCGGTGACGCCGAGCGTCATCGCCAGCACGGTCAGGATCAACGGCAGAGGAATGTCGCGGGCCAGTAAGAGTTGTACGGCAAGGCTACAGCCGGCAAACAGGCAGCCGCCAATAATCAGACGTTTAAAAAAGCGTTTATGCGGCGTATCCAGACCGGCAATGTTGCAGCAGGCGGGCACGAGGGAAAACAGCAGGCCTTGCTGAAGATGTCCGAGGATCAGGCCCACGACCACGGGAAGACACAACACCAGCGTTTGTCGTAGTGCGTAGTTAACTTCCGGGTGATAGATCAGCCTGCGCCACATGAGGAGTAGAGACAAAAACGGCGTGCCACCCTGCGGCGGCACGCCGTTTGACCGAAATTAACGGGTTCCGTAGACCACGATAGTTTTACCGTGGGCAGAGATCAGGTTCTGGTCTTCCAGCATCTTCAGGATACGGCCCACTGTTTCACGGGAGCAGCCGACGATCTGACCGATTTCCTGACGGGTAATTTTAATTTGCATACCGTCAGGGTGGGTCATGGCGTCTGGCTGTTTCGCCAGGTTCAACAGCGTCTGCGCGATACGACCGGTCACGTCCAGGAAGGCGAGGTTACCCACCTTCTCAGAGGTCACTTGCAGACGGCGTGCCATCTGGGAAGAAAGACGCATCAGGATGTCAGGGTTGACCTGAATCAGCTGACGGAATTTCTTGTAAGAAATTTCAGCCACTTCACATGCTGTTTTTGCACGAACCCAGGCGCTACGTTCCTGGCCTTCTTCAAACAGGCCCAGTTCACCGATAAAATCGCCCTGGTTCAGATAAGAAAGGATCATCTCTTTCCCTTCTTCATCTTTGATCAGCACGGCCACCGAGCCTTTAACGATGTAATACAACGTTTCCGCTTTTTCACCCTGGTGAATCAGCGTGCTCTTTGATGGGTACTTATGAATGTGGCAATGAGACAAGAACCATTCGAGAGTCGGGTCTGTTTGCGGTTTGCCAAGCACCATGCGCTGTTATCCTCTGTTATAAGCTGTCACCAGAGTCATAAGATGCATCCGGACTCTGGGGTTGCAATCGAATTCTTACCCATACCTGGGAAGTCGGCTGTCGTAACGTTTCGCAGCCAGTAAAGTTTGATGTCCTCTGCATACATGTGTAACGTCAATGTATTACTGTAGCATCCAGAGTGTTTTAGCATAGCTTTCGCCGCGTGTCTCCTGGTGTCTCGCTTCAGCATGACGCAGGTCGCCTTCCGTTGCGAGAAATGTAACGTACACGTAATCTGTCATAAAAAATGCAACGTTGGAGTGAGTGAATATGCAAGCGCGTGTGAAATGGGTTGAAGGGTTAACGTTCCTGGGCGAGTCTGCTTCCGGGCACCAGGTTTTGATGGATGGCAACTCCGGCGATAAAGCGCCAAGCCCAATGGAAATGGTGCTGATGGCGGCAGGCGGATGCAGTGCGATCGACGTGGTGTCGATCCTGCAAAAAGGCCGTCATGACGTGACCGATTGTGAAGTGAAGCTGACGTCGGAACGTCGTGAAGAGGCGCCCCGCCTGTTCACGCATATTAATTTGCACTTTATCGTCACCGGCAAAGAACTGAAGGATGCGGCGGTCTCGCGTGCGGTTGACCTGTCTGCGGAAAAATACTGCTCTGTGGCGTTAATGCTGGAGAAAGCGGTAAAAATCACCCATTCGTATGAAGTGATCGCGGCTTAATTTTTGGCGGGTGGCGCTTCGCTAACCCGCCCTACCAAAGCTACAACTGCACGAACGTAGGCCGGATAAGCGAAGCGCCATCCGGCAACAGGTGTCACGCGATCTGCTTTCCTTCCATCAGCCGCTGCACCAGCGGTGTCATGATCAGCTCCATTGCCAGCCCCATTTTTCCGCCGGGCACCACTAACGTATTCATGTGCGAAATAAACGAACCCTGTAGCATCGCCAGCAGCCAGGGGTAATCAATGCCTTCCAGGTTGCGGAAGTGGATCACCACAAAGCTCTCGTCAAGGGAAGGGATGCTTTTTGCAGCGAACGGGTTGGAGGTGTCCACTGTGGGGACGCGCTGGAAGTTAATGTGGGTTCGGGAGAACTGCGGCGTCAGGAAGTTGATGTAATCTTCCATGGAGCGCACCACCGAGTCCATGACCGCCTCTCGCGAATGGCCGCGCTCGCTCATGTCACGCGTCAGCTTCTGGATCCACTCAAGGTTAACAATCGGCACCACCCCCACCAGCAAATCCACGTGGCGCGCCACGTCGTGCTGAGGCGTCACCACGCCGCCGTGCAATCCTTCGTAAAACAGCACGTCAGTCGGTTCCGGCAGCGGCTGCCAGGGCGTGAACGTACCGGGGACCTGGTTCCAGGGCACGGCTTCATCGTAGGTGTGGAGATACTTGCGGGACTGCCCGGTACCGCTTTGCCCGTATTCACGGAAGGTTTGCTCCAGCAGGCCGAAGTCATTGGCCTCCGGGCCGAAGTAGCTGATGTGTTTACCCAGATCGCGCGCCTTGCGGATGGCCATATCCATCTCCGGGCGCGTGTAGCGGTGAAAGCTGTCGCCTTCTACCTCTGCCGCCCGTAAGTTAAGCTGGGCGAAGATCTTGCGGAAGGCGAGGCTGGTGGTAGTGGTTCCCGCCCCACTCGAACCCGTAACGGCAATAACCGGATGTCTGGCAGACATAGCAACTCCCTGACTGGAAAAGTGTAAAGATCAGCCGTGAAACGCGTTGCGGGGCATGATATTGACCGTCTCATGCAGTTCGGACCATACCAGCACCACGTCGCCGCTTTTAAGCTGGCGCTTAACATCGTTGACCTTTTGTTCAAGCGAACGTTCATGTTCACCATAATCGGTGCCTTCGCGCAAGACAAAGCTTTCAATCAGATTATCGAGCGTGTCGGGAGAGAGATCCTGCCAGGGAATAATCATTATTTACCGTCCAGATAAGCCGTTAACCAGTCGGGAATACGCGTCTCAAGCCACATTTTTGGCCGACGCAGCGTGCCGCCGACAAAGCCGACGTGTCCCCCGAATTGGGTGAGCTGATACTCCACGTTGGCCGGCAGATGATCGGGCGCCGGAATCGAGTGATGATCCATAAACGGATCATCTTTGGCGTGGATAATCAGCGTAGGTTTCGTGATTTGGTTCAGTAAAGGCATGGCGCTGCACTGACGGTAATAGTCAATCGCATCGGCAAAGCCGTGGATTTTCGAGGTGATCAAATCATCAAACTCGCGCAGGCGCTTCACGCGTTTGAGCTGTTGCAGCGTCACAGGCAGCGTATCCGGATAGGCCTTCAGCTTGCGCGCGGCGTTGGCTTTCAGCAGGTTGAGCAGGTAGCGCTGGTACACTCGCGAAAACCCCTTTTCCATATGATAGCTGCACTGCTCCAGCATAAAGGGCGCAGAGACGATCACCGCCGCATCCAGCGGTACGGCGTCGCTCTCCTTCGCCAGCAGGCAGGCCAGCATATTGCCGCCCAGCGAATACCCCACCGCTGCCGTTGGCGCCTCGCCGAAATGGTCTCTTAGCCAGCGCAGGAACCAGGTACCGTCCTCGGTTTCACCCGAGTGATAAATACGTTTCTGACGATTAGGCTCGCCGCTGCATCCGCGAAAATGCATCACTACCCCAAGCCAGCCGCGGGCTTTCGCCGCCTCAATGAGACCGTGTGCGTAAGGGCTGTGCAGGCTGCCTTCCAGACCGTGAAACACCACCAGACGGGGTTTATGTCTGGCCCGATCCGGATCTTCGCTCCAGGCGAGATCCAAAAAGTCGCCATCCGGCAAATCCAGCCGTTGCCAGTGCGGGGTGAACTGTACCTTGCGGCGGATCAGGCGCGGCAGCATGGTTTGCAGGTGAGGGTTAGCCACACCGCGCATGGGCACGAACTCTGCGCTCTCTTCGGCTGCAATGTCGAAGTCTGAGGGAATGATTTGGGTCATAAGGGCGATGCTGATTCTTGTCAGAAATTAACTATACCTTCCGAATTGTACCCCGTTTAGCCCGTTTTTCCGAAACATGAACTGATCCCGATCACAAACATTTACCTTGATTATTACTCTCAGGCTAATGATTTGGCTCTACGCTTAATTGATGCCTTTCTCACCAGAGCGCACACTTTACTCAACGTTAAGCAAATCAGAATGATGTGCTGAATCAGGAGGTTAATAATGTTATCTGGGCAAACACCCACCCGGCAATGGAACACCCGACGCAGTGAGAAAGCGCGTCGTCTGGCGTCCGTACCGGTGCAGGGCAAGGTACTGCCAACCGGCGATCTTGTCGCCATGCTGGAAAAACTGATCGCACCAGGCGACAAAGTCGTTCTGGAAGGCAACAACCAGAAGCAGGCGGATTTCCTTTCCCGTTCACTGGCGGAAGTGAACCCGCAAATCGTGCACGATCTGCATATGATCATGCCGAGCGTGGGCCGCAGCGAACATCTGGACATCTTTGAGAAAGGCATCGCCCGCAAGCTGGACTTCTCCTTCTCCGGTACGCAAAGCCTGCGAATCTCCCAACTGCTGGAGGATGGTCAGCTCGAAATCGGGGCGATTCACACCTACATCGAACTCTACTCACGTTTATACGTCGACCTATCGCCAAACGTGGCGCTGATTGCCGGTTTTAAAGCGGACCGCAAAGGCAACCTCTATACCGGGGCGAGTACCGAAGATACTCCGGCGCTGGTGGAAGCCGCCGCGTTCCATGACGGCATCGTCATCGCGCAGGTGAACGAGCTGGTGGACGACGAGTGCGACCTGCCGCGTGTGGATATTCCGGGCTCGTGGATTGATTTTGTGGTGGTTGCCGATAAGCCGTTCTTTATCGAACCGCTCTTCACCCGTGACCCGCGCCTGATCAAACAGGAACACATCCTGATGGCGATGATGGCGATTAAAGGCATCTACGCTGAACACCAGGTGCAGTCCCTGAACCACGGGATTGGCTTTAACACCGCAGCGATCGAGCTGCTGCTGCCAACCTACGGCGAACAGCTCGGACTCAAAGGCAAAATCTGTAAACACTGGACCCTGAACCCGCATCCAACGCTGATCCCGGCCATCGAAAGCGGCTGGGTGGAGAGCGTCCACTGCTTCGGCGGCGAGCTGGGAATGGAAGAGTACATCCGCGCCCGTCCTGACGTGTTCTTTACCGGTGCCGACGGCTCCATGCGCTCTAACCGCGCCTTCTGTCAGCTGGCAGGTCAGTACGCGGTCGATATGTTTATCGGCTCCACGCTACAGGTCGACGGTTACGCTAACTCCTCAACCGTGACTCGCGGCCGTCTTTCCGGCTTCGGCGGCGCGCCAAACATGGGCCACGATCCGCACGGTCGTCGCCACGCCACACCGGCCTGGCTGAACATGATCACCGAGCCTGACCCGATGCAGCGCGGTAAAAAGCTGGTTGTGCAGATGGTGGAAACCTTCCAGGCGGGCGTGAAGCCAACCTTCGTGGAAAAACTCGACGCCGTTGAGGTCGCGAAAGCCTCTGGTATGCCGCTGGCGCCGGTCATGATTTACGGCGATGACGTCACCCACGTGCTGACGGAAGAGGGGATTGCTTACCTCTACCGGGCGAAAGATCTTGAAGAGCGTCGCGCCATGGTCGCCGCCGTGGCGGGTATCACCGATATCGGTCTGGGCGTTGACGCCAAACGCGTGGCGGAACTGCGCCAGAGCGGCAAGGTTGTGTATCCGGAAGATATGGGCATTCGCCGCACCGATGCCACCCGTTCGCTGCTGGCGGCCGGTAGCGTCGCGGACCTGGTGGAATGGTCCGGCGGTCTTTACAACCCACCTGCGAAATTCCGGAGCTGGTAATGAAACTTCTGCCCCAGATCCAGGTTGAAGGCGGTGCCGAATGGCTGGCGCGAACCGCCACGCAGTGTCTGATTGACGAAGCACGTTTAAGCCCGAAGCCCGGTCTGGTGGACAGCCGGGGGAACGGCGCGCACCACGATTTATCGCTTGCGCTGATGGAGCGCTCCGCTCACAGCCTGACCCCCACGTTTCAGGCGCTGGCGCAGCAGAGCTGGCAGCGTCCGGCGGATATTGCCCTCAGGCAAACCGTTGGCCGCCTGGGTCGCGAAGGTGAACGGCAGATGATGGCCGCTACCGACGGCGTGAACACGCACCGTGGCGCGATCTGGGCGCTGGGATTGCTGGTGAGCGCGGTGGCGATGCTGGGCGGCGATGCCCGGGCGCAAACCGTCGCGAACACCGCCGCTCAGCTGGCGAAGCTGCCGGATGACGCGGCGCCGAAAGTGTTCAGCAAGGGGTTACGCGTCACGCACCGCTACCGCGTACCGGGCGCGCGTGAAGAGGCTCAGCAGGCGTTTCCGCACGTTATGCAGCGCGCGCTGCCGCAGCTTCGCCTCAGCCGTCTCAACGGCAGCAGCGAAACGCAGGCCAGACTCGACGCGCTGATGGCGATCATGACCTCGCTCACCGACACCTGCGTGCTGTCGCGCGCCGGCATGGAGGGGCTGGACGCCATGCAGAACGGCGCCCGTGCGGTGCTGAACGCCGGAGGATGCGCAACCCTCGCGGGGCAGCAGGCGCTGGCGCGGTTAGACCGTCAGATGCTGGCGCTTAACGCCTCGCCGGGCGGAGCCGCAGACCTGCTTGCCGCCACGCTGTTTCTTGACCGCGCCGAAACGCCCTATTCAAAGCATTAAGAGGATGTTATGGAAAAAATCACATTGACCGTGCCCGCCAGCCGCGAAGTAAGCGGCAGGGCGCTGGCAGGGGTCGTCGGTTCCGGGGATATGGAGGTGCTTTTCACCGCCGAACCGGGCCAGACCTTAACCATTGATATCACCACCTCCGTCGACAACAGCCGCGGGCGCTGGGAGGCATTGTTCAACCGCCTGCAAACCGTCAGCAGCCTGCCCGCAGGTAAGCTGACCATCCACGACTTCGGCGCGACGCCGGGCGTGGCACGCATTCGTATCGAACAGGTTTTTGAAGGGGTGAACCATGCGTGATGACAGCAGCTTTATCGAATTAAAAGCGCGCCAGCGTGCGCAGGCGCTGCTCGACGACGGCAGCTACCGCGAACTGCTGGATCCGTTTGAAGGCATTATCTCTCCGTGGCTTGGGCCACAGGGGATTGTTCCTCAGGCCGATGACGGCATGGTGGTCGCGAAAGGGACCATCAACGGCCAGCCTGCGGTGGTGGTGGCGATTGAAGGCACCTTCCAGGGCGGCAGCATGGGCGAAGTGTCCGGCGCCAAAATGGCGGCAGCGCTGGAGCTGGCGGCGGAAGATAACCGCAACGGCATTCCGACTCAGGCGGTGCTGTGCCTCGAAACCGGCGGCGTACGTTTGCAGGAAGCCAACCTCGGCCTGGCGGCGATTGCCGATATCCACGCCGCGATCGTTGACCTGCGTCGCTATACCCCGGTCGTCGGGATTGTCGCCGGGACCGTGGGCTGCTTCGGTGGGATGTCTATCGCCGCGGCGCTGTGCAGCTACCTGATTGTGACCCGCGAAGCGCGGCTCGGCCTCAACGGTCCGCAGGTTATCGAGCAGGAAGCGGGCATTGAAGAGTATGACTCCCGCGACCGTCCGTTTATCTGGAGCATGACCGGCGGCGAAGTACGCTTTGAAAGCGGGCTGGTGGACGCGCTGGTGGGCGACGGCGTGAACGCGGTGAAAGCCGCGATGAACGAAGCCATCGCCAAAGGCGTACCGGCGAAACATCGCACCGATAACTACGACGATTACCTGAACCGTCTGACGAATTTCGACACCCGCAAACAGGCCGATGCCGAACAGATTAAAGCGCTTTTTGCCCGGGAGGTGAAATGATGACTAACTCAATTAGCCGTGGCGAACTCTGGCTGGAAACTCTGGCCCCGAACGCGAAACGTCTGGAGGGGTTATGCCCGTCCGTGCAGGCCGCAGACGGCGAGCTAAACGGTGAAACGGTGCGTTTTGTCACCGTGGTGCCGGACGCCAACAACCACTTCCCGCGCGCGGCGCAGGGTGAAGTCGGCCTGCTGGAAGGATGGACGCTGGCAAAAGTGGTCAGCGAAACCGTCGCCGCCGACGCAGATAAAGCCGTGAAGCGCCCGATTGTGGCGGTAATCGACGTCCCAAGCCAGGCCTATGGCCGTCGCGAAGAGGCGTTTGGTATCCACCAGGCGCTGGCCGGCGCCGCTGCCGCCTACGCTAATGCGCGGCTGGCGGGTCATCCGGTGATTGGTCTTATCGTCGGTAAGGCCATGTCCGGCGCGTTTCTGGCGCACGGCTACCAGGCTAACCGTCTGATTGCCTTCAACGATAAAGGCGTGCTGATCCATGCCATGGGCAAAGAGTCTGCGGCGCGCATTACGCTGCGTACCGTTGAGGCGCTGGAAAAACTGGCTGCAACCATTCCGCCAATGGCGTATGACATCAGCAACTACGCCACGCTGGGGCTGCTTTCCGACCTGCTGGATATCAGCAATCCGGATGCCCCTACCGAAAGCGATCTGACGCGGGTGAAAACCACCCTGCAACAGGCCATCAGCGACGCTCGTCAGGACACCACGTTGAAAAACCGTCTGGGTGCTGACAACCGCCGCAGCTCGGCGCTCGTACGTGAACGTATGCGAGCCAGCTGGTAAGTAAAAAGAGACCTGCCAGATGCATCACCCCGTGGGCGCGCCCGTTGCGTCCACGCGGGAACCTGCATCCTGAAAATAATAAACATCGCGCCAGTGCTTAAACTTTTTTACTACAGGTGATTTATGACTTACGTAATTGTTCATGCTCTTGCACCGATTTTCGTCATCATGCTGCTGGGATTCTGGGCCGGTAAGGCAAAGATGGTCGATAACAAAAATGTTTCCCTCCTGAATATCTTCGTGATGGATTTTGCACTCCCGGCTGCGCTGTTCAGCGCCACCGTGCAAACCCCGTGGACCGGCATCGTGGCGCAGTCGCCGCTGATCCTGGTGCTCACCCTGGCGATGTGGATCACCTATGCGGTCATCTACTTCCTCGCGACGAAAGTGTTTAAAAAATCCCCGCAGGATGCGGCCGTGCTGACGCTTACCGTCGCCCTGCCAAACTACGCGGCGCTTGGCCTGCCGATTCTGGGCAGCGTGCTGGGCGAAGGCCCTTCAACCTCACTGTCCGTGGCGGTCTCCATCGCCTGTGGTTCAGTGTTGATGACCCCGTTCTGCCTGCTGATTCTGGAGCGTGAGAAAGCCCGCGCCGAAGGCAATAACTCGGGTTCAACGCTTTCCATGCTGCCGGTGCTGATGTGGCGTTCCATTAAAAAACCGATCGTGATGGGCCCGCTGCTGGGTGTGATCCTGTCCGCTATCGGCATCAAAATGCCGGAGCTGGTACTGGCGGCGATTAAACCGCTGGGACTGTCTGCGACCGCTGCGGCGCTGTTCCTGACCGGGGTGATCCTCTCCGCGCGTAAACTTCAGATCAACACCATGGTGATCACTTCCACTATCGCCGAGCTGCTGATCCAGCCAGCGATCGCCTGGGGTATCGTTTTAATCTTCGGTCTGCACGGCTCCGTGGCGATCACCGCCATCCTGATGATTGCGCTGTCCGCGGGCTTCTTTGGCGTGGTGTTCGGTAACCGCTTTGGCGTGCAGTCGCCGGATGCTGAAGCCGTGCTGTTGTTGAGCTCCGTACTGTGTATCCTGTCGCTGCCGCTGTTTATCTCGCTGACTTCAGGAATGTAATCATGACCACAACATTACGCCCACACGACCTCATCTGGCTTACCGCGCGCGACGCCCTGGAAGGGATTACCGAATCCTGGGTGGACGCGGCCTGGCATGCCGGACTACCGGTAGTGGTGCGGCGTGATGTTGATAATGAAGGCCGTATTCCCGTTGGCGTGCGCGGATTGCGCCGCGACCAGCGGGCGGCCGGATGGGTGAAGCCTGAGAACGTGTTGCGCGTGGTGTCGCCCGAAGATTTGAGCGTTGCCGCCGACCTGCTGCGTTCGCCGTTTATCACTCAGCCGCCGGTTCAGGTGGCGCTTCAGCTTGCGCAGCAGTCGTGGACGTGGACGTGGGGGATAACCGGCAGTACGGGTTACGCGCTGGCGACCGGCATTCCGGTGATCCACGCCGACAGCGATCTCGATCTGCTCATCCGCGCCCCGCGTGCCGTTTCCCCTGAGGCGTTTACTGGCTGGCAGGCTCAGCTCAGCCGTGCGTTGTGCCGGGCGGATACGCAGGTGGACACGCCCGAGGGCGGATTCGCGCTGGCGGAATGGTTACGCGACGGCAAAACGCTGCTAAAAACGCAATGTGGACCGCGCCTGGTGGCGGATCCATGGCACAGGGAGGAGTAATGAAAATACTGTTTACCTTTCCAGGGCAGGGCACACAGCATGAAGGTATGCTGCAAAACCTGCCGGGAACGGAGCTGGAGCAGGCCCGTGCTGTGCTGGGGGCGGAAGTTGATACCCTGGACAGCGCATCCTCGTTAACCCACACCCGCGCGGTTCAGCTTTCGCTGTTGATTGCCGGCGTGGCGTGGGCGCGCGAGCTGGAACGTCGCGGCGTGTCGCCGGATATCGTCAGCGGGCTGTCCATTGGCGCTTATCCTGCGGCGGTTATCGCCGGCGCGCTGGACTTTACGGACGCGCTGAAGCTGGTGGCGTTGCGCGGCGATCTGATGGAGCAGGCATACCCGCACGGCTACGGCCTGACGGCGATAATGGGGTTGACCCTGCCCCAGGTGGAAAACCTGCTTCAGGGGACAGGAACCTATATTGCTAACCTGAACGCCGAAACGCAGATCGTGATTGCCGGAGCCGATGACGGCATGGCGCAGGTGGCGGAGCGCGCCCTGGCAAAAGGCGCGAGCAAGGCTAAGCGGCTGGCGGTGAGCGTACCGTCGCACTGTGAACTGCTGGCGGAACCGGCGCAGAAGCTGGTGGCAGCATTTAATTCGGTCACGCTTTCACGTCCGCGCTGTGCGTACCTGAGCGGCAGTACCGGACGCGTGCTCTGGCAGCCGGAGAAAATTGCCGACGATCTGGCGATGAATATGGCGCGAACCGTGCGCTGGCAGGAGGCGGTGATTTCCGCTAACGAGCGTGAAGCGCGGCTGGCGATTGAGATGCCGCCAGGGGGCATCCTGACCTGTCTGACGCGGCAGGCGGCGTGGGAAGGTGAATCCATTTCGCTGGAGCGCAGCGGGGTGGACGTGGCGGTGCATCTGGCGGGTCGGCTTCAGCGGTAAGTTTTAGCCCGGTGGCGGCTGCGCCTTACCGGGCCTACTCCCGGATTGTAGGCCCGGTAAGCGTAGCGCCACCGGGCAATAACATCAGGCACTATCCTGCAAACTTCTCGCATACATCCGCCCTTCCGCGGCCAATGCCCGCAGGCTCGGATCCTGCTCGCGGTTGCGGGCAAAGACAATCGCGATCAGCTGCTGCATCTGGTACGGCTGCGCCAGCTTCAGTAGCTGCACCGAATTTTCATACACTTTCTTCATCCTGCCCGGCATCAGCGTAAACCCGACCCCCGCCTGCACCAGACTCAGCATCGAGAAGATATCGTTCACGCGCGTCACAATCTCCGGCTCGAAACCGGCGATATGAAACGCTTCCTGAAACCCGGCGTAAGTGGCGAACCCTTCCGCGAGGGCGACAAACTTCTGATCTTTGTAATCACGCAGATCGGCGGGGCCGCTGGTATTCAGCGTGGCAGAGGCCGGTGCGGCAAGGAAAATATCGTCATGGAACAGAGGAAGCACTTCGAGGCTGTTACGGTCGATATCGCTTTCGGAAATAGAGATTAAAATCGCATCCAGCGATCCCTCATCCAGCATATGGAGCAGGGTTTCGTTCGAGCCCATCGTCAGATCCATCTCCAGATCCGGACGGCGCAGCTTCATGCCCATTATCAGGCGCGGCACGGTTTCCAGCGTCAGCGAGTAGAGCGTGCCGACGCGCAACCGTCCCTGGCCGATACCGGCGATCTTGCGCGACTCTTCCAGCCCGCGCTCCATCACCTGCATCACCTCCTGACAATACTCCAGCAGCGTCCACGCGGAGGGGAGGGCAATCAGGTTACGCCCTTTGTGAGCAAAGAGCGGGCAGCGGACGTTCTCTTCGAGGGTATGCAGCGCGCGGTGCACGCTGACACCGCTCAGGCCGAGCGTTTCGGCGGTACGTGCGATATTGCCCTTCTCCATGAACGTCATGAAGATGCTGAGCTTACGGAATGTAATCTCGCTCGTGGTATCGAAGCCCATAACCCTCCCGGCGTGTTAGTCGGCTTGCAGCATCGCTTCCAGCTGTTCCTGCGCGTCCAGCCATGCCATTTCGCACTCTTCGAGGCTGGATTTGGCTTTCGCCTGAGTTTGCAGACAGTCCGTCAGCTCCGCTTTGCGGCTCTGATCGTACAGTTCGCTGTCGCCCAGCTTCTCTTCGACGGCAGCAAGCGTGGCGTTGAGCTTTTCCATCTCTTTTTCGAGACGGGCAATCTCTTTACGCAGCGGCTGCGTCTGGGTGCGCAGTTCCGCTTCACGGCGCTTCTGGTCTTTACGCGCCTGGGCGCTGTTGGCGTTGTCTTTCGCTGACTCTTCCGGCTGGTTTTCCTGCTTCTGCACGTCCGTCAGCCACTGCTGGTAATCTTCCAGATCGCCGTCGAACGGCTCCACTTTGCCGCCGTGCACCAGGTAGAGATCGTCGGTGGTGGAGCGGATCAGGTGGCGGTCGTGCGATACGACAACCAGCGCCCCTTCGAACTCTATCAGCGCTTCGGTCAGCGCCTGGCGCATGTCGAGATCGAGGTGGTTGGTCGGTTCATCAAGCAGCAGCAGGTTCGGGCGCTGCCAGACGATCAGCGCCAGCACCAGACGGGCTTTTTCGCCGCCGGAGAAGCGCTCGGTGTTTTCAGTCACCTTATCGCCCTGGAAGCCAAAGCCGCCGAGGTAGTCGCGCAGCTTCTGCTCCATCTCCTGCGGCGCCAGGCGCGCCAGGTGCTGGATCGGCGATTCATCCGCGCGTAAAAATTCCAGCTGATGCTGGGCGAAGTAGCCAAGCTTGATGCCTTTCGCCAGGCCGATTTCGCCGCTGACCGGGTTAAGCTCGCCCGCCAGCAGCTTGATCAGCGTCGATTTACCGGCGCCGTTACGTCCCAGCAGACCAATGCGTGAACCTGGCACCAGGTTGAGCTTGATAGAGTCGAGGATAATGAGATCGCCATAGCCCGCGCTCACTTTTTCCATTTTCAGCAGCGGGTTCGGCAGGCTCTCCGGCTCGCGGAAGCTGAAGTGGAACGGGTTATCCACGTGCGCCGGGGCGATCATCTCCATGCGTTCCAGCATCTTGATGCGGCTCTGCGCCTGCTTGGCTTTTGACGCCTTGGCCTTGAAGCGATCCACAAAGCTTTGCAGGTGCGCCACGCGCTGCTGCTGGCTTTCATACATCGCCTGCTGCTGGGCAAGGCGCGTCGCGCGCTGGCGCTCGAAAGAGCTGTAGTTGCCGGTGTATTCGAACATGCTTTGCTGTTCGATATGAATGATTTTATCCACTACCGGATCGAGGAAGTCGCGGTCGTGGGAGATCAGAATCAGAGTGCCCTGATAGCTCTTGAGCCACTTCTCCAGCCAAATAACCGCATCAAGATCGAGGTGGTTGGTTGGTTCATCGAGCAGCAAAAGGTCGGAGCGGCAGATCAGCGCCTGGGCCAGGTTAAGGCGCATGCGCCAGCCGCCCGAGAAATCGCTCACCGGGCGTTCAAGCTGTTCGTTGCTGAAACCCAGACCGTGCAGCAGGCTGGAGGCACGGGAGCGAATGGTCCAGGCATCGATGGCGTCCAGCTTGCCGTGGACGGTGGCGATGGCGTGGCCGTCGTTACGTTCGTTGGCGGCGTTGAGCTCCGCTTCGAGCTTGCGGTATTCACGATCGCCGTCGATAACATAGTCGAGCGCGGGTTCGCTCAGCGCGGGCGTCTCCTGGTTCACCCAGGCGAGCTGCCAGTTGCCCGGGAAGGTAAAGTTACCGCCATCCGCGCTTATCTCGTTTTTCAGCAGCGCCAGCAGGGTGGATTTACCGCAGCCGTTTTTGCCGACCAGCCCCACTTTCTGGCCCGGGTTGATGGTAGCAGTCGCGTTATCCAGCAGGACGCGCACGCCGCGACGAATTTGTAACGAGGAGAAAACAATCATAGAAGCGCCGTATGTTCCGACTATGTTAATTTGTCATTATGATAATGTAAGGTGTGGGCCATTTTCCCCACCGGGCCGCCATGGTAGCCCAAAACGACAACAATACACAAAAACAGAACCGGGAGGGGAGTGATGTCTCAGACAGCGAAAGTGCTGCTGCTGTATGCCCATCCGGAATCACAGGACTCGGTGGCGAACCGGGTGCTGCTTAAGCCGGCCACACAGCTCAGTAACGTAACGGTGCACGATCTCTACGCGCACTATCCTGATTTTTTTATCGATATTCCTTACGAGCAGGAACTGCTCCGTCAGCACGACGTGATTGTGTTCCAGCATCCGCTTTATACCTACAGCTGTCCGGCGCTGCTCAAAGAGTGGCTGGACCGCGTGCTGAGCCGGGGCTTCTCCAGCGGGGTGGGGGGCAACCAGCTGGCGGGAAAGTACTGGCGGAGTGTCATTACCACCGGTGAGCCGGAAAGCGCTTACCGTCACGACGGGCTGAACCGTTACCCCATGAGCGACATTCTGCGGCCGTTTGAGCTGACGGCGGCGATGTGCCGTATGCACTGGATGAGCCCGATTATTATCTACTGGGCACGGCGGCAGGATCCGAAATCACTGGCGAGCCATGCCAGGGCCTATGGCGAATGGCTGGCGTCACCGATTCCGGCGGGAGGACGCTAATGGACGGTTCGAATTTACTCCTTGCCGGGGTGCTGTTTTTGTTTGCCGCCGTCGTCGCGGTCCCGCTTGCCGCGCGTCTCGGCATTGGCGCGGTGCTGGGCTATTTGCTGGCGGGGATCGCCATTGGCCCCTGGGGGCTTGGGTTTATCAGCGATGTGGATGAAATTCTCCACTTCTCCGAGCTGGGCGTGGTCTTCCTGATGTTTATCATCGGGCTGGAGCTGAACCCCGCCAAGCTGTGGCAACTGCGGCAATCTATTTTTGGCGTCGGGGCGGCGCAGGTGTTACTCAGCGCGGCCATTCTCGCGGGACTGCTGATGTTGACGCAGTTTTCCTGGCAGGCCGCGGTGATTGGCGGGATCGGTCTTGCGATGTCGTCGACGGCGATGGCGCTTCAGCTGATGCGCGACAAAGGGATGAACCGCAACGAGGCGGGGCAGCTGGGTTTTTCGGTGCTGCTGTTCCAGGATTTAGCGGTGATCCCGGCGCTGGCGCTGGTGCCGCTGCTGGCGGGCTCCGGAGACGATCATTTCGACTGGATGAAGATCTCCATGAAGGTGCTGGCCTTCGCGGGGATGCTGATCGGCGGACGGTTTTTACTGCGTCCGGTATTCCGGTTTATTGCCGCATCCGGCGTGCGCGAGGTATTCACCGCCGCAACGCTGCTGCTGGTGCTTGGCTCAGCGCTGTTTATGGATGCGCTGGGGCTGTCGATGGCGCTTGGGACGTTTATCGCCGGGGTGCTGCTTGCGGAAAGTGAGTACCGCCACGAGCTGGAGACCGCCATCGATCCGTTTAAGGGGCTGCTGTTAGGGCTGTTCTTTATCTCGGTGGGTATGGCGCTTAATCTTGGCGTGCTCTATACCCATCTGCTGTGGGTTATTGCGAGTGTCGCCGTGCTGGTGGCGGTCAAAACGCTGGTGCTGTATGTCCTCGCGAGGATTTACGGGCTGCGCAGCTCGGAAAGAATGCAGTTTTCCAGCGTGTTAAGCCAGGGTGGAGAATTTGCGTTTGTGCTGTTTTCCACGGCGTCGTCTCAGAAGCTGTTCAAAGATGACCAGATGGCGCTGCTGCTGGTGACGGTTACGCTGTCGATGATGACCACCCCGCTGCTGATGAAGCTGGTGGACAAACTGCTGTCGCGCCGCCTGAATCCCGCAGACGATGAAGACGAAGCGCCGTGGGTGGAAGATGATAAACCGCAGGTGATCGTCGTGGGCTTTGGTCGCTTCGGACAGGTGATTGGTCGCCTGTTGATGGCGAATAAAATGCGCATTACGGTGCTGGAGCGCGATATCAGCGCCGTCAACCTGATGCGCAAATATGGTTATAAGGTGTACTACGGCGATGCGACGCAGCTTGAGCTGTTGCGCTCGGCGGGGGCAGAGGCTGCGGAGTCCATCGTCATCACCTGCAACGATCCGGAAGATACGATGAAGCTGGTGGAGCTGTGCCAGCAGCATTTCCCGCATCTGCATATTCTGGCGCGTGCGCGTGGACGTGTGGAGGCTCACGAACTTTTGCAGGCGGGTGTGAAACACTTCTCCCGCGAAACCTTCTCCAGCGCGCTGGAGCTGGGACGCAAGGCGCTGGTTTCGCTGGGTATGCATCCTCACCAGGCGCAACGCGCCCAGATGCATTTCCGCCGGCTGGATATGCGAATGCTGCGTGAACTGATGCCCGTGCACAGCGACACGGCGCAGATCTCCCGCGTTCGGGAAGCGCGTCGCGAACTGGAGGAGATCTTCCAGCGTGAGATGCAACAGGAACGACGCCAGCTCGACGGCTGGGATGAATTTGAATAAAGGGTAACGAAAGATGGCTGTACGTAAACGCTTTATCGCGGGCGCAAAATGCCCATCCTGCCAGGCGCAAGATACGCTGGCCATGTGGCGTGAAAATAATATCGATATCGTTGAATGTGTTAAGTGCGGTCACCAGATGCGTGAGGCCGATAAAGAAGCCCGCGATCACGTTCGCAAAGAAGAGCAAGTGATCGGCATTTTTCATCCAGACTAGCGATATGCTCTGAGTTTTTTTAAGCTTAAGGGTACACGGGTGCAGATTTCCGCTACAATCTGCGCCAGCAATTTTCCCACGCTCAGGAGATATCATGAAAGTAGCAAAAGACCTGGTGGTCAGCCTGGCCTATCAGGTACGTACAGAAGACGGTGTGTTGGTTGATGAGTCTCCGGTGAGTGCGCCGCTGGACTACCTGCATGGTCACGGTTCCCTGATTTCCGGCCTGGAAACGGCGCTGGAAGGCCATGAAGTTGGCGACAAATTCGACGTTGCTGTAGGCGCGAACGACGCTTACGGTCAGTATGATGACAACCTGGTTCAGCGCGTTCCTAAAGACGTATTCATGGGCGTTGACGAGTTGCAGGTTGGCATGCGCTTCCTGGCGGAAACTGACCAGGGTCCGGTTCCGGTTGAAATCACTGAAGTTGAAGACGACCACGTTGTGGTTGACGGCAACCACATGCTGGCGGGTCAGAACCTGAAGTTCAACGTAGAAGTTGTTGCGATCCGTGAAGCGACCGAAGAAGAGCTGGCTCATGGCCACGTTCACGGTGCGCACGGTCACGACCATGACCACGATCACGGCCATGACGGCTGCTGCGGTGGTCACGGCCACGACCATGGTCATGACCACGGCCACGGTAAAGGTGGTTGCGGTAACGGCGGCTGCGGTTGCCACTGATTCCGTACTCCGGAAAATAAAAAAGCGGGATAATCCCGCTTTTTTTACGCCTCAATAATGAGGTGGTGGTGTCTCTTCTGACTGAGAGGCAATGTTTGACGGCTGCGTGGCCTTCAGCTTTTCCGTCAGCAGGCGCATGTGATCGCGCAGTTTTGCCATTTCAAGCTCATGGGCCGTCACGGTCTGGTTCAGTTCTTCGATGGTGATGTCCTGAAAAGCCAGGCGGCTTTCCAGCTCAGCCAGTCTCGCTTCGATCGTTGTATCCTTCATCATTCACCTCGTTTATCTCTCATTCGCCATAATGGACCAGCGGCGGCGAAGTTTAGCTGACTTTTTCCTTAAGTACAGTATCCATCTCCCTGACAAGAAACTTATTTAAACAAAAATAGTCTGAAAAGAAGCGACATTCGGGGGAGTCTGTCTGTAGATTTCTTCCACAACGTTTTATAGTACGTCACTCATTTACGTTTAACACTGGGGTGAGAGACCTCAGGTCCTGGAGATATGGATGAAATCACTGTTTAAAGTTACGCTGCTGGCGACCACTATGGCTGTAGCGCTCAATGCGCCGCTGTCTTTCGCTGCTGATACTGCTGCGAAGCCTGCTGCGACTACAGACAGCAAAGCGGCATTCAAAAATGACGACCAGAAATCCGCCTACGCACTTGGCGCGTCTCTGGGTCGTTACATGGAAAACTCTCTGAAAGAACAAGAGAAACTGGGCATCAAACTGGACAAAAACCAGCTGATCGCAGGGGTTCAGGATGCGTTCGCAGACAAGAGCAAACTGTCTGACCAGGAAATCGAGCAGACTCTGCAAGCGTTTGAAGCGCGCGTGAAAGGCGCCGCTCAGACTAAGATGGAAGCAGACGCTAAAGATAACGAAGCGAAAGGCAAAGCCTACCGCGACAAGTTCGCTAAAGAGAAAGGCGTTAAAACCTCTTCTACTGGCCTGATCTATAAAGTTGAGAAAGAAGGTACCGGCGACGCGCCTAAAGACAGCGACACCGTTGTGGTGAACTACAAAGGTACGCTGATCGACGGTAAAGAGTTCGATAACTCTTATACCCGCGGTGAGCCTCTCTCCTTCCGTCTGGATGGTGTGATCCCGGGCTGGACCGAAGGCCTGAAGAACATCAAGAAAGGCGGTAAAATCAAGCTGGTCATCCCACCGGATCTGGCTTACGGCAAAACCGGCGTTCCGGGTATCCCGGCTAACTCCACGCTGGTATTTGATGTAGAACTGCTGGACATCAAACCGGCGCCGAAAGCGGATGCGAAAACAGACGCACCGGCTGACGACAAAGCCGCAGCAGCTAAGAAGTAATGCTGAAAAAAACCGCCGCCTTTACAGGCGGCGGTTTTTTTATTGTGGGGCAGATATAATTAACACTGGAAAGCGTTATACACGCTGTATTAATTTAGTTGTCCGTGTAGATAATGAGCCTGCCCTGAAAACCTAACGACAGGCTCCTGAAAAGGAGTGTTTTTTTCATGTCCAGGTCGCTTTTAACCAACGAAACCAGTGAACTTGATTTGCTGGATCAACGTCCATTTGACCAGACCGACTTCGATATTCTGAAATCCTACGAAGCGGTAGTGGACGGGTTAGCGATGCTCATTGGTTCCCACTGCGAAATCGTATTGCATTCCCTGCAAGATCTTAAGTGTTCCGCTATCCGCATTGCGAATGGTGAGCACACTGGCCGTAAAATTGGTTCGCCAATCACCGACCTTGCATTGCGTATGTTGCATGACATGACCGGCGCGGACAGCAGCGTCTCAAAATGCTATTTCACCCGCGCCAAAAGTGGCGTGCTGATGAAATCAGAAACGATCGCGATTCGAAATCGCGAACACCGGGTAATCGGTTTGCTGTGCATCAACATGAACCTTGATGTGCCATTCTCGCAAATCATGAGCACCTTCATCCCGCCCGAAACGCCGGACGTGGGCTCATCGGTGAACTTTGCTTCTTCGGTTGAGGATCTCGTGACCCAGACGCTGGAGTTCACCATTGAAGAGGTGAATGCCGATCGCAACGTATCCAACAACGCCAAGAATCGTCAGATCGTCCTGAACCTCTATGAGAAAGGGATTTTTGATATCAAAGATGCCATCAACCAGGTGGCCGATCGCCTGAATATCTCCAAACACACGGTTTACCTCTATATTCGCCAGTTCAAAAGCGGCGACTTCCTGGGACAAGACAAGTAATGCGTTTTGCGTTAATGGTGACGGGCCCGGCGTACGGTACCCAGCAGGCCAGCAGCGCGCTACAGTTTGCCCATGCGCTGCTTGATGCCGGTCATGAACTGGCAAGCGTCTTCTTTTATCGCGAAGGCGTATATAACGCGAACCAGTTTACGTCTCCGGCGAGCGATGAGTTTGACCTCGTGCGCGCCTGGCAAAAATTAAACGAAACGCAGGGCGTCGACCTGCATATCTGCGTCGCGGCGGCACTGCGTCGCGGCGTGACGGATGCGACCGAAGCCGAGCGCCTTGGTCTGGCGGGGGCTAACCTGCAACCGGGCTTTTCGCTCAGCGGACTGGGTGCCCTGGCACAGGCGGCGTTGACCTGCGACAGAGTGGTGCAATTTTGATGAAGCGCGTAGCGTTTGTTTTTACTTCTGCGCCGCATGGCAGCGCTTCAGGCCGGGAAGGGCTGGATGCATTGCTCGCGACATCGGCTTTAACCGAAGATATCGGCGTCTTCTTTTTAGGCGATGGCGTATTCCAGCTTCTGGCAGGCCAACAACCGCAGGCCATTCTTGCGCGCGACTACATTGCGACCTTTAAAGTTCTGCCGCTCTATGACATTGGAACCTTCTATGTGTGCGCCGACTCGCTGGCCGCGCGTGGGTTAAACGAGAAAACACCGTTCGTGCTGGACGTGACGATCCTGACATCTGCTGCGCTGCGCGAACAACTCTCTCACTACGATACCGTTCTGACTTTCTGAGGCTGTCATGCTCCATACCCTGAGCCGTTCACCGTGGCAATGCGATATCGACACGTTACTGAGCATGCTGCGCGAAGGTGATGATCTGCTGCTGATTCAGGATGGCGTGCTTGCGGCGCTTGAAGGCAGCCGTTTTGTTGAAATCCTCGCTAATGCCCCCATAACAGTCTCTGCGCTGAAAGAGGATCTGGATGCGCGGGGTCTTTCTGGTCAAATTTCAGCCAAAATTGACGTGGTTGGCTATACTGATTTCGTCAATCTTACTGTGACGCACGCCAGTCAAATGAACTGGTGATTTGAGATCGCTGTATATTTCTTGACACCTTTTCGACGTAGCCCTAAAATTTCGCGTCCTCATATTGTATGAGGTCGTTTTATTACGTGTTTACGAAGCAAAAGCTAAAACCAGGAGCTATTTAATGGCAACAGTTAACCAGCTGGTACGCAAACCACGTGCACGCAAAGTTGCAAAAAGCAACGTGCCTGCGCTGGAAGCCTGCCCGCAGAAACGTGGCGTATGTACTCGTGTATATACCACCACTCCTAAAAAACCAAACTCCGCACTGCGTAAAGTATGCCGTGTGCGTTTGACTAACGGTTTCGAAGTGACTTCCTACATCGGTGGTGAAGGTCACAACCTTCAGGAGCACTCCGTGATCCTGATCCGTGGCGGTCGTGTTAAAGACCTTCCGGGTGTTCGTTACCACACCGTTCGTGGTGCGCTGGACTGCTCAGGTGTTAAAGACCGTAAGCAGGCTCGCTCCAAGTACGGCGTGAAGCGTCCTAAGGCTTAATGGTTCTCCGTTAAGTAAGGCCAAACTGATTTATCTTAATGTCAAACTAAACTCGTAGAGTTTTGGACAATCCTGAATTAACAACGGAGTAATCCCATGCCACGTCGTCGCGTCATTGGTCAGCGTAAAATTCTTCCAGATCCGAAATTCGGATCAGAACTGCTGGCAAAATTTGTAAATATCCTGATGGTAGATGGTAAAAAATCTACCGCAGAAGCAATCGTATACAGCGCGCTGGAGACCCTGGCTCAGCGTTCTGGTAAAAATGAACTGGAAGCCTTCGAAGTCGCTCTCGACAACGTGCGCCCGACTGTAGAAGTTAAGTCTCGCCGCGTTGGTGGTTCTACTTATCAGGTTCCAGTTGAAGTTCGTCCGGTTCGTCGTAATGCTCTGGCAATGCGTTGGATCGTTGAAGCTGCTCGTAAACGCGGTGATAAATCCATGGCTCTGCGTCTGGCGAACGAACTTTCTGATGCTGCGGAAAACAAAGGTACCGCAGTTAAGAAACGTGAAGACGTTCACCGTATGGCAGAAGCCAACAAGGCGTTCGCACACTACCGTTGGTAATCCCTTCGGAGTCGTAGTCACCAGGCGGGCGCTTCAGAGAAGCCGCCCGCTCTGGGTAACTTAACTGAACGCCTAAAGATATAAACGAGGAATCAAATGGCTCGTACAACACCCATCGCACGCTACCGTAACATCGGTATCAGTGCGCACATCGACGCCGGTAAAACCACTACTACCGAACGTATTCTGTTCTACACCGGTGTAAACCATAAAATCGGTGAAGTTCATGACGGCGCAGCCACCATGGACTGGATGGAACAGGAGCAGGAGCGTGGTATTACTATCACCTCCGCAGCGACTACTGCATTCTGGTCAGGTATGGCTAAGCAGTACGAACCGCATCGCGTAAACATCATCGACACCCCAGGGCACGTTGACTTCACCATCGAAGTAGAACGTTCCATGCGTGTTCTTGACGGCGCGGTAATGGTTTATTGCGCAGTTGGTGGTGTTCAGCCACAGTCTGAAACCGTATGGCGTCAGGCAAACAAATATAAAGTTCCACGCATCGCGTTCGTTAACAAAATGGACCGTATGGGTGCTAACTTCCTGAAAGTTGTTGGCCAGATCAAAACCCGTCTGGGCGCGAACCCTGTTCCGCTTCAGCTGGCAATTGGTGCTGAAGAAGGTTTCACCGGCGTTATCGACCTGGTGAAAATGAAAGCCATCAACTGGAACGAAGCAGATGCGGGCGTTACCTTCGAATACGAAGATATCCCGGCAGAGATGCAGGACCTGGCTGACGAATGGCACCAGAACCTGATCGAATCCGCAGCAGAAGCTTCTGAAGAGCTGATGGAGAAATACCTGGGTGGTGAAGAACTGTCTGAGCAAGAGATCAAATCTGCTCTGCGTCAGCGCGTTCTGAACAACGAAATCATCCTGGTAACCTGTGGTTCTGCGTTCAAGAACAAAGGTGTTCAGGCGATGCTGGATGCGGTAGTTGACTACCTGCCATCCCCGGTTGACGTTCCTGCGATCAACGGCATCCTGGACGACGGTAAAGATACTCCGGCTGAGCGTCACGCAAGTGATGACGAGCCGTTCTCTGCACTGGCGTTCAAAATTGCTACCGACCCATTCGTGGGTAACCTGACCTTCTTCCGCGTTTACTCTGGTGTGGTTAACTCCGGTGACACCATCCTGAACTCCGTGAAAGCGGCGCGTGAACGTTTTGGCCGTATCGTACAGATGCACGCTAACAAACGTGAAGAGATCAAAGAAGTTCGTGCGGGCGACATCGCTGCTGCTATCGGTCTGAAAGACGTGACCACTGGTGACACCCTGTGTGACCCGGATCACCCGATCATTCTGGAGCGTATGGAATTCCCTGAGCCGGTAATCTCCATCGCAGTTGAACCAAAAACCAAAGCTGACCAGGAAAAAATGGGTCTGGCTCTGGGCCGTCTGGCGAAAGAAGACCCATCATTCCGCGTATGGACTGATGAAGAATCTAACCAGACCATCATCGCTGGTATGGGTGAACTGCACCTGGACATCATCGTTGACCGTATGAAGCGTGAATTCAACGTTGAAGCGAACGTGGGTAAACCTCAGGTTGCTTACCGCGAAGCGATTCGCGCGAAAGTTACCGATGTTGAAGGTAAACACGCTAAGCAGTCTGGTGGTCGCGGTCAGTATGGTCACGTTGTGATCGACATGTACCCACTGGAGCCGGGCTCTAACCCTAAAGGTTACGAGTTCATCAACGACATCAAAGGTGGTGTAATTCCTGGCGAATACATCCCTGCCGTTGATAAAGGCATCCAGGAGCAGCTGAAAGCTGGTCCTCTGGCTGGTTACCCGGTTGTAGACATGGGTGTTCGTCTGCACTTCGGTTCTTACCACGACGTTGACTCCTCTGAACTGGCGTTTAAACTGGCTGCGTCTATTGCCTTTAAAGAAGGCTTTAAGAAAGCAAAACCAGTTCTGCTTGAGCCGATCATGAAGGTTGAAGTAGAAACTCCTGAAGAGAACACCGGTGACGTTATCGGTGACTTGAGCCGTCGTCGCGGTATGCTGCGTGGTCAGGAATCCGAAGTAACTGGCGTTAAGATCCACGCTGAAGTTCCGCTGTCTGAAATGTTCGGATATGCAACTCAGCTGCGTTCTCTGACCAAAGGTCGTGCATCATACACTATGGAATTCCTGAAGTATGATGATGCGCCGAACAACGTTGCTCAGGCCGTTATCGAAGCCCGTGGTAAGTAATCCACAGGATTAAAACCTAAGTCCCGTGCTCTCTCCGAAGGGGAGAGCACTATAGTAAGGAATATAGCCGTGTCTAAAGAAAAATTTGAACGTACAAAACCGCACGTCAACGTTGGTACTATCGGCCACGTTGACCATGGTAAAACTACCCTGACTGCTGCAATCACCACTGTACTGGCTAAAACCTACGGCGGTGCTGCTCGTGCTTTCGACCAGATCGATAACGCACCAGAAGAAAAAGCTCGTGGTATCACCATCAACACCTCTCACGTTGAGTATGACACCCCGACTCGCCACTACGCACACGTAGACTGCCCAGGCCACGCCGACTATGTTAAAAACATGATCACCGGTGCTGCGCAGATGGACGGCGCGATCCTGGTTGTTGCTGCGACTGACGGCCCTATGCCTCAGACTCGTGAGCACATCCTGCTGGGTCGTCAGGTAGGCGTTCCTTTCATCATCGTGTTCCTGAACAAATGTGACATGGTTGATGACGAAGAGCTGCTGGAACTGGTAGAGATGGAAGTTCGTGAACTGCTGTCTCAGTACGATTTCCCAGGCGACGACACTCCAATCGTTCGTGGTTCCGCGCTGAAAGCGCTGGAAGGCGAAGCAGAGTGGGAAGAGAAAATCATCGAACTGGCTGGCTACCTGGATTCTTACATCCCAGAACCAGAGCGTGCGATTGACAAGCCATTCCTGCTGCCAATCGAAGACGTATTCTCCATCTCCGGTCGTGGTACCGTTGTTACCGGTCGTGTAGAGCGCGGTATCATCAAAGTTGGTGAAGAAGTTGAAATCGTTGGTATCAAAGAGACTGCGAAGTCTACCTGTACTGGCGTTGAAATGTTCCGCAAACTGCTGGACGAAGGCCGTGC
>NZ_JBMKGW010000008.1:0-213097 GCF_049237125.1 Enterobacter cloacae complex sp. GYL001 | reverse complement strand
TTATTGATTTTTCGCGAAACCATTTGATCATATGACAAGATGTGTATCCACCTTAACTTAATGATTTTTACCAAAATCATTAGGGGATTCATCAGAGCAGAGCTGGTACCAGGAGGGACAGTACTTTAACTTTCATTTTATTAACCCTCTGTTATATGCCTTATTATTTACCACTGCTTACTGGTCAACCCTCTTAACCAGTCGGCAAGTTCATTCTCCTCAAAAATGCAGAATAATCCAACAGGAATATGATACGAAAACTTTGAAGATGTTTCACTTTACCATCAACATGTTTCAATTTGTAAATTTGATGGAACTTTTACAGAGCATAAATAGTTTAAAAATATAGCACGGATAATCAAAACAAAAATATATTCTATTTAATACAAGTGATTAGCTTAAAAAACAGTACAGCACTGAATGACAAAAAAATTCCCTTCAACACCACTAAAATAACTCTCGCTATCATCATTAACTTTATTTATTACCGTCATTCAGTTCTGAATGTCTGTTTATCCCTAATTGAACCGGATGCTTCGCATTCGGTTTTTTTTTACCTTTCTTTACGTCAGCCTACATTTTATGTGCTACCCCTCAGAAATGATAACGACTATTAACTAAATCCAGCATCCGGCTTTCACTGAATTCTTTTTTATGCTATTGAAATTAATTTCTTGTTTATTCGTGCTATTTTCCTGCCGGTGCGATCGCGTATTTATACATTTCACGGGGTTTTGTACACCTTTCATCCGGGGACGTTGAAGCCGCTTACCCGGATAAAAAGTCAAGGTCATACCGTTAACGACGCTGGAAATTCAGTTATTACCCTTTATACTGCCCTATCCCATTACCGCGCGGCCATTACGGGTTAAACACATCGATGAGTCAGACTGAAACTACCGCCCCGAGCAAATTCTCCCTTCTACCGGGCAGCATCACCCGTTTCTTTCTTCTGTTGATCGTTGTGCTGTTAGTCACAATGGGGGTGATGGTTCAGAGCGCCGTTAATACCTGGCTTAAAGATAAAAGCTATCAAATCGTCGATATCACCCATGCGGTGCATAAGCGCATTGATACGTGGCGCTATGCGACCTGGCAAATCTACGACAACATCGCTGCCGCGCCTGCCACCTCGTCAGGCGAAGGGTTGCAGGAAACGCGCCTTAAGCAGGATGTGTATTACCTTGAAAAACCGCAGCGCAAGACGGAAGCCCTGATTTTCGGCTCGCACGACAGCGCAACGCTTGAGATGACGCAGCGGATCTCCTCCTATCTGGACACCCTGTGGGGCGCCGAGACCGTACCGTGGTCAATGTATTACCTGAACGGTCAGGACAACAGCATGATCCTGATCTCGACCCTGCCGCTTAAGGATCTTTCGTCCGGCTTTAAAGAGACCACCGTTGGCAGTATTGTGGATTCCCGTCGGGCAGAAATGCTGCAACAGGCCAACGCGCTGGACGAGCGAGAAAGTTTCTCGTCACTACGCCGTCTTGCCTGGCAGAATGGCCACTACTTTACGCTGCGAACCACTTTTAACCAGCCGGGCCATCTGGCGACCGTGGTTGCCTTCGACCTGCCGATTAACGATCTCATCCCACCGGATATGCCGCTGGACAGTTTCCGTCTGGAGCCAGACAACAGCACCCAAAATATGCGCACGCCGTCGGATAAAGAAGGCGCGGACAGCGTAGCGATCTCCTTTAATGGCTCAAAGATTGAGATTGCCTCATCGCTCAACTCAACCGGTATGCGTCTGGTGTGGCAGGTGCCTTTTGGCACCCTGATGCTTGATACTCTGCAAAACATTCTGCTGCCGCTGTTGCTGAATATTGGCCTGCTGGCGCTGGCGCTGTTTGGCTACAGCACCTTCCGTTTCCAGTCGGGCCGCCAGAGCGACTCGACGTCGGTATCAGCCGGGACCAGCAACGAGTTGCGCATTCTTCGTGCCCTGAATGAAGAGATTATTTCCGTGCTGCCGCTTGGGGTGCTCGTTCACGACCAGGAGGCTAACCGCACGGTAATGAGCAATAAAATTGCCGATCACCTTCTGCCGCATCTTAACCTGCAAAATATTACGGCCATGGCGGACCAGCACCAGGGCGTTATTCAGGCCACCGTTAATAATGAACTGTATGAGATCCGTCAGTTCCGCAGTCAGGTCGCCTCGCGCACGCAAATCTTCATCATTCGCGATCAGGATCGCGAAGTGCTGGTGAATAAAAAGCTCAAGCAGGCGCAAAGGCTGTACGAGAAAAACCAACATGGCCGCGCGGCGTTTATGCAAAATATTGGCGATGCCTTTAAACAACCGTTGAAGTCACTCGCCACGCAGATTGCTGATCTGAGCACGCCGGAAAGCCGACAGCTCAGCAGCCAGGCCGACTCACTGGTTCGTCTGGTGGACGAAATCCAGCTTGCGAACATGCTGGAAAATGATATCTGGAAGGGCACCCCTACGCTCTTCTCCATCCAGGACCTGATTGATGAGGTGGTGCCGGAAGTCCTGCCGGTGATCAAGCGCAAGGGACTCCAGCTGCTGATCAACAACCATTTACCGGCCAACGACGAACGTCACGGCGATCGCGATGCCCTGCGTCGCATCCTGATGATGTTGATACAGTATGCCGTCACCACGACGCAGATCGGCAAGATCACCCTTGAAGTCAGCACCGATGAGTCCACCGACGATCGTCTGACGTTCCGCATTCTGGATACGGGCGAAGGCGTCACAGTGAGCGAAATTGATAACCTGCACTTCCCGTTCCTGAACGATACCCAGCGCGACCACTACGGTAAGGCGAATGCCCTCACCTTCTGGCTTTGCGATCAGCTGGCGCGTAAGCTGGGCGGTCATCTGAACATTAAGGCCCGCGAATCCCTCGGCACCCGCTACTCTTTACACGTGAAAATGGCGGCGAATCCCCAGGAAGAGGATGAAGAGCGTCTGCTGGACGATGTGGTGGTGATGGTGGATGTGACCTCCAGTGAGATCCGTAATATCGTCGTTCGTCAGCTGGAAAACTGGGGGGCGTCCTGCATTACCCCGGACGAAAGGCTCGCGAGTCAAGAATTTGATCTATTTTTAACTGATAATCCGTCTAATCTTACTGCCTCAGGCTTGCTTTTAAGCGATGATGAGCCAGGCGTGCGGAAAATCGGCCCTGGGCAGCTGCGCGTCAACTTTAATATGAGCAATGCAATGCAGGAAGCTGTATTACAACTGATTGAAGAGAATCTGGCGCAGGAAGAGATCCTGGAGTCACCGTTAGGCGGCGATGAAAATGCCGAACTCCATGCCAGCGGATATTATTCGCTCTTCGTTGATACAGTACCAGATGATGTTAAGCGGTTGTATACTGAGTCCGCTGCGCAGGATTTTGCAGCGCTGGCACAGACAGCACACCGGCTTAAAGGGGTGTTTGCCATGCTTAATCTGGTTCCCGGCAAGCAGTTATGTGAAACGCTGGAACATCTAATTCGTGAGAAAGATGCCTCTGGCATTGAAAAATACATCAGCGACATTGACGCTTACGTCAAGAGCTTGCTGTAGCAAGGTAGCCTTATACATGAACAATATGAACGTAATTATTGCCGATGACCATCCGATTGTACTGTTCGGTATTCGCAAATCACTTGAACAGATCGAGTGGGTGAATGTAGTCGGTGAATTTGAAGATTCCACAGCCCTCATTAACAATCTGCCTAAACTTGATGCGCACGTGCTCATTACCGATCTCTCCATGCCTGGAGATAAGTACGGTGATGGGATCACGCTCATCAAATACATTAAACGCCACTTCCCGGACATTTCGATCATTGTTCTGACCATGAACAATAACCCGGCGATCCTGAGCGCCGTTCTGGATCTCGATATTGAAGGGATTGTGCTGAAACAAGGCGCACCTACCGATCTGCCAAAAGCGCTGGCGGCGCTACAGAAAGGGAAGAAATTCACTCCTGAGAGCGTCTCACGCCTGCTTGAAAAAATCAGCGCGGGTGGCTATGGCGACAAGCGTCTCTCGCCTAAAGAGAGTGAAGTTCTGCGTCTGTTCGCTGAAGGTTTCCTGGTCACTGAAATCGCCAAAAAGCTGAACCGCAGTATTAAAACCATCAGTAGCCAGAAAAAATCCGCGATGATGAAGCTGGGTGTGGATAACGATATCGCCCTGCTGAACTATCTCTCTTCCGTGACGCTGAGCGCAACGGACAAAGATTGATCTTCGCTGTCTACGCCGGGTGGCGCTCGCGCTTACCCGGCCTACAACCGCCGGAGAAATAAAAAAGGCCCTTTCGGGCCTTTTTTATTGTCTCGCTTTTCGTACCCGCTCCGCATACACGGATAGCGTCTGCTTCAGTACATCCAGCGTGACCGGCTTCGACAGGCAGCTGTCCATTCCCGACTCCAGACAGCGCTGCTTTTCCTCCGCCAGCGCGTTGGCTGTCACCCCTACCACCGGCAGCGTCAGCCCCAGCTGTCGGATACGCTGCGTCAGACGATAGCCGTCCATGTTAGGCATGTTCACATCGCTGAGCACAATATCAATATGGTTCTTACTTAAGACATTCAGGGCATCCACGCCATCATTGGCCGTTTTACACTGATAGCCCAGAGAGCCAAGCTGATCTGCGAGCAGACGACGGTTAATCGGATGATCGTCGACGACCAGAATCATCATATCGTCGTTCACCGACGCCAGCTCATCAGGGGAAGCCAGCACGGTGGCGCCGTCGCTGTCCTCAAGCTGCACGCTGTAAATACGCGCCAGCAAGCCCAGCAGCTCGTGCGGTGTCGCCACGCTGTGCACCCATACCCCAGGCGAACGCTCAAGCGGAATACCGATATGACGGCGGCAGAACATCACCACGCCGCGCCCCGCCCATGCCTGCTCCGGCTCAACGTCGGTGATCAGCATGTCATCCGCGTCCGGCGTCTGGCCTTCGTAGCGTGAAACCCGCACGCCGCTGCTGGTCAGCATCGAGGTCAGGAAATCATGTAAGGAGGCGTTGTGCACCGCCAGCCAGCAGTGCTTATCGCTCAGCCCGTCGACCGTGGTTTTCGCCGGATAGTGCGCCGAATAGAGCGGAATACGAATAGTGAACTGGCTGCCCATCCCTGGCTCTGTATCGACGGAGATATCTCCATCCATCATACTGATAAGCTTCTCGCAAATCGCCAGACCTAGCCCGGTCCCCTGGAAATTACGCTGGACGCCGGTTCCCACCTGGAAGAACGGATCGAACAGGCGAACGACCTCTTTCGCCGGAATGCCAACACCCGTGTCGCGCACGCGAATGGTCAGGTACTCCCCTGCCCGACAGACGTGCAGCACAATACAGCCGATATCGGTGAATTTGATGGCGTTGCTCAGCAGGTTTGAGATGACCTGTTGCAGACGCATCGGATCGCCATGCAGCGTCAGCGGCACATCCGGCTCGATAAAGCAGTACAGCCCAAGCTGTTTACGCACCACCAGCGGCAGGTAGTTAGCGCAGATATGGTTCATCACTTCGCGCGGGGAGAACTCGCGCGGCTCTATTTTCAACTGCTCGGATTCAATTTTAGAGAAATCGAGAATATCGCTGATGATTTTCAGCAGCAGGCTGGACGAGTTGTTCATGGCCGTCACCAGCCGGTCGACCCCTTTCGGCAGCTCTTTGGTCTGGAGCAGGTCGAGGTTACCGATAATGCCGTACAGCGGCGTTCGCAGCTCATGGCTGACGGTCGCGAGGAACATCGATTTCGACTGACTGGCCTGCTCCGCCGCCTGCGCCATATCCTGCAATGACTCTTCCATTTTCACGCGCGCAGAGACGTCCACCAGCACGCAAATGGCCACGTTTTCATTGCGGTAGCGAGAATGGACGAAGCTGATTTGCAGGTTGGTGTGGGTGCTGGTCAGCACATCCACAAAGTTAACCTGCTGACCGCAGATGATCTGCGTTAACCGCTGGCGGTCTTCATGCGTGAGCATGTTCAGGTAGTTATGGGCAAGCTCATTACTGAGGATATTTGTCCCGTCCTGAGTACGCAGGATGCAGATCCCCACCGGCGCCGAGGCGACAATTTTACGGTTAAACTGCTCATGCTCTTCCAGACGCTGAGCATCCGCTTCCGCCGGAATAAAGATCCGCCGCTCATACATTCTCGCCAGCATAAACAGCGCGACGCCTACCGCGATGTTCAGCAAAATGGCGTTAAGTATCAGGATGCGAATGCGCTCCAGGACCTTGTCCACCGGCAGCGAGTAGACAATGCTCAGCGACGATGGCGGTAAACTTTTCTTCAGCACCAGCTCGCGGAACCCGGAAGTATAGCCAAACCATGACCGCTCCTGCATCCAGCTGGGTTCCACCTTCAGGCGGTTTTCAGGCCCGGTAAGGGAGATGAGCGGATGGCCGTTTTCATCCAGAATGGTCACGCCCATCGGCAGACTGCCCGGCGTGAAGAAGTTTTCCATGCGGATGGTTTGTTCAATCCCCAGCAATGCTTGCAGGCGGTTTCCGAGGTAAACCGGAGTCAGGGCATAGAAATAGCCGACGCCCATGCGCGGCCCCTGGCTTATCCAGAAGATGTTGTTCCCGCGCTCTTCCTGAGGCGCATTGCGGTATTTCACTATACGCTCATGCAGACTTTTCAGCGCGTCTTCGCGTTCGACGGGCATATCCCGCAGGCCGAAATCCGCCATGCAGAGATTTTCGTTGCCAATCAGGTAGACACGGTTCAGATCGTAGGCGGCCGAGAAATTATCGCGCCAGTAGCGCATAAACCATGACAGGGACTCCAGTGAACCACGCCAGGCTTTGCTCATGGCGGAACAATCGGAGTCCGGGAAGAGCGGTTCGAAATCAGGTACTTCGGTTTTTTCATCCCGACCGCGGATAGCAAGAATGCCGTTCTCCGCCGTGAGTCGATTCTCAGCAATATACTTAAGCTCTTTCATCACGTCAGACGTGCGCTGGATATAGCGCTGAGCCTGATCCGAGCTTAAGTTAAACTCCTGGCGGATCTCCGCTTCCTTCTGGTGTAACGCGTTAACGATGTAAAACACCGAGAGCAGTGCCACCAGCAACCATAGCAGTAGCGCAAGCGCCCGAAACAGATAGCGAGAGACTTTTAACGTGGTACGAAAGGAGACGAGGTATTTCAAAGGGGCGAGGCTCCGCCGTCGGGGTCAAAAAGAATGTGGTTAAGGTAGCGGTAAACGCGGCTTGTCGCAACGTTCACTTGTCTGCTTGCGCAAAACAAAAGGGCCGGAAACCGGCCCTTTATGCGTCAGGAGACGTTACTCGTCAGCGTCATCCGCTACTTCATCATCGGTGTCCGCTTCCGGGGCGATTTCATCATCCCCTTCCGCAACGCTGCCGTCGATAGAGTCGAGCTCTTCGTCATCCACCGGCTCAGCAACGCGTTGCAGACCGACGACGTTTTCATCTTCCGCAGTGCGGATGAGGATAACGCCCTGGGTGTTACGACCCACCACGCTGATCTCAGACACGCGGGTACGCACCAGCGTACCGGCATCGGTGATCATCATGATCTGGTCCGCGTCGTCCACCTGCACCGCGCCAACAACGGAACCGTTGCGCTCGGTCACTTTGATGGAGATAACGCCCTGCGTGCCGCGTGACTTGGTCGGGTATTCGCTTTCCGCCGTACGTTTACCGTAGCCGTTCTGGGTGACGGTCAGGATTGCGCCTTCGCCACGCGGAACGATCAGGGAAACCACGCTGTCTTCACCCGCCAGCTTGATACCACGCACGCCGGTCGCCGTACGACCCATTGCGCGCACGGCGTTCTCTTTAAAGCGCACCACTTTACCGGCGGCAGAGAACAGCATCACTTCATCGGAACCGGAGGTCAGATCCACGCCGATCAGCTCATCGCCTTCGTTCAGGTTCACCGCGATGATCCCGGCAGAACGTGGACGGCTGAACTCGGTCAGCGCAGTTTTCTTCACGGTACCGCTCGCGGTCGCCATAAAGACGTTCACGCCCTCTTCGTACTCGCGTACCGGCAGAATAGCGGTGATACGTTCGTTCGCTTCCAGCGGCAGCAGGTTGACGATAGGACGACCCCGCGCGCCACGGCTCGCTTCCGGCAGCTGATAGACTTTCATCCAGTACAGACGGCCCCGGCTGGAGAAGCAGAGGATCGTGTCGTGGGTGTTGGCCACCAGCAGACGGTCAATGAAGTCTTCTTCTTTAATACGCGCCGCAGATTTGCCTTTACCGCCACGACGCTGTGCTTCGTAGTCGGTCAACGGCTGATACTTCACGTAGCCCTGGTGAGACAGCGTCACTACCACGTCTTCGCGGTTGATCAGATCTTCAATGTTGATATCAGAGCTATTGGCCGTGATTTCGGTGCGACGCTCGTCGCCGAACTGATCGCGAACCAGCTCCAGCTCTTCACGGATCACTTCCATCAGGCGCTCTGCGCTACCCAGGATATGCAGCAGCTCGGCAATCTGCTCCAGCAGCTCTTTGTACTCGTCGAGCAGTTTTTCATGCTCAAGGCCGGTCAGTTTCTGCAAACGCAGATCCAGAATCGCCTGGGCCTGCTGTTCAGTCAGGTAGTACTGACCGTCACGCACGCCGAATTCCGGTTCCAGCCACTCAGGACGCGCAGCGTCATCACCGGCACGTTCCAGCATTGCCGCCACGTTGCCCAGATCCCATGGACGCGCAACCAGCGACGCCTTCGCTTCTGCCGGCGTCGGCGCACGGCGGATCAGCTCGATGATCGGGTCGATGTTCGCCAGCGCAACGGCCAGTGCTTCAAGGATATGGGCACGGTCGCGCGCTTTGCGCAGTTCGAAGATGGTACGACGGGTCACCACTTCACGGCGGTGACGCACGAACGCGCTCAGGATCTCTTTCAGGTTCATGATCTTCGGCTGGCCATGGTGCAGCGCAACCATGTTGATACCGAAGGAGACCTGAAGCTGAGTCTGGGAGTAAAGGTTGTTCAACACAACTTCACCCACCGCGTCGCGCTTGATTTCAATCACGATGCGCATACCGTCTTTATCAGACTCGTCACGCAGCGCGCTGATGCCTTCAACGCGTTTTTCTTTTACCAGCTCGGCGATTTTTTCAATCAGTCGCGCTTTGTTCACCTGATACGGGATCTCGTGAACAATAATGGTTTCACGGCCGGTTTTAGCGTCCGCTTCCACTTCGGCGCGGGCACGGATGTAAATCTTGCCGCGACCGGTGCGGTACGCTTCTTCAATACCGCGACGGCCATTGATGATTGCCGCCGTCGGGAAGTCCGGGCCCGGGATGTGTTCCATCAGCCCTTCAATGCTGATGTCTTCATCGTCAATGTAGGCCAGGCAGCCGTTGATCACTTCCGTGATATTGTGCGGTGGAATGTTGGTTGCCATACCGACGGCGATACCGGACGAACCGTTCACCAGCAGGTTTGGGATCTTCGTTGGCATAACGTCAGGAATTTTTTCCGTGCCGTCGTAGTTATCAACGAAATCAACCGTCTCTTTTTCCAGGTCAGCCATCAGCTCATGGGCAATCTTCGCCAGACGGATTTCCGTATAACGCATTGCCGCGGCGGAGTCGCCGTCGATAGAACCAAAGTTACCCTGACCATCTACCAGCATGTAACGCAGCGAGAAGGGCTGCGCCATACGGACAATGGTGTCGTACACCGCGGAATCACCATGAGGATGGTATTTACCGATTACGTCACCAACGACACGGGCAGATTTTTTGTAGGCTTTATTCCAGTCATTGCCCAATACGTTCATGGCGTATAGTACGCGACGGTGTACCGGCTTCAGGCCATCGCGGACGTCCGGCAGCGCACGGCCAACAATGACCGACATCGCATAGTCCAGATAGGAGCTTTTCAGCTCTTCCTCGATGTTAACCGGTGTAATTTCTCTCGCAAGGTCGCTCATCTAACCGCTATCCCTCTACTGTATCCCGGATTCAAAGGTCGCAAATTATAACACAGCCGCGGTGATACAGGTAAACCTATACGCTTTATTCACAGGGATTGCCTGATATACTCATTTGTCTTGCTAAATAAGGAGTAAAAGCGCCCATGAATGCCGAAAAATCCCCGGTGGCTCACAACGTTGACCACGAAGAGATTGCCAAATTTGAAGCGGTGGCGTCCCGCTGGTGGGATCTCGAAGGTGAGTTCAAACCTCTGCATCGTATTAACCCGCTGCGTCTGGGCTATATCGCGGAGCGTTCCGGCGGTCTGTTCGGTAAGAAAGTGCTCGACGTCGGCTGCGGCGGCGGCATCCTGGCGGAAAGTATGGCGCGTGAAGGGGCCACCGTCACCGGTCTGGACATGGGCTTCGAACCTCTACAGGTTGCGCGTCTTCATGCGCTGGAGTCCGGCGTACAGGTAGAATATGTCCAGGAAACCGTGGAAGAGCACGCGGCAAAACATGCGCACCAGTATGACGTGGTGACCTGCATGGAGATGCTGGAGCACGTTCCCGATCCGCAGTCGGTGGTCAGCGCCTGTGCAAAACTGGTGAAACCGGGTGGACAGGTCTTCTTCTCGACCATCAACCGCAACGGCAAAGCCTGGCTGATGGCCGTGGTAGGCGCGGAATACGTGCTGCGCATGGTGCCGAAAGGGACGCACGACGTGAAGAAGTTCATCAAGCCTGCCGAACTGCTGGGCTGGGTTGACCAGACATGGCTTAAGGAGCAGCACATGACGGGCCTGCACTACAATCCGCTGACGGATAAATTCAAACTGGCCCCAGGTGTGGATGTTAACTATATGTTGCACACAACCGCCAAAAACGACTAACGTCATCCGTTATTCTTATAATGATTGCGCGACATCATGTTGCGCAATTCTGACCTCCCGTTGAAGAAATCAGCACTCGATCAAATTTTGAATTTTTTTTCTTAATTATTGACATCTCTTCCAGGCCTTACGGCACGAGGACTTAGCCTTTTTTACCCTTTCACAACCTCAATTTAACGTCAAAATCAACCCTTGTGCTGAAAAGATTCGATACTAGAATACTCACCATATAGCGTTCTTCTTATCGCAAAACCCCTATATGTAGTATTTATCCACAGAGTTAGTCACAAGACGGTTCTGTGGATAAGCGGGGGATATTTTTTTATTTCACGGACAGGTAAAAACCCACATGAATCAGAGTCTGCTGGTGACAAAGCGCGACGGTACCACCGAGCGTATCAATCTGGACAAAATCCATCGAGTTCTCGACTGGGCAGCAGAAGGACTGAACAACGTATCTATCTCCCAGGTTGAACTGCGTTCTCACATTCAGTTCTACGACGGCATCAAAACGTCTGATATCCACGAAACCATTATCAAAGCCGCGGCAGATCTGATCTCCCGCGACGCACCGGATTATCAGTACCTCGCTGCGCGTCTGGCGATTTTCCACCTGCGTAAAAAAGCCTACGGCCAGTTCGAGCCGCCGAAGCTTTACGATCACGTAGTGAAAATGGTCGAGCTGGGCAAATACGACACGCATCTGCTGGAAGACTATACGGAAGAAGAGTTCGAGCAGATGAACGGGTTTATCGATCACTGGCGCGACATGAACTTCTCCTACGCGGCGGTGAAGCAGCTCGAAGGCAAATACCTGGTTCAGAACCGTGTGACGGGCGAAATCTACGAGAGCGCCCAGTTCCTCTATATTCTGGTGGCCGCCTGCCTGTTCTCTAATTACCCGCGTGAAACCCGTCTGGACTACGTGAAGCGTTTCTACGATGCGGTCTCTACGTTCAAGATTTCTCTGCCTACGCCAATCATGTCTGGCGTGCGTACCCCTACCCGTCAGTTCAGCTCCTGCGTACTGATCGAGTGTGGTGACAGCCTGGATTCCATCAACGCGACCTCCAGCGCCATCGTGAAATACGTCTCCCAGCGTGCCGGTATCGGCATCAACGCCGGTCGTATTCGTGCACTGGGCAGCCCGATCCGCGGCGGTGAAGCGTTCCACACCGGCTGTATTCCGTTCTACAAGCACTTCCAGACGGCAGTAAAATCCTGCTCTCAGGGCGGCGTGCGTGGTGGTGCAGCGACCCTGTTCTACCCAATGTGGCACCTGGAAGTGGAAAGTCTGCTGGTTCTGAAGAACAACCGCGGCGTGGAAGGCAACCGCGTGCGTCACATGGACTACGGCGTGCAGATCAACAAGCTGATGTACACCCGTCTGCTGAAAGGGGAAGACATCACCCTCTTCAGCCCGTCCGACGTCCCGGGTCTGTACGACGCGTTCTTCGCCGATCAGGACGAGTTCGAGCGTCTGTACACCAAATATGAAAAAGACGACAGCATCCGCAAGCAGCGCGTGAAAGCGGTCGATCTGTTCTCCCTGATGATGCAGGAACGTGCCTCTACCGGTCGTATCTACATCCAGAACGTTGACCACTGCAACACCCACAGCCCGTTCGATCCGGTGGTTGCGCCAGTGCGCCAGTCTAACCTGTGCCTGGAGATCGCCCTGCCGACCAAACCGCTGGAAGACGTGAACGACGAAAACGGTGAAATCGCGCTCTGTACGCTGTCCGCGTTCAACCTGGGTGCGATTAAGAGCCTGGACGAGCTGGAAGAGCTGGCGGTGCTGGCGGTTCGTGCGCTCGACGCCCTGCTGGACTACCAGGATTACCCAATCCCGGCCGCTAAACGCGGTGCAATGGGCCGTCGCACCCTGGGTATCGGCGTGATCAACTTCGCCTACTGGCTGGCGAAAAACGGCAAGCGTTACTCCGACGGCAGCGCCAACAACCTGACGCACCAGACGTTCGAAGCGATTCAGTACTACCTGATGAAAGCGTCCAACGAGCTGGCGAAAGAGCAAGGCGCGTGCCCGTGGTTCAACGAAACCACCTACGCGAAAGGCATTCTGCCAATCGACACCTACAAGAAAGACCTGGATGCGATCGTCAGCGAGCCGCTGCACCTCGACTGGGAAGGCCTGCGCGAGTCCATTAAAACTCACGGCCTGCGTAACTCCACGCTCTCTGCCCTGATGCCGTCCGAGACCTCTTCGCAGATCTCCAACGCCACCAACGGTATTGAGCCACCGCGCGGCCACGTCAGCATCAAAGCGTCGAAAGACGGCGTGCTGCGTCAGGTGGTGCCGGATTACGAAACGCTGGGTGACAACTACGAGCTGCTGTGGGAAATGCCAAACAACGACGGCTATCTGCAACTGGTGGGTATCATGCAGAAGTTTATCGACCAGTCGATCTCTGCCAATACCAACTACGACCCAACGCGCTTCCCGTCTGGCAAGGTTCCGATGCAGCAACTGCTGAAGGACCTGCTCACCGCCTACAAATTTGGCGTGAAAACGCTGTACTATCACAACACCCGTGATGGTGCGGAAGACGCCCAGGACGACCTGGTGCCGTCAATTCAGGACGATGGCTGCGAAAGCGGCGCATGTAAGATCTAAGCACTTCGCCGGGTGGCGCTACGCTTACCCGGCCTACGGTTTTGTAGGCCCGGCAAACGCAGTGCCGCCGGGCAATAAAATCTCAACAGGACTCACCGCAATGGCATATACCACCTTTTCACAGACGAAAAACGACCAGCTCAAAGAGCCGATGTTCTTCGGCCAGCCGGTCAACGTGGCACGCTACGATCAGCAAAAATATGACATCTTCGAAAAGCTGATTGAAAAGCAACTCTCCTTCTTCTGGCGTCCGGAAGAAGTTGACGTTTCCCGCGACCGTATCGATTTCCAGGCGCTGCCGGAACACGAAAAGCACATCTTCCTCAGCAACCTGAAGTACCAGACGCTGCTGGACTCCATTCAGGGCCGTAGTCCGAACGTGGCGCTGCTGCCGCTGATCTCGATTCCTGAGCTGGAAACCTGGGTAGAAACCTGGGCGTTCTCCGAGACGATCCACTCCCGCTCTTACACCCACATCATCCGCAACATCGTGAACGATCCGGCGGTGGTGTTTGACGATATCGTCACCAACGAGCAGATCCAGAAGCGCGCGGAAGGCATTGCGCACTACTACGACGAGCTGATCGAGATGACCAGCTACTGGCATCTGCTGGGCGAAGGCACGCATAACGTGAACGGCAAAACCATTACCGTAAACCTGCGGGCCCTGAAAAAGCAGCTGTACCTGTGCCTGATGAGCGTTAACGCGCTGGAAGCGATCCGCTTCTACGTGAGCTTCGCCTGCTCCTTCGCCTTTGCCGAGCGCAAGCTGATGGAAGGCAACGCCAAAATCATCCGCCTGATCGCCCGTGACGAAGCCCTGCATCTGACCGGGACTCAGCACATGCTGAACCTGCTGCGCAGCGGCGCGGACGACCCGGAAATGGCTGCGATTGCCGAAGAGTGCAAGCAGGAATGCTACGATCTGTTCGTGCTGGCCGCCCAGCAGGAGAAAGAGTGGGCAGACTACCTGTTCCGCGACGGCTCCATGATTGGCCTGAACAAAGACATTCTGTGCCAGTACGTGGAGTACATCACTAACATCCGCATGCAGGCTGTGGGTCTCGATCTGCCATTCCAGACGCGCTCTAACCCGATTCCGTGGATCAACACCTGGCTGGTGTCCGATAACGTGCAGGTTGCGCCGCAGGAAGTGGAAGTGAGTTCTTATCTGGTCGGTCAGATTGATTCTGAAGTCAACACCGACGACCTGAGCGATTTCCAGCTCTGATGAGCCGCGTAACGCTGAGCCTTTCTGGTACAGAGGTGTTGTGCCAGGAAGAGCACCCTTCTCTGCTGGTGGCGCTTGAAGCGCATCAGGTAGAAGTAGAGTACCAGTGTCGTGAAGGCTACTGCGGCTCCTGCCGCTGCCGTCTGGTCGCAGGCCAGGTAGACTGGCTGACCGAACCGCTGGCCTTTATCAGTGAAGGGGAGATTTTGCCCTGCTGCTGCCGGGCAAAAGGCGATATTGAGATCGAGATGTAATTATGTCGGGTGGCGCTTCGCTGACCCGACCTACAAAACCGCAGTTCGTAGGCCGGGTAAGGCGCAGCCGCCACCCGGCAATTTCAGCGTTTATCCTTCAAAAAGCTCACCGCTTTATCCGGGAAATCCGTAAACACCCCGTCCACATCCGCCTGGTTATACAGTACGTCGTAAAGCTGATTCACGTCCGTCGCATACTCCGGCAGCTGGTCTGCGCGTACGGTATACGGATGCACCTGCATCTTGCTCGCATGCGCCTCTTTCACCATCGCCGTCAGCTTCACGTGACCCGGCGTTGAGCCTTCCGCCACCAGCATGTGGTAATCCGGCCCGATGCCGTCGGCGTACTGCGCAATCTGCTTCATCGCGCCCGGCTTAAACATCCAGTCGTAGGTGTAGTTCACCCACTTCCCGTCCGGCTGTTTTTCCTGGGTTTCATTCCAGTCGGTATACGCAATCAGCTGCACCAGATTGAGATCCATCCCCATTTTCGGCTCCAGCTCGGTTTTGATGCGCTTCAGTTCCGCGGCGTCGAAACATTGCAGGAAAACCTTATCCTGCTTGCTGGTGTAGCCGTACTTTTTCAGTACCTCCAGCGTCTTCGCGGCAATGTCCTTCCCTTCCTGATGGTGGAACCACGGCGCTTTGATTTCCGGGTAGATACCGATATTTTTTCCTGTCGAGTGGTTCAGCCCCTGAACAAACTCGATCTCCTCTTCGAAGGTGTGAATACGGAAGTCAGACTTGCCCATCGGGAAACGTCCCGGATAGACCTGCACCTTCTTACCGTTTTCAATCTCGAAGCCCTCGGTAAACTTCAGCGAGCGGATCTCCGCCAGCGTGAAGTCGATGGCGTAGTAGCGACCATCTTTACGGGCGCGATCCGGGAAACGCTCCGCCACGTCCGTGACGCGGTCAAGATAGTGGTCATGCAGAACGACCAGCTGGTCGTCCTTCGTCATCACCAGATCCTGCTCCAGATAATCCGCGCCCTGGGCATAGGCCATCGCTTTTGCCGGCAGCGTATGCTCCGGCAGATAACCGCTGGCGCCACGGTGGGCGATCACGATCTTATCCGCCGCCAGCGCGGAGCTTGTCATCAGGCCCGCCAGCAGCAGACCTGTCGCTAACTGAGTTAATTTCATCGCAATGCTCCTTATTGACGACGCGCCAGCACTTCGGCGTGGTGACGTTTTTCACCAATCATCACAACAACCAGCAGCAGAACAGCCAGCACGCTGCCGCCAATCATCACCATAAAGCCGCCATCCCAGCCGAAGAAGTCGACGGTGTAGCCGACGATGGCGCTCGCAGCGACCGAACCGCCGAGGTAGCCAAATAGACCGGTAAAGCCTGCCGCCGTGCCTGCCGCTTTCTTCGGCGCCAGCTCCAGGGCATGCAGACCAATCAGCATAACCGGACCATAAATCAGGAAGCCGATGACGATCATACAGGCCATATCCACACCCGGATTCCCCGGCGGGTTAAGCCAGTAAACGACCGTCGCGATGGTGACCAGCGTCATAAAGAACACGCCCGTCGCCCCACGGTTGCCCTTAAACACTTTGTCCGACATCCAGCCGCAGATCAGCGTGCCGGGAATGCCCGCGTATTCATACAGGAAATAGGCCCAGGAGGATTTATCCAGCGCGAAGTGCTTCACCTCTTTCAGGTAGGTTGGCGACCAGTCGAGGATGCCGTAGCGCAGCAGGTAGACAAATACGTTTGCCACCGCGATGTACCACAGCAGCTTGTTCGGCAGCACGTACTTCATGAAGATCTGCTTTGCCGTCAGCTCTTCTTCGTGCTTCTCGCTGTAATCATCTGGGTAGTCGTTTTTGTACTCTTCAATCGGCGGCAGGCCGCAGGACTGTGGGGTGTCGCGCATCAGAGCGAAGGCGATAATCGCCACCAGAATGGCGCCAAAGGCTGGCATATAGAGCGCGGCATGCCAGTCGTTGAACCAGGCCATCCCCAGCAGGAACAGCAGCGGCGGAAGCCCGCCCCCGACGTTATGTGCGCAGTTCCACACAGATACAATTCCACCACGCTCTTTCTGTGACCACCAGTGAACCATGGTGCGTCCGCATGGCGGCCATCCCATCCCCTGGAACCAGCCGCAGAGGAACAGCAGCACGAACATGATGGCAATGCTGGAGGTCGCCCACGGCACAAAGCCCATGAACAGCATCACCGCGGCCGCTAGGATCAGGCCGGCGGGCAGGAACACGCGCGGATTCGAGCGATCCGACACCGACCCCATAATGAACTTCGAAAAACCGTACGCGATGGAGATCCCCGACAGCGCAAATCCCAGATCGCCGCGTGAGAAGCCCTGCTCCACCAGGTACGGCATGGCGAGCGCAAAGTTTTTACGTACCAGATAGTACGCCGCATACCCGAAGAAGATCCCGAGGAAGATTTGCCAACGCAGACGGCGGTAGAGAGGATCAATCTCTGCCTCTGGCAGTCGCGCCCGATGTGGCGCAGGTTTAAAGATACTGAGCATAACAGCCTCCGTGGCCTTTCAAAAAATGACCGGGCATCTCGCGCCCGGCTACAGAGGCGGCGATGTTAAGAAATCACGGTGAATGTTACTGTGAATCAACGCACAGATTGTTACAGAAATATGACAGAATGCGCAAAAAAGCGCATGAAATCACGTTTCACTTTCGAATTTCGCGCGTTTATGTTCGAAATCAAACAAACCACACGATCAATGTGGCTAAATGCTAAAAAACGAACATAGAGGAAAGGCAATGACAATTCACGATCCACGCTTCAGCGATGTGATTATCATTGGCGGTGGCGCGACGGGTGCCGGCATCGCACGCGACTGCGCCCTGCGGGGATTGAGCGTCACGCTTCTGGAACGCCACGATATCGCCACCGGCGCGACGGGACGTAATCACGGTCTGTTGCACAGCGGCGCCCGCTATGCGGTCACTGACGCTGAGTCAGCACGCGAGTGTATCGCTGAAAACCAGATCCTCAGGCGCATCGCCCGCCACTGCGTTGAACCGACCAACGGTCTTTTTATCACCCTTCCAGAAGATGACCTCGGCTTTCAGCAAACCTTTATCACCGCCTGCACGGCGGCAGGCATTCAGGCCGAGGCGATCGATCCTACGCAGGCGCGCCGTCTTGAACCCTCGGTAAACCCGGCGTTACTGGGCGCGGTAAAAGTACCGGACGGAACCGTTGATCCTTTCCGCCTGACCGCCGCCAATATGCTCGACGCGCGGGAACATGGCGCCCGGATCCTGACCGGGCATCACGTCACCGGGCTTATTCGTGAAGGTAATACCGTGCGCGGAGTGCGCGTGTTTGATGCGCAGTACAACGAACACCGCGAGCTGTATGCCGCCGTCGTGGTCAACGCGGCGGGGATCTGGGGCCAGCGCATCGCGGAATACGCGGACCTGTCGGTGCGCATGTTCCCGGCGAAAGGCTCGCTGCTGATCCTCGACCACCGCATCAATAACCATGTCATCAACCGCTGCCGTAAACCGTCTGACGCCGATATCCTCGTGCCGGGGGACACCATTTCGTTAATCGGCACGACCTCAATGCATGTGGACTACAGCGAAATTGATTACAACCGCGTCACCGCTGAAGAGGTGGATATCCTGCTGCGCGAAGGGGAAAAGCTGGCCCCGGTGATGGCGCAGACGCGTATTCTGCGTGCCTACGCGGGCGTGCGTCCCCTTGTCGCCAGCGATAACGATCCGAGCGGGCGTAACGTCAGCCGCGGCATCGTGCTGCTCGATCACGCCGAACGCGACGGCATGGACGGGTTTATCACCATTACTGGCGGCAAGCTGATGACCTATCGGCTGATGGCCCAGTGGGCCACCGATGCCATCTGCCGTAAGCTCGGCAACACCGCACCGTGCGTGACGGCGGAACAGGCTCTGCCCGGCTCGCAACAATCGACAGAAAAAACGCTGCACAAAATCATTTCACTTCCTGCCCCGCTTCGCGGTTCAGCGATTTACCGCCACGGCGACCGCACCCCAACCTGGCTCGGTGAAGGGCGACTCAGCCGCAGCCTGGTGTGCGAATGCGAAGCCGTGACCGCAGGCGAGGTGCAGTATGCCGTGGAAAACCTGACGGTGAACAACCTGCTCGATTTACGCCGCCGCACGCGCGTCGGGATGGGCACCTGTCAGGGGGAGCTGTGCGCCTGCCGTGCCGCCGGGCTGCTGCAACGTTTTCACGCCACCACCTCAACCCAGTCGCTTGCCCAGCTCAGCGATTTTTTAAACGAGCGCTGGAAGGGCATTCAGCCCGTCGCCTGGGGCGATGCCCTGCGCGAAAGCGAGTTTACCCGCTGGGTCTATCAGGGGCTTTGCGGTCTGGAGAAGGAGCACAACCATGAAATTTGATACCGTGATTGTCGGCGGCGGGCTGGCGGGCCTGCTGTGCGGCCTCAAACTGACGCAGCGGGGTCTGCGCTGCGCCATTGTCACTCGCGGTCAGAGTGCCCTGCACTTCTCTTCCGGCTCGCTGGATTTACTGGGCGCGCTATCGTTCGCCGATCTGCCGCCTGAACATCCCTACCGCCTGACGGGCGCAGAGAATATGGCCCGCTTTGCCTGCGAAACCGAACACCTGCTCACCACCTGCGGCGCACGCATGCAGGGTGACGCCGAGCAAAATCATCAGCGCGTCACGCCGCTCGGCACCCTGCGCGCCGCCTGGCTTAGCCCGGAAGAGGTGCCTGTCGCCCCCATCGCTGCCGAGCGCGTGCGGGTGGTGGGGATCAGCGGCTTCCTCGATTTCCAGCCGCATCTGGCCGCCGCGTCTCTCAGACAGCAGGGTGTTCAGGTGGATACGGCGGAGATTGATCTCCCCGAACTCGACGTGTTGCGCGAAAACCCCAGCGAGTTTCGTGCGGTGAACATTGCCCGCCTGCTGGATAATGAAAGTTACTGGCCGCAGCTGTACGCGGCGCTTCAACCGCTCGGCGAGACCTGCGACGCCCTGTTTATGCCCGCCTGTTTTGGCTTAACGGACAACCGGCTCTGGCGCTGGCTCTCGGCGCGCCTGCCCTGTACGCTCGGTTTACTGCCGACGCTCCCCCCTTCCGTGCCCGGCATTCGTCTGCACACCCAGCTTCAGCGTCAGTTTGTTGCCCAGGGTGGCGTCTGGATGGCAGGCGACGAGGTGAAAAAAATCATCCTGGCTGAGGGCGCGGTAAGCGAAATCTGGACCCGCAACCACGGCGACATCCCGCTTCGCGCACGCTTTACGGTGCTGGCAAGCGGCAGTTTCTTCAGTAACGGTCTGCTGAGCAGCCGGGATGGCGTGCGTGAGGCGATCCTCGGTCTGGACGTCCGGCAAAGCGCTTCCCGCGCGGACTGGTATCAAAGCGATTTCTTCACCCCGCAGCCCTGGCAGCAGTTCGGCGTGATCGTCGACAGCCAACTGCGCCCGCGGCTGGGCGGGGAACCGGTTGAAAATCTTTACGCCATCGGCTCGGTTCTGGGCGGGTACGATCCCGTGGCGCAGGGCTGCGGTGGCGGCGTCTGCGCCGTCACTGCGCTGCATGTCGCGGAGCAGATTATCCAGCGCAGGGAGGGAGCACAATGAACGACACCCGATTTGAAAGCTGTATCAAATGCACGGTCTGCACCACGGTTTGCCCGGTCAGCGGCGTCGATCCGCGCTATCCCGGCCCGAAACAGGCCGGTCCCGACGGGGAGCGTCTGCGCCTGAAGGATGGCGCGCTCTACGACGAGGCGCTGAAATACTGCATCAACTGCAAACGCTGCGAAGTTGCCTGCCCGTCGGACGTGAAAATAGGCGATATCATCCAGCGCGCCCGCGCCCGCTACAGTACGCAAAAACCGACGCTGCGTGACGCGATACTGAGCCACACCGATCTGATGGGTAGCCTCTCGACGCCTTTCGCGCCGGTCGTCAATGCCGCCACCGCCCTGAAGCCGGTGCGCAGGCTGCTGGATGCGACGCTCAAAATCGACCATCACCGCAGTCTGCCGAAATATTCTCACGGCACCTTCCGCCGCTGGTTTAAATCCGTGGCGGCAGAACAGGCGCAGTTCGCTGAGCAGGTCGCCTTCTTCCACGGCTGCTACGTGAACTACAACCATCCGCAGCTGGGGAAAGACCTGCTGAAAGTGCTGAACGCCATGGGAACGGGCGTTCAGCTGCTGAGCAAAGAAAAGTGCTGCGGCGTTCCGCTGATTGCCAACGGCTTCATCGACAAAGCGCGCAAGCAGGCGAGCCGCAACGTCACCTCTTTACGTGAGGCGATCGTCGACAAAGGGATACCGGTACTGGCGACGTCGTCAACCTGTACCTTCACGCTGCGCGATGAATATCCGCATCTGCTGGAGGTGGATAACACCGGCCTGCGCGAGCACATTGAGCTGGCGACCCGTTTTCTCTGGCGCAAACTGGACAGCGGGCAGACGTTACCGCTGGGCAAATTGCCGCTGAAGGTGGTGTATCACACGCCATGTCATATGGAGAAGATGGGCTGGTCGATCTATACGCTTGAGCTTCTGCGGCTGATCCCCGGGCTGGAGCTGACGGTGCTGGACTCACGCTGCTGCGGCATCGCAGGCACGTACGGCTTCAAGCGTGAAAACTACCCAACGTCACAGGCCATTGGCGCGCCGCTGTTCCGGCAGATTGAAGAGAGCGGCGCAGATATCGTGGTGACGGACTGCGAAACCTGCAAGTGGCAGATCGAGATGTCCACCAGCAAACGCTGTGAACATCCCATTACCTTGCTGGCAAAAGCGCTGGCGTAACCGTTGCCGGGGACGCGGCCCCGGCACACTCTCACTCCACGAACAGCGATTCGACGACGTTGATCCAGCCGTGCTCGCTGGCGACCTCTTTCCCGTTCAGCCAGCGGCGCAGCATGTTCAGCGCCATCATCGCGCACACCTCCTGACGCACGGCCAGGCTGTGGCGGGTAATGCTCATCCTGACCCGCAGGGCGTGCGTCCCTTCCGGCGTTGCCAGGGCAAAGTTGAGGTGCTCCTCATCCAGCCCGCCCACAAACACCGCCAGCCCGGCGAAATGCTTCACTCTGCGCTCGGACGCCCAGCGCGCGGTCTGCGCCAGCGTCTCCTGCTGGAACGGCACCACTTCACTGGCCAGCAGCGGCGCACCCGCCCGGGTAAGCTGAAGCGCCAGAAGCCCACCGGTAAACTGCTCGCTTAACGTCACGCTCAACTGGCGGGACTGCAAATGCGCTGCGATCTGCGCCGGCAGCCCTTCCGTTCCTTCGAAAATCAGGCTTTCCCCGGCGACGCGCTGCACTTCCGGCCACAGCGCCAGCATGGCGGCTTTCTCTGACGCCGGTCCGGTCAGCTTCAGTTCAATAATCGGCATGGAGGAGCGATAGCCCATCGACACGCCAGGAGGCAGTTGCAGGTGATCGAGGCTCTGGGCCAGATCGCTTTCCGAGCGACCAAAGGTGGTCAGACGCAGGCACAGCGGCGGTTCAGGCAGCGTAAAGCGCGCGCGCAGGCGCGGCAGGATCTGCTGCTCGACCATCACTTTAAATTCCGACGGGACGCCCGGGGTGAAGAACATCAGGCAGCGGTTCAGCTGAACGGCAAACCCGCAGGCGGTGCCGACCGGGTTATCAATCAGTTCCGCGCTGGCGGGAATTTCAGCCTGCTTACGGTTGCTGGGGGCCATCACGCGGCCACGCCCGGAGAAAAAGCGCTCCATCTGTGCCAGCCACGCCTCGTGCAGAACCAGGCCTTCGCCTTTGGCCGTGGCGGCGGCCAGCGCGCTGAGATCGTCGCTGGTGGGTCCCAGCCCGCCGTTCACAATCAGCACGTCGCAGCGTTCGCTGCGCTCGCGCAGAACGTTGACCAGCGACTCAAGATTGTCACCTACGGTGTTGCGGCGCGTTAACGGTAATCCTTGCTCAAAGAAGAGATCGGCGAGCCAGGCGGCATTGGTATCAATGATTTGCCCATGCAGCACTTCGTCGCCAGTGGATAACATTTCCACATTTATCATTGTGTTCTCCCATTTCAATGGTCAAAACACTATAGCGCAATCGAGGACCGGGGGAAGAGAGAAACTGGCGCGACTGAACGCCGCGCCGAGAGGATTAGAAACCGGCGCTCACGCCGACGTACGGACCGTCTGCCAGGGCGTTGTCGCGGTTGCCGTCTTTACCGGCCAGGTTCAGATAGCGATAGCCCGCTTCGATGGTGATCGGACGCATGATGGTCCAGCGCGCGCCGGCATTAGCTTCCTGATAGCTGTCGATACCGCTGGAGAGGGAATCCGGGGAGTAGTAGTACTCACCGAACAGGCCAAAGCTGTCGCCAATTTTCCACTGCAAGCCGCCGCCCACTGCCGCCGCGTAGCCTTCGTCGCCGTCGTTCGGGTTGGTGTAAATGCCTTTACCGCCGACGGTCGCCAGGAAGGGGCCCAACGGCACGTTGAAGCCGAGGCCCAGGCTTGCCGCATCCCCATCGTCGTCGTTGTGCGTCCAGCCGCCGGTCATTGCCAGGCCTGCGCTATCCGTGCCAAGACCAAAGCCCAGATGGGTATAATCTTCTCCCGCCGAGCCGTTGAAGGAAATTGCGTTTGCCGCTGCTGAAACAAACATCAGGCCGCTTAAGCCCATTAATGCCACTTTTTTCATTGTCGTGATCCCGCACAATTTATTCAGAGATGTCCAAAAACCGCGAGATTTTAACCTGACTGCCTGTGTGATCAATGGACTCAGCGTGCGGCGGGCAATTAGTTTGTAACGATTTGATAATATCGGCATTTATACCAGCATCAGAAAGCGCATTTTCACGCTCAGCCCACCCAGATTTTCACTGGGCATCAGCTGAAGATGGCTGCGGTGCAGGCGGGCAATATCGTTAGCCAGCGCCAGGCCAATGCCGGACCCGGCGGCATCGCCCACGTTATCCAGCCGATGAAACGGCAGCATGGCCTGGGAGATCTGGTCTTCAGCAATGCCCGGTCCGCTGTCCTCCACGCTCAGCTCAACGGCATCGTTAGCCGTGCGCAGGTACACCGTCACGACGCCCTGCTCCGGTGTGTATTTGATTGCGTTCTCCAGCAGGTTGGCGCAAAGTTCGCCCAGCAACACGTCATCCCCCTCAATCATTACCGACTGCTGTACGCCGTCATAACCGAGATCGATACCCTTGCTGCGCGCCTGCGCCAGCCGGGAAAAGCAGCAGTTTTGCACCACCTGTACCAGATCGACAGGCGCAAACTGTCGCTCCCCCTGCTCTTTTCGCTTCACCGCCGAAAGCTGCAACAGCCTTTCCGTCAGCACGATGGTGTTATCCAGCGTGACGTTCATCGCCCGTAAGCTCTCCTGCCACAGCGCCGGATCGTTACGCGTCAGGGCAACCGATACCTGGGTTTTCAGCACCGCCAGCGGCGTTTTGAGCTGGTGTGAGGCGTCGGCGTTAAAGCGCGCCTGCCGCGAAAGTACGCCGCGCAACCTGTCGATATAGCGGTTAAATGCCACAATCAGCAGCCGCGTTTCCGACCAGGGCAGCAGCTCCGGCAGCGGAGCCAGCAGCCCGGGCTCACGGCGCACCATCAGGGACGAGAGCTGCCGCATCGGGCGCAGCACACGACGCAGCAGCCACGCGGTCAGGACCAGCGTCAACAGCACCAGCAGCCCCTGCGACACGAGCGAGGAAAACAGCAGCTGAGTGGCCAGATAGCGCCGCGACTGCAACGTTTCGGCGACGTAGATCTCCGCCATCCCGAACACACTGTCCTCGTTAACCGGCTGGAGCAGCTTCGCCACGCGGATCGCCTGCCCGCGATACTCGGTATGATAAAACCACGCCAGCGCCGGATAGTGTGTAGTGCGCGACGTGGAGGGAGGCATATTCGGCAGATCGTCGTAGCCGGAGATCGTCCGCCCGTCAGGGTCCACGACCTTGTAGTAGAGGCGATCGTTCATGTTCAGCTCGAAGCTGTCGAGCACGACCCAGGGCACGTTCACCTGGAGTTTTCCGTTGTGCACCACCAGCCGCTCTGACACCGTGCGCGCCGAGGATAACAGCGTGCGGTCATAGGCCTGCGTCGCCGCCTGTAACGCGCTAACGTAGCTGTTAAAGGCTGACAGCCCCCATAACAGCAGCAGCGGCAAACCCAGAAAAAGCAAAAGTTGCAGGTAAAGCGACTGCGGCTTAACCCACCTCATCGCCGCACTCCAGCACGTAGCCCAGCCCCCGGAGGGTAATGATCCGCACCCCGCTGCCGGTCAGCTTCTTACGCAGGCGGTGAATATAGAGATCGATGCTCTCGGGGCTGACGTCGTCGTTCAGGCTGAATACCTGGTCGAAAAGCTGTTGCCGGGAGACGGGACGGGTCCGGCGGTGCATCAGCACCTTCAGCAAAGAGAGTTCGCGCGGCGTGAGGGAAAGGGGTTCATCGCGCAGCAGAAAAAAGCCTTCATCATCGTACTCCAGCTCTCCCAGCCGCTGGCGCTCCTGGGTTCGTCCTTCGCTGCGGCGCAGCAGCGCGCGCAGGCGGGCATCAAGCTCCTCCAGCTCGAACGGTTTCGGCAGGTAGTCATCCGCCCCGGCATTCAACCCCTTCACCCTGTCTGCCACGTTGCTGCGGGCGGTAAGAAACAGCACCGGCAGCGTCTGCCCGCGTTTTCTCAGGCGATGCACCACCTCCAGCCCGTCGAAGCCGGGCATGCCGATATCAAGGATCGCGACGGCATAGTTTTCTCCCTGCAAAAGATGATCGGCCGCCCGTCCATCGTTGACGCAATCCACGGCAAATCCGTTTTGTACCAGCGCTTTTTCCAGCCAGTGAGCCAGCTCACGATTATCTTCCGCCAGTAAGAGACGCATATCACATCCTGTAAAGTTGGTGTCGCAGTGAAAGGGAAATGAAAGGTTATTGTTTTAACAATCACGCAACGGAACCGCTACAAGGTGGTTCACATAATCAGAAAAAATACACCCGTACCCGTACTCCCGGTTCTCCGGCGTGAGGATAAACGATGAAAAAACAATTACTTTCTACCCTTGCTGCAAGCGTATTGCTGTTGAGTGCCTCTGTCGTCCAGGCGCAGGACGCGCCATCCCGTACCGAATGTATCGCCCCGGCCAAACCCGGCGGCGGCTTCGACCTGACCTGCAAGCTGATTCAGGTCAGCCTGCTGGAGACGAAGGCCATTGAAAAACCGATGCGCGTCACCTACATGCCCGGCGGCGTGGGCGCGGTAGCCTATAACGCCACCGTCGCGCAGCGCCCTGCCGAAGCGGGCACCGTGGTGGCCTTCTCCGGCGGTTCGTTGCTGAACCTGTCGCAGGGGAAATTTGGTCGTTATGACGTGAATGACGTGCGCTGGCTCGCCACCGTAGGCACCGATTACGGCATGATCGCCGTGCGCGCGGACTCCCCGTGGAAATCCCTGAAAGATCTGCTGAACGCCATGGAAAAAGATCCGAACAGCGTGGTCATTGGCGCGGGCGCCTCTATCGGCAGCCAGGACTGGATGAAAGCCGCGCTGCTGGCGCAGCAGGCCAAAGTGGATCCGCACAAGATGCGTTACGTGGCCTTTGAAGGCGGCGGCGAGCCGGTGACGGCGCTGATGGGCAATCACGTCCAGGCGGTATCGGGCGATCTCAGCGAAATGGTGCCCTACCTGAGCGGGGATAAGATCCGCGTGCTGGCGGTCTTCTCGGAAAACCGTCTGCCGGGCCAGCTGGCAGACGTCCCAACCGCTAAAGAGCAGGGTTATAACCTGGTCTGGCCGATCATCCGCGGCTTCTTCGTCGGGCCAAAAGTGACCGACGCCGAGTACCAGTGGTGGGTGGATACCTTCGCAAAACTTCAGCAAACCGAGGAGTTCAAAAAACAGCGCGATCTGCGCGGGCTGTTTGAGTTCAACCTGAACGGCAAGCAGCTGGACGAGTATGTCAAAAAACAGGTGAATGACTACCGCGAACAGGCGAAAGCCTTTGGTCTGGCGAAATAACCGGAGGCGCTATGAGCGATCGCATTTTTGCCGGGATATGGCTGCTGCTCTGCATTGGCGGCATGTTCGTCGCCTGGCAGATCCACAGCGAATACAGCTATGAACCCGTGGGGCCACGCCCCTTCCCCGTCGGCATTGTCGGCCTGATGCTGCTCTGTTCGGTGGCGCTGCTGCTGCGCCATCCGGATACCGTGGAGTGGCCGCCACGCCGTACGCTGCAACGTCTGCTGGTAATGGTAATTGTCCTGCTGATGTATGCGTGGGGCTTTGAGTGGCTCGGCTTCCCGATTGCCACCGCCCTGCTGACGATGGTGATTGGCATACTGTTTAACGCCTCGCTGCCTGCGGCGGGGATCTCCGGGGTCGTACTGGGCATTTTACTCTGGTACGCCTTCGACCGCCTGCTGGACGTGACCCTGCCGCTCGGCGCATGGTTTAACTAACGGAGCACGCTATGGATACCTGGATCTATCTCTCTCAGGGGTTCGCGGTAGCGATGACCCCGGAAAACCTGGTGATCGCCCTGATCGGCTGTTTCGTCGGGACCATCGTCGGCCTGCTGCCGGGCCTTGGCCCTATCAACGGCGTGGCGATTTTACTGCCGCTGGCCTTTGCGCTACACCTGCCTGCGGAATCGGCGCTGATCCTGCTGGCGACGGTTTATATCGGCTGCGAATACGGGGGGCGTATTTCCTCGATTCTGCTTAACGTGCCCGGCGATGCCGCCGCCATTATGACCGCGCTGGATGGCTACCCGATGGCGCAGCAGGGGCGCGGCGGCGTGGCGCTCTCTATTTCTGCCGTCAGCTCGTTCTTTGGCTCCATGATCGCCATTGGCGGCATCATCCTCTTCGCCCCGGCGCTGGCCCAGTGGTCGCTGGCGTTTGGTCCGGCCGAGTATTTTGCCCTGATGGTGTTCGCCATCGCCTGTCTCGGCAGCATGATGGCGCAGAATCCGCTGAAGTCGTTTTTGTCTGCGTTGATTGGCCTCAGTCTGGCCACCGTCGGCGTGGATGCCAACACCGGGGTTTATCGTTTTACCTTCGACAGCGTTCATCTCTCCGACGGCGTGCAGTTTATCGTCGTGGTGATTGGTCTGTTCTCTGTCTCAGAAATCTTACTGATGCTGGAGCATACCAGCAGCGGGCAGACGCTGGTGCGTAAAACCGGACGTATGCTCTTTAATGCCAAAGAGGGGGCGCAGTGTATTGGCGCCACCCTGCGTTCGTCGGTGATCGGTTTCTTCGTCGGCATTCTGCCCGGCGCGGGGGCTACTATCGCCAGCGCTATCACCTACATGACCGAGAAAAAGCTGAGCGGTAACAGCGACAGCTTCGGCAAAGGCGATATCCGCGGCGTGGCAGCGCCGGAGGCGGCGAATAACGCCTCGGCCTGCGGCTCGTTTATCCCGATGCTGACCCTCGGCGTGCCGGGCTCCGGCACCACGGCGGTAATGATGGGCGCGCTGACGCTCTATAACATCACCCCGGGTCCGGCGATGTTTACCGAGCAGCCCGATATCGTCTGGGGTTTGATTGCCGCCTTGCTGATCGCCAACGTGATGTTGCTGGTGATGAACATCCCGCTGATCGGCCTGTTCACCCGCATGCTGACCATTCCCCTGTGGTTCCTGGTCCCGGCCATCGCCGCCGTCTCTGCGGTTGGGGTGTACGCGGTGCACAGCACCACCTTCGACCTGGTGTTGATGGTGCTGCTCGGCGTGCTGGGCTACATTCTGCGCAAGATGCACTTCCCGATGTCGCCGCTGATTTTAGGGTTTGTGCTGGGGGAAATGCTGGAGCAGAACCTGCGCCGCGCCCTCTCCATCAGCAACGGCAACATGGGGATCCTGTGGGAGAGCAGCGTGACGAAGATCCTGCTGGCAATGGCGATTATGGTGATTGTCGTGCCGCCGGTGCTGCGCTGGGTCCGTCGACGCCAGCACAAACCGCAGCCGGATATCGGCTGATTAGCCCCTCAACAGGGCATTGACCCACTGCTTTAACGCCTGGCGGGAGATTTTAATCCCGCCATTTTTCAGTTCTGACGGCAGCGCCAGCCAGTGTACCGGCTGCTCAAAGCGCGCCAGCCTGCCCTGAACCCACTCCGGCAACAGCGTGATATCCGTGCCCGGCTCGCATTCCACTACCGCCACCGGACGTTGCCCGTACTCGGCATCATCCAGCGGAACGACAAACGCCTGGCTTACCTGCGGATGCGTGGCGATAACGCGCTCCAGCGCTTCGGGCTGGATCCCTTCTCCGCCGCTGAAAAAGAGATTGTCCATTCGGCCCAGAATGGTCAGGCGTCCGTCATGCCACTCGCCGCGATCGCGGGTGGCGAACCAGCCCTGCTCATTGACCAGCGGCAATAATGCGCCGTCTCGCCAGTAGCCCGCCGCCATGCTTTCCGCCCGGATCCAGACTTCACCGTTCACCACCTGAACGTCTCTGCCCGGCAGCGCGCTGCCCACGTCCGGCGCGCCGTCGGCCTCTTTGGCGCAGACGGTGGAGGCGAACTCGGTCAGACCGTAACCGCAGAACGTACGGATCCCCTGCTCGCGCGCCTGTTCGGTCAGCGCAACGGGGATTTCCGCCCCGCCGAGCAGCACGGCTTTCAGCGCGACGGGATGGTGTGAATTAAGCAGCCGCCACAGCTGCGTTGGCACCAGCGAGGCGTGGGTACAGCCCTGTAGCGCCTGCTCCAGCGGCTGTTTTTCACGCACGGTGAGACGGCCTCCGCCCTGCAACCAGCGCCACAAAATCCCCTGACCGGAGACGTGAAACAGCGGCAGAGAGAGCAGCCAGTCGTCGCTACCGCCGTAAGGCATCAGCGCCAGCACGCCCTTTGCGCTGGCAAGGTGGGCGGCACAGGTGTGCACCGCCGCTTTCGGCAAGCCGGTGGAGCCAGAGGTGAGCGTCATTGAGGCCAGCCGTTCTGCCCGCCACGTGACGCCGCCCTGCCCCTCGCCCTCTCTTAATACCAGACCGGGCAGACCGTCATACTCACCGTTAAGCACCAGCGCAAAACGCAGGGTCATCTGCGGCAGGAGGACGTCCAGCAGCGGACGGGGAAGCTGAGGGTTCACCGGCAAAATGCGGGCGCCGCACTGAAGCAGCGCCAGCCAGGCCAGCAGGGTCTGCGGGTGGTTGTGGGCGAGCAGCATGACGCCGTCACCGTCCGTAACGCCCTGAGACTGAAAACCGGCTGCCAGACGATCGATACGCTCGCCCAGCTGAGACCAGCTGAGCGTTATATCGTCTAAACGCAGCGCGGATTTATCGGCACGCCGGGTGCGCCAGTACCGCCACGGCCAGTCGGTAAAACTCATCGCAGTGGCTCCAGCGCCCCGACGTCGAGGCACGGCAAGGTGCTGCCAGGCCACTGGCGAATCAGCTGGGCCTGCATCAGGTTTAGCGTATCGAGACCGGGAACGGTGTCCGGCGTTAACCATGCAGCGATGCGCGCCAGCTGCGTCAGGCCGAGGCTGGATTCGATGGATGAACTGATCACCGCCGTCAGCCCTGCGGCATGGGCCGCCGCAACCTGCTCGCGCACCTTGTCGAGGCTGCCGGTCAGCGTTGGCTTAATCACCACGGCCCTGACGCCCGGCTCGGCGGCAAACGCGAAATCGGCTTCGCGCAGGCTCTCATCCCAGGCGATGGCAATGCCGGTTTCCCGGGCAAAGGCGCGCGAGTCGTCGCGCGTTTTGCACGGCTCTTCGAGAAACGCGATGCGGCTGCGGTACGCCGGGTTGACGTACTTCGCAAACTGTTGCGCCCTGAGCGGCGTCCAGGCGCGGTTGGCGTCCAGGCGCAGGTGCAGATCGGGAATGGCTTCCAGTAACAGGTTAACCACCATTCCGTCGCGCACTGCTTCGTACAGGCCAACCTTTATTTTCGCCACCTTCTCGCCAGGCATCGCGGAAAGGAGCGCGAAAAGTTCATCCGGATCGCCGGTACAGAGCGGCGCGGCGCAATAGTTCGTCGCGTCCGGTAAACTGCCGTCCAGCTCTGCCAGCGCACAGCTGATGCCGAACGCGGCGGAAGGAACGTCCGGCAGCGCCGGATCTGCTCCCTCACGCCATTCGTACGTCCAGGCCATCAGCGCAGCCTGCGCCTCGTCCAGCGTTTCCAGGCTAAAACCCGGAAGCGGGGCGATTTCGCCCCACCCTTCCCGCTCGCCCTGCCGGAGATGCACGCAAAAGCCGTCACGGGTTTTTAACCGCCGTTCACGCAGCACCACGCCCGCGTCCATCGGTATCTGCCAGCGGTAAACCTGCGCGCAACGCATTACGGGTTCCGTTTGTATTTGCTGAAGTCTGGCTGGCGTTTTTCGTTGAACGCGTTGCGCCCTTCCTGACCCTCTTCGGTCATATAGAACAGCATGGTGGCGTTACCTGCCAGCTCCTGAAGGCCCGCCTGACCGTCACAGTCGGCGTTGAGGGCCGCTTTCAGGCAGCGCAGCGCCATTGGGCTGTTTTGCAGCATTTCGCGACACCAGCGCACGGTCTCTTTTTCCAGATCGGCGATCGGCACCACGGTGTTAACCAGCCCCATATCCAGCGCTTCCTGGGCGTTGTACTGACGGCACAGGAACCAGATTTCGCGGGCTTTTTTCTGACCGACAATGCGCGCCATATAGGACGCGCCCCAGCCGCCGTCGAAAGAGCCGACTTTCGGGCCAGTCTGACCGAAAATGGCATTTTCCGCCGCGATCGTCAGGTCACACATCATGTGCAGCACGTGACCGCCGCCGATGGAATACCCTGCCACCATCGCGACCACCGGTTTTGGACAGGTGCGGATCTGGCGCTGGAAATCCAGCACGTTCAGGTGGTGCGTGCCCGCATCATCCTGGTATCCGCCGTAGTCACCGCGGACTTTCTGATCGCCGCCGGAGCAGAAGGCTTTCTCCCCTTCCCCGGTGAGGATGATGACGCCGATAGTGTCATCGTAGCGGGCATCCGCCAGCGCCTGGATCATCTCTTTTACGGTCAGCGGACGAAATGCGTTGCGCACCTGTGGACGGTTGATAGTGATTTTGGCGATACCATCGGCGGATTTGTGGTAACGAATGTCGGTGTAGCCTTCGGAGCAGTCCTGCCATTCAACCGGCGCGTAAAGCATGTGTTCATCAGGATAGATCATAGCGTGTCCTTTGTTCGATAACGCAGTATCTGAGCCAGACTCGCGGCAACCGCGTCCGGGTTGTCCCGGTGGGCGTTGTGTCCGGCGTGAGGGATAGCATGACGCGTGGCGTTAAGTTCAGCAGCGATAGCTGCAAACTTCCCGTCACGTTCGCCATAGAGATAGTCAAAAGAAAAATTACGCGCGATGAGCGCGGGACGTAAATCAGGCTGAACGGCAAGCGAGGTGGCCTCCAGCATCTCTGCCAGCCTCGGGCCGTTGTTCCGGCTGCGCAGCGCGATCAGCGCCCTGCGCTGATCATCCGTAAGTGAGGCAAAGACCGGCTGTTGATACCAGTCGGCAAAGACGGCCTCCAGCGGCTCACTGCGAAACCGTGACGCCCAGCGGCGGTCAGAGATCAGCCGGGCCTGGCGCGCATCGGCGTCTTGCAGGCCCGGGTGTCCACCTTCCACCATCAGCCCGTCTAACCCCGCAGGATGCTGACAGGCATGGAACATCGCAATGCGGCCGCCGAGGGAGTACCCCACGAGCCAGTATCTTAGTATGTTGTAACTAACAAGGGTATGCGAGAGCAATTCACTTACCTCTGCAAACCCCGTCACGCCCGTATCCGCTGAACCACCGTGCCCGGGCAGGTCAATGTAGAGCCGGGGGTAGTCATGCAGCGACGCCCCGACAGCCTGCCACTCGCGACAGTCGCCGGAAAAACCGTGCAGGAAAACCAGCCAGGGGTAGCCTGGTTTTCCTGGCTGGGAGACGCCTGCGAGGATCACAGGTGACTCACCTGCGCAAGCAGATGTTGCAGCTTCTGCGCGCCGTCAGCATCGTTTACCACCAGCTCAATCAGCGTCGCGCCAGGCTGCCGCCAGGCGGTGTTCAGCGCCGTCTCCAGCGCGTCCCAGTTTTCCGGGCGATGGTACTTCAGGCTGAACATGGCGGCGGCGTGTTCGAACTGCACGTTTTGCGGCATCAGATAGAAGCGCTCACGCTCGCTTTGCGGCGTCGGCAGCAACGAGAAAATCTGCCCGCCGTTATTGTTCACAACAATCAGCACGAACGGGGCCGACGCCTGACGCAGGAGCGCCAGCGCGTTGAGATCGTAGAGGGCTGAGAGATCCCCCACAATCGCCAGCGTGGATTTCGCGCTGGCCCGCTGTACGCCAGCGGCGGTGGAGATCAGGCCGTCAATGCCGCTCGCGCCCCGGTTGCTGTACACCGGATAACCCGCCGGCAGCTGCGAAAAGGCGTCAATCAGGCGCACCACCAGGCTGTTACCGACAAAAAGTTGTCCCTGCTCGGGAAGATATTTGCAGATACGGTGCGCCAGCCCGGCTTCACTGAACGCCTCGCACTGCGCTTTGGTGAGTTCCCACGCCTGACGTGACAGCGCCGGGATCTCCACCGCCCAGGGTTTGCGTTTTTCCGCCGGATGCAATTCCAGCCAGCTGTCAATGTTGCTCACCAGGCGGCGGCCGCGATGGTGCGCCGGGTCAAGGCGTCCTTCGAGCGGATCCACCAGCCAGTACTCTTCTGGCGTACAGGTGGCCTGCCACTGGAGCAGACGCTTCCCCGTCAGGCTCGATCCCAGCTGGACGACAATCTGCGCCTGCGCCAGCTCGGTAACCGCTTTCGCGTTCCCCAGCCAGAGGTCGGCGCAGGGCAGCGGCTGGCCCGTCTGGGAAAGCACGTCACCAATCAGCGGCCAGCCAAGCGTTTGTGCCCACTCCGCCGCCAGCTTGCCTTCCGCCGCACTCATCCGCCCGGCAATCACCACGCCGCGCTTCTGGCGCCAGAAGAACCAGTCGCGCTGTCTTGCGCTTTCCAGATGCGTCTGCTCGCGCAGCCAGGGTTTTTCGCTCTCCCACCAGTCACCCAGCTGCTGTTGCCAGACGAGGCCAGTATCGTTCATTTCGCCGTACAGCGGCTCGGCAAACGGGCAGTTAATGTGCAGCCCGCCGCTGCGCAGTGCGTTCATGGCGTGGTCGAGAGTTGAGACCAGCCAGCTGGCGGGAATGTCCTGAGTGGGGCGCGGCAACGAGACCGTCTGTGAAGGATGCGAGGCAAAAATGCCAGGCTGACGAATCGCCTGGTTAGCGCCGCAGTCAATAAGTTCCGGGGGACGGTCGGCGGTGAGTAATATCAGCTTTTCGCCGGTTAATCCCGCTTCTATCAGCGCCGGATAGAGGTTCGCCACCGCCGTGCCGGAGGTGACTATCACCGCCACGGGCGCTTTGCTGACTTTCGCCAGCCCGAGCGCCAGATGGCCCAGACCCCGCTCATCAAAATGGGTGTGGTGAATAAAAGCCCGGTTTTCCGCGGCAGCAAGGGTGAGCGGCGTGGAGCGAGAGCCCGGGGCAATACACACATGCCTGACACCATGACGGGTCAGGGCTTCAAGGATCACCGCCGCCCAGCGTCGGTTAAAAGAACTTACTGACATGAGATTGTCCAGTATCAAGAATGCGACACAGTATAAATAATAGAAAAAGTCAGAATTTTGATATGAATCGGGATTGCACGAATCAGTATTAATCCCTTAGGAGAAGGGAACGCAGCCCGGCGGCCTTGTTTTCGATCTCCTGCCACTCCTGCTCCGGATCGGAGCCGCTGACGATGCCCGCCCCCGCATAAAGACGCAGCGCAGCGTCGTGAACGCGGGCGGAGCGTAATGCCACACAGAATTCGCTTTGATCGCGCGATAAATAGCCCGCCGACCCGGCGTACCACTCCCGGTCAAACGGCTCCACTTTCGCAATAAATTCTCGCGCCGCCTGTCGCGGCAGCCCGGCCACCGCCGCCGTCGGTTGCAGAATATGCAGGCACTGCTCGTCGTCAGGCTGTTTAAGTTCGGTCCAGATACAGCGACGTAAATGCTGCACCTTGCGCAGACGCAGCACCTGCGCAGGCAGGATCTCCAGCGTCCGGGTATGGTGCTGAAGACGCTGGCAGATATCTTCCACCACCAGCATATTTTCCCGCTGATTTTTGTCGTCATTCATCAGCCAGTCGCCCAGACGCTGGGCCTGCTTATCGTCAGAATGGCTGGCGACGGTGCCTGCCAGCGCTTCAGTGCGCAGCAGCGTGCCGCGTCGCCGCCACAGGCGTTCAGGCGTCGAGCCGAGGAACGCGTTTCTGGCGTCAAAGACCATACAAAAATGATAGCAGTTGAGGTTTAGCGCGCGGCTGGCAGCCATCAGCGCGATGGCATTCACGGACTGCTGGCAATGCACGTCTGTAGCACGTGCGAGGACCACTTTCTCAAAATCGCCGCGAGCAAGGGTATCCGTCGCCTGACGAATCAACGCCAGCCATTCCGGTTTTTCCGGATGATGGGTTTCCTGCACAATCTGCACGGACAACGGGCGGATCGGCGCGGCGTCGCGCAGGTTATCGACAAAATTCAGCGCCTCACGGGCCTCTTCCCGCAACGACGTTTCGCTCCACAGTTGCAGACGCAGCGTGGCGACCCCGCCAGACCGTCGCCAGAGAAGGCGCGGTAAAAACAGCTTGCCCTGCGCCGGGTTGAAGGCGTTCAGGCCGCAGATACGGGTGTCATTGGCTACGTCGTGGGTGTGCAAAAACCGCGAGGCCGAGGCCAGAGAATCAAAATGGGCGAGGCTTCCGAGCGCGGCAAGTTCTTCATCGCCGCTGCGCTGTTGCCAGTAAAACTGAGGATAGCATCGCTGCACACCGAGCCAGGCCAGCGGATCGAAGGCGTCGTTTAACGGGAAAGAGACATCGAAATGGCGTAAACCGGGTGTAGCTGGCAATGCTTGCGCAAGCTGAGTACGCAGGCTTTGCAGCGCGAGGAAAATCGAGTGCACGCGAACCTCTCCCTGTTAAAGCCTTATATTATACGGGGTACTGACGATAAATAGCAGTACCCACGTGTAGGGAGTGGTTTACCGGCTTAACGACGGGCTAACAGCAGACCCAGCACCAGCCCTACGGCCGCACCGACCCCAATGCCCTGCCACGGTTTTTCATGCACATAATCGTCAGCACGATAAACCGCCTGCTTGGCGCGGTAGTAGTAATTGTCGGATGCGTTACTGACGCGGTTTTTCACGTCATGCAGCGCCTGCTCGGCGCGGGCTTTGAGCTCAATGTACTTCTGATCGGCAGGATCGCCTGAAGAGCGCAGCACTTCTTCCAGCGTTTCGCTTAGCAGCGTCAGGTCGTCGTCGACTCGGGTATCCCAGGATTGAAATGACATATTTTTCTCCATGTTAGTACACCAGTCCGGTAACTATAGACAACGTATTGCTATTGCGCCTGTTTCGCTTCGCGTGCCATGCCGATGTGTGGGATGCCGTCTTCGTCGTAAATGTCCGTGACCGGGGTAAAACCAAAATGGCCATAGAATGATTGCAAATGCGCCTGCGCGCCCAAGTATAACGCCTTGTCCGGCCACTGTTTCTGGCATGCGTCCAGCGTTTTTTCCATCAGCTGATAGCCCAGCTTTTCACCGCGCGCGCGGCCGCTGATAATGACGCGGCCAATGACGACAGGGTCAAAATCCTCTTCGCTTTTCAGAATCCTCGCATACGCCACCAGCTCGTTATCGCGCCAGCCGAGGATGTGCCGGTTCTCGCCGATCAGGTCATCGCCGTCGATATCCTGATACGGGCAGGTTTGTTCAACCACAAAGACTTCGCAGCGCAGTTTGAGCAGGGCGTAGAGCGATTGCACGGTCAGTTCGCTGTGGTGTAGATCTTGCCACTGGATCATGTGTTTCTCCTTCCTGGGGTTCATCACGTTATACTAAACCCCTTCCCATTCGGCAAAGGGCTGATTGCGTTATGGAACTGATTTTTCTGGGTACGTCCGCCGGGGTGCCAACCCGCTCACGAAACGTGACGGCGATTCTGCTGGATCTTAAGCATCCTACCCGCGGTGGGCTGTGGCTGTTTGACTGCGGCGAGGGTACGCAGCATCAGCTGCTGCATACCTCCTACCACCCGGGGAAAGTGGATAAAATATTTATCACCCATCTGCACGGCGACCATCTGTTTGGCCTGCCGGGCCTGCTGTGCAGCCGTTCGATGGCCGGTAACGCTAACCCGCTGACCATTTATGGCCCCGCGGGTATTCAGGAATTCGTTGAAACCACGCTGCGCCTGAGCGGCTCGTGGACCGATTATCCGCTGGAGGTGTTAGAGATCGGCGAGGGTCTGGTGTTCGATGACGGAGATTACCTGGTGCGCGCTTACCCGCTTAACCATCCGGTGGAATGCTACGGCTATCGCGTTGAGGAGCATGACAAGCCCGGGGCGCTGAACGCCGCCGCGTTGCAGGCCGATGGGGTGAAACCAGGCCCGCTGTTCCAGCGTCTGAAGCACGGCGAGACCGTCACGCTGGAAGACGGGCGCGTCATCAACGGTCAGGATTACCTCGCCCCACCGCAGCCGGGCAAAAAACTGGCTATTTTTGGGGATACCGCCCCCTGCCCTTCGGCGCTCAGGCTTGCCAGAGGTGTAGATGTGATGGTGCATGAGGCTACGCTGGAAGCGGCGATGGAAGAAAAAGCCAACAGCCGGGGGCACAGCTCTACGCGTCAGGCGGCGCAGCTGGCACGTGAGGCTGGCGTCCGGAAACTGATTGTTACTCACGTCAGCTCACGCTATGACGTCCGCGGCGCTGAAAGCCTGCTGGCAGAGTGCCGGGAAGTATTTCCGGCATGCGAGCTGGCGGAAGATTTTGCTCAGGTCAGCGTTTAGTCCTTCATTTTTCCCTCAGCGTGCCGATAACGATTAAAAGGCCAGCATTTCTCTTGAGGATAGAATGGATAATTTCCAGAAAGATATTGATGACAGGGCAAACCTGACCCTGTCCAACCGTTTTGAACTGTTGCTGTTCCGTCTTGGCACCTCTCTGAACGAAAATAAATCCGAGCTGTTCGGCATCAACGTATTCAAATTGCGCGAAATTGTGCCGATGCCGACCTTCACCAAACCGGCGGGAATGAAGTCTCCGCTGATGGGGATGGTGAACATTCGTGACCAGGTGATCCCGGTGATCGATCTGGCCGCCGTCGCCGGCTGCAAACCAGCCACCGGGCTGAACATCCTGCTGATCACCGAATATGCCCGCAGCGTGCAGGCGTTTGCCGTGGAATCGGTGGAAAACATCATGCGTCTGGACTGGAAGCAGGTGCACGCCGCGGAAACCGCCGTCAGCGGTCGCTACATCACCAGCATTGCCTGTCTGAACGAGAAGACCGATACCAACGATCTGGCGATGGTGCTGGACGTGGAGCAGATCCTGTACGACATCACCCCGGCGAACCACGATCTGCACGCCACCCATCTGGAAACCACCAAATTCAACATCAAGCCTGGCTCTGTCGCGATTGTTGCAGAAGATTCAAAAGTAGCGCGCTCAATGCTGGAGAAGGGATTGCAGGCGATGGAGATCCCGGCCCAGCTGCATATCACCGGCAAAGACGCATGGGAGAAAATCACTCAGCTGGCCGCGCAGGCACAGGCCGAGGGCGTTCCCGTTACCGATAAGATTGCCCTGGTATTAACCGACCTCGAAATGCCGGAGATGGACGGATTTACGCTGACGCGCAAAATCAAAACCGACCCGGTACTGAAAGATATTCCGGTGGTGATCCACTCGTCTCTTTCCGGCAACGCGAACGAAGATCATATTCGCAAAGTGAAGGCGGACGGCTATGTGGCGAAGTTTGAGCTGAACGAGCTGTCGTCGGTGATTGAAGAGGTGCTGGACCGCTCGATGAAGAAGATTGAAGGGCCGTTGATTAGCCGCAAGCAGCTGGCTTAGTCGGGTGGCGCTACGCTTACCCGATCTACAGGACCCGTAGGCCCTGCAAGCGTAGCGCCGCTGGGCATGTTTTACTCTGTGCGGGCTGGTGCCCTCACCCCGGCCCTCTCCCACGGGGAGAGGGAGAAAACAATAAAAAACCCGCCGAGGCGGGTTTTTTGTTTTTACATCAGCGGCATCGCGCGCTGCACGATATCAATCAGCGGCTGCGGATAGATACCGAAGATCAGCACCAGCAGCGCGGAGATGAGCACCACAATGCCCCCCGCGCTGTACTGCCAGTTAGACGGCGCATCGCGGTTGAGCTGCTGAGGCGCGCTCAGGTACAGGCTCACCGCTACGCGCAGGTAGTAGTAGAGACCAATCGCGGAGCCGATAACGACACCCGCCGTCAGCCACCACAGACCCGCCTGCACACCGACGGCCAGCACGTAGAACTTACCGATAAAGCCCAGCGTCATCGGGATACCCGCCAGAGAGAGCATCATCACGGTCATTACCGCAGACAGAATCGGACGGTGCCAGAACAGACCACGGTAGGAGAACAGGGAATCCGCATCCGGGCCACGGTACGGGCTGGACATCAGGCTCACCACGCCGAACGCGCCGAGGCTGCTAAACAGGTAACCGGCCAGATAGACGCCCACAGTTTCCATCGACATCTCACCGCTTTGCAGCGCAATCAGCGCCACCAGCAGGTAACCCAGATGGGAGATAGAGGAGTAGCCCAGCAGACGCTTGATGTTGGTCTGGCTCAGCGCCATCAGGTTACCGAAGATGATGGACACGAACGCGATAATGCCCAGCACCACGCGGACCGCTTCGCTGTCACCCACCGGGGCGTACAGGAACAGACGCATGACCACACCGAAGATAGCGATTTTGCTCGCCGTCGCCAGGAAGGTCGAGACTGGTGCAGGGGCACCCTGGTATACGTCTGGCGTCCACAGGTGGAACGGAACCAGTGAGAGTTTAAAGCCAAGGCCAACAATCATCATGCCCAGACCCGCCAGCAGCAGCGGCTCATGCATCATGCCGTCGCCAAGGCTCTTACCGAGCGCCATGAAGGAGAGATTACCCGTCTGTGCGTACAGCAGCGCGATACCAAACAGCAGGAACGACGACGCGGCAGCAGACAGGATCGTGTACTTGATTGCCGCTTCCAGAGAGCGCTTCTGGCGGAAAGCGTAACCAATCAGGCCGAACAGCGGGAGTGAGATCAGCTCAATACCGAGGAACAGCGCGGCCAGGTGGTTCGCGTTCGCCAGCAGAATACCGCCCAGTGCGGCAATCAGTACCAGCAGGTAAAACTCTTCTTTGTTGTCGTTGTAACCTTCGAGCCACGGGTACGCAAAGGTACAGGTTGCCAGGCTCGCCAGCAGCACCAGACCGGTGTAGAGCATGGCGTAACCGTCAACGCGCATCAGCGGCGTGACGTCCATCGCTCCCGCCTGGCCAACAAACCAGAGGGAAACTAACGCAGCGTTCAGACCCAGAACGGACAGGGTCGCATTCAGGAAGTGATTGCGTCGCCACGCAATGGAGAGCATCACAACCACCACCGTCAATCCGACGATCAGCAGCGGTAGCAGCGCGATCAGTTGTTGTGGAGTTATTGTCATGGCGAATTACGGCCTTGTAGTAGAAGCAGAATTAACAAACCACTGCTGGATGTTACCCATCGCGGAGTGCGAGGTATCCAGAATCGGCTGCGGATAGAAGCCCAACAGCACCAGCAGTACGACCAGCAGCAGGATGATGAACAGCTCACGCAGCGACATCCCCGGCAGTTCTTGTGCAGCAATTTCACTCTTCGCTTTACCGAAGTAAGCGCGGTGCAGCATCGCCAGCGAGTACACGGAGGCAAATACCAGACCAAAGGTGGAGATGACGGTGATCGTCGGTACCACGTTGAAGCTGCCGAACAGGATCATAAACTCGCCGACGAAGTTACCGGTACCCGGCATACCCAGAGTCGCCACCGCGAAGAACATGGAGAGCGCCGGCAGCCATTTCATTTTGCCCCACAGACCGCCCATCATACGCATGTCGCGGGTATGCAGACGTTCGTACAGCTGACCACACAGGATGAAGAGACCGGCAGCGGACAGGCCGTGCGCAATCATCTGGATCACCGCCCCCTGGTACGCCAGCTGGCTGCCGGTGTAGATGGCAATCAGCACGAAGCCCATGTGGGAAACGGAGGTATAGGCAATCAGACGTTTGATGTCGTACTGCGTGAAGGCCATCCATGCACCGTAGAAGATACCGATCACGCCCAGCCACATGGCAATCGGCGCGAACTCTGCGGAGGCGTTCGGGAACAGCGGCAGGGAGAAACGCAGCAGACCGTAGGCCGCCGTTTTCAGCAAGATACCCGCCAGGTCAACGGAACCCGCCGTTGGCGCCTGAGAGTGCGCGTCCGGCAGCCAGCCGTGCAGCGGTACGACCGGCATTTTCACCGCGAAGGCGATGAAGAAGCCGAGCATCAGCAAGTATTCCACGCCGTGGGACATCGGGGTCTTCAGCAGATCTTCGTAGTTGAAGGTCCAGACGCCGGTCGCATTGTAATGCACGAATACCAGCGCCAGGATGGCAATCAGCATCACCAGACCACTCGCCTGGGTGTAGATGAAGAACTTGGTGGCCGCCGTGATACGCGTTTTACCGTCGGATGCCTTGTGGCCCCACAGCGCGATCAGGAAGTACATCGGCACCAGCATCATCTCCCAGAAGAAGAAGAACAGGAACATGTCGATGGCCAGGAACACGCCGATCACGCCGCCCAGGATCCACATCAGGTTCAGGTGGAAGAAGCCCTGGTATTTTTCGATTTCTCGCCAGGAGCAGAGTACCGCCAGAACGCCGAGCAGACCGGTCAGCACCACCATCAGCAGCGACAGACCGTCAATCGCGAGGTGGATCGTAATACCGAAACGTGGGATCCACGGCAGAATGAACTCAGACTGCCACTGCGGAAGGCCCGCGGACTGGGTCAGTGAGTAGCCACCCTGCAACCAGAGTTGCAGACCAAGCGCGAGCGTCAATCCCATGGTGATCAGCGCGATCCAGCGCGGCATCTTCACGCCAAAGCGTTCGGTCTGCCAGCACAGGAAGCCGCCGATGAAGGGAATTAATATTAGCCAGGGTAGTAACATGGCGATTTTTATTCCTTGTTAAAGTCCCTCAGGGACCGATTTTCAACGAATTCGACAAAATTCACGTTTGAGTGCGGGGCCTTTTGCCCGGTGGCGCTTCGCTTACCGGGCCTACGGTCCGTAGGTCGGGTAAGCGCTAGCGCCACCCGACAATCCCCGCTAACTCAAAATCAACGCAACACCATCAGCAGCGCCAGTACGACAACCGCACCGATGCTCATGGACGCCACATACCAGCGCAGATAACCGTTCTCGCTGAACAGCAGGCCTTTACCTGCAAAGCGAGAGAGGATCGCCGGGATATTCATCAGGCTGTTCAGTGGATCGCGCTTCAGCAGCCACGCAATGCCCAGGAACGGCTTCACGAAGATCATGTCGTACAGCCAGTCGAAGCCCCATGCGTTGTACCACCAGGTGCCCAGCAGACGGCCCGGCGCGCTGTTGGCAACGGCTGTCACCAGCGTGCGTTTACCCAGCCACAGCCATGCGGCAATCAGGATGCCCGCGATAGCCACAACGCCGGAGGTGATTTCAAGCGTCAGAACGCGACCGTGCTCAAGCTCGGTTGTCGCCGGCAGTACGCCCTGCAACGGTGGCACAATCATCGCGCCAACGAAGGTGGACAGGACCAGCAGCACAATCAGCGGCAGGTGGTGGGTAATCCCCTTCCCTGCGTGAGCGTGAATTTGTTCTTTACCGTGGAAGACGATGAAAATCATACGGAAGGTGTACAGGGAGGTCATAAACGCACCGATCAGACCCGCAACCATCAGATTGATATGACCATTCGCCATGGCGCCCGCCAGGATTTCGTCCTTACTGAAGAAGCCTGCGGTGATCAGCGGCAGTGCCGCCAGCGCCGCTCCGCCTACCAGGAAGCAGACATAAACCAGCGGGATGGACTTACGCAGTCCGCCCATTTTGAAGATGTTCTGCTCGTGGTGGCAGGCCAGAATCACCGAACCGGATGAGAGGAACAGCAGCGCTTTAAAGAACGCGTGCGTCATCAGGTGGAAAATGGCCGCGTCCCACGCCTGAACGCCCAGCGCCAGGAACATGTAACCAATCTGGCTCATGGTGGAGTACGCGAGAACGCGTTTGATGTCGGTCTGCACCAGCGCGGCAAAGCCTGCCAGCACCAGCGTAACCGCACCGACAATACCCACCAGATGCAGAATTTCCGGGGTCATCAGGAACAGGCCATGGGTACGCGCAATCAGGTAGACACCGGCGGTGACCATGGTCGCGGCGTGGATCAGCGCGGAGACAGGGGTTGGACCCGCCATCGCGTCGGCCAGCCATGTCTGCAACGGCAACTGCGCGGATTTACCCACAGCGCCACCCAGCAGCATCAGCGTTGCCCACCACAGCATGTTGTTGCCTGCTTCGAAGTGCGCCGGCGCCAGTTCCACCATTTCGCGGAAGTTTAGCGTGCCCAGTTCGTTGTAAAGAATGAACAGCGCGAAAGCGAGGAACACGTCACCCACGCGGGTCACGACGAACGCTTTCATGGCCGCTGCGCCATTCTTCGGATCGGTGTAGTAGAAACCGATCAGCAGGTAAGAACACAGACCCACGCCTTCCCAGCCCAGATACATCAGCAGCAGGTTATCGGCCAGCACCAGAACCACCATGCTGGCGATAAACAGGTTGGTGTAGGCGAAGAAGCGGGAGTATCCCTCTTCACCGCGCATGTACCAGGAGGCGAACATGTGGATCAGGAAGCCGACGCCGGTGACCACGGAGAGCATGGTCAGAGACAGACCATCCAGCACCAGGTTGAAACCGATGTTGAAGTTACCGACCGACATCCAGTTCCACAGCGGTACGCTGTAGGCCTGACGTCCATTGTTAAAGAAGTCGATACCCGCATACGCTGTGACCAGCGCAGCCAGGCCGATAGAGCCAATGCCCACGGTGGCAGACAGATTCTCAGACCAGCGGCCGCGAGAAAACGCCAGCAGCACGAAGCCAATCAGCGGAAAAATAATGGTTAAGGCAAGCATGTTCATCCACGCAACTCACTTACTGAATCGATGTTCAGGTTCTGGCGGCGACGATGGAGCTGTAGCAACAGCGCCAGGCCAATACTCGCTTCAGCAGCCGCGAGGCTGATGGCGAGAATGTACATCACCTGACCATCGGTCTGGCCCCAGTAGCTACCGGCGACCACAAAGGCCAGCGCGGAAGCGTTGATCATGATTTCAAGACCGATCAGCATAAACAGCAGATTGCGGCGGATAACCAGACCGGTTAAGCCCAGAACGAATAAAATCGCAGCGAGGATCAGTCCATGTGTTAAGGGGATCATGCGCGTTCCTCCGTTTTTCTTTTCGCGCGGTCGTCAGTGCGGTTGCTCAGCACCTCGCCAGCACGCTCTTCGCGGCCAACGTGGAAGGCCACAACCAGACCCGCCAGCAGCAGCATTGAGGCCAGCTCAACCGCCAGAACGTACGGACCAAACAGGGTAATACCCACGGCTTTCGCGCTGATTGGCGTCCCGTCGATACCCTGGTCGTTGACGCCCAGAATGGCGTAAACAATCACCGCCAGCATGATGGCCGACAGAATCGCCGGGCCAATCCACACCTGTGGTTTTAACCACTGACGTTCCTGCTCAATTTCAGAGCCGCCCAGGTTGAGCATCATCACCACGAACACAAACAGCACCATGATGGCCCCGGCGTAGACGATGATTTCCAGCGCACCAGCGAAGTGCGCGCCCAGCGCAAAGAACACCCCGGAAATAGCCAGCAGCGAAATGATTAAATACAGCAGCGCATGCACCGGATTGGTGTGCGTGATCACTCGCAGCGTAGCCAGGATGGCGATAAGGCCACAGATATAAAAAGCGAATTCCATTGCCCTCTCCTTACGGTAACAGGCTCTTGACGTCGATAGGCTTAGCTTCGTTCTCTGCTTCGCCTTTATCTTTGCCGTCGATTGCCATACCCGCCATCCGGTAGAAGTTATATTCCGGGTATTTGCCCGGACCGGAAATCAGCAGATCCTCTTTCTCGTACACCAGATCCTGACGCTTGTACTCACCCAGCTCGAAGTCTGGAGTCAGCTGAATCGCCGTGGTTGGGCACGCTTCTTCACACAGACCGCAGAAAATGCAGCGTGAGAAGTTGATGCGGAAGAACTCAGGGTACCAGCGGCCGTCTACCGTCTCTGCTTTTTGCAGAGAGATACAGCCCACCGGACACGCTACCGCACACAGGTTACAGGCAACGCAACGCTCGGAACCGTCCGGGTCGCGCGTCAGCACGATACGTCCACGGTAGCGCGGCGGCAGATATACCGGCTCTTCCGGGTACATCCGGGTTTCGCGTTTGGCAAACGCATGCAGGCCGATCATCCAGATACTGCGTACCTGAGTGCCGAAACCTACCAATAATTCTTTTAAGGTCATGATCTCAAAGCCCCTTATGGCTGCTGCCAGAGAATGACAGCCGCCGTTACCAACAAGTTGACGAGCGTCAGCGGCAGGCACACTTTCCAGCCGAAGGACATTACCTGGTCATAACGCGGACGCGGTAACGCTGCGCGAATCAAAATGAACATCATCATGAAGAACGCGGTTTTCAGCGCGAACCAGATGAACGGCGGTAAGAACGGGCCATGCCAGCCACCAAAGAACAGCGTTACCATCAACGCGGAAATGGTGACGATACCGATGTACTCGCCCACGAAGAACAGACCGAACTTCATACCGGAATATTCAATGTGGTAACCGTCGGCCAGTTCCTGTTCGGCTTCTGGCTGGTCAAACGGGTGACGGTGACACACCGCCACGCCCGCGATGGCAAAGGTAATAAACCCAAAGAACTGCGGGATAACGTTCCAGATGTCGGCCTGGTTGTTGACGATGTCGGTCATGTTAAATGAACCGGCCTGCGCCACCACGCCCATCAGGGAGAGCCCCAGGAACACTTCGTAGCTCAGCGTCTGCGCGGAAGCACGCATCGCACCCAGCAGCGAGTATTTGTTGTTACTGGACCAGCCTGCGAACAGCACCGCGTAAACCGCGAGGCCTGCCATCATCAGGAAGAACAGAATGCCGATGTTCAGGTCAGCCACCACCCAGGTCGGGCTGACCGGAACGATAGCAAACGCCAGCAGCAGCGAGGTGAAGGCAATCATCGGCGCCAGCGTAAAGATCACGCGGTCCGAGAAGCGCGGAACCCAGTCCTCTTTAAAGAACATCTTGATCATGTCCGCGACCAGCTGGAGTGAACCACCCCAGCCCACGCGGTTCGGTCCGTAACGGTTCTGGAACAGACCGAGCAAACGACGTTCACCAAAGCTCATGAACGCGCCGCAGGTGACGACCACCAGCAGAATCACAACCGCTTTCAGAATGCTCAGCAGGATGTCGATAAGATCCGGCGTTAACCAACTCATGCTTTTGCCTCCTGAAGGTTATCAAGATGCGCACCCGCCAGGACCGGCGCGATGCCAGGCATACCCATCGGCAGACCCACCTGCCCTGCTGACAGGCGTTCAGAAATAATCAGCGGCAGGCTGATTGTCTGGCCGTCGTAGCTAAAGGCAATGTTCGCACCCGCGTTAACGCCAAGCTTCGCGGCATCCGCCGGGTTGAGCTTGATGTACGGCTGCGGCATACGCTGCTGGAATACCGGAGAACGCTGGGACATTTCGTCGCTACCGAACAGATGGTAGTACGGTGCAATACGCCAGTGACCTTCCTGCGCCTGGAAGCTCGCCGGAACGGTGGTGAAGAAGTCCAGACCGGTTTCGGAGGCTTCAATCAGACGCACGCCCGGATCGCCGTGGCGCAGGTGACCGCCCACTTCAGCCTGGAACTTGTTCCATGCCTGCGGGGAGTTCCAGCCCGGTGCCCATGCAAACGGGATTTGCGAACGCGGCGCAGACGGCTGGTTGTTCCCTTCCATCGAGAAGGCAAACATGGTGTCTTTGTCCTGCGGCTGACGCGGTTCGTGCACGCTGATGTTGGCGCGCATCGCGGTACGACCGCTGTAGCGGTGCGGCTCACGCGCCAGTTTCTGGCCGCGAATGCGGAAGCTTGCGTCAGGCGCGGCGTCTTTAATACCCGCCAGCTGAGGCAGTTTCTCAACAACCGCGTCGATAACGTGGTCGAGCTGCGTCCAGTCCACTTCACGGCTCTGCACGGTGCTGTGCAGAGAGTGCAGCCAGCGCCAGCTTTCCAGCATCACGGTGTTGCTGTCGTAGTAGGCCGGGTCATAAACCTGGAAGAAACGCTGGGCGCGGCCTTCGTTGTTGATCACCGTCCCGTCGCTTTCTGCGAAGCTTGCCGCAGAGAGCACGAGGTGCGCTTTGTCCATGATCGCGGTGCGCTGATGGTCGATAACCATCACCAGCGGCGCTCTGGAGAGCGCGGCGTCAACGCGAGCGGCAGAAGCATGGCGATGCAGGTCGTTTTCCAGCACCACAACGGCGTCAGCGGCACCGGATTCCAGTTCGCTTAACGCGTCTTCCAGCGAGCCGCCGCCAATCATACCCAGACCGATGCTGTTCACCGCACGGGCAATCATGGTCACACCGACGTCAGCGCCGCGGCCCTTCAGGGCTTTGGCAACGTTCGCTGCGGCCTGAATGATTTCAGCGCTACCGGCGTTGGTACCGGAAATAATCAGAGGTTTCTTCGCCCCCGCCAGCGCCTGAACAATCACGTCGACCTTGTTTTGCAGGTCGCGATCCAGTTCAACGGCCGGCGAGTTGCTGTCCAGCGCGTGGGCAATGGCAAAGCCGAGACGCGCCTGATCTTCAACCGGCGCGCAGTAGGTCCACGCGGCGATATCGTCCAGACGGGTGTTGTCGACGTTAGTCACAAACAGAGGATGCTTCGCGCGCTGGCCGATGTTAAGGATGGCCGCAATCTGCCAGTCAGCCACTTTCTGCGCCGCTGCCATTTCACGTGCTTTACCTTTCACCGCCTGACGAACCGCCAGGGCAGCGCGGGCGCCGGTCTGCGTCAGGTCTTCACCCAGCACCAGAACCGCATCATAGGATTCGATTTCGCGCAGCGCAGGCGTATGAATGCCGCCTTCACGCAGCACTTTCAGCACCAGCTGGAGACGTTCCTGCTCGCCATGGGCGATACCGGTGTAGAAGTTTTCCGCCCCAACCAGCTCGCGCAGCGCGAAGTTGCTTTCGATGCTGGCGCGCGGGGAACCGATGCCGATCACTTTCTTCGACTGACGCAGAATATCTGCCGCGCCCTGCATCGCCTGCTCAGCGTTCAGGGTAATGACGTCATCGCCACGGCGCTGAACCGGCTGACGCGGACGGTCTTTCAGGTTCACATAGCCATAGCCGAAACGACCGCGGTCGCAGAGGAAGTAGTGGTTAACGGTACCGTTGTAACGGTTTTCGATACGACGCAGTTCGCCGTAACGTTCACCCGGGCTGGTGTTACAGCCAAGGGAGCACTGCTGGCAGATGCTTGGCGCAAACTGCATGTCCCATTTACGGTTGTAACGTTCAGAGTGGGTTTTATCCGTGAATACGCCGGTCGGACAGATTTCTACCAGGTTACCGGAGAATTCGCTTTCCAGCGTACCGTCTTCCGGACGACCGAAGTAGACGTTGTCATGCGCGCCATATACGCCCAGATCCTGTCCGTCTGCATAATCTTTGTAATAACGCACGCAGCGGTAGCAGGCGATGCAGCGGTTCATTTCGTGAGAGATGAACGGCCCCAGATCCTGGTTACGGTGGGTACGCTTGGTAAAGCGATAGCGACGGAAGCTGTGACCGGTCATGACGGTCATATCCTGAAGGTGGCAGTTACCGCCCTCCTCACACACCGGACAGTCGTGCGGGTGGTTGGTCATCAACCACTCCACCACGCTTTCGCGGAACTGTTTGGCTTCTTCGTCATCAATCGAAATAAAGGTGCCTTCGGCGGCTGGCGTCATACAGGACATCACCAGGCGACCACGCGTGTCTTCCGCGTTTTGATATTGCTTCACCGCACACTGGCGGCAAGCACCGACGCTGCCCAGCGCCGGATGCCAGCAAAAGTACGGAATATCGAGGCCAAGAGACAGACAAGCTTCCAGCAGGTTGTCCGCCCCGTTGACTTCGTATTCTTTGCCGTCTACATGAATCGTAGCCATTAGCATGCTTCCAGTTGGCTCGGCCGAAACCGAGCGTTAATCAAAATTCTGTTTTTACCAGCGCGCTTTCAGCAGGTTCGGCTGAATACCATTGATCGAATGGGTATTGCTGAACGGCTGCTTGATGCCTGCTTCGAATTCGTCGCGGAAATATTTAATCGCGCTTTGCAGCGGCTCGACGGCGCCCGGTGCGTGGGCACAGAAGGTTTTACCCGGCCCTAAGAATCGACACAGTTGCTCAAGTGTCTCGATATCGCCAGGCTGGCCTTCGCCACGTTCGATAGCACGCAGGATCTTCACGCTCCACGGCAGACCATCACGGCACGGTGTACACCAGCCGCAGGACTCGCGGGCGAAGAACTCTTCCAGGTTACGCACCAGGGATACCATGCCGATCTCATGGTCGACGGCCATCGCCAGCGCCGTACCCAGACGGCTGCCTGCTTTACCAATGCTTTCGAACTCCATTGGCAGGTCAAGGTGGGCTTCGGTCAGGAAGTCCGTCCCTGCCCCACCCGGCTGCCAGGCTTTGAATTTCAGGCCATCGCGCATGCCGCCGGCGTAGTCTTCAAGAATTTCGCGTGCGGTGGTGCCGAACGGCAGCTCCCAGACGCCAGGGTTCTTCACGCGACCGGAGAAGCCCATCAGCTTGGTACCGGCATCTTTGCTTGAGGAGATGCCCTGATACCACTCCACGCCGTTCGCGAGGATCGCCGGGACGTTGCACAGGGTTTCGACGTTGTTGACGCAGGTCGGTTTACCCCACACGCCGGAGCTTGCCGGGAACGGTGGCTTGGAGCGCGGGTTCGCGCGGCGGCCTTCCAGGGAGTTAATCAGCGCGGTTTCTTCACCGCAGATATAACGCCCGGCACCGGTGTGCACGAACAGCTCGAAGTCAAACCCGGTGCCCAGGATGTTTTTACCCAGCAGACCGGCTTCAGTGGCTTCGGCAATCGCGCGACGCAGGTTTTCAGCCGCTTCGATGTATTCACCGCGCAGGAAGATATAGCCACGGTACGCTTTCAGCGCGAACGCGGAGATCAGCATGCCTTCCACCAGCAGGTGCGGCAGCTGTTCCATCAGCAGGCGGTCTTTATAGGTACCCGGCTCCATTTCATCGGCGTTACACAGCAGGTAACGGATGTTCATGGATTCATCTTTCGGCATCAGGCTCCACTTCAGACCGGTGGAGAAGCCCGCGCCGCCGCGGCCTTTCAGGCCAGACTCTTTCACCGCGTTAACGATGTCGTCCGGCGCCATGCCGCCAAGGGCTTTACGCGCGCCGGCATAGCCGTTTTTGCTCTGATATTCGTCGAGCCAGACCGGCTGTTTGTCATCACGCAGACGCCAGGTCAGCGGATGCGTCTCAGCAGTACGAATTACAGTTTTCATTTGTACTGCTCCAGCAGGTCAGGAATCGCTTCCGGCGTCAGATGGCTGTGAGTGTCCTCATCAATCATCATGGTCGGCCCCTTGTCGCAGTTACCCAGGCAGCAGGTTGGCAGCAGAGTAAAGCGTCCGTCGAAGGTGGTCTGGCCCGGCTTGATATTGAGTTTCTTCTCAATCGCAGCCTGAATGCCCTGATAACCGGTGATGTGGCAGACCACGCTGTCACAGTAGCGGATCACATGGCGGCCTACCGGCTGACGGAAGATCTGGCTGTAGAACGTGGCTACGCCTTCTACGTCACTTGCCGGAATGCCCAGCACTTTTGCGATCTCGTAGATCGCCCCATCCGGCACCCAACCACGCTGTTTCTGTACGATTTTCAGCGCTTCAATGGACGCCGCACGCGGGTCTTCGTAGTGGTGCATCTCGTGCTCAATGGCGGCACGCTCTGCTTCACTCAGCTCAAAAGCCTCGGTTTGTGGTTGTTGATTCTCGTGCATAATTAGCGGTCCACATCTGACATAACAAAATCGATACTACCCAGATACACAATCAGGTCGGAGACCAGACTGCCGCGAATGGCGGCCGGGATCTGCTGCAAGTGCGCGAAGCTTGGCGTACGCACGCGGGTGCGGTAGCTCATGGTGCTGCCGTCGCTGGTGAGGTAGTAGCTGTTGATACCCTTGGTCGCTTCAATCATCTGGAAGGATTCCTGTGCCGGCATGACCGGGCCCCAGGAAACTTGCAGGAAGTGGGTGATCAGGGTTTCGATATGTTGCAGCGTGCGCTCTTTCGGTGGCGGCGTCGTCAGCGGGTGATCCGCCTTGAACGGGCCTTCCGGCATGTTGTTGAGGCACTGCTCAAGGATGCGCAGGCTCTGGCGCAGCTCTTCCACTTTCAGCATCACGCGGGTGTAGCAGTCGGAAACGCCGCCGCCAACCGGGATTTCAAAGTCGAAGTTCTCGTAACCAGAGTAAGGACGGGCTTTACGCACGTCGAAATCAATCCCGGTCGCACGCAGGCCAGCACCTGTGGTTCCCCACTCCAGCGCTTCCTTCGCGCCGTAGGCAGCAACGCCCTGGGAACGGCCTTTCAGGATGGAGTTACGCAGCGCGGCTTTCTCGTAAGACGCCAGACGTTTCGGCATCCAGTCGAGGAATTCACGCAGCAGACGGTCCCAGCCGCGCGGCAGATCGTGCGCCACACCGCCGATGCGGAACCAGGCCGGGTGCATACGGAAACCGGTAATCGCTTCCACCAGATCGTAGATTTTCTGACGGTCGGTAAAAGCGAAGAAGACCGGCGTCATCGCGCCGACGTCCTGAATGAACGTGGAGATGTACAGCAGATGGCTGTTAATACGGAACAGTTCAGACAGCATCACGCGAATCACGTTAACGCGATCCGGGACGGTGATGCCTGCCAGCTTCTCAACGGCCAGCACGTATGGCATTTCGTTCACGCAGCCGCCGAGGTATTCGATACGGTCGGTGTACGGAATGTAGCTGTGCCAGGACTGACGCTCGCCCATCTTCTCGGCACCACGGTGGTGATAGCCGATGTCAGGCACGCAGTCGACAATCTCTTCGCCATCAAGCTGAAGAATAATACGGAATGCACCGTGCGCAGAGGGGTGGTTTGGACCGAGGTTGAGGAACATGAAGTCCTCGTTTTCGGTGCCGCGCTTCATGCCCCAGTCTTCCGGCTTGAAGGTCAGCGCTTCCATCTCCAGATCCTGCTTGGCTTTGGTCAGCTCAAACGGGTCGAATTCGGTGGCGCGTGCCGGGTAGTCTTTACGCAGCGGGTGGCCGGTCCAGGTCTGCGGCATCATGATGCGCGTCAGATGCGGGTGACCGTCGAAGGTCATGCCGAACATTTCCCAGGTTTCACGCTCGTACCAGTTGGCGTTCGGGAAAAGTTTGGTGATCGTCGGCAGATGCATGTCGTTTTCAGACAATGCCACCTTGAGCATGATATCCGTGTTGCGGTCTATTGAGATCAGGTGGTAGAAAACGGAAAAATCCGCAGCAGGGAGACCCTGGCGGTGCGTTCTCAGACGTTCGTCCATGCCGTGTAAGTCAAACAGCATGACGTAAGGTTTTGGCAATTTCTTGAGGAAATCGACAACTTCCAGTAATTGCTCACGCTTCACCCAAACAACGGGTACCCCGGTGCGGGTGGCCTGAACAGTAAAGGCATCCGGCCCAAAACGGTTGCGCAGTTCGCCAATGACGGGGTCATCGAGATGATCCCGGGTCTGCCAGGCGGCTTCTTGCGCGGTTAAGTCGGTCATATTGATCACCATTGCAAATGGTCCGTGGTGACTGTTAAGCCTGGCTTCGCGCTATTTGAGTAGTGATATGCGAAGGTGTTCTCCAGGCCCACAGGCGCAAATTAAATTTCGTCAGGCGTACGCAGGTTGGTGACGGCAATACGTTCACCACGTTTACGCTCGCGCTCAGACTGCATGTTCGCGCGATAGACACCCTGATCGCCAACAACCCATGAAAGCGGGCGGCGTTCTTTACCAATTGACTCCTGGAGCAGCATCAGCGCCTGCATATAGGCCTCTGGACGCGGCGGGCAGCCCGGGATGTACACATCCACCGGAATGAACTTATCAACGCCCTGCACAACGGAATAAATGTCGTACATACCGCCGGAGTTTGCACATGCGCCCATGGAGATAACCCATTTTGGCTCCAGCATCTGGTCATAAAGACGCTGAATAACCGGTGCCATCTTGGTAAAGCAGGTCCCGGCCACCACCATCAGGTCAGCCTGACGTGGAGAAGCACGCAGTACCTCGGCCCCAAAACGCGCAACGTCATGCACCGCAGTGAATGACGTCACCATTTCAACGTAGCAGCAAGAAAGGCCAAAGTTGTATGGCCAGATGGAGTTCTTACGACCCCAGTTGACCATGTCGTGCATGGCATGTTCGAGCTTGCCCATGTACACGCTTTTGTTGACTTCTTGCTCCAGGGGGTCGGTTACGATCTCCTGTTTTTGCAGGGGGTAACGGTCATTCTCACCGTTAGGATCTATGCGGGTGAGCGTATAATCCATCTTATTGCCTCGCTGTTACTGCTGACGATTAGAGATACTGTTTTCCGGGTTGATGTGTTCACGGCGTGAACGCACAGGTGTCCAGTCCAGCGCGCCAATACGCACCAGATAAACCAGACCGGCCAGTAACACTAAAATGAAAATTGCGGCCTCGACAAAGCCCACCCAACCACTTTCGCGAATGGAGGTAGACCACGCGAAGAGGTAAAGCGCTTCCACGTCAAAAATGACGAAGAACATGGCTACCAGGTAGAACTTGGCAGACAGGCGTAAGCGAGCGGTACCTACTGAATCAATACCTGATTCGAAAGGTGTGTTTTTGTGCCTTGCGCGGGCGCGACCGCCCAGGAACCAGCCGCCGACTAACATCAGGCAGCACAGGCCAATGGCTACAATAAGAAAGATTGCGAATGCCCAGTGATGAGCGATGACTTCTGTGGATGTTGACATACTCATTGCTTACTCATCAAAAGTGATACCGACGACACTGCTCTTGCTGGCAGATGGGCATCACATCGATTCATGGGGAGGAACAAAATAACCTTACACTAACTGTCAGAAATGAGACATAGACAGCAAAATGATGGGGTTTTTTACTCCTTTCTATAACCTTTTGTCAACTTTAACAAAGGTTTCTTCACATTAAATTACAACGTGCGATTCTCATTAACATTTGGTGCCCTTTAACCCTGGTGGGTACATGACTTTCCGTCAAATGCATCTTGTTGAATCGTGTCCGTTTTGGAAGTAAAAAAAATAACCCTCCTATTTTGACAGGATTTGCCAACGATTCCTCCCCCCAAATGGGAGTATTTTCTTGATCTGAGACACGCTTTTGTTAATTCAATCAAAAAAACAGCAACATATTTCCTGTTTTTTTAACATCGGCGGGGTATGAGGTAAGTTAGAACAGGTATTGTTTACATCTTAACCAAAAACATTTTCTGCATTGATAAATAAGCGTTATTTGCTTTATCCCTGCTCCGTTCACGGTTATGAATAGCAAAAAAAACCACTCGCAGGAAAAAATCATGCGAGTGGCTCTTTTTTGCACTTACATTTTGTTACGAGAATTTTGAGGGAATGATCACTCAAAATCCCCTTCCACGATCAGGGAGTCGTCCCCTCCTTCGGGAGTAACAGGCGCGTACTGCCATGGATTGTGGTAGTTTTCCATTGCCTCGAACACCACTTTTGCCAGCTCGTTGTTGCTGGCGGCGTTATGGCACAGCAGGTACTCCGTATCCGGCAACGACGGGAGTCCCTCGGATTGACCCAGCACACGCAGATCGGGGCTCATCATCTCCACCGGACGGGCCGTTACGCCAAGCCCGGCCTTCACCGCCGCTCGCACTGCGGGCAAGGTTGACGCCACGTACGCCAGGCGCCATGGAATACTGGCTTCGTTGAGCGCAGCCAGCACCATATCGCGGAACGGACTCGGATCGTCCAGCAGGACCAGGGGTATCGGCTCACCTTTCTGCAATACATACTCCGCGGCACAGTACCAGTGCGTTGGAGAAGTACGCAGCGTCAGGCTGTCAAACTGGCCAGGTCGATGCGTGGTGACCACCAGGTCAACCTCGTTTTCTTTCAGCATCTCAACCATGAAGGCATTGCGTTTAACGCTAACGTCCAGGGCAAGCTTCGGATAAACCGAGCTAATTCGGTTGAGAAGGAAGGGTAAAATGGTATCTGCTGATTCATCTGACGCCCCTAATGTTAACACTCCCTGAAGGTTGCTAAACATTAATGACATACAGGCTTCATCATTAAAGCGCAGTATCTTTCTGGCATAACCCAGAAGCTGAATACCATGTTCTGTTAAAAGCTTATTACGTCCATGACGCGCAAAAAGCTCTTTACCAACCAGTTGTTCCAGCCGCTGCATTTGCTGACTCACGGCGGACTGGGTACGGCAAACGGCGGCAGCAGCTGCTGCAAAAGTGTTGAGATCGGCGACCGCAACAAACGTTCTCAGCAGATCGAGGTCGAGATTCATTATCGGACGATTTGCATTTATCATATCTTTTCACTTTCAGGTTGCTCGTGCGGAGCTGCCCGGGTTGAAGCTGTGTGTAACAGTTAAGCAATTCCTTCTGAAGAGTTTCCCTCGCATCCCGGCCCGGCAGACTGCCTGACAGATAGTTATTGTACTGCGGTATATCACCAGTCAGAAATCACGTTTCATGACGTTATTTTTATTCTCTTGCGTCCAGGATATTTCGTTGTTTGCAGGTCGATGTTAATACCATAAAGAGTAAGACATGTTTTCTGCCATCTATATCGCAGCGTTGGCAACGTAGCAAGATGTGACTTACCCAATCAGCCAGAGATAATTTTAACAATAACAATCGATTAATACAGGAAAGCAGTATCCGATATACGTAACAGGCCTATCGCTATGCTGCATTCCCGAAACACATCTTAACCCAAATCCACTATATTTATAAGTCTTATTGCAATATTAAGGATTTACCGCCAATGATAAGCAACTACACTCTTTTTATTAAAATTAACGAAAGTTGCATTTTCGTCGTTAATAATAAATAAAGTTTAATTTAGATTCAGGCCATTCATTAATAACCCTTAACATTAATTTCACATGAGTAACTTTTAACCTGGCTTTGCTAATATGGCAATCGGTATCTTAGCATTCAGGTTTTACGAATGGTCACTCAGGGGGACTAATGCATCAGCCCGAATCGTCTTTTTATTTATCCCAGAATAATATTCATCTTTATATGAAATTTTTAGCACAAACAACCCAACCCCCCTCTTTATCACGATAAATTCAGGCACAAAATCACTCCGTCGTTAGAGTAAGCGATCACCGCGGCATTGCCCGGTTGGACGAAATCTTCTTCTGTGCGCCCTTCAAAACGAAGCGCGGTGGGAGTACATTGTTCCGTGCTCACTTCCACGGCAGGAAGTTGCAATAATAGCGAAAAGGTTAAAGGTTCATGTCCCCTATCGAAAAATCCAGCAAGCTCGACAACGTCTGTTACGACATCCGTGGCCCGGTACTCAAAGAGGCAAAACGCCTTGAAGAGGAAGGCAATAAGGTTCTGAAACTCAACATCGGCAACCCCGCGCCATTTGGTTTTGAAGCGCCGGATGAGATCCTGGTGGATGTGATCCGTAACCTGCCCACTGCACAAGGCTACTGCGATTCAAAAGGGCTTTATTCCGCCCGTAAAGCCATCATGCAGCACTATCAGGCTCGCGGTATGCGCGACGTCACCGTTGAAGATATCTACATTGGCAACGGTGTCTCGGAGCTGATCGTTCAGGCGATGCAGGCGCTCCTGAACAGCGGCGATGAAATGCTGGTTCCTGCCCCGGATTATCCGCTGTGGACGGCTGCGGTGTCCCTGTCCAGCGGTAAAGCGGTGCACTACCTGTGCGACGAATCCTCTGACTGGTTCCCGGATCTGGATGATATTCGTGCCAAAATTACCCCGCGCACCCGGGGTATCGTGATCATTAACCCGAATAACCCGACGGGTGCGGTCTATTCAAAAGAGCTGCTGATGGAGATCGTCGAGATCGCCCGCCAGCACAACCTGATCATCTTTGCCGACGAGATTTACGACAAGATCCTGTACGACGCGGCGCAGCACCACTCTATCGCCGCGCTGGCGCCCGATCTGCTGACGGTCACCTTTAACGGACTGTCTAAAACTTACCGCGTTGCCGGTTTCCGTCAGGGCTGGATGGTACTGAACGGTCCGAAAAAACATGCGAAAGGCTACATTGAAGGGCTGGAGATGCTGGCATCCATGCGTCTGTGCGCCAACGTACCGGCGCAACATGCGATCCAGACAGCACTCGGCGGCTATCAAAGCATCAGCGAGTTTATCGTTCCAGGCGGCCGCCTGTATGAACAGCGCAACCGCGCATGGGAATTGATTAATGATATTCCGGGCGTCTCCTGCGTGAAGCCTAACGGCGCGCTGTACATGTTCCCGAAAATCGACGCGAAGCGCTTCAATATTCACGACGACCAGAAAATGGTGCTCGACTTCCTGTTGCAGGAAAAAGTGCTGCTGGTTCAGGGGACGGCGTTTAACTGGCCGTGGCCGGATCACGTGCGTATCGTCACCCTGCCGCGCGAAGACGATCTCGAGATGGCCATCAGCCGCTTCGGGCGCTTCCTCTCCGGGTACCATCAGTAACGCTGACTTTCCGCCGGGTAGCGCTGCGCTTACCCGGCCTGCAACATCCGCAAATTTGCATCTTCCCTCCCCTCCCCGCACAATGAAGTCTGTCGCAGTGAAGACATAAGGTAACCTATGAGTCAGAGTCATTTCTTTGCCCACCTCTCCCGCCTGAAACTCATCAACCGCTGGCCGCTGATGCGCAACGTGCGTACTGAAAATGTGTCTGAGCACAGTTTGCAGGTTGCCATGGTCGCGCACGCGCTGGCCGCGATTAAAAACCGCAAATTCAACGGGCAGGTGAATGCCGAACGTATCGCCCTGCTGGCGATGTATCACGATGCATCGGAAGTGCTGACCGGGGATCTGCCTACGCCGGTGAAATATTTCAACTCGCAGATTGCCCAAGAATATAAGGCCATTGAGAAGATTGCCCAGCAGAAGCTGATCGACATGGTGCCTGAAGAGCTGCGCGATATCTTCGGGCCGCTGATCGATGAGCATCAGTATACGGAAGAGGAGAAATCCCTGGTTAAGCAGGCCGATGCGCTGTGCGCCTACCTGAAGTGTCTGGAAGAACTGTCCGCCGGGAATAACGAATTTTTACTGGCAAAAACGCGTCTGGAAAAAACGCTGGAATCTCGTCGCAGCGAAGAGATGGACTACTTTATGCGCGTGTTTGTGCCGAGCTTCCATTTGTCGCTGGATGAGATTAGCCAGGATTCGCCACTCTGATTTTCGCCCAGCGGCGCTGCGCTTGCAGGGCCTACGGGGTTGTAGGCCGGGTAAGGCGTAGCCGCCACCCGGCAAAATGCTCAGAACGGAAACAGGACCGGTATCAATACCACGCACACCACCATCACCAGCACGGTGAACGGCACACCCAGCTTCACGAAATCACTGAACCTATAATTCCCGGGCCCCAGCACCAGCGTATTGACCGGGGAAGAGACCGGCGTCATAAATGCCGCGGACGCCGCCATCGCAACCATCATCGCAAACGGATACGGCGAAACACCCATCGATTTTGCCATCGCCAGCGCAATGGGCGCCATCAGCACCGCCGTTGCGGTATTGGAGATGAACAAACCAATGGTGGCACACATGACGAACAGGCAAACCATCATCAGGTACGGACCATATCCCCCGCCCGCGTCCATTAAGCCTTTCACGATCAAATCCACCCCGCCGGTTTTCTGTAGCGCCAGGGCGAAGGGCATCATCCCGACGATGAGAATGATGCTCGGCCAGTGAATCGCTTTGTAAGCGCTTTCGGCGTCAATACAGCGGAATTTGCCCATTAACAGACAGGCGATTATCGCCGCCACCGGGTTAGGGATCTCGTCCGTCAGCATCAGCGCGACCATCAATACCAGGCAAAAAATCGCATGGGGCGCCTGGCTGTGCGCCGGTGATGCATCGTTCTCTTCAATCGGCATATTCAGCACCACAAAATCGCGGCCTTTCTGCCCGAGCTGGCTAATCAGTTTCCAGTTGCCGACCACGAGGAAGATATCCCCCAGCAGGATCGGCTCATCCACCACCGCCCCTTCAAGGGCTACGCCATCGCGCTTCAGGCCCACCACGTTGAGGCCATAGCGGGTACGAAAGCCGATTTCACGCACGGTTTTGCCCAATAACTCCGATTCCGGGATCAGCGACACCTCGGCCATTCCCACATCCAGCGCCTGGTCAGAGAAATACTCGCCGCGCAGGACCATCGGCTCCAGCAGCTGCTCGCTACAAAACTCCCGCAGATCCACGTCTGCGGTGGACATATCAATCAGCAGGACGTCACGCGCGCGAAACTCTGACACCCCGTTCACGTTAACGATCACCCGGCGAAAACGACGCCAGCGCTCAACCCCGATGACGTTCGCGCCATAGCGTTCGCGTAGCTTAAGGTCATCCAGCCGCTGCCCCACCATGGGCGATCCCGGGCGGATAGCCAGACGTCGGGCACGCCCGGTCAGACGATACTCTTTAATCAGATCGCGGAAAGAGCGCCGCTTCCAGCCCTCTTTGGCTTTATCCTGCTTCTCCCCTTTCAGCGCAAAACGGGTCAATAGCATATAGATAATGCCCATCACCAGTACCACCAGCCCGATCGGCGTAACGCTGAAAAAGCTAAACCCCTCAAGCCCCTCACGGATCAGTTCGCTGTTCACGACGAGGTTCGGCGGCGTCGCGACCAGCGTCATCATGCCGCTGATGAGCCCGGCGAAGCTCAACGGCATCATCAGCCGCGACGGGGAGATCTGCATCCTCATGCAGACGCTCAGCACGACCGGAATAAAGATGGCCACGACGCCCGTAGAGCTCATAAACGCGCCCAGCCCGGCGACCGTCAGCATCAGGTAAATCAGCATTTTGGTTTCGCTGCTGCCCGCCACCTTAACCAACCACGACCCCATCATCGTCGCCACGCCGGTGCGTACCAGCCCGTCGCCAATAATAAACAGGGCGGCAATTAAAATAACGTTGGGATCGCTAAACCCGGAAAAGGCTTCCGGCAGGGAAAGGGTACCGCTCAGAACGAATGCGACAATCACAAACAGGGCGACGGCATCCATGCGCACCTTGCCCGTGGCAAAAAGAATGATGGCGATTAACAGCAGGCTCAGGACCCAAATCAGTTCACCGTTCACAACATGTCCTTGTCAGTGGAGGAGAAGCAATTCTGCCATAAAAAAGCCCCGGTAATGCGGGGCTATATCATGGGATTACATTTTTAGCGAGACGGTTACAACTCCGTCTGACGCCTTCGAGACGTCGATGGCGGTCAGGGTGTTAAGCACGAAATCCGCCTCTTCCAGCCGGGGGGAACCCGCCGGGACGTTAACGGCAATGACGTGGCTTCCGGCGTTCAGCCCGGCCAGCACGCCTGCCGCCGCGTCTTCCACCACCACGCACTCCGCTGGCGCAAGGCCAAGCAGTTCTGCGCCGAGCAGAAACGCATCCGGTTCAGGCTTGCCGCGCTTCACGCGCTCAGCGGTAATGAAGACGTCCGGCGTCGGTAAACCTGCCGCCTTATGACGGGCATGCGCGACGGGAACCGAGCCGGAGGTGACGATAGCCCACGGGATCTGCGCTTCATTCAGGTGCTCAAGCAGTTCACGCGCACCGGGCAGCGCGGTGATGCCTTCGGTATCGGTAGCTTCAATCTGCTCAAGATAGCGGAACTCCGCCTGAATATCTTCCTCAGAACGTCCCGCAAGGAAGTGCCGCAATGAGGTAATGGCCTGTTTGCCATGGATGAAATTCAGTACGTCCTGATGGTCGATGCCGTGCCGGTCGGCCCAGTGGCACCACGAGCGCTCCACCACCGGTAGCGAATCCACCAGCGTACCGTCCAGATCAAACAGAAAACCTTTACACTGCACACGCACCTCCGTCAGGCATTAATGATTTGTTGAATTTCGTTGCTGCTTAAATGGTACTGACGCGGACAGGCGTGCCACGCGCTCAGCATACGTTGATACTTATCCCACATCGGGGTCTGGGCGTTGAAGCCGTGCGTACCCGCATCAAAATGGGTGTAGCGCCCTTCGGTATTCACCATAAAGCGTACATAGCTCAGATAGCGCGCTTCCGTCGCAGCATCAAAGCCCAGGAACGTCACGCGGCGCTCGTCAATGGTCTCCTGGTCCTTCAGATTGGTCCAGGACACATGCAGCGCATGGTACATCTCCATGATGTCGATAACGATACGGCAGGTTTCCTCTTTCAGTTCGCCGAATTCGCGATCCAGTTCGCGCATCTGCAAGCCAAAACCACGTTCGACAATGGTTTGCAGGCGGCTGTAGCGCGCAGCGTTATCGGGATCAAGCATAGTCATCATCTTGTACTGGTTAGACAAAATCAGACGTTGAGCATGGGTCATTTCCATCTTTCGACTCCTGTAGCGCATTGCACTGTAAAAAAAAGACACGGTAACTGATTGTTACTGTGCCTTCTTTTGGTCGTCGTTTCGATGATCAATCACAAGTCATCGAGGAATGTTTTATCAAGCTGTTTAAACGCACGCTTGAGGGTATCCGCCAGCGCCTGATAGTCCGGCTTGCCTTCAACCGGCGCCAGCGCCTGGCCCGCCTCCTCCAGCTTTCCACGCACTTCATAAAACCAGTGTAAAATAGTAGGCGGAAGTGGCGTGACGGAACGTTTACCTAACCACCATAGCCCCTGCATCGGCAGGCTTAACGCAAAGAGCGCCGTCGCGACGGCAGGGCCAAGCTGTCCACCTAACGCTATCTGCCAGCACAGGGTAAAAACGGCAATCGGGGGCATAAAGCGAATCGCATAACGCGTGGCGCGAATAGTGCGATTTTCAATAAACATGGGCGCGAGGCGCTTTTCCATCGGCCATGTCTTTGCGTAATGCTGTCCCCGACGAAACAGACTAAAAAAGTTCACGGACGGGATTTCGGGTGTCGACATGGCTGTACCTCAACTTCACATATAAAAATTAAAATTTTCGTGCAAAACCACAACAGGCTATGACAACGTTCAAAATATTTTGTCATCGCTACCCCGTATCGGGTATCCTGTGCCAGCCTGATAGGGCCGTAGACGATAAGCGTTAACTCGTCAAATTATCGCATATTATGCCATTGTCTGAAAAATGTTCAAAATGGCTTAAAATCATAGGTATTTCTTCCATCCTGCCAGAATGTTCGTTTGGCATGATGTTAATCATAAATGTCTGGGTCAGCATGCGTTACGCTTTTAGACTCACTGACGTTTTTTTAGCCACGTATCAATAATAGGTACTTCCATGTCGAGTAAGTTAGTACTGGTTCTGAACTGCGGTAGCTCCTCACTGAAATTCGCCATCATCGATGCGCTCAACGGTGACGAGTACCTCTCTGGTTTGGCCGAATGTTTCCATCTGCCTGAAGCACGTATCAAGTGGAAGATGGACGGCAGCAAACAAGAAGCGGCTTTAGGTGCAGGCGCCGCTCACAGTGAAGCGCTGAACTTTATCGTTAACACTATTCTGGCACAAAAACCAGAACTGTCTGCTCAGCTGACCGCAATTGGTCACCGTATCGTCCACGGCGGCGAAAAATACACCAGTTCCGTGGTAATCGACGACTCCGTGATTCAGGGTATCAAAGACTCTGCGTCTTTCGCACCGCTGCATAACCCGGCTCACCTGATCGGTATCGCTGAAGCACTGAAATCCTTCCCGAGTCTGAAAGACAAAAACGTGGCCGTGTTTGATACTGCGTTCCATCAGACCATGCCGGAAGAGTCTTACCTCTATGCCCTGCCATACAGCCTGTACAAAGAGCACGGCGTCCGTCGTTACGGCGCTCACGGCACCAGCCACTTCTATGTGACTCAGGAAGCCGCAAAAGTGCTGAACAAGCCGGTTGAAGAAGTCAACATTATCACCTGCCATCTGGGCAACGGTGGTTCTGTTTCCGCTATCCGCAACGGTAAGTGTGTTGACACTTCTATGGGTCTGACCCCGCTGGAAGGTCTGGTGATGGGTACCCGTTCCGGTGATATCGACCCGGCGATCATCTTCCACCTGCACGACACCCTGGGCATGAGCGTTGACGACATCAACAAAATGCTGACCAAAGAGTCTGGCCTGCTGGGCCTGACCGAGGTCACCAGTGACTGCCGTTACGTTGAAGACAACTACGCAGAAAAAGCTGACGCTAAACGTGCAATGGACGTTTATTGCCACCGTCTGGCGAAGTACATCGGTTCTTACACCGCGCTGATGGAAGGCCGTCTGGATGCTGTTATCTTCACCGGCGGTATCGGTGAGAACGCGGCAATGGTACGTGAACTGTCCCTGGGCAAACTGGGCGTTCTGGGCTTCGAAGTTGATCATGAGCGTAACCTGGCTGCCCGCTTCGGCAAGTCTGGCTTCATCAACAAAGAAGGCACCCGCCCTGCTATCGTTATCCCAACTAACGAAGAGCTGGTCATTGCGCAAGACGCGCACCGCCTGACTGCCTGATTCCACACCGCCAGCAATGCTGGCGGTGCTGTTTTGTAACCCGCCCAACGCGGCGGTAACGAAAGAGGATAAACCGTGTCCCGTACTATTATGCTGATCCCTACCGGAACCAGCGTCGGCCTGACCAGCGTCAGCCTCGGCGTGATCCGCGCTATGGAACGCAAAGGCGTTCGTCTGAGCGTCTTTAAGCCTATCGCCCAGCCACGTGCCGGTGGCGATGCGCCAGACCAGACCACCACCATCGTTCGCAAGAACTCCAATCTGCCAGCGGCTGAACCGCTGAAGATGAGCCACGTTGAATCTCTGCTCTCCAGCAACCAGAAAGACGTGCTGATGGAAGAGATCATTGCCAACTACCACGCAAACGCGCAGGACGCGGAAGTGGTGCTGGTTGAAGGCCTGGTCCCGACCCGTAAACACCAGTTTGCCCAGTCTCTGAACTTTGAAATCGCGAAAACCCTCAACGCAGAGATTGTTTTCGTGATGTCTCAGGGCACGGATACCCCAGAGCAGCTGAAAGAGCGTATCGAACTGACGCGCAGCAGCTTCGGCGGTGCGAAAAACACCAGCATCACCGGCGTGATTGTTAACAAGCTGAACGCGCCAGTAGATGAGCAGGGCCGTACGCGTCCTGACCTGTCCGAAATTTTTGACGACTCTTCCAAAGCGAAAGTCATTAAAGTTGACCCGGCTAAGTTGCAGGATTCCAGCCCGCTGCCAGTTCTGGGCGCGGTGCCATGGAGCTTCGATCTGATTGCCACCCGTGCAATCGATATGGCGCGTCACCTGAACGCCACCGTGATCAACGAAGGCGATATCAACACCCGCCGCGTGAAGTCCGTAACTTTCTGCGCACGTAGCATTCCACACATGCTGGAGCACTTCCGTGCAGGTTCCCTGCTGGTAACCTCCGCAGACCGTCCGGACGTGCTGGTTGCAGCCTGTCTGGCCGCGATGAACGGCGTGGAGATCGGCGCGATCCTGCTGACCGGTGCCTACGAGATGGACCCACGCGTAAGCAAGCTGTGCGAACGTGCGTTCGCCACTGGCCTGCCAGTCTTCATGGTGAACACTAACACCTGGCAGACCTCCCTGAGCCTGCAAAGCTTCAACCTCGAAGTGCCGGTTGATGACCACGAGCGTATCGAGAAAGTTCAGGAATACGTTGCGGGCTACATCAACGCAGACTGGATCGAATCCCTGACGGCGACCTCCGAGCGCAGCCGTCGTCTGTCTCCTCCAGCCTTCCGTTACCAGCTGACCGAGCTGGCGCGTAAAGCGGGCAAACGCGTGGTTCTGCCAGAAGGCGACGAACCACGTACCGTTAAAGCGGCAGCCATCTGTGCAGAGCGCGGTATCGCGACCTGTGTGCTGCTGGGTAACCCGGATGAGATCAACCGCGTTGCGGCGTCTCAGGGCGTTGAGCTCGGCGCGGGCATCGAAATCGTTGATCCTGACGTGGTCCGCGAAAGCTACGTTGCCCGTCTGGTTGAGCTGCGTAAGAACAAAGGCATGACCGAAGCCGTTGCGCGCGAGCAGCTGGAAGACAACGTGGTGCTGGGTACGCTGATGCTGGAGCAGGACGAAGTTGACGGTCTGGTTTCCGGTGCGGTTCACACCACCGCAAATACCATCCGTCCACCGTTGCAGCTGATCAAAACTGCACCGGGCAGCTCTCTGGTCTCCTCCGTGTTCTTCATGCTGCTGCCTGAACAGGTTTACGTTTACGGCGACTGCGCGATCAACCCGGACCCAACCGCAGAGCAGCTGGCAGAAATCGCTATCCAGTCTGCGGACTCCGCGATTGCCTTCGGTATCGAACCACGCGTCGCGATGCTCTCCTACTCCACCGGCACCTCTGGTGCAGGTAGTGACGTAGAGAAAGTCCGTGAAGCGACCCGCATTGCACAGGAAAAACGTCCGGATCTGATGATCGACGGCCCGCTCCAGTACGATGCCGCGGTAATGGCTGACGTGGCGAAATCCAAAGCGCCGAACTCGCCGGTTGCAGGTCGCGCTACCGTGTTCATCTTCCCGGATCTGAACACCGGTAACACCACCTATAAAGCGGTACAGCGTTCAGCAGACCTGATCTCCATCGGGCCAATGCTGCAAGGCATGCGCAAACCTGTGAACGACCTGTCCCGTGGTGCGCTGGTTGACGATATCGTCTACACCATCGCGCTGACCGCGATCCAGTCTTCGCAGCAGCAGTAAGCTAAAAAGCCCGGTGGCGCTAGCGCTTACCGGGCCTACGGTTTTATAGGCCGGATAAGCGAAGCGCCATCCGGCAAGAGAGGCGACCACAAATGGTCGCCTTTTTTATTACAGCAGCTCCCGCGCCGCCGACACAATGTCATGTGCCGTCAGGCCATACTCCTTCTGCAAGAAGTCCTGCGTACCCACCTGACCATACCGTTCCTTCACCCCCACCCGCCGCATAGGCACCGGACAGGTTTCCACCAGCACTTCCGCCACCGCCGACCCCAGCCCGTTGTGAATGCTGTGATTTTCGCAGGTCACAATACGCCCGGTTTTCTCGGCATAGTTTTTCACCAGCATCCGATCGATGGGCTTCAGGGTAAACATGTCGATGACCGCTGCGCTTACCCCCTCCTGCTCCAGCTGGCGCGCCGCCTCCAGCGCTTCCGCCACCATAATGCCGTTAGCAATCAGGGTAATATCGGTTCCCTCGCGCAGCACGTTGCCCTTGCCGATGGTGAAGGTTGACCCCGGGGCATACACGCTCGGCGCCTGTTTACGGATGGTCCTTACCCAGTAAAAGCCTTCCAGGTCGATGAGCTGACGCAGCACATCTTCGAACATCACCGCATCGGTCACCTCCAGCACCACTGAATGCGCCAGACCGCGCACGATGCCCATATCCTCAAACGACATATGCGTCCCGCCGTTGTGACAGGCCGTCACGCCCGCATCCGAGGCAATCACCTTCACGTTATTGCGCTGGTAGTCCAGGGACATAAACAGCTGGTCAAAGCAGCGACGGCTGGCAAAAGCGGTAAAGGTATGAACGAACGGCTTACGTCCGGTGAGCGACAGCCCGGCGGCCGTCCCAATCACGTTGGCCTCCATAATGCCGCAGTTGATGACGTGCTGTGGGTAATCACGCGCTACGCCGTCCATCGCCATCGAACTCATCAGATCCGCTTCGAGCGCAATGATCTCGCTCCCGGCCTCAATCTGTTTTGCCACAAAACCCGCGTAGACCTTACGCATCTCAACGGCATCTTTCTGTCCTGTCGGTGCAACCTTAATCATGTGAAGCCTCCAGTTGGCGAATCGTCTCGTTAAGCGCCGCTTTGCTCTCCTCGGTTAATCGCAGGTGATGCGAGTTGCTGAGCTGTTCAAGGTATGGCACCCCCTGCCCTTTAATGCTGTCGAGGATCACCACCCGCGGACGCGCATCAGCCTCAGGGATCGGCGCGGTCACCTCCAGCAGCGCCGGAATGTCATCCCCTTTCACCGTCACCACGTCAAAACCAAAGGCGCGGAATTTGCCTTCCAGGTCGAAGGCGCTGATGATTTCGTCCAGCTCGCCGTCGAGCTGCTGTTTGTTCCAGTCCACGAATACCGTCAGGTTGTTCAGTCGATGGTGAGCGATAAACTGGAAGGCTTCCCAGCACTGCCCTTCATTCAGTTCTCCGTCGCCAACGATGCAAAACACCCGGTTTGGCCTTCCTGCCAGCTTGTGCGACAGCGCCATGCCGCCAGCGATGGAGATCCCCTGCCCCAGTGAACCGGTGGTGGCATCCACGCCGCGTGTTTTCAGGCGATCCGGGTGACTTGGCAGACGCGTCCCGTTCTGGTTCAGCGTGCTCAGCTCTTCAATCGGGAAGTAGCCCTTAATCGCCAGCGTGCTGTACAGCGCCGGCCCCGCATGGCCTTTCGACAGCACAAAGTAATCGCGCTCTGGCCAGTCCGGATCGGCCGGGTCAATTTTCATTACCGCGCCGTACAGAACGGCCAGCGTTTCAACGACTGACATGCTGCCGCCGTAGTGCCCAAAACCCAGCTGCGTAAGGGATTTCAGCGTCTCAAGGCGGATCTGACGCGCCAGTTCGGTTATTTCATTCTCATTCATGATTTGGCTCCGGGGTTTTCCTGCGCGTTACCGCTGGCAGGTTTGTTTTTAGCGAAGACGTTGTAGGCCACCAGCAGCGCGAACAACACAACAACCAGTCCGGTGATGGCAAGCGGCGACAGGAAGCGTGCCAGGTTGCCCAGCACAATCCCGACCGCACCAAAATCAGCGTCCGAGAAGGTCGTATTCGCAAAGCCAATTGCGCCCAGAACGGGCAGCAGCAGGACCGGGAGGAAGGTGATCAGCAGGCCGTTAGCAAAGGCGCCAATCATTGCCCCGCGGCGTCCACCGGTGGCGTTACCGAACACGCCCGCCGTTGCGCCGGTGAAGAAGTGCGGCACGACGCCCGGGAGGATCAGCACCCAGCTAAACTGACCGCAGATGAACAAGCCCACAATCCCGCCGAGGAAGCTAAACAGGAAGCCAATCAGCACCGCGTTTGGCGCATACGGGTAGACCACCGGGCAGTCCAGCGCAGGCCGCGCATTGGGCACCAGTTTTTCCGAGAAGCCGGTAAAGGCCGGGACGATTTCCGCCAGAATCAGGCGCACGCCCTGCAAGATGATGAACACGCCTGCCGCGAAGGTGATGGCCATAATGATGGCGTATACCAGGTAGTTTTGGCCGCCGCTGAAGGTGGCCTCCACATACTCACGTCCGGCGCTCACCGCCATGATCAGGTAGATAATCATCATGGTCAGGGAGATGGAGATTGAACTGTCACGCAGGAAGCTAAGGTTCTTCGGCAGGTTCATCTCTTCGGTGGAGCGCGAGCCTTTCCCGACCTTGCTGCCAATCCAGCCGGACAGCACGTAGCCCAGCGTACCGAAATGACCGAAGGCGATCTCATCGTTGCCGGTAATACGCTTCATATAGCGCTGCGCAATCGCCGGGAAGAAGGCCATAATCATGCCGAGGATCAACGAACCGGTAAAGACCAGCCCGACCCCCTCGAAGCCTGCAACCGTCAGGATCACGCCGATCATGCATGCCATGTAGAAGGTGTGATGCCCGGTGAGGAAGATGTATTTCAGGCGGGTAAAGCGCGCGACAATAATATTCGCCACCATCCCGAAGGCCATAATGAGCGCGGTGGAAGCGCCATATTTCTCCAGGGCAATCGATACAATAGCTTCATTGTTGGGAATAATGCCCTGAATATTAAAGGCGTGCTCAAACATACCGCCGAGCGGATTTAAAGAGCCCACCAGCACAGTTGCGCCGCCGCCCAGTACAATAAAGCCGAGAATGGTTTTAATTGTGCCTTTTACCACATCCGAAAAGGCTTTTTTCTGCGCCACAAGACCAATCAGAGCAATTAACCCGACCAGCACTGAAGGGACTTTTAAAATATCAACAACGAAATTCAGCGTTTCAAGGATAAACATATCCACCTCGCCTTATCAGGATTATTGTCTTTCGAACCAGGCGCGCAGCTGCGCTTCGAGTTCGTTGATATCGATGATATTGTTGATTACCACCAGCTGGCTTTCCGGCACGCTGGCGCTGGCGGCAATGTCTTTCGCCATTACAAACAGATCCGCCGCGCCCGGCGTGGCCGAGGAGAGATCGGAGTGTTCAACTTCGGCCTCAATTTCCAGTTTTTTGAGCACCTTTTTAATATTCATTTCGACCATAAAACTGCTGCCCAGGCCGGAGCCGCAAATAGCCATGATTTTCATTGTTATCCCCTTTTTTGAGTAGAGTACGCCCCATCACGCTGACGCGTAATGTTGAGATGAATCGGATTAAATAATTAAATCAGAAGCGATCGATAACGGTTTTTATCTCCTCCAGCGTATTCGCCCGATGTAATTCAGCCATATCTTCGTCGCTGGAAAATAATTCCGCTAAGGCTGAGATCATTTCGATATGGCTATGCTTGTCCGGTGCCGCCAGCATCACAATCACATCGACGGGGTCAAACTCACCGGCACCAAAAGAGACGCCCTGTTTTAGTTTTAATAATGACAGGCAAAGTCCTTTCGCCCCTTCTTCCGGTCGCGCATGTGGCATTGCCAGCCCTGGAGCCAGCACATAGTAGGGACCTAACGTCTGGTGCTGCTCGATGATAGCCGTGACATATTCCGGCGCAATGACCTGCAAATCCAGCAGCGGTTTCGCGCACAGTTCCAGCGCCTGGGGCCAGCTTTCAACGCTATCCTGTAGGATGATGGTTGTATCATATATCCACTTTTTGAGCATTTTTCACTCCCTCTAAAGACCAGACATGGGCAAACTCTATTCAACCCATCAATCAATGACTGCGATCGCGATCACAAAGATAGCGCTACCAACGACTAACATGCAGAACTGTGATAGCGCTATCAAATTGCTATCATGGTGCGAAATCACAGCAAAAAAAGGGATTTAAGGCGTATACTGCCTGTCACGTAAAATGAAGGATGAAACTGAATCGCGTCCTGTCAGCAGGAAGATGTATGTCTTTAACCCGAAAACGGCGCAGTACCGGAAAAGTAACGCTCGCGGATGTCGCACAGCTTGCCGGCGTAGGCACGATGACTGTTTCCCGTGCCCTCCGCACGCCCGAACAGGTTTCCGATAAACTGCGTGAAAAAATTGAAGCCGCGGTGCAGGAGCTGGGTTATATGCCCAATCTTGCCGCCAGCGCACTGGCATCGGCGTCGTCATGGACGATCGCGATGGTAGTTCCCAATCTTTCCGAAGCTGGCTGTTCCGAGATGTTCGCCGGGCTACAGCAGGTGCTCCAGCCAGCCGGATATCAGATCATGCTGGCGGAATCTCAGCATCGTCTTGAACAGGAAGAGAAACTGCTCGAAACGCTGCTGGCCTCGAATATCGCCGCGGCGATACTGCTCAGCGTCGAGCACTCCGATACCGTACGCCACTGGCTGAAAAACGCCTCTATCCCGGTGATGGAAATGGGTGCAATGCGTGCCGATCCGATTGATATGAATATCGGGATTGATAACGTCGCCGCCATGTATGAACTTACCGAGATGGTGATTCAGCGTGGCTACCAGAATATCGGCCTGCTGTGCGCTAACCAGGAGCAGTGGATTTTTCAGCAGCATTTGCAGGGCTGGTACAAGGCGATGCTGCGCCACCACCTGTCGCCGAACAGAGTGATTAATGCCGCCATGCCGCCGAACTTCTCCACCGGCGCGGCACAACTGCCAGAGTTCCTGCTGGCGTGGCCGGAACTGGATGCGCTGGTGTGCGTATCAGATGAACTGGCCTGCGGCGCGCTGTATGAGTGCCAGCGTCGACGCATCAAAGTGCCGGACGATTTAGCGGTCGTGGGCTTTGGCGACAGCGACGTCAGCCGCGTCTGTCAGCCGCCGCTGACAACGATGGCAGTACCGCATCGCAAGATTGGGATTGAAGCCGGGAAAGCGTTACTGGAACGTCTGAATGACGGAGACTGGCGCGATCATAAACCCATCGCGTCCAGCCTGTGTATGCGGGAAAGCTGTTAAGGCTTACTCAGCCTCTTCCTCTTTTTCCGCCTTATTTTCCGGTTTAGCGGATTCGTTTTTGGCGTTGCGGGTCATCCACAGCGCCAGTGCTTTAAGGGAATCTGGCGTGAACTCGTCGCAACGCGCGGTGATCTCTTCCGGCGTCATCCAGCACACTTCGCTCACTTCCTCTTCCTGCAAGGCGAAAGGTCCGTGGGAAACGCAGCTAAACAGCCCGCCCCAGACGCGACAATGTTCATCTTCGAAATAAAATTGCCCGTGCTCGGCAAACGGCACGCCAGCGATACCTAACTCTTCTTCCGCTTCACGACGCGCGGAATCCAGCAATACTTCATCGGCCTGCACAACGCCACCTGCTGTGGCATCCAGCATACCAGGAAGAAAATCTTTGGTGTCGGTGCGACGCTGGACCAGAATCTTGCCCATGCCATCATGAACAACGATGTAAGTCGCGCGGTGACGCAGACGCTCCGCACGCATTTGTTCGCGGCTGGCCTGCGCGATCACTTCATTCTCTTCGCTGACAATGTCAACCCACTCAGTACTTGCCAAATGATTCTGCTCCACCATCGGGAAACCTTCTCGTCTAAGCGCTCTTTCGGCGCGTTTGCAGTTGTGGTGTAACTTACGGATTAATCGCTATCTGCGCAATAACTTGCTGATCATTAAGTGCGATAACGCTTAATGTCCCGTCTTCATACATGCCGTAGCTTGCCGGATTGCCGCCTTTAGGAATGCTGACAGACCCGGGATTAAAGTGATAAAACGCCCCGCGTTTTTCCGCCACCGGAATATGAGTATGACCATAAACCAGGACATCGCCAGCGGCGAGTGACGGCAGGTTATCCGGGCCGAACAGGTGCCCGTGGGTCAGGAACAAACGGCTGTTTTCCATCAACACCTGTTGCCAGGGAGCGGTGATGGGAAAATTCAGCAGCATCTGGTCAACTTCGCTGTCACAGTTGCCGCGAACGGCGATAATGCGCGAGGCAAAATGATTAAGTTTTTCCGCCACCTGCGCGGGAGCGTAGCCTTCCGGCAACGCATTGCGTGGGCCGTGGTTTAACACGTCGCCCAGGATCACCAGCCATTGCGCTCCGCTTTGGGCGAACAGAGAAAGCACGCGTTCGGTCGCGGGCAGCGATCCATGAATATCCGACGCAAACATCAGTTTCATCAGTTACTCCTCAGGAATTCAGACTGCCCCTATCATACCTCAAGCGCCCCGTCTTATCAGCCCGCGCGCTTAGCAGAGAGTGCCAGATAGCGCTGTACCGACGCGCGTTGCCACTGGAATGTGGCGTAATCCACCAGCAGCTGTGGGACGTCATCGCCGTTGAGGATCAAGCGATTGAGCATCAGCGCCAGATCGGTGTCGGCAATACACCACTCGCCAAACAGGTTGGGGTTACCCTGCGCCAGCAGCGATGAGGCAGTTTCGATCAGCTTCCGGGCGCTGGATAAGCCTTCCTCGCTGAGGGCGGGCTTTTTGACGCCAGCGAACACCACGTCCGTAGAGCGTTCTGTGCGAATCGGCACCAGGTCGCTACGCAGCCATGCCTGGATCTGGCGAGCGCGGGCGCGCTTTTGCAGATCGTGAGGATAGATGCGTTCCCACTCTGGCGGGGCAAAGCGGTCCTCAAGATACTCGTCAATCGCCGAGGATTCACTCAACTCAAAACCGTCGATCTCCAGCACAGGGACTCGGCGAGTGAGCGCGTAGCCCTGCCACTGGGGCTTCAGATGTTCGCCGCTGTCCAGGTCGACGGTTTTCAGACTAAAAGTAAGCCCCTTTTCTGCCAGCGCCACATAAACGCTCATGACATAAGGAGAAAAAAAGTTCGCATCGGACCACAACGTTATTACAGGCTGGCTCATAACATCCTCATCGGCTGATCGGTTTTCACTCAACATATAATCTCTTTGCCTCGCTGTCACTTGATGAAAACTCACGATTTACAACAAGCACCTATACTGATTTTTTATGGCAACACTATTCGCACTGACAGGAGTTGAGAATGATAGATCTCTATTATGCCCCCACCCCTAATGGCCATAAGATCACCCTCTTTCTCGAAGAAGCCGAAGTGGACTACCGGATCATTCGCGTGGATATCAGTAAAGGCGACCAGTTCCGCCCCGTTTTTCTGGCCATATCGCCCAACAATAAAATTCCGGCCATCATTGATAACCTGCCTTCTGACGGCGGCAAACCGTTAAGCCTGTTTGAGTCTGGAGAGATTTTGCTCTATCTGGCAGAGAAAACCGGCAAGCTCCTGAGCGGTGAGTTGCGCGAGCGTCATCACACGCTGCAATGGTTATTCTGGCAGTCGAGCGGCCTGGGGCCAATGCTGGGGCAGAATCACCACTTTACCGCCTATGCGCCGCAGACGATCCCTTACGCCATTGAGCGATATCAGGTCGAAACCCAGCGCCTGTACGGGGTCCTGAACCGTCGGCTGGAAAAATCACCGTGGCTGGGAGGTGAGCATTACAGCATTGCAGATATCGCCTGCTGGCCGTGGATTAACACCCATGAACGCCACCGGATCGATCTGGCCACTTATCCGGCAGTGAACAACTGGTTTGAGCGCATCCGGACGCGCCCGGCCACCGAACGCGCCATGCAAAAAATCCATCAGATTTGAGCCTGCGCCCCGTTGGGTGCAGGTGTTTTCCTCATGTATGATGAGGTGAAAATACTGACACGGAGAAGACCTGCAATGTCCCAGCATGACGCTATTATTCGTATAAAAAACTTACGCTTACGCACGTTCATTGGTATCAAAGAGGAGGAGATCGCGAATCGCCAGGATATCGTGGTGAATGTAGTGATCCACTACCCGGCAGACAAGGCGCGTGCCAGCGAGGACATCAATGACGCGCTGAACTATCGCACGATCACCAAAAGCATCATCCAGTACGTTGAGAACAACCGTTTTGCGCTACTGGAAAAATTAACTCAGGATGTGCTCGACATCGCACGCGAACACCACTGGGTCACTTATGCTGAAGTGGAGATCGATAAACTTCACGCCCTGCGCTACGCCGACTCCGTCTCCATGACGTTAAGCTGGCAGCGCCAGGCGTAAACCTGGAGGTTGTATGAAGATCCTGCTCACCGGCGGTACGGGCCTGATTGGTCGCCATCTCATTCCACGTTTGCAGGCGTTGCATCACGACATTACCGTGGTCACGCGCAGCCCGGAGAAAGCGCGCCAGGTGCTGGGCGTCGGCGTTGAGATCTGGAAAGGCCTGGCGGAAAGGCAGGATCTGAACGGCTTTGACGCCGTCATCAACCTTGCTGGCGAACCTATCGCCGATAAACGCTGGACCGAAGAGCAAAAACAGCGTTTATGCAGCAGCCGCTGGAACATGACCGAAAGGCTGGTTGAGCTGATTCGCAGCAGCGAGACGCCGCCTTCGGTGCTGATTTCAGGTTCTGCTACAGGCTACTATGGCGATCTCGGTGAAGTGGTGGTGACCGAAGAGGAGCCGCCGCATAACGAGTTTACCCATAAACTCTGCGCCCAGTGGGAGCGCATCGCCTGCGCGGCGCAAAGCGATCGTACCCGCGTCTGCCTGCTGCGCACCGGCGTGGTACTTGCGCCGAAGGGCGGTATTCTCGGTAAAATGCTGCCGCCGTTTAAAATGGGACTTGGCGGGCCCATCGGCAACGGTCGTCAGTATCTGGCGTGGATCCATATCGAGGATATGGTCAACGGCATTCTCTGGCTGCTGGATAACGACCTGCGCGGGCCATTTAACATGGTATCCCCTTACCCCGTACGTAATGAACAATTTGCTCACGCCCTGGGGCATGCCCTGCATCGCCCGGCGGTGCTGCGTGTGCCTGCAACGGCGATTCGTCTGTTGATGGGTGAGTCTTCGGTGCTGGTGCTGGGCGGGCAACGCGCGCTGCCAAAACGGCTGGAAGCGGCCGGGTTCACGTTCCGCTGGTATGACCTGGAAGAGGCGCTGGGGGATGTGGTGCAGTGAATATGTTAGAGTTATACGCCATGTCTGGATGAGATGGCGTAACTATGGCAACCATTACCACAACCCGGCTTCACCTCACCCCTTTCGAACCTTCTGACTGGGCGTTCTTCCGCTCTCTGCGTGAAGACCCCGCCATCATGCGCTATATGGCCGCTATCACGCCGGAAAAAGAGACGCGCCGCGTATTTGCCGCGCGCCTGATGGCGGAGCATGTCTTTGTGGTCCGTCTGCATAACGACGTTACGCCGCTCGGGGATATCGGCCTGCAAATCAGTGCGGCGAACCGTGAAGAGGCGGATATTGGCTACACGGTTGTGCCTGCCGCGCAGGGAAAAGGCATTGCCAGCGAAGCGCTGCGCGCGGTGTGTGAGTATGCATTTAACCAGACGGGCGTGAAGGCGATAAACGCGTACGTGCTGGCAGATAACGTTGGGTCGGTGCGGGTCCTTGAGAAAGCGGGTTTTGTGCGCACGCAGGTGCTGGAGAAGGCGTACGAGATTAACGGCGTACGGTATGACGACTGGGTGTATCGGCTGGAGTGTTGAATGCCGGGCGGCACTGCGTTTGCCCGGCCTACGGGGTTTGTAGGCCCGGTAAGCGAAGCGCCACCGGGCAATTGGGCGGCTCTGCGGCCTGATGCCCTCACCCCGGCCCTCTCCCACAGGGAGAGGGAGAAAGGCCAAACCTACTTCAACGAGCCTTTCAGGAACTGCTGCAACCGCGGGCTTTGCGGGTTCGCCAGCACCTCATTCGGATGACCCTGCTCTTCAATTTTCCCCTGATGCAGGAAGATAACGTGGTTAGAAACGTTACGGGCGAAGCCCATCTCGTGCGTCACCACCACCATCGTTTTGCCCTCTTCCGCCAGCTTTTGCATGATGCGCAGCACTTCGCCAACGAGTTCAGGATCCAGCGCGGAAGTCGGTTCGTCAAACAGCAACACTTCCGGCTCCATCGCCAGCGCACGGGCGATGGAAACACGCTGCTGCTGCCCCCCTGACAGGTGCACCGGATATTTGATCTGCTGCCGCTCGTCGATACCCACTTTCGCCAGGTATTTGACCGCACGCTCGCGGGCTTCCTGCTTGCTTAAGCCGAGCACCTGAACCGGCGCTTCCATCACGTTCTCCAGCACCGTCATGTGGCTCCAGAGGTTGAAGTGCTGGAACACCATCGTCAGGCGTGTACGCAGCAGGCGCAGCTGGTTTTTATCCGCCACTTTAAGCTGGCCGTCTTTATCACGGACCATATTAATGTTCTGTCCGCTCACCACAATCGATCCTTCGCTCGGCTTTTCGAGGAAGTTGATGCAGCGCAGGAAGGTACTTTTACCCGAACCTGATGAGCCGATAATACTGATCACGTCGCCCGCGTTAGCCTCCAGCGACACCCCTTTCAGCACTTCATGTTCGCCGTAGCGCTTGTGCAAATCAATTACGTTTAATTTGTTCTCAGCCATCATAAATTCTCAGTGCGTCGACGGTTTTATATGCTGCAACCAGCGTTTTTCAGCCTTACGGAACAGACTGATCAGGACGTAAGAAATGATCAAATAGAGCACTGCCGCAATGCCAAACGCCGTAAACGGCTGGTAGGTGGCAGAGTTAATATCGCGGGCAATCTTTAACAGATCCGGTACCGTGGCGGTAAACGCCAGTGCCGTCGAATGCAGCATTAAAATCACTTCGTTGCTGTAGGCCGGCAGCGCAATACGCAGCGCCGAAGGCAGAATAATACAGCGGTAGAGCTTCACGGACGAGAAGCCGTACGCGCGCGCCGCCTCGATCTCACCGTGCGGCACAGAACGGATGGCCCCGGCGAAGATCTCGGTGGTATAGGCGCAGGTATTGAGGGTCAGCGCCAGCACCGTACAGTTCAGACCGCTGCGGAAGAACGCGTTCAGCATCTCGGTGCCTTTCACGATCTCCAGCGTGTACATCCCGGAATAGAACACCAGCAGTTGCACGTACAGCGGAGTACCGCGAAACACGTAGGTGAATAGCCAGATAGGGAACTGGATAAATTTATTGTTCGACACGCGGCCAATGGCAAGAAACACCGCCAGAATGCCGCCCATTACCACCGAGGAGATCAGCAGCCACAGCGTGATGGCCACGCCAGTAAAGCGGTAGCCATCCGTCCACAGCAGGGATTTCCAGTACTCCTGAATAATCTCAATCACAGGTCAGCCCTCTTCACACCCACGGAGTAGCGACGTTCGAGCAGAAGCAGCACACCATTGGAGACGGTCGTAAAGACCAGATAAATTACGCCGCAGACCACCGCAAAATAGAACGGTTCCCAGGTGCTTTTACCCGCCAGCTGCGTGGCCTTCACCACATCTTCCAGACCCAGCAGGGAGACCAGCGCCGTAGCCTTGAGAATAACCTGCCAGTTGTTACCGATGCCCGGCAGCGCGTAGCGCATCATGGCCGGGAACATGATCCGGCGAAACGTTTGTGAGGAGGTAAAACCGTAGGCGGTCGCCGCTTCAATATGCCCTTTCGGCACGGCCATGTAAGCGCCGCGGAAAGTCTCAGTGAAATAGGCACCGTAGATAAAACCAAGGGTAATAATACCGGCCACCATCGGGTCGATATCGATCTGCTCCATGCCGATGGCATCCGTCACGCCGTTAAGTGCGATTTGCAGGCCGTAAAAGATCAGCAGCATCAGCACCAGGTCAGGCACGCCGCGAATCAGCGTGGTATAGCCTTCAAATATCAGCGCCAGCGGTCTGTTGGCGGATAATTTTGCCCCCGCGCCCGCCAGGCCTATCAGCACCGCCAGCACCACGGAGCTGATAGCCAGCTCAAGGGTGACAAGCGCGCCCTGTAAAATAACGCCAGAAAATCCGTACAGCATACCGCGTGCCCTGTCGTCTCGTGAGTGGTGGAACCGTGTCTTTTCCCCTCCCGCAACGGGAGGGGCCGCACGTTATCAGACGGGGCGATTAGCCGCCGTAAACATTAAAATCGAAGTACTTTTTAGCCAGCTTGTCATAGGTGCCGTCCGCGCGCATATCGGCGAACGCTTTGTTCAGGGCTTCACGCAGTTCGTTGTCTTCTTTACGCAGGCCCATACCGGTACCGACGCCAAAGAGTTTTTCGTCCTTAATGGACGGACCGCCGAACTTGTAATCTTTACCCACAGGCTGTTTCAGGAAGCCTTCGCTTGCCGCCACTTCGTCCTGGAATGCTGCATCAATGCGGCCTGCCGTCAGGTCTGCGTAGATGTTTTCCTGGCCCTGGTAAGAGACAATTTCAATCCCCTTTGGCGCCCAGTGCTCGTTGCCGTAGGTTTCCTGCGTCGTACCCTGCAACACGCCCACGCGTTTGCCTTTCAGAGATTCAAGGGTTGGCTGAATGTCAGAGGATTTCGCCACCACCAGACGTGAGTCCGCCGCATAGAGTTTGTCCGTGAAGGCAATCTCCTGCTGACGTTTTTCTGTGATGGACAGGGAGGACATGATCACGTCAATTTTCTTCGCTTTCAGGGACGGGATCAGCGCATCCAGCGGGTTTTCAACGTAGGTACATTGCACTTTAATGCGTTTGCACAGCTCGTTAGCCAGATCGATGTCAAAACCGACCAGTTCCCCCTTCGCATTCTTCGATTCGAAAGGTGCATAGGTTGGGTCAGTTCCAATACGAATTTTCTGCGGAATTGCTGCGAATGCCGCGGTGGCGCTGGAAAAAGCCAGTACCAGAGAAAGTGACAACACCAGTTTTTTCATATCTGTCCTCAACAAACTGTCTTAATACGAGATTTTTACGACGACGGGGTGTTGTTAATGTGCCATTAATCCCCTCATTCAGGCAAAGATTAATGCCTTTGAACGGGAATTTTTGCATTTTAAATGCTTAACTATGCACACAGCGATCCAGTATGGTGCATGTATTGCACCATACTGGAACATAACCCCGTTAGGATGCACCACTTCAGTGCATCTTATTCAGGCATTAATCACCGTAGACGTTGAAATCGAAGTATTTCTTCGCCAGTTTGTCGTAGGTACCGTCTTTACGCAGCTCATTAAACGCTTTGTCGAAGGCGGCTTTCAGCTCGGTATCATCCTTACGCAGGCCAATACCGGTACCGTCGCCAAAGTATTTTTTGTCTTTTACCGACGGGCCGGCAAAGGCGTACTCTTTACCCGCAGGCTGTTTCAGGAAGCCTTCGCTCGCGGCGACTTCATCCTGAAACGCGGCATCCAGACGGCCTGCCGCCAGGTCAGAGTAGATTAGATCCTGGTTCTGGTAAGCCACAACATCGACGCCCTTCTCGCGCCAGTTAGCATTGGCGTAACCTTCCTGGGTCGAGCCCTGAAGCACGCCAACATGTTTGCCTTTCAGCGAGTCGATGGTCGGCTGGATTGGCGAGCCTTTCGCGGCAATCAGACGTGAGTCGGCAGCGTAGAGCTTCTCAGAGAAGGCGATCTCCTGCTGACGTTTTTCCGTGATGGAGAGAGAAGAGATAATGGCATCAATTTTCTTGGCTTTCAGCGACGGGATCAGCGCGTCAAAGTCACTGCCCACCCATGTGCATTTCACTTCCATGCGTTTGCACATCTCATTTCCCAGATCGATATCAAACCCCACGAAGTCGCCTTTCGCATCCTTGGAGGAGAATGGCGCGTAGGTTGCGTCTGTACCGATACGAACTGTCTGTGGAAGCGCTGCATAGCTACTTGCTGCTGCACTCAAGCCCACGAGCAAAGACAGAGCCAGAACCGTCTTCTTCATACATTTACCCTCAAGAACCGTGATTTTATTATGGTTTATGTTGTGTGTTGTGTTGCAGGCTTTTCTTGCAGGTCTTATGCCACATTGTCGTCGGGTTAAAACTTCGACGTTAAATATGTTAATAAAACGTTGCGATACTGCCTTAATGGTGAAAGATAGCAGGTCTGCCGAACGAACCGGAAAGAGAAAAAGGGAAAAAGCGAATTAAATGTCGAGGATATGATCGCGGTTGCAGTTTTGCCCTGAAACAGGGCAAATTGTCTTTTCATGCACCTTGTTTGTGCACAGCTTCACGCCCCCTGCCAGCGGGTAAAGAGATCTTCCGGCAGGTCGATATCGAACTGATCCAGTACGCGATTAACGGTCTGGTTGATGACATCGTCCAGCGTTTGCGGACGATGATAGAACGCGGGGACCGGCGGCATAATCACGGCCCCCAGTTCGGCTGCCTGCGTCATTAAACGCAGATGTCCCAGGTGCAGCGGCGTTTCCCGCACGCAAAGCACCAGAGGACGACGCTCTTTCAGCACCACATCCGCTGCACGCGTCACCAGCGTGTCGGTATAGCTGTTTACAATGCCGGAAAGAGTTTTAATCGAACAGGGCAAAATAACCATGCCGGCCGTTTTAAACGAGCCCGAAGAGATGCTGGCGGCGATATCGCGGGCATCGTGGACAACGTCAGCCAGGGCCTGAACGTCGCGCAGGGAGAGATCGGTTTCAAGAGAGAGGGTCTGACGCGCCGCCTGGCTCATCACCAGATGGGTTTCTACGCCTGCAACGTCACGCAGCACCTGTAAAAGCCGGACGCCATAAATCGCGCCGCTGGCACCGCTGATCCCTACAATGAGTCGTTTCATGATTTTCGCCCTTGCTGATTTCAGGGCAGACTGTGCAGGATTTTACGGGGAGTTGCAAGTGAGGGCGAGCGCCCTCACCTGCATACGCATCAACCTTCGTTGTGCATCTCTAAGCTTTCGAGATCGTTTTGCAGCTGGACGGCTTTCGCATCGTCGTTACGCAGCGAATCCAGATAGTCGAGATACTGCTGGTCAACGTCTTTCGTTACGTAGATCCCATTGAATACCGAGCATTCGAACTGCTGAATATCCGGGTTCTCGGCGCGCACCGCGTCGATCAGATCGTTCAGATCCTGGAAAATCAGGCCGTCGGCACCGATGATCTGCCGAATTTCGTCTACTTCACGACCGTGAGCAATCAGCTCGTTAGCGGTTGGCATATCAATGCCATACACGTTCGGGAAGCGAATTTCCGGCGCTGCGGAGGCGAGATACACTTTCTTCGCCCCGGCCTCACGCGCCATCTCGATGATCTGCTCAGACGTCGTGCCGCGCACAATGGAGTCGTCCACCAGCAGCACGTTCTTGTCGCGGAACTCGGCACGGTTAGCGTTCAGCTTACGACGTACGGACTTACGACGCAGCTGCTGGCCCGGCATGATAAAAGTGCGGCCCACGTAGCGGTTTTTTACGAAGCCCTGACGGTACGGCTTGTCCAGAATACGGGCAATTTCCAGCGCGATATCACAGGAGGTTTCAGGGATTGGGATCACGACATCAATGTCGAGATCGTCCCACTCGCGGGCAATCTTCTCGCCCAGTTTCGTCCCCATGTTGACGCGCGCGCTGTAAACGGAAATCTTGTCGATGAACGAGTCCGGACGCGCGAAGTAAACGTATTCGAACAGGCACGGGTTGCTCACCGGGTTGTCGGCGCACTGACGGGTAAACAGCTGGCCCTTCTCAGTGATGTAGACCGCTTCGCCTGGCGCGACATCACGCAGGAATTCGAAGCCCAGAGTGTCCAGCGCCACGCTTTCGGAGGCAACCATGTACTCGGAACGGCCATCGCCGAGGTCACGTTTGCCGAGCACCAGCGGGCGAATGCCGTTTGGATCGCGGAAGGCCACCATGCCGTGACCGATGATCATCGCCACGCAAGCATACGCGCCACGGATCAGGCGGTTAGTCGCGGCAACGGCGGCAAAAATGTTGTCTGCTTCCAGCGGATAATGGCGGAAGTTATCCAGTTCGCTGGCAAAGATATTGAGCAGGATTTCAGAATCAGAGGTGGTGTTAATGTGGCGACGTTTCTCTTCGAACAGCTTTTTACGCAGCTCGTGGGCATTGGTCAGATTGCCATTGTGGGCAAGCGTGATGCCATACGGGGAGTTAACGTAAAAAGGCTGAGCCTCAGAGGCGCTGGAACTGCCAGCAGTAGGATAACGAACGTGACCGATCCCCATATTACCTTGCAGACGCTGCATATGGCGGGCTTCAAACACATCGTTTACCAGGCCATTCGCCTTGCGTAAACGGAAGCAGTTGTTTGCATCAATGGTGATGATACCCGCAGCATCCTGCCCACGGTGCTGAAGCACCGTTAACGCGTCATAAATCGACTGGTTTACCGGCATGAAACCGGCGATACCGACAATACCGCACATTCGTCTTTTCCTCGTTAAGCCACATCTCAGGGTTTATGCCCTGGGCAAGAAACTCGAAGAGCTTTGCAGATAGTCAAAGAACCATCTGATGATGAAGCTGAACTCCGGAATGAGCTGCGATTTTTGCCAGTCTTCACTTTTGGAGAACCCGGTAAAGGTATCCAGGAAGAACAGGATCGCGGCCACAATGAGCACGCCTCGCAACGCGCCGAAACAGATGCCGAGTACCCTGTCCGTTCCTGACAGACCGGTTTTCTCGACCAGCTGACCTATCACGTAATTGACGATAGCGCCGACAATCAGCGTCGCGATAAACAGCACCGCGATGGCGATTCCGTTTCGGACCAGTTCATCTTCAAAGCCCGTGAACCAGACAGACAGGTAAGTGTAGTAATGACTGGCAACAAAGAAAGCACAACCCCAGGTTACCAGCGATAACGCTTCACGAACAAAGCCACGGATCAGGCTAACCAGACAGGAAAAACCAATCACCGCAATGATGGCGTAATCAATCCAGACCATATGTGTCCCACGATTAAACGCCCTGTCATCCAGTTCGGGGCGAATTCTAACAGAAAAAGAAAACGTTTGCGTAGGGATTTCCTTCCCACGCGTAAATAAAAAAGGCGCTGAAAAAATGCTCAACGCCACCGCACCTTTGACGTTTCTGTGAACGTCTGCCTCCCCCTCACCCCGGCCCTCTCCCTCAAGGGAGAGGGTTAGGGTGAGGGGGTAATTTCTATCAGTTTGCGCTGTAGTTCATCACCACACCGCTCAGGCCGGAGATTTGCTTCAGCTCGCCAAGCGAACCTTTGAGCTTATCTTTAGACGCATCCGGCCCCACGAGGATACGGGTAATTTTACCCTGTACTGGCGTGGTGGGTGAAGTATAAACACGGTATCCCGCGCCGCGCAGTTTACTCACGATCTCATTGACCTTATCTGCATTTTTCAACGCACCGAGCTGAACGACATAGGCTTTACCCGTAGGGGCGGCCTCCTGCTGGGTCTGTTTGGCCGGTGGCGGCGTTTCCGTTGCCGCAGCCAGCTGCTCGTCGGCTTTGTCACGCTGCGGTTTAGGCTGCGTTTTCTCTACCGGCTTCGGTTTTTCAACCGGTTTGGGTTGCTCTACCGGTACAGGATCGATTTCAACGTTGTTATTCGCGGCCAGACGCGACGGATCAAGAGACGGCGCGGCTGCATCACCTGCGCGCACCTCTTCCGCTGCACCTTCTGGCGGCTGGGCAGGCAGCGCCTGCGTTGCCGCTGGCAGCATATCGGGCTCGTCGCGATCGCCCGGTTTGGGTACCAGCGGAATGGCCGCAAATTCATCCTGGTAATGCTTTTTTTGCCCGTCGAGCAGTCCCGGGAGAATAATCACCCCGAGCGCGACCAGCACAATGGTTCCTGTTAAACGGTTCTGAAACTTACTCGCCACCGGTTCTCCCCGCGTCCATCACTTCCATGACATGTGCCACCGTGTGGAATGACCCACACACCAGCACGGTATCTTCTGGTTTAGCCTCCGCCATCGCGGCACGCCAGGCCGAAACCACACTGCTGTAGATTTCGCCTTTGCCGAGATGTTCCATCAACTGCTCAGCAGTCGCGCCGCGCGGCCCTTCCAGAGGAGCACAATACCAGCTATCGACCACACTCTCCATGCAGGCCAGCGTGCCGCCGATATCTTTATCATGAAGCATACCGATAACCGCCAGCACGCGCCCGGTTTTTGGTAACGATTTGAGACGTCCTGCGAGGTACGCCGCCGCATGCGGATTATGTGCAACATCCAGAATCAGACGCGGCGACTCACTCACAATCTGAAAACGTCCCGGTAACAGTGCGTTCTGAATGCCATCGCGGATCGCCTGCTCGCTTACCGCTAATCCGCTGGCGCGCAGGGCTGCCAGCGCAGTCGCCGCGTTAGGCTGTGGCACCTGCGGCAGCGGCAGATTCTCCAGCACGCCCTGCGCATCGCTGAAGCGCCAGCCTTTGTCCTGCACCTCATACTGCCAGTCCACGCCGCGACGCAGCAGACGAGCGCCCTTCTCTTTCGCTACCTCAGCAATGGTGTGCGGCATGTCCGGTTCGCCTACCACGGCAGGCTTATTGGCCCGGAAAATACCGGCCTTCTCACGGCCAATGCTCTCGCGGTCCGGGCCCAGCCAGTCGGTGTGATCCAGCGCGATGCTGGTGACGACGGCGACATCCGCATCCACCATATTGGTGGCATCCAGACGCCCGCCCAACCCCACTTCCAGGATCACCACGTCCAGCTGCGCCTGCTTAAACAGCCACAGCGCCGACAGGGTGCCGTATTCGAAATAGGTTAATGAGGTTTCGCCGCGCGCAGCTTCGATAGCGGCAAACGACGCCGTATGGGCGGATTCCGCCAGCTCGGTGTTTTGCACGCGCACGCGCTCGGTATAGCGCACCAGATGCGGCGAGCTGTAAACGCCAACCTTGTACCCCGCCGCCATCAGGACAGATTCCAGCGTGCGGCAGGTGGTGCCTTTACCGTTAGTGCCGGCCACGGTAAATACGAAAGGCGCGGGTTTCAACACGTCAAGACGCGCGGCAACCTGGCTTACGCGCTCAAGGCCCATGTCAATAGTTTTACTGTGCAGGTTTTCCAGATAAGAAAGCCACGCGGCCAGGGGCGACGTGGCTTGAGGAATGCTTTTATTTTCCATGATGCCCGGTTGTCATTAACGGTTTAGAAAGCAAAAGGGCAGCGCCATTCGGCCCTGCCCTTTTCAGTTATCAGGCCTCGGGTTCCTGATCCGGTACCACCACGCCTTCGCGCGGCTCGTCCGGGTTCGGCGCCGGCAGATTCATCAGCTTCGCCAGGACGCTTGCCAGTTTCAGGCGCATTTCCGGACGGCGGACGATCATGTCGATGGCGCCCTTCTCAATGAGGAACTCACTGCGCTGGAAGCCCGGCGGCAGTTTCTCACGTACGGTCTGCTCGATAACGCGAGGACCCGCAAAGCCGATCAGCGCTTTTGGCTCAGCGATGTTCAGGTCGCCCAGCATCGCGAAGCTTGCAGAAACGCCGCCCATGGTTGGATCGGTCAGTACCGAGATGTACGGCAGACCGCGCTCCTGCATTTTCGCCAGCGCCGCAGAGGTTTTCGCCATCTGCATCAGGGACATCAGCGCTTCCTGCATACGTGCGCCACCGGAGGCGGAGAAGCAGATCAGCGGGCAGTTGTCTTCCAGCGCCTGCTCAACGGCACGCACGAAGCGCGCGCCAACCACAGAGCCCATTGAGCCGCCCATAAAGGAGAACTCAAACGCGGCGGCAACCACCGGCATCTCGTGCAGGGTGCCTTTCATGACGATCAGCGCGTCTTTCTCGCCGGTCTCTTTCTGCGCAGAGGCCAGACGATCTTTGTATTTTTTGGAGTCGCGGAACTTAAGCACATCTTTTGGCTCCAGTTCGCTGCCCAGTTCTACCAGAGAACCTTCGTCCAGCAGGCTATGCAGGCGGTTGCGCGCCGACATACGCATATGGTGGTCACACTTCGGACACACCTCAAGATTGCGTTCCAGCTCTGCGCGATACAGAACCTGGCCGCAGCTATCACACTTCGTCCATACCCCTTCAGGAATGCTCGCTTTACGCGTTGGGGTAATGTTGCTTTTAATTCGTTCAATCCAGCTCATTGATAACCTTTCTGCCTGAACCTGGTCGTATGCCAGTTTTGCTGTAAGAGGCGAATAATGCCATTTTTGCCTCCAACAGACCATGAATGTTGCACATTAAAACATAACAGCCCGAAACTTTGGATAAAAAAGTGGTCGAACCGCCAGCGTGCATTTACTTCGCTTGCTTTGCCGCCGCGCGTTTGTGACGGATAATTTCGATTACGCCAGGCAGTACGGAAAGCACAATAATCGCTACAATCAGTAACTTAAGGTTTTCCTGAACCACCGGCAGATCGCCAAACAGGTAGCCTGCATAGGTGAACAGCAGCACCCACAGCAGCGCGCCCACCACGTTGTACATGGCAAAATGACGATAGGACATGTGACCCATTCCCGCCACAAAAGGTGCAAATGTACGCACAATAGGCACAAAACGGGCAAGGATTATGGTCTTACCGCCATGGCGCTCATAGAACGCATGGGTCTTATCTAAATAACTGCGGCGGAAAATCTTCGAGTCCGGATTACTGAACAACCGCTCGCCAAACACCCGCCCGATGGTGTAATTGACCGCATCACCAACAATCGCGGCGATGATCATCAGGACCACCATCAGATGGACATTCAGGTCATTCGTTGGCAGTGCGGATAACGCGCCCGCCACGAACAGCAGTGAATCTCCCGGCAGGAACGGCGTAACCACAAGGCCGGTTTCACAGAACAGAATGAGGAACAGAATGGCGTACACCCAGACGCCGTACTGCGCGACCAGCTCCGCCAGGTGAACATCAATATGCAGGATGAAATCAATCAGAAAACGTATTACGTCCATATTGTCTAAGCCCTAATTGCACCTTTGTTTAGTCCGCTAAAAACAGCGGGCCCATTGGCGGTTTTGGCAGGTCGAACCGGTCCGGATAATCCACCGAAACCAGATACAGCCCTTCCGCTTTCGCCGTTGCTGCCGCAAGCGTTCTGTCCTTCGCTGCCAGCAGTTCTGCAATCCAGCTCTCCGGCTGGTGTCCGGCGCCCACTTCCATCAGGCTGCCTACAATATTCCGCACCATATGATGTACAAAGGCATTGGCTTTGATATCCACCACCACATACGCGCCATAACGACTGACGTTAATGTGCATGACGTTACGCCACGGCGTACGGGACTGACACTGCACCGCACGAAACGACGTAAAATCATTCTCTCCAATCAGACACTGCGCCGCACGCTGCATACGTTCTGCATCCAGCGGTTCATAAAAATGCGTCACGCCCTGGCTTAACACCGCCGGGCGCAAGCGCTGGTTATAGATGACATAACGGTAGCGCCGCGCCGTCGCGCTGAAACGCGCGTGAAAATCATCCGGCACAGCTTTCACCCAACGCACGGCAATGTCACCAGGCAAATTCGCATTTACACCCAGCGTCCAGGCCGCGTCTTTGCGCACGGCGGTGGTGTCAAAATGCACCACCTGCCCCGTGCCGTGAACGCCGGCATCGGTGCGGCCCGCACAGAAGACGCTTATCGGTTCATTCGCCACCTGAGAGAGCGCTTTCTCCAGCTTCTCCTGGACGCTGCGCACCTCATTCTGCCGCTGCCAGCCATAGTATTTACTGCCATCGTATTCAATGCCGAGGGCAATTCTGTGGACCGGCTTTTGTTCCACATCTGACATCAGTACAGATACTCCTGCACCAGTTTTTCCGCGATTTTGACCGCCATCAGCGCGCCGCCAAAACGCACGTTGTCGGCAACGGACCAGAACTGCACCTGCTCCGGCATACCGTAATCGTTACGCACGCAGCCCACAGAGAGATGCGCGCTGCCGGTGGCGTCGCCCACCTGCGTCGGGAATTCGCTCTCTTCGGACAGGACAATGTCCTCACCGCGGCCAAACGCGTCGCGGGCTTCTTCAGCCGCCAGCGGACGCAGGGCTTCAAACCCGACCATCTGCGCGTGGCCGTAAAAGACCGGAGACTGCACGACATTCGCGGAGATCATCAGCCCGTCATCCTGCAAAATTTTGCGTGCTTCATCGACGATACGACGCTCTTCCCGCACCGAACCTTCACGATCCGGCAGCAGCGGCAGCATGTTGAACGCCAGCTGGCGGCCAAAGAAATCATCTTCGTCGATCGGGATACCGTTCAGCAGCTTCGCGCTCTGCCCTGCCAGTGCGTCTACGGCTTTTTTACCGTTAGCGGAGGCTGAAAGCAGGCTGGTCACGGAAATACGCGACAGGCCACCGTCGTCGATCAGCGGCTTCAGCGCGGTCAGCAACTGGCTGGTGAGACTGTTCGGTACTGCAATGATGTTGCGGTTGCGGTAGTCAGCCAGCACAAACGGGTTGACGTCCGGCACCACCAGCGGCACATCCGGCTCCAGGGAGAACAGGCCGCTCAGGTCGATCACCAGACAGCCTGAATTTGTCGCTTCTTCAATGTAAGACGCCGTGGCTTCCGCCCCTGCGGCAAAAAACGCCAGCTGAGCCTGCGTCCAGTCAAACGCGGCGGCATCCTGCACCATCACGGATTTGCCGCCGAAACGCAGATGTTCTCCTGCGCTGTCGGTACGCGCCAGTGCGTAAATCTCACCCACCGGGAACTGACGCTCAGCAAGGGTTTCAAGCAGGGCTTCGCCCACGGCGCCAGTGGCACCCAAAATGGCAATGTTCCAGCCTTCAGACATGGTGGTTTACTCCAGAAATAAAAAGCGTCCCTGCCGGAATATCCGACAGGGAGCATTAAGAAGACATTAACGTGCCGGGTGGTGAACGGCGTTAAATCCCAGTTTATGCAGCAGCCCCGCCGCTGACGCGTCATCGCACATGACATACAGGGAAGACCACTCGCGGCGCTCAAGGTAATTTTTGCGCAGCTTGTCAAACTCACCCGGAATACCCGCCACTTTACGCAGCAGCGCGTCATCGCGGCGCACATCATACACCAAATGCACCAGTCTTTTCAGCGTTGCCTCATCCAGCGGGCCATGAAGGGTAATGCGGCCAAATTCCGGGGCGGGCAGCAGCGTATCCAGCGCCACCTGCTGCGGATGGCTGATAAAGGCGCTGTAAGCCTCAAACACCTGGGTTGTGCCACGCGCTTTGCCTTCAAGGGTATAACCCGCGATATGCGCGGTACCCACGTCCACCTTATTCAGCAAGGCGACGTTGAGATCCGGCTCTGGTTCCCAGACGTCCAGCACGACGCTAAGCTCTTGTCCTTCGTCGAGACATGCCAGCAGCGCCGCGTTATCTACCACCGGTCCCCGGCAGGCATTTATCAGAATAGTGCCAGCCTTCAGACGGCGGATCAGCTTTTCGTCGGCCAGGTGCAGAGTCTTGTACGGCCCCTCTTTAAAGAGCGGCGTATGGAAGGTGATGACGTCGCACTCGTCGACCAGCTCATCCAGCGTGCGGAAGTCGCCTTCATCGCCGTTATCCTTACGCGGCGGATCGCACAGCAGGGTGCGGATACCCCAGGCTTCCAGACGCTTTTGCAGACGTCCGCCCACGTTGCCCACACCCACAATCCCGACGGTGCGGTCTTTCAGCGCAAAACCATCGCGCTCGGCCAGCATCAATAGCGAGGAGAAAACATATTCCACGACGGCAATGGCGTTACAGCCTGGCGCCGCGGAAAAACCAATCCCCGCCTGCTTAAGCCACTGGTCATCCACATGATCGGTCCCGGCCGTTGCCGTCCCGACAAATTTAACCCCTTTGCCGGTGAGCAGTGCCTCATTTACTTTGGTCACCGAGCGCACCATCAGGGCGTCTGCATCGTCCAGTTCGCTGACCGGAATCGGGCGACCAGGGACAGCCTTAACCTCACCCAGGCGGCTGAACAGCTCACGGGCGTAAGGCATATTTTCATCAACGAGGATTTTCACGTCTGAGTACCTGTTTGAGAGGAAGTAAACCTGCCAAGTGTGCCATAATCTCGCCGCCGGGCATATATCTCCGCCCGGTTACGCAGAGTTTGACTTTAAGGATTTTTGACGATGCAGCCCATTTCAGGTACGCCTCCGCGCCCTCCGGGTGAAGGCCCCGTAACGCCCAACACGCCAGGCGAACAACCGCTCTCCACGCAGCAACGCACCGTACTGGAGCGTCTGATCACGCGTCTTATTGCGTTAACCTCACAGCAAAACGCAGAGGTATGGGCCGGCGTTAAGCACGATTTGGGCGTAAGAAACGATGCGCCGCTACAGTCGCGCCATTTCCCTGCCGCCGAACAAAACCTTAACCAGCGTCTTACCAGCGCACAGCAGCAACATACTACCCGCCAGATTATCTCGCAGCTGACCGAGCTATTGGGCCAGGGGAATAATCGCCAGGCGGTGAGTGATTTTATCCGTCAACAGTACGGTCATACCGCCCTGAGCCAGCTTTCTCCGGAACAGCTGAAAACCGTGTTGACCCTGCTGCAAAGCAATCAGCTTTCTATCCCGCAGCCGCAACAGCGCCCGTCTACAGAGCGGCCATTGCAGCCTGCGGAGCATAATACGCTCAAGCAGATGGTCACTAAGCTGGCTGCTGCTACCGGCGAACCCACAAAGCTTATCTGGCAATCTATGCTGGAACTTTCCGGTGTGAAAGCGGGCGAGATGATCCCGGCAAAACAGTTTACCCATCTGGTCACCTGGCTCCAGGCGCGTCAGACGCTCAGCACCCAGAGCGCCCCGACCCTGCACAGCGTACAGGCGGCGCTGAAACAACCGCTGGAACCGCACGAGTTCGATATGATTCGGGATTACGCTCAGCAGAGCTGGCAGGCTACGCCGCAAACGGTGCTGACCACCGCGCAGGTGCAGGACGTGCTCAATCAGATCTTCATTCGCCGCGCCGAGCGGGAAGGCGGCGTGCCGGAGGTAAGAAACATTCAGCCGATCTACAGCCCGCTGTTTGCCCCCGTAGTTGATACGTTCAAAACGCTTTCTGCCCGTCCGGGATTGATGTTTATCGCGTTGGTGATTGCGCTGGCGATTTTCTGGCTGGTTGCGTGAGGATTTGCCCGGTGGCGCTTCGCTTACCGGGCCTACAACGGCTCGAACAGTAGGCCGGGTAAGGCGAAGCCGCCACCCGGCAACATACTACCGCTTGCGAAACGCCACCAGCGTCACCACAATTCCCACCACCGCTGACACAGCACCGGCCAGGAAGACGGAAGGATAGCCAAACGACGTTGCAAGCAGCCCCGCCAGCGGCCCGGTGACCCCGTATGAGATATCCTGAAACGCCGCATAGCCGCCCAGCGCCGTGCCGCGCACCTGCGGAGCCACGCGCTTCACCACTTCAACGCCCAGCGCCGAGAAGATCAGCGAGCAGCCGCAGCCGGTTAACGCCGCACCCAGCAGCGCAACGGATGCAGAGGGCGCCTGCCAGAGCAGTACCAGACCCACGGTCTCAATGACAAGTGACGTCACGGTCACCTTCACGCCGCCAAAGCGATCCGGCATCCAGCCAAACAGCACGCGCATCAATACAAACGCGCCGCCAAAGGCCGTCAGCGTAAAGCCCGCCATCGCCCAGCCGCGGCTCATGAAATAGAGGGAAACAAAGGTACCAATAACCGCGAAGCCCACCCCCTGAAGCGCCAGCCCAAGCCCCGGCTGCCAGATTTGCCCCACCACGCTCCACAGCGAAGGACGCTCGCCTTTATGGGCGGGCACCTTACGCACCGAACCGTTAAACGCCCACGCCAGCAGCGGCAATACCATGGTGGTGCCTGCCAGCGCCGCAAAACCAAACTGGCTGTGGATCAGCAGCCCCAGCGGTGCGCCTGCCGCCAGCGCGCCGTAAATCGCCATCCCGTTCCAGGACATCACTTTTCCGGAACGCGCAGGCCCCACCAGCCCCATTCCCCAGGTAAGGGTGCCGGTCAGCAGCTGGCTTTCGCCAAAGCCGAGGATCAGGCGCCCTGCCACCAGCAGCGCGAATTTATACGCTGCATCTATTGGCAACAGCGCCGCCAGCAGCCAGGCTCCCCCCGCCAGCCCGCAGGCAAACATGCCCTGCAACGCCGAGCGTTTTGCGCCGTGCTGATCCGCCAGGCGACCGGCGTAGCCCCGGGTTAATACCGTCGCTAAAAACTGAATGCCCACCGCAATACCGACCATGGTGTTGCCATAGCCCAGCTCCTGGTGAACGAACAAGGGGATCACCGGCAGCGGCAGGCCAACGGTCATATAGGTCAGAAACACCGCAAAGGCGATGCGGAAAAGGGAAAGGTTCCCGGAAGGAGCGCTCTTCTCAGGGGTAACAGCCTTCATGCATAACTCCGTGTTCAGGCATAAAAAAGGGAGCCGCGCGGCTCCCTTCTACTATACCTTCAAACGCTTACGCTTTCAGCTTACGCATCACCAGCGTGGCGTTGGTGCCGCCGAAACCGAAGCTGTTGGACATAACGGTCGTCAGCTCACGTTCGGTGGTTTCGGTCACGATGTTCAGGCCAGCCGCCTGCTCGTCCATCTCTTCGATGTTGATGCTTGGCGCGATAAAGCCGTTTTCCAGCATCAGCAGAGAGTAGATCGCTTCCTGCACGCCCGCCGCTCCCAGAGAGTGACCGGTCATGGCTTTGGTTGCAGAGATAGCCGGGCTATTGTCGCCGAACACTTCACGGATCGCACCCAGCTCTTTCACGTCGCCTACCGGCGTTGAGGTGCCGTGGGAGTTCAGGTAGTCGATTGGAGTATCAACACCGTGCATCGCCATCTTCATGCAGCGCACCGCGCCTTCACCGGATGGAGCAACCATGTCAGCGCCGTCAGACGTTGCGCCGTAGCCCACGATCTCAGCATAGATGTGCGCGCCACGCGCCAGCGCGTGTTCCAGCTCTTCAACCACAACCATACCGCCGCCGCCAGCGATAACAAAACCGTCGCGGTGTGCGTCATAAGTACGGGACGCTTTGTCTGGCGTTTCGTTGTATTTGGTGGACAGTGCGCCCATTGCGTCAAACTCACAGGCCATTTCCCAGCCCAGCTCTTCGCCGCCGCCAGCAAATACGATGTCCTGTTTGCCCAGCTGGATCTGCTCAACCGCATTACCGATACAGTGTGCGGAGGTCGCACATGCAGAGCTGATGGAGTAGTTCACACCGTGGATTTTGAACGGCGTTGCCAGGCACGCGGAAACCGCTGACCCCATGGCTTTGGTCACAACGTATGGACCGACCGCTTTCAGGCCGCGCGGGCTGCGCATGGCGTCAGCACCGAACACCTGAGCTTTAGAGGAACCGCCGGAGCCTGCAATCAGGCCCACGCGTGGGTTGTTCTGGTAAGCGTCTTCGCTCAGACCAGAATCCTTGATCGCTTCCTGCATGGAAAGATAGGCGTAGATAGAGGCATCGTTCATGAAACGAACCACTTTACGGTCAATTAAACCGGTGGTGTCCAGTTTAACGTTACCCCATACGTGGCTACGCATTCCAGAATCTTTAAACTCTTCAGAGAAAGTGATCCCGGAGCGTCCTTCACGCAGAGATGCCAGGACTTCCTGCTGGTTATTACCGATGCTGGAAACGATGCCCAGGCCAGTAATCACTGCACGTTTCATTCAATACCTCTGTAAGTCGCACTATAAAAAGTTTCGAGTCGCACAATAGCGTACACTTGTACGCCGAACAAGTCCGATCAGCCATTTTCTGTGGAAATTTGCACCGATGGGCTCACATCGCTAAGATCGTGCCACTGCCTGTCGGACGAGTAACTTACGTGAAACAAAACGCCATACAACCTGCCAACCTCGAATTCAACGCTGAGGGTACACCTGTTTCCCGAGATTTTGATGACGTCTACTTTTCTAATGATAACGGACTGGAAGAGACGCGCTATGTCTTCCTCGAAGGAAATCATCTCAGCACCCGCTTCCCTGAGCATCCGCGCAGCCTGTTTGTCGTAGCGGAGAGCGGTTTCGGCACCGGGCTGAATTTTCTGACCCTCTGGCAGGCGTTCGACCAGTTTCGCACTGCACACCCCGAGGCTACCTTACAAAGATTACATTTCATCAGTTTCGAAAAATTTCCGCTTACCGCGCACGATCTGCGGCTTGCCCATCAGCGCTGGCCGGAGCTTACCCACTGGGCGGAACAGCTTCAGGCCCAGTGGCCTCCGGCTATCGGTGGCTGTCATCGTCTGATTCTGGACGACGGACGCGTCACCCTCGACCTGTGGCTGGGCGACATTAACGACCTGACCGATAAGCTCGATGACTCAATGAATCAGAAGGTGGACGCCTGGTTCCTGGATGGTTTTGCGCCCGCCAAAAACCCGGACATGTGGAGCCCGCACCTGTTCAGCGCCATGGCACGTCTGGCGCGCCCGGGCGCGACGCTTGCTACCTTCACCTCGGCGGGATTTGTTCGCCGTGGGTTGCAGGAGGCGGGGTTTACCATGCGGAAAACCAAAGGCTTTGGCCGCAAACGCGACATGCTGGTCGGGGTGATGGAACAGGATCTGGCGATCCCGGCGCAGGCCCCCTGGTTTGCCCGTCGCGCCAGCACCTCGCGTGAGGTCGCCATTGTGGGCGGGGGTATCGCCAGCGCCCTGCTCTCGCTGGCGCTGCTGCACCGTGGCTGGCAGGTGACGCTCTACTGCGCTGACGAGGCGCCGGCGACGGGCGCATCAGGCAACCGTCAGGGCGCGCTTTATCCCTTATTAAGTTCACACGATCCGGCACTGTTCCAGTTCTTCCCGGCGGCGTTTACGTTTGCTCGCCGCCTTTACGATAGCCTGCCGGTTGCGTTCGACCACAACTGGTGCGGCGTGACGCAGCTCGGCTGGGACGAGAAGAGCCAGCAGAAAATCACACAAATGCTGTCGCTGGGTCTGCCGGAGGCCATCGCCCATGCCGTCACGGCGCAGCAGGTTGCAGAGACCGCTGGCGTCGACACCGGCTGCGGGGGTATTCAGTATCCACTCGGCGGCTGGCTGTGTCCGGCTGAACTGACTTCTGCGGCGATAGCCCTCGGGCAGTCGCGTGGGTTGACAGTGCATTATGCCCATAAGGTTCAATCGCTAAGCCGCACTGCGCACTGGAATTTGCGTTTCGCTAACGGCAAAGAGGCGCAGCATGCCAGCGTTGTGCTGGCCAACGGGCATCATATCAGCCAGTTTACCCAGACAGCGTCATTGCCGGTTTATCCGGTCGGCGGCCAGGTAAGCCATATTCCTGCCGCCCCCCAACTGAGCAAACTGCGTCAGGTGCTGTGTTACGACGGCTACCTGACGCCGCAAAACCCGTCCAACGGCCATCACTGCATCGGTGCCAGCTACCATCGCGGTGAAACAGATATGCAGTACAGCGAAGCGGATCAGCAGCAAAACCGCCAGCGCCTGCTCGACTGTTTCCCGGATGCGTCGTGGGCAAAAGAGGTGAATGTCGGTGAGGGTCAGGCGCGCTGCGGCGTACGCTGCGCGACCCGCGATCACCTGCCGATGGCGGGAAACGTGCCGGACTATGACGCCACGCTTGAAGTCTATCAGGATCTTGCTGACAACAAAGAAACGGCGGTAAGTGCTCCCGTTCACCCCGAGCTGTTTATGCTGGGTGGCTTAGGCTCGCGGGGATTATGCTCCGCGCCGCTGCTGGCTGAAGCGTTAGCCGCGCAAATGAGCGACGAGCCGGTTCCGCTGGACAGGGTTACGCTCGCGGGGCTGAATCCAAACCGACTGTGGGTGCGGAAATTGCTGAAGGGGAAAATGGTCAAGTAGGGTGCGGTCTGGTGCCCTCACCCCGGCCCTCTCCCTGTGGGAGAGGGCGGTGATACACTTACTTCGCTTTCGCCTGCTGGAACAAATTGTCCCACATGCCCAGCACTAAAGACTGGTCGCGCGGAGAGAGTTCCCCGGCCAGAATGGCTTTTTCCAGGCTGCGAGTGACTTCCGCGTGAACGGCGTCGGCAGAGTGATCGTCCCCGGCTTCCAGCGCGGCTACCGCCAGCGTCAGGTGACCACGCAGATAACCGCTGGCGAACAGCTCATCATCACTGGCGTGTTCCACCATGTCATCAATTAACGCCAGAATGCGTGATTCAAATTCTGCGATCATCTTCTTTCCTCTGTTAAAGATCTTCCGGCCAAGGGAAGCATTCCGCCGTGATCTCCGGCGTGTGGTAATAATTCTGTAAAGCCTCGATCAGGCGTGCCGGACGTGCCGGGATGCCTTTCTCAAGATATTCCATCACCTGCGCATGAACGCGGCGCTGGAAGACGATACGGTCTGGCTCGAAGTCGCCTTCGAGGTTGTCACAACTTACGTTGAACGGGAAACCCGCCGCTACGCAGAACAGCCATTCCAGCGCCTGAGGTTTCACCTCCACATCTTCGAACTGCCCCTGGGTGGTGGCGTCGCGCCCGTCCGGGCAGTACCAGTAACCAAAGTCCACCAGCTCGCGACGCGCTTTCCCGGCGATACACCAGTGCGAAATTTCGTGCAAACCGCTGGCGTAAAAGCCGTGGGCAAAGGTGATGCGGTTATACGGAACCTCGTCATCAGCAGGAAGATAGATCGGTTCGTCGTCGCCTTTAATCAGACGGGTATTAAAATCATCAGCAAAACAGCCATCGAAGATCTCAATCAGCTGTTCGTAGTTATGCGTACTGTTCATTAGTTCATCCCCAACCAGGTGAGGATCTCCTGTCCATGGCTGTCATAAAGAAGTTTGGCGCTCATCACCGCCGAGACGACAACAATCATCGGGCGGATCAGCGTTTGTCCTTTGCTTAATACCAGACGCGAGCCTGCGCGCGCGCCCAAAAACTGCCCTGCCATCATCACAAACCCGGTTGCCCAGATAACCTTGCCGCCAATGATAAACAGCAGCAGACCGCCAACGTTGGAGGTCGCGTTGAGGACTTTGGCGTGGGCGGTGGATTTGGCGAGGTTGAACCCGGCCAGCGTCACGAATGCAAGCGCGTAAAACGAGCCTGCCCCCGGGCCAAAGAAGCCATCGTAAAAACCGACGCAGCCACCGGCAATCAGCGCAAACGGCAGGCCGTGAAGACGACGCTGTCGATCTTCTTCCCCGAGCTTTGGCATCAGCAGGAAATAGAGGCCGATACAGATAACCAGCAGCGGCAGGATCTGGCGCAGAATGTCGGACTGAACGTGCTGGACCAGCAGCGCACCCGCCGTTGAGCCAATAAACGTCATCAGGATATTGAGCTTCTGATCGGCGAGATTCACCACTTTGCGCCGGATGAAATAGAGCGACGAGGAGAGCGAACCGCCGCATGCCTGGAGTTTGTTGGTGGCAAGCGCCTGGGCAGGGCTCATGCCTGCCGCCAGCAGCGCCGGAACGGTGAGCAACCCGCCGCCGCCCGCCAGGGCATCGATAAATCCGGCTAACATCGCAACAAAAAAGAGCACCGCCAGCAGCAGCGGTGACACCATGAATAGATCGACGAAATTATCCATTAAAGTACATGCTCATCCAGTAGCGCCTGGCAGGAAGGCGGCAACGGAGGCGGTGTCTTCTTCTCAGGCTTAGAGGTTCCAGGCTTGGCTGGTTCAAACCAGCTTTGCAGTTCGTAACCACAACCATCGCCAGGCGGTGGCAGCGGCTGATCTTCACATTCCAGGCTGTTCGCCGGACAGCGCAGGCGAACATGCATATGCGCCCGGTGCTGGAACCAAGGGCGCACTTTACGCAACCAGTCGCGATCCGTTCCCGCATCCAGGCAAAGCTGCTGCTTGATGGCCGGATTAACAAAGATCCGCGTGACGTCGTTATCCTCTGCCGCCAGCTTAATCATGCTGGAAATTTCCGGCGACCAGCGCGAGGCGACGACCCGTTTACCGTCGGCCGAGACCAGATCCAGCGCCTGCGGTTTCAGCAGCTGCGCTGAGCTCCAGCGCGTTTTCGGCAATTGCAGGAAGATATCCACATCCAGTCCGGTCTGGTGGCTGGCGTGACCGCCGTTGAAGCGACCACCGGCAGGCATCCCCATATCGCCAATCAGCATCGTCCCCAGCCCCAGGTTATGCACCTGGTTGCCAAGACGCTGAATAAACAGCACCAGGTCAGGATGGCCGAAATAACGGCGCTGGTCGGTGCGCATCACCTGATAGGTATCCGATTGCAGCGGAAGTTCCTGCGCGCCGACGATACACCCGTTGGAGAAAGCGCCAATGGACTGCGCGCTCCCCGCTACCGGGTGGGTGATTTTCTGCCACGGCGTTGCGGCCAGGCTTGCTCCACTGGCCAGCAGCGCCAGCAGAGCGATTGCGGTTTTTTTCATAGTTACCAGCGTGGAATGGTGGTCGTCACATCCGCATTCTGCGCGCGCTGGCGCAGGAAGTGATCCATCAGCACGATCGCCAGCATCGCTTCTGCGATCGGCACCGCGCGGATCCCCACGCACGGATCGTGACGCCCTTTGGTGATCATCTCAACTTCATCGCCAGCGCGGTTAATCGTGTGGCCCGGGACGGTAATGCTGGACGTTGGCTTCAGCGCAATATTGGCAATAATTTGCTGCCCGCTGCTGATGCCACCCAGAATGCCGCCCGCATGGTTGCTCTGGAAACCCGCCTTCGTGATTTCGTCGCGGTTCTGGCTGCCGCGAAGCTTGACCACGTCAAAACCGTCGCCGATTTCAACGCCTTTCACCGCGTTGATGCTCATCAGCGCGTGGGCGATATCGGCGTCAAGGCGGTCAAATACCGGCTCGCCCCAGCCAGCCGGCACGCCGTCGGCCACCACGGTGACTTTCGCACCAATGGAGTCGCCCTCTTTTTTCAGGCCACGCATCAGCTCATCCAGCGCGTCCAGCTTGTCGGCATCGGCGCAGAAGAACGGGTTGAGCTCTACTTGATCCCAGTCTTTGATTGCCAGCGGAATGTCGCCCATCTGGGACAGACAGCCGCGGATAACGATGCCGAATTTCTGCTGGAGATATTTTTTGGCAATTGCTCCTGCCGCCACGCGCATCGCGGTTTCACGCGCGGAAGAACGTCCGCCGCCGCGATAGTCGCGAAAGCCATATTTTTGTTCGTAGGTATAGTCGGCGTGACCAGGACGGAAAACGTCCTTAATCGCGCCGTAGTCCTGAGAACGCTGATCGGTGTTTTCAATCAGCAGGCCAATGCTGGTTCCTGTGGTACGGCCTTCAAATACGCCGGAGAGAATTTTGACCTGGTCCGGCTCGCGACGCTGCGTGGTGTAGCGAGAGGTACCCGGACGGCGACGGTCAAGGTCATGCTGTAAATCGGCTTCGGTCAGTTCGATGCCTGGCGGGACGCCATCAACGATACAACCCAGTGCCAGACCGTGCGACTCGCCAAAGGTGGTCACACGGAATACCTGTCCAATACTGTTTCCTGCCATCACGGCTCCGATGTTGTTGTTTGTGTTTGAGCGTTGTGAAACGGGCCGAAGCCCGCTGGATTAATCTTTGTAAATGCTGAAGTATTCGCGTGCATCAAGCAGTTGCGCCTTGGTCAGCATAAAGACGCCGTCACCGCCGTTGTCGAACTCAAGCCAGGTGAACGGCACATCCGGGTACTGCTCTATCAGATGTACCATGCTGTTGCCTACTTCACAAATCAGAACGCCGTCATCGGTCAGATAATCCGGCGCGCAGGCCAGGATGCGGCGGGTCAGCTTCAGCCCGTCAGAGCCTGACTCCAGGCCCAGCTCCGGCTCGTGACGATACTCGTTCGGCAGGTCGGACATATCTTCTGCATCCACGTACGGCGGATTGGTGACGATCAGGTCGTATTGCAGCGTCGGCAGGTCGCGGAACAGGTCAGAGCGGATAGGCGTGACGTGATGAATCAGCCCGTGCTCTTCAATGTTGTGTTCGGTGACGGCCAGCGCGTCGGTGGAGATATCGACGGCGTCCACTTCCGCTTCCGGGAAGGCGTACGCGCAGGCAATGGCGATGCAGCCGCTGCCGGTGCACATATCAAGAATGTGCTGCGGCTGATGGTTAATCAGGCCGTCAAAATGGTTGTTGATCAGCTCGCCAATCGGCGAACGCGGCACCAGCACGCGCTCATCAACATAGAATTCGTGGCCGCAGAACCAGGCTTTGTTGGTCAGGTAAGCCACCGGAATGCGCTCGTTTACGCGACGGATCACGCGCTCAACGATGCGGTGTTTTTCACTGGAGGTCAGGCGCGCGGTGCGCATGTCTTCCGGAATATCCAGCGGCAGGTAGAGAGACGGCAGCACCAGCTGCACGGCCTCATCCCACGGGTTGTCGGTACCGTGTCCGTACCAGATATTGGCGGCGCTGAAGCGGCTAACCGACCAGCGCAACATGTCCTGTATGGTATGCAGCTCGTTTACTGCTTCATCGACAAAAATTTTATCCACTCTTTCCTCCAGGGCATGCTCGCATAATTTTCGGCGGCTAGTTTGCCATGAAGACGGCGATAAATCAGCAATGACGCGTACCGCTTGAGGTTAAAAAATGCGTTTAGTCGGGTACACTATCGGAAATACGAGATGAGAATGACGAATGAAAAAGAAAACATCGCTCAGCAAGGAGGATCAGGCTCTCTTCCGCCAGCTGATGACCGGGACGCGTCAAATCACGCACGACACCATTGTCCATCGCCCGCAGCGTAAAAAAGTCAGCGAGGTACCGGTCAAACGGTTGCTCCAGGAGCAGGCCGATAACAGCCACTATTTTTCAGATGAGTTTCAGCCGCTGCTAAATACGCAGGGTGCGGTGAAATACGTGCGCGAAGACGTCAGCCATTTTGAACTGAAAAAATTACGCCGGGGAGATTACTCGCCGGAGCTGTTCCTCGATCTGCATGGGTTGACCCAGATGCAGGCGAAACAGGAGCTGGGGGCGTTGATCGCGGCATGTCGTCGCGAGCATGTTTTTTGCGCCTGCGTGATGCACGGCCACGGCAAACATATTCTTAAGCAACAGACACCGCTGTGGCTGGCTCAGCATCCATACGTGATGGCTTTTCATCAGGCGCCAAAAGAGTACGGCGGAGATGCCGCATTGCTGGTATTGATTGAGGTCGAGGAGTGGCAGCCGCCAGAATTGCCCTGACAGGATGGCGGGAGGCACGCTGCACCCCGCCATATCGCACGTCACGTCAGATGGCTTTTGCCATCTTCAGGTTGCACGGACTCATTTGCCAGTTAAAGACCCCTTTGCCGGTTTCGTCGAGGGTGACGTTGGCAATGGCGGACGTTGTGAACATCGGTGGCGTTTCGCCCGGGCACAGCTCAGATACCAGATAGCCGACCAGCGGCAGGTGGGAAATGACCAGTGCGGAAGCGACACCTTCATTGCACAGCGCCTGAAGGTATGCACTGACAAGGCCAACATCGCCACACGGCGTGAGTTCAGGGAGAACATCCACACTGGATGGCAGGTTCATACACTCCCCTACCACATCCAGCGTCTGTTCTGCCCGCAGGAACGGACTCACCAGAACGCGTTCAATGTCCACTTTTTGACCTTTAAGCCATGTCGCCATCTGACGGGATTCGTCGCAGCCACAGACGGTTAAAGGACGTACTGAGTCACTGGCGGCATCGAGTGCCGCGTCGCCGTGACGCATGATAAAAACTTGCATATTGCACCGCTTTTGTTAACCAGAATCACCGGCGTTAACTACCCGCGATTAATGCTCCGAGGTAGAAAACCCGATGGCCGGGCATTGTGCCTGATCCATTCGGTGAATGAAACGCTGTTTTTTACCTCAATGGCGTAAGTATAGTCAATCTCTGTTTACAATTTCGCCAGAACAGGTTCCATCACCTCAGGATTTACCCTTCTTTGACTTCAGTTTACGCAATCAGTTTCCCTTGCGGGCCAGAATGTCTGACCCCATTCCGCCATCTGCAATAATTCGTCACAAGGTGTAAACCGTGGACCGTATTGCGAGGCCAGACGTTGCAGGATCGCAACCACTTCACCCGCCCCGAGGGTATCCATATACCGGAACGGGCCGCCAAGGAATGGCGGAAAACCGATACAAAACACGGCGCCGATGTCGCCGTCGCGCGCGCTTTTGATCACCTGCTCACCAAAGCAGCGCGCCGCTTCATTGAGCATCATCATCACGCAGCGCTCAGCACACTGAACCGCCGACAGTTTTCCCTGACCCGTGACAGGAATAAGCGTATAAACTGAAGGGTCGACCTGTTTCTTGCTTTTACGCCCTTTCGCGGCGTAAAGATAGAAACCGCGTTCATTTTTTCTGCCTTTGCGATCGTCCTTCAAAATTGCAGAAACAAAGTTTGCAGGCGGCGCAAAACGATCGCCATAAGCCGCTTCCAGCACAGGGATAATCTTAGTCCCCGTATCAATTCCTACCTCATCCAAAAGTTGGATTGGGCCGACGGGGAAGCCAAACTTCACCAGGGCGTCATCGACGTGCTCAATTTTCTCCCCTTCCGTCAGCAACCGCATCGCTTCGTTAATGTACGGCGCCAGAATGCGGTTGACGTAGAAGCCGGCTTTGTCCGCGACCACAATCGGGGTTTTGCCCTGTTTTTTCGCCAGTTTCACCACGGTGGCAATAGTTTGCGGGCTGGTTGTGGCATGCGGGATAACCTCCACCAGCGGCATTTTTTCGACAGGGCTGAAATAGTGCAGCCCTATCACCTGCTCCGGGCGCACGGCTTTCGCCGCGATGTCGCCGATCGGCAAAGACGAGGTGTTTGATGCGAAAATGGTGTGCGGCGCGCAATGCTGTTCAACGTCCGCCACCATCTGCTGCTTAAGGGCCAGATCTTCGAACACGGCTTCAATCACCAGATCGCGGTGTGCAAACCCACTGTAGTCGGTGGCGCCAGTGATCATCGCGAGGGTTTTATCACGCTCACTGGCCTTGATATGGCGGCGCTTCACTTTGCGATCAAGGTTCTGCCAGCTGTACTGCAACGCGTGGTTGATACCTTTAGGATTGATATCTTTGATACGTACGGGCAATTTGCCTTTGCTGGCGGTGACAAATGCAATGCCGCCGCCCATCAGCCCACCACCCAGAACGCCAACGGCGCGCAGCGGAGCCGGTTCAGCTTCACTGCCCGGATCTTTTTTAACCTCCGTGCTGGCAAAGAAAATGCCGCGCAGCGCCTGCGACTGCGGCGTCATCGCCAGCTCGCCAAAGGCTTTCGCTTCCGCAGCATAACCGCTGCTGCTGCCCTGCGATAAACCGGTTTCAATCACCTTCAGAATGCGCGTCGCTGCCGGATAGTTCCCTTTGGTTTTTTGCTCGGTTTTTTTACCCACCATATTGAACAGCAGCGTGCGCCCCAGCGGCCCGGCGAGGATACGCTCGCGCACCGGCAGAGGGCGTTTCGCCTGACGACCTTTCAGCGCCCGCTCAACGGCGGCTTCAAGCAAGATGGCGTGCGGAACGACCTCATCAACCAGACCCGCCTTTAACGCCTGACGGGCGCGCAGCTGTTTACCGGTTAAAATCATCTCCAGCGCCGTACTGACGCCCACCAGACGCGGCAGGCGCTGCGTGCCACCTGAACCGGGCAGCAATCCAAGCTGTACCTCCGGCAGTCCGAGTACGGTTTTCGCATCGTCGGTACAAATGCGGCTGTGACAGGCCAGCGCCAGCTCAAGCCCACCGCCCAGGCAGGCCCCGTGGATCGCAGCAACAACGGGTATCGACAGCGCATGGATCTCCGCCATGACCTGCTGCCCCTGACGCGCCAGGTCCTCTGCTTCCTGAGCGCTTTTCGCCCGGGCGATCATGTTGATATCGGCCCCGGCAATAAAGTTATCCGGCTTTGCCGAGATAAATACCAGGCCACGTATCGCTTTGTTTTCACGGATCTGTCTGAGCATCGCACGCACCTGAACGCCGAACTCGGCCTTCAGGGTGTTCATCTTTTCGTCGGGTACATCAATGGTGATAACAGCCACGTTATCAAGGCGAACAGCCAGGTTAAATGCAGATGTCGTTTCCATTATTCAGCCTCCAGAACCATTGCTGCACCCAGGCCGCCCGCCGCACAGGCGGTAACGAGACCAAAACCGCCGCCGCGGCGACGCAGCTCGTGCAAGGTCTGGGTTATCATTCTCGCGCCGGTCGCCGCAAACGGATGACCGTAGGCAATAGAGCCACCCAGCACGTTGAATTTACTCTGATCCACTTCGCCTGTGGCATGCGTACGGCCCAGCACGTCGCGGGCAAAACGTTCGCTCGCCATAAGCTGCACGTTTGCCAGCGTTTGTGCGGCAAAGGCTTCATGCATATCAATCAGCGTGAGATCGGAGAGCGTCAGCCCTGCGCGGTCCAGCGCCAGCGGCGTGGACCAGGCCGGACCGAGCAGCATGTCCTGCCAGACATCAATGGCGGTAAAGGCGTAGCTACGCAAATAGCCCAGCGGTGTGATGCCAAGCTCTTTCGCCCGGGATTCCGTCATCAGGATCACGGCGGCGGCACCGTCCGTCAGTGGCGTACTGTTCGCCGCCGTAACGGTGCCATGTTTACGATCAAACGCCGGGCGCAGTTTTGCGTAATCCTCCAGCGTCGAGGTGCCACGGATATTGTTATCTTCCACCAGCGGTTCGCGGAAAGGCGGGATGTAAGCCGTCATCACCTCGTCGGCAAGTTTGCCTTCCGACCAGGCTTTCGCAGCGAGCTGATGCGAGCGATGCGCCAGTGCATCCTGCTGTTCGCGGGTAATACCGTAGGTTTTTGCCATCTGCTCGGCAGTGTCGCCCATACGCAGGCCGGTGGAGTATTCAGCAACGGCAGGTGGCACGGGCATGAGGTCGCGCAGACGTAAACGCGAGAAGAGTTTGAGCTTCGCACCGGTGGTCCGGGCTTTGTTGGCATCCACGAGGATGCGGGCCAGCTGTTTGCTGACGCCGATGGGCAGTACGGATGAGGAATCCGCGCCGCCGGCGATCCCCGCGCGAATGGTCCCCGCCATCAGGCTTTCCGCCACGTTCGCCACCGCCTGGAAACTGGTGGCGCAGGCGCGGCTGACGCTGTATGCGTCGGTGTGAACATTCATGCCGGTGCCCAGCACGATTTCACGTGCGATATTGGGCGCTTCCGGCATTTGCACCACCTGGCCGAAAACCAGTTGCTCAATAACCTCTGGCGGGATCTCGCTGCGAGCCAGCATCTCCCCCACCACCATTTTTCCCAGATCGACAGCCGGTATACCGTGAAACGCGGTTGCCTGACGCGCAAACGGCGTACGTAACCCGCTGACAATGGCAATGCGGTCACCGTGTCGGGTGATAAGCGGTAATGCCTGACTCATAACACTCCCCTGTAAAAAAATTTTGCGCACACATTAAGTGGTCTGACCTGATAATAGTCTTAACTATTTTTTTACATTGAGCCAATCGGGGAAGCGAAAAATTGCGAGCTAAGGCACAGAGAAGAAAAAGAAAATGCCCCTGCATGGCAGAGGCATTTGTGAGATTTGTTGCCGGGTTGCGGCGTTGCCTTAACCGGCCTACACGATCATAGGCCCGTGCAAAAAGTATTAACGCAGGCCCAGCTGGAAGATCAGCGTTTCTGCTTCGCAGGCGAACACAAAGTCGATATCCAGCCGCACGCCGCCTTCCACTTCCGTGAAGGTGGATTTGATTTCACACGGATCGGATTCGACTTCACGCGCGCGCTGGCTCAGCGCGGCCAGCGTCTCTTCCGCTTCAGCGCGGTTAGGGAATACGCGGCTGTAAGAGGCGGTGCAATCGGTGTTGTCCATAATGGTGCCAACATCCATACAGCAGCAAACCGGGGTTTCATCAGCACTGCATTTACTCATAGCTCAATTTCCTCTGTATTCGCGCAGGGCGCGAGATAAACACGATGCGTCTATTTTACGCCCCCGAACGAGCCCCCTCCAGCCGTTAATGGCGCAAAATCGGATAAGTGAGCAATATCACACTAAAAAATGATCTAAAACAAAATTCCCCTTTTCAGAGGAATCGCACTGGTCACAATTTTGCCAACCAGATCTCGTTTCAAGAAACATATCTGAAAATATTAATAAACAAACTTGCAACATCCCAGCTGGTCAGACCTATACTCTCGCCACTGGTCTGATTTGTAAGTCATACCTCAGACCCTACACTTCGCGCTCCTGTTACGGTATGTAACAATTATTGAATAAAAATAACTCAATGAGGTTATGGTCATGAGCCAGAAAACCCTGTTCAAACAAACTGCTTTAGCAGTTGCAGTGGCAATCGTCTCAACGTCCGCCTGGTCAGCGGGCTTCCAGTTAAACGAATTTTCTTCCTCTGGCCTTGGCCGTGCGTATTCCGGGGAAGGTGCGATTGCCGATGACGCAGGCAACGCGAGTCGTAACCCGGCACTGATCATGATGTTTGATCGCCCTACCTTCTCTGCCGGTGCGGTTTACATCGATCCTGATGTCAATATTTCTGGCAAATCTCAGTTCACCGGCGCAGATCTGAAGGCGGATAACATTGCGCCGACCGCGTGGGTGCCTAACCTGCACTTTGTTGCGCCAATCAATGAACAGTTTGGTTGGGGTGCCTCTGTCACCTCTAACTATGGCCTGGCAACGGAGTTCAATAACAACTATCCGGCCGGGGAATACGGCGGTAAAACCGACCTGACGACCCTGAACCTCAACCTGAGCGGCGCATATCGTCTGAACGATAACTGGAGCTTTGGTCTGGGCTTTGATGCTGTCTACGCCGATGCAAAAATCGAGCGTTACTCCGGGGAGCAAACTGCTGCACTGCCGAAAAACAGCAATAAAATTGCCAGCCTGAAAGGTGATGAATGGGGTTACGGCTGGAACGCCGGTATCCTGTATGAACTGGATAAAAACAACCGCTGGGGTCTGACCTATCGCTCAGAAGTGAAAATTGATTTCGATGGCGATTACAAAAGCGGCATCCTGAGCCCAGTCAACGGTATGGTCCCAGGCGCGGGCACCACCATTCCATGGGGTACCTCGAATCAAACCGTACCGGGTTCACTGTCGCTGCATCTGCCAGAAATGTGGGAAGTGTCAGGTTATAACCGCGTTGCGCCGCAGTGGGCAATTCACTACAGCCTCGCGTATACCAGCTGGAGCCAGTTCGAGGAGCTTAAAGCCACCGGCAGCAACGGCCAGACGCTGTTCTATAAAGACGAAAGCTTCCACGATGCTTACCGTATCGCGCTTGGTACGACCTATTATATGGATGACAACTGGACGTTCCGTACCGGCGTGGCATTTGATGACAGCCCGGTACCGGCCGATAAACGTTCTATCTCCATTCCGGATCAGGACCGTTTCTGGGTGAGTGCGGGGGCAACCTACGCGTTCAACGAGAATGCCTCTATCGACGCGGGCGTGTCGTACATGCATGGCCAGAAGGTGACCTTCCAGGAAGGCCCGTACGAGTTTTCCTCTGAAGGTAAAGCCTGGCTGTTTGGTACCAACTTCAACTACGCGTTCTAATCCCAACACGATTAAAAAAGGTGAGCATTGCTCACCTTTTTTATTTATTCCGAATCGATATCTTTTAATTCGTTCTCGATGGCTTTCGCGTTCGGATTATCTTCCGGCTTCAGCTTACCGCCGTTGGCAATAAAATCATGGTTCTGGAAGTAGGCCTCGCGGACCATGATGTACGGATCGGAAGACTGACGCAGCAGACCATCAGAATCCAGCAGTTGCGCACGCGTTTCAATTCCTTCCACGGTCCATTTACCAATCGACAGCGGCCAGGTGAGCCATGACAGTACAGGATACAGCGTATCCACCATGTCGCCGCCATCATCACGCACGGTAAAGCTGCCGTAGAATGGCAGGTGCACATACGGACCATAACCTACGCCATAATGACCCAGCGTGCTGCCGAAACGGTGCGGCTGTTCACGCTGTAATTTCGGGTTCGCCATGCCTGCGACATCAATTAAGCCGCCCATACCCAGCAGGGAGTTCAGGAAGAAGCGGGTGAAATGCACCATCCCCTGATACGGGTCGCCCTGAAGGAAGTAGTTGACCATAACCGCTGGCTCTTCCAGGTTACTGGTAAAGTTGCTCAGCCCGTTACGCGCCGGCTGCGGAACATAGTCACGCCATGCCACGGCAACCGGACGAACCAGATATGGATCCAGCACATTATAGTTAAAGCTGTACATTGAACGGTTAAATCCTTCGAGAGGATCGGAGCGTCCCGTTTGCTCGCCAGAGCTGGCGCAGCCCACAAGCATTGTTACGCCCAGCGCAAGCGCCGACAGCCGAAGCTTCATAAATTTCTCCCTGTTCAATATGGCTATCGTTGAATGCCATCTGTGACGGAGCCGGTGATGCTCCGCCTGAAACGTGCAAGTGATTGTAACAGCACGCTTACCGATGTCTACGAGGACAATGTCGACCCGCTCGCGTCATCACGCTAATTTCAGCATAGCCTGTCTTTCGGAATTCGTTTCGCTGGCAATTTTATATTGGCTTTGAAAGAGATGTCTCACCTTTATTGCCATTTTCAGCAATTTAAGAGCATCCCCACGGGGAAAGCGCTAAAAGCCGCTACGCTTAAATGAGCAATTACCCCGAAGGAGCTGTTATGAAAGACATTAGCGAAGAGAAAATTGGTGAAAGCAAAGAGGAACATGAGATTGAAAGCGAGGAGAAAGACCGGGGAGAAGAGATAGAAGTCGATGAAGAGCGCCTGCCGTCGCGCGCCATGGCTATTCATGAGCATATTCGCCAGGACGGGGAAAAAGAGATGGAGCGCGACGCGATGGCCCTGCTGTGGTCAGCCATTGCAGCCGGTCTGTCGATGGGTGCCTCTCTGCTCGCCAAAGGGATATTTCACGTTCAGCTGGAAGGCGTACCGGGCGGGTTTTTGCTTGAAAATTTAGGCTACACGTTCGGCTTTATTATCGTCATTATGGCGCGACAGCAGCTTTTTACGGAGAATACCGTCACTGCCGTACTGCCCGTCATGCAAAATCCGACCCTCGGTAATTTCGGTTTACTGATGCGCCTGTGGAGCGTCGTGCTGCTGGGGAACCTGATCGGTACGGGCATAGCCGCCTGGGCGTTCGAGTATATGCCAATATTTGATGAACCGACCCGCGACGCATTTGTGAAAATTGGCATGGATGTGATGAAAAACACGCCGGTTGAAATGTTCTCTAATGCCATAATTTCCGGGTGGATCATCGCCACTATGGTCTGGATGTTCCCGTCAGCGGGTAGCGCGAAAATCGTGGTAATTATCCTGATGACCTGGCTTATCGCACTCGCCGATACCACACACATTGTTGTCGGAACTGTTGAAATCCTTTATCTGGTATTTAACGGCACACTCCACTGGAGCGACTTTTTCTGGCCGTTCGCCCTGCCTACCCTCGCAGGCAACATTTGTGGCGGGACCTTTATCTTTGCGCTGCTGAGCCATGCGCAAATCCGTAACGACATGTCCAACAAGCGTAAGGCCGAGCTTAAGGCTCAGGAAAAAAAGGATAAAACTGCCGAAAAATCGGCGTGAACGGTGACTCTTTGACCAGTCAGGCGGCAATGCGCTTAACGAAAAGTGTAAATAACGCTATACTCTTGCCGCTTCGTCCCCTTAGTTAAATGGATATAACGAGCCCCTCCTAAGGGCTAGTTGCAGGTTCGATTCCTGCAGGGGACACTTCTGTCTTTCCTTACGCCCCCTTCCAAAGCTCCACGCAGTTTCGGCCACGCCGTTTCGCGCCGTATAAGGCTTCATCCGCCGCCTGAATCAATCGCTCGTAATCGGGATGCCCGTTGAACATCGCAACGCCTATCGAGAGGGAGAGCGGGATAATATCGCCGGTTGGGGAGTTAACCTTGATTTTTTCCACCCGCCTGCGGATACGCTCGGCAATTCGCAGCGCGTCCACCTCTGAGATTTCCGTTAGCACAATCAGAAATTCATCGCCGCCGTAGCGAAAAACGTAATCACAGGTTCGCACGTTGTCGTAGAACGCGCCGGAGACTTTTCGCAGGATCTCGTCCCCGGTATTGTGCCCCCAGGTATCGTTGATTTGTTTAAATTTGTCGACGTCAATCAGCAGCGTCGAGAGCTTTGTTCCCGCCCGGGTGGCGTGCAGGATTTCGCGTTTGAAGATGGTTGGCAGGAAACGGCGATTCAACAGGCGGGTCAGGACATCAACCCCCACCTCGTGTCGCGACACTTCGTCAAACAGTTCGCGCAAAAGCGTGATGATTTGCGAGAGGGTATTACGCATTCGCTGCAAGAATTTATCCCGCTGCGCTTTATCACTCAGACCCTGCCCTGCAAGACGGACCTCGTTAAAAAGGTCATCGAATTCCTGAATCAGACGAGAGATATGACCGGCCTCAGCGATGCCGCTGAAATAGTGCCGACCTTTATGGCTAAACCACAGTCCAAATTCAGACTGCCCCAGCGGCAGACTGTTGCCGATACTGGAATTAAGCGTGATCTTATACAGAAGCACCATTTCCCATGACAGCAGCGCCGCGGTCTGTCTCTCCTTCTCCTCTTCTGCGTTCTCCATTAAGGAAAAGATGCGATAATTTTCGTCCTCTTTCGCCGCATTGTTCTCGCTAAATACATAGGCCCGCGACATCACTTCCATGGCAAGATCGATACTGTTTATCGCGTAGTGATAAATATGCAGCTTCACCTCAGGCGAATGGGCGCGGGTAGTAATGACAGGTAACAGCAGCTTTTTCAGAACACGGAAACCCATTTCAACTAAATCAACCGAAATACCAATACGGGCATGAACATCCGCAGCGCGCTGCTGCGCCCGCATCTGCTCTTCAACCTGCTCCACACGGCATGAGAGCACATCAATAAGCCAGCGACGAAGCGCCTCCTGAAGCTGCCTCTCCACCTGTTCGGTGGTCAGGAATTCAGCTGCCGATGGATCTGCCAGCACAACACGATAGAATTCAGCGACCAGGGGAGTTGCGTTGTCTCTGGCAAGCTCAGTCGCAAGCCGATGCACATCGGGATCGGTTTCATTAATCAGCTTCACCCACTCTTCTTTCACCGTTTGCAGGTAGGTTTCCATGGTCTGCACCTTCAGGAGACATGCGGGAACGCAGATTTAACAATAGCAAAATCAAACTACTCCGCAATTGCCGCTTTTTTAAACAAAAACGAGTGATAGCTCATAATGTATAACGGTGCTACATTATGCCGCCCACCCAAGTCAGCAATGGCCAGGCAACGTCGTAAAGAACGGTAAAGCCTGCAACCATGACCTCGTCCTACGGTCTCAATGGCACGTGGTATCGCGAAGTCTGCGCTACCTTCACAGGCTTCACATAGGTTCCACTATTTTGTCTCAATCCAAATTTCAGCGGGCGTTTCTGCACCCGCGCTACTGGTTTACATGGTTCGGCCTTGGCGTGCTTTGGCTGCTGGTTCAACTTCCATATCCCGTGATCCGTTTCCTGGGTTCTAAGCTCGGCAGCGCATCGCGTTACTTTCTTAAGCGTCGTGAATCCATTGCCCGAAAAAATCTCGAACTTTGCTTTCCGCATTACAATGCCCAGCAGCGCGAAACGCTGATTGCGGAAAACTTTAAATCTATCGGTATGGCGCTGCTTGAAACCGGTATGGCCTGGTTCTGGCCAGATGAGCGTGTCCGTAAATGGTTTGACGTGGAAGGCCTGGATAACCTGAAACGTGCCCAGATGCAAAACCGCGGCGTGATGGTTGTGGGTGTGCATTTTATGTCGCTTGAGCTGGGCGGCCGCGTTATGGGTCTTTGTCAGCCGATGATGGCAACCTATCGCCCGCATAACAGCGCGCTGATGGAATGGGTACAAACGCGGGGCCGCATGCGTTCAAATAAGGCGATGATCAGCCGTAACAATCTGCGCGGTATGGTTGGCGCCCTGAAAAAAGGGGAAGCCGTCTGGTTTGCCCCGGACCAGGACTACGGTCCTAAAGGCAGCAGTTTTGCCCCTTTCTTTGCGGTTAAAGATGTCGCTACGACGAACGGTACCTTTGTGATTTCACGTCTCTCAGGCGCCGCGATGTTGACGGTGACCATGGTCAGAAAAGCGGATAAGTCAGGCTATCGTCTGCATATCTCCCCAGAGATGGCGAACTATCCTGAAGATGAGAGTGAAGCCGCGACCTTTATCAATAAGGTGATTGAGTTTGAGATTATGCGTGCACCTGAGCAATATCTGTGGATGCACCGCCGCTTTAAAACCCGTCCCCTGGGCGAAGCCTCACTCTATATCTGACCCCTGCCGAAGGTTAGTTTCGCTAAGAAACTAACCTTTTCAAACACCTGTAATCGCAGTGCGTAACGGCTTTTTTCGACCGTCGCTCAAAAGGCATTTATTGCGTACCGAAATCAAACTGTCGCCGTTCCACGACACTCGTAAGTGTAGGAAATTATTTAAAAAAATGCCTCTTGTCACTCCTGAAATTTAGGCGTACATTAGCGCCGTCTGGCGACAGGAAAGCACAGAATTCAGAGCTGAAGTTAGCGACGTCACGGGATAATTCCGATTTCCCCTTTCGCATGATTTCAACTCTCTATACTCAGTTGGACTCTGTTTTTTTAATGCGTACCGGAAGATACGCGGAGCGATGAAACGTGAAATATTTCTTTATGGGCATTTCGGTTATTGTTTTAGTTTGGGCCGGAACGTTTGCTCTGATGATCTAGTTAAGAAAATGCAGTCAAAAAAACAGGCGCCGTTGGCGCCTGTTTTTTTTGTTGTCCGTTACGACTCGGGTTGTTCCGCAACGCTCTTCGCTGCAAGCAGGCCATCCGCGCGGAACATGCTTTTAATGCCCCGCACTGCCTGACGGATACGGTCGCTGTTTTCAATCAGCGCGAAACGCACGTGCGTGTCACCGTAGTCACCAAAGCCAATGCCTGGAGAGACGCAAACCTTGGCGTCCTGAAGCAGTTTTTTGGCAAATTCCAGAGAACCCATCGCCGCATACGGCTCAGGAATTTTCGCCCAGACGTACATAGAGGCTTTTGGCATTTCCACCATCCAGCCTGCTTCATGAAGCCCTTTTACCAGCACATCACGGCGGCGTTTGTACTGAGCGGCAATATCGAGCACGCATTGCTGATCCCCTTCCAGCGCCGCGATGGCCGCGACCTGTAACGGCGTAAAGGTGCCATAGTCATGGTAGCTTTTAATACGCGCCAGGGCGCTCACCAGCGTTTTGTTTCCCACCATAAAACCAATTCGCCAGCCCGCCATGTTGTAGCTTTTCGACAGGGTGAAAAACTCAACCGCCACATCACGGGCACCCGGTACCTGCATAATTGACGGCGCTTTCCAGCCATCATAAACGATATCGGCGTAGGCGAGATCGTGTACCACCAGCACGTCGTAACGCTTAGCCAGCGCGACCACTCTCTCGAAGAATTCGAGTTCAACGCATTGTGCCGTTGGGTTTGACGGGAAACCGAGGATCATCATTTTCGGCTTCGGATAGCTTTCACGAATCGCCCGTTCCAGCTCGTTAAAGAAGTCGACGCCTTCCACCAGCGGGACAGAACGCACCTGCGCGCCGGCAATCACCGCCCCATAGATGTGAATGGGGTAGCTCGGATTCGGCACCAGTACGGTATCGCCGTGATCCAGCGTCGCCAGCATCAGGTGGGCCAGCCCCTCTTTGGAGCCAATGGTCACAATCGCTTCACTTTCAGGATCGATATCGACCTGATAACGATCCTGATACCAGCGGGAGATCGCCCGACGTAAGCGTGGAATGCCGCGTGAGGTGGAATACCCATGGGTATCAGGACGCTGCGCAACCGTGCAGAGTTTCTCAACGATATGCGGCGGCGTTGGGCCGTCAGGGTTACCCATACTGAAATCGATAATGTCTTCGCCGCGCCGACGCGCAGCCATTTTCAGTTCAGCAGTGATATTGAAAACATAAGGGGGGAGACGATCGATACGCGTAAAACGGCGTTCAGGACTGAATTCAGCCATAGATTCCTCAGAGTCACGTTAGCGCCCGGACCGTCCGAGCGACGCTGCCACCCGTGTGGCGTGCTTAGAAAATAACCTGAAGAAAAAGACGCTGTCGAGAGGATAACGGCAAAACAATATTTTGCGCTAAAACGGGAATGTGATTGCAGTGAAAAGCGGAACTCTTATCGCGAACAGGCAGTTTTAAGCGCTACGATTTAACACAATATTTTCAGTATCGTTACCTGACTTTTCTCCCCAAACGGAAAAGCACCGGCTTTCAGTCAAAAGCCAGCAATCCCCTTTGAGAATTATGGTTTTTCCCCATTTGATAAATCTGATGGATAGCTGGTCATCAGGCCCTATGTTTTCTATCATAGATTTTTCCCGTTTTCCCAGGCCTGACCGTGCACGAAATCTTCAATATGCTCCTGGCGGTGTTCGACCGCGCGGCATTAATGCTGATCTGTCTCTTTTTCCTTATCCGCATCCGCTTGTTCCGCGAACTGTTGCATAAATCTGCCCATTCGCCAAAAGAGCTGCTGGCCGTCACGTTTATCTTTTCGATGTTTGCCCTGTTCAGCACCTGGTCCGGGGTGCCGGTAGAAGGCTCGCTGGTGAACGTGCGCATCATCGCCGTCATGTCGGGCGGGATCCTCTTTGGTCCCTGGGTAGGGATTATCACAGGCATCATCGCCGGCACCCATCGATACCTGATTGATATTGGCGGCGTGACGGCAGTCCCCTGCTTTATCACCAGCATTATTGCCGGGCTGCTCTCGGGCTGGATTAACCGCAAAATCTCGAAAAAGCAGCACTGGCGTGCAGGGATTATCGCGGGGATGGTCTGCGAAACGCTGACCATGATCCTGGTCATCGTCTGGGCGCCAACCGTTGCGCTGGGGCTGGATATCGTCTCGAAGATCGGTATTCCTATGATCCTCGGGAGCGTCTGTATCGGTTTTATCGTGCTACTGGTGCAAAGCGTGGAGGGCGAAAAAGAGGCCAGCGCCGCGCGTCAGGCCAAGCTGGCGCTGGATATCGCCAACAAGACGCTGCCGCTTTTCCGACACGTTAACGCCGAATCTTTACGTCAGGTTTGCGATATCATCCGCCGTGATATTCACGCCGATGCGGTCGCCATCACCAATATTGACCACGTGCTGGCTTACGTTGGCGTCGGGGAGCACAATTATCGCGACAGCGACGATACCATCAGTCCGACCACCAGACAGGCGATTAACTACGGAAAAATCATCATTAAAAACAATGATGAAGCCCACCGGACGCCAGAGATCCACTCAATGCTGGTGATCCCGCTGTGGGAAAAAGGCGTGGTCACGGGGACGCTGAAAATTTACTACTGCCATGCGCACCAAATCACCTCTTCGCTCCAGGAGATGGCGATTGGCCTGTCGCAGATTATCTCCACTCAACTTGAGGTTTCGCGTGCAGAGCAGCTGCGCGAGATGGCAAATAAGGCAGAGCTGCGCGCCCTGCAAAGCAAGATCAATCCCCATTTCCTGTTTAACGCGCTGAACGCTATCTCCTCTTCCATCCGTCTGAATCCGGATACCGCGCGGCAGCTGATATTTAATCTGTCGCGCTATCTGCGCTACAACATTGAGCTAAATGACGACGAGCAGATCGACATCAAAAAAGAGCTGTATCAAATCAAGGATTACATCGCCATCGAGCAGGCACGCTTTGGCGATAAGCTCACGGTCATTTACGATATTGATGAAGAGGTCAGCTGCGTGATCCCAAGCCTGCTGATCCAGCCTCTGGTGGAAAACGCCATTGTTCACGGTATTCAGCCGTGTAAAGGCAAAGGCGTAGTAACGATTAGCGTGACGGAAAGCGGTAACCGCGTGCGCATCGCCGTGCGCGATACCGGGCACGGCATCGATCCGAAAGTCATCGAGCGCGTCAAATCAAACGAAATGCCGGGCAACAAGATCGGACTGCTGAATGTGCATCACCGGGTCAAACTGCTGTACGGTGACGGGCTGCATATTCACCGTCTTGAGCCGGGCACCGAAATTGCCTTTTATGTTCCGAATGAGCGAACGCCCGTGAATGCCCCGATATCCTTGTTGCCGTAGGCCGGAGTAACAGATGAAAGTCATCATCGTAGAAGATGAATTTCTGGCTCAACAGGAGTTGAGCTGGCTTATCAAAACCCACAGCCAGATGGAGATTGTTGGCTGTTTTGAGGATGGTCTGGACGTGCTGAAATTTTTACAGCATAACCGGGTCGACGCGATATTCCTCGATATTAATATTCCGTCGCTGGACGGCGTCCTGCTGGCGCAAAATATCAATCAGTTCGCCCACAAGCCGTTTATTGTGTTTGTCACCGCGTGGAAAGAGCATGCCGTGGAAGCCTTCGAGCTTGAGGCGTTTGACTATATTCTGAAGCCGTACCAGGAGTCGCGTATTATCAGCATGCTGCATAAGCTGGAAGCCGCGTGGCAGCAGCAAGCATTACCCGCCAGTGCCAGCCCGGTAGCGCGGGAAAACGACACGATTAATCTGGTGAAGGACGAACGAATCATCGTCACGCCTGTCGACGATATTTACTATGCCGAAGCGCATGAAAAAATGACGTTTGTCTATACGCGGCGTGAATCCTACGTCATGGCGATGAACATCACCGAATTCTGCAATAAACTCCCGGCCGCTCACTTCTTCCGCTGCCACCGCTCGTTCTGCGTCAACCTGAACAAGATCCGCGAAATCGAACCCTGGTTTAATAACACCTATATTTTGCGGCTGAAGGATCTGGATTTTCAGGTGCCGGTAAGCCGCAGCAGAGTGAAAGAGTTCCGCCAGCTCATGCACCTGTAGCGCGTTCCCTCTCCCGCAGGAGAGGGGAATGAGCATCAGAGGATCTGACCCAGTACCTGACGCAGATGCGCCCCGGAGCCCAGTAAGCCTGGGTTGTCGTGGACAATCAGGTAAACAGGAATGTCCTGGACATAGCTCCTGAAGCGGCCTTTGTCTTCGAAGCCGCCACGGAAGCCGGAGGCGGTAAAGAAATCGAGGAAGCGCGGCACGATCCCGCCCGCAATATAGACCCCGCCAAAGGTGCCAAGGTTCAGCGCCAGGTTGCCGCCAAAACGCCCCATGATGACGCAGAACAGCGACAAAGCACGGCGGCAGTCAATACAGCTGTCGGCCAGCGCGCGTTCGGTCACATCTTTCGGTTGCAGATTTTCCGGCAGACGACCGTCTGATTTTACAATCGCCCGATACAGGTTCACCAGACCCGGACCAGAAAGCACTCGCTCGGCCGACACGTGGCCAATCTCGGCGCGTAGCTCTTCAAGAATAATGCCCTCTTCTTCGCTGTTCGGCGCAAAATCCACGTGACCGCCCTCGCCCGGCAGGCTGACCCAGCGTTTGTCGACGTGGACCAGGTGCGCCACCCCCAGGCCGGTGCCTGCGCCGTAAACGGCAATCGGTTTGTCTTCAACCGGGGCCGTACCGCCGAACTGAATCAGATGCTCTGGTTTAAGCATTGGGATAGCCATGGAAACCGCAGTGAAGTCGTTGATAATTTCAAGGTGCGAGAAGCCGAGGTTTTTCCGCATTTCGGCAATTGAGAAGGCCCACGTATGGTTGGTCATCGCCACCCAGTCGCCGGTGATCGGACAGGCAATAGCGATACAACCGTCTTCAACGCTCACTTTATGCTCTTCCAGATAGACGCGAACCACCGCTTCCAGGCTTGGGTAATCCAGCCCTGAATAGGTTTTCGCCTGAGAAATTTCACCGCTGTTCACATCGCACAGGGCAAGGCGCGCGTTGGTGCCGCCTACATCACCTACCAAAGCATACTTTGTCATTCTTCTACTGCTCCGCTAAAGTCAGAATAAATCTTTGGGACACTGTAAATTCAAGGCGTGATAACAACAACGACCAGAAGGTGACTGCCCATGGATTATCGATCTTCGTCACATTATAACTTTACCGTTTCAGCACCTTTTGCACTATTGCCACAATGCTGATTGTGCAAAGTAACGTTAAGCCGTTTTGTACAAGGAAATCATCATGCTCCATCCGCGAGCCAGAACCATGCTGTTATTGGCTGTCCCGGCGCTGATTATTGGCGTGGCGTCGAGCCTGGTGCTCATCGTCGTCATGAAAGTGGCGGCGGTGCTGCAAACGATTTTATGGACCGCGCTTCCGGTAAAACTCGGCATCAGCATTGACTCGCCGGGCTGGATCATGATGATGCTGACCCTGACCGGGATTGCCGTAGGGCTGGTGATCCGCTATAGCCCGGGTCATGCCGGGCCGGACCCGGCACTGGAACCCTTGATTGGCGCCCCTGTCTCTCCCTCTGCTCTGCCGGGGCTTATTATCGCGCTGATTATCGGTCTTGCGGGCGGCGTAAGCCTCGGGCCTGAACATCCCATTATGGCGGTTAATATCGCGCTGGCGGTCTTTCTGGGGGCGCGTCTTTTTCCGCGCGTTGGCGCGCTGGACTGGACGATCCTGGCGTCAGCAGGCACCATCGGGGCGCTGTTTGGCACTCCGGTCGCGGCTGCACTCATTTTTTCGCAAACCCTCAGCAGTGATCATGAAGTACCGCTGTGGGATAAACTCTTCGCGCCGCTAATGGCCGCCGCTGCGGGAGCCCTCACCACCAGCCTGTTTTTCCATCCCCATTTTTCACTCACCATCCCCCACTACGGCCAGATGCAACTCACCGATATTTTCAGCGGTGCCGTCGTCGTCGCGATCGCCATTGCGCTGGGGATGGTCGCGGTGTGGTGTCTCCCTCGCCTGCATCGCCTGATGCACAGGCTGAAGCATCCGGTGCTGATTCTGGGCATGGGGGGTTTTATTCTGGGCGTTTTAGGCGCCATCGGCGGGACGGTTACGCTGTTTAAGGGTCTGGACGAGATGCAGCAGCTGGCCTTCAGCCAGGTCTTTAGCGTCTCCGATTATCTGCTGTTCGCGCTGGTAAAACTGGCGGCGCTGGTGGTCGCTGCGGCCTGTGGTTTCCGGGGAGGTCGTATCTTCCCGGCGGTATTTGTTGGCGTCGCGCTGGGGCTGATGCTGCATGAGCACGTTGACGCTGTCCCTGCGGCGATTACCGTCTCCTGTTCCATTCTGGGGCTGGTACTGGTGGTCACGCGCGATGCGTGGCTGAGCCTGTTTATGGCGGCCGTTGTCGTGCCGGATACCACGCTTCTGCCGCTGCTCTGTATCGTGATGTTGCCCGCCTGGCTCCTGCTGGCGGGCAAACCGATGCTGATGGGATGGCGAAACGACAGGTAATCAGGCGTTATTGCGCGCCTCCAGCGCTTTGGTCAGCGCGCTCAGCAGCGGCGGAATATCGGCTTTCGGCAGCATCACCTCGATCAGCGAAAGCCGCTCATGGTGTGCCACTTTATCCAGTACCTCCGCCAGCGCTTCCGCTTCGCTGACGCGCCAGCATTCTGCCTGAGGCGCCAGGCTCAGCGCCTGCGGGATCTGCGTCCAGTTCCAGAGGGCAATGTCGTTATAGCGCTGCTCCGGCCCGTGGATGGCCCTTTCCACCGTGTATCCTTCGTTGTTAAGCACCAGAATAATCGGGCGCTGCTTGTCGCGCAGCATCGATCCCAGCTCCTGAATGGTCAACTGCGCGGCGCCGTCACCCGTCAGGACAATCACGCGTCGGTTCGGACACGCCGTTTGTGCGCCAAATGCTGCCGCCAGCGTGTAGCCAATCGATCCCCACAGCGGCTGGACGATAAAGTTCACGTCCGCCGGTAAACGCAGATCGATAGCGCCGAAAGCAGACGTTCCCTGGTCAGCCAGAATAATGTCTCCGGGGCGGATAAACGTTTGCAGGGTACGCCAGAAGCTCTCCTGAGTCAGCGCCCCTTCGATAGTCGGGAACGAAAAGCCGCTGTGATCCAATGGCGCTCGCGTATCACGAACATAGGTTTTACACAGCGCTGTCAGCGTTTCAATGGCCTCCCTCATCGGGATACCCGTAAACCAGACGTCGCCGACGCGGGACGCGTGTGGCTGAACCTCTATCGTCTGGTCTGGCGTCAGCTGGTGGGTAAACCCGGCAGTGAGCGTATCGGTAAAGCGCGTGCCAATACACAGCACCGTATCAGCCCCCTCGATGGCCTCTTTGACCGGCGCGGCGCTCGCCGCTCCGCTGTAGGTGCCGTAAAAACCGCTCTGTCGTTCGTCAAAAATGCCCTTGCCCATCAGCATGGTGGCGTGTGCCATCGGCACCTCTTTCACCCACGTCTGAAGGGCCGTGCGCAGACCATGGCGGAGTACCAGGAAGTCCGCTAACAGCGCGGTGCGTTTGCTCGTGGACAAGCGCTTTTCGGCAGCCTCACGGAACGCCTGCAAGCAGGCTGAATCAGCCGGTGCGGGGTTAATAGTGAGAGCGCTTACAGGGGGCGTAGCGGCTTTTTTCGCCACATCAGCGGGCAGCATCAGGTAGCCCGGACGGCGCTCCCGCAGCATAGTGGTCAGGACTCTGTCAATTTCATAGCAGGCGTTTTGTTCGGTAAGTACCGCCTGTGCAACGGTGATGGGTTCGCTCATATGATAGAAATGGCGGAACTCGCCGTCGCCCAACGTATGGTGCAATAACTCTCCTCGCTGCTGCGCCGCCATACCCGGGGCCCCCACAATATGGAGGACGGGAACATGTTCGGCAAAGCTGCCCGCCACACCGTTCATGGCGCTTAACTCCCCAACGCCGAATGTCGTCAGGAGCGCGGCAAAGCCCTTACAGCGGGCATAACCGTCTGCGGCGTAAGACGCGTTCAGTTCATTGGCACAGCCCACCCAGCAGATGTCCGGGCTGTCTATCACGTGATCGAGAAATTGCAGGTTATAGTCGCCTGGCACACCAAACAGATGATCGGCACCACAATCTGTTAGTCGGTCCAGCAGGTAATCGGCGACGCAATAGGGGGTACGCATATTATAAGTGTCCTTCTGACGTTGACCTCACTCTGAGTATTAAATAAGCGTGAAGCGTGTCCAGAATTGGCGACAATCAGGGTCTGGAAAGAATGCTTTACGAAAAAAGCTGAGCTATGCTCATTTTCTTCAGGTTAGTGTAAACGTATACACTGATGTTTCTTTCCAGCGCCAGAGGTCTCGCCAATGGGTTATCAGCCTGACAAAAATCGTTATCAGACAATGCAATATCGCCGCTGTGGGCAAAGCGGCCTTAAGCTTCCCGCCATCTCGCTGGGGCTTTGGCATAATTTTGGCGACGCGACGTTACTCGAAAACAGCCGTCAACTTTTACAGCGTGCTTTCGATTTGGGTATTACGCATTTTGACCTTGCCAATAATTACGGCCCGCCTCCTGGTTCGGCCGAACGTAATTTCGGGCGCATTTTGCAGGAGGATTTCCTGCCCTGGCGCGATGAGCTAATCATCTCCACCAAAGCGGGCTACACCATGTGGGACGGGCCTTACGGCGACTGGGGCTCACGTAAATATCTGATCGCCAGCCTGGACCAGAGCCTCAGGCGTATGGGGCTGGAGTATGTCGATATTTTCTATCACCACCGCCCGGATCCACAAACGCCGCTACGTGAAACCATGAAAGCGCTTGACCATGTGGTGCGTCAGGGCAAGGCGCTGTACATCGGTCTGTCCAACTACCCGGCAGAAGTGGCAAGGCAGGCGATTGAAATACTGGAGGATCTGGGCACGCCATGTCTGATCCACCAGCCGAAGTACTCCATGTTTGAACGTGCGCCTGAAGAGGGGTTGCTGGACGTGTTGCAGCATAAAGGGGTGGGATGTATCCCCTTCTCCCCCCTGGCGGGCGGACAGTTGACCGATCGCTATCTGAACGGTATCCCGGCGGATTCTCGCGCAGCAAGCGGCAGTAAGTTCCTTAACCCGGAGCAGATCACCGACAAAAAGCTGGAAAAGGTACGCAAGCTGAATGCGCTGGCGGAAAACCGGGGGCAAAAGCTATCGCAAATGGCACTGGCCTGGATCCTGCGCCACGATGCGGTGACATCCGTGCTCATCGGCGCAAGCAAGACCGGACAAATTGAAGATGCAGCAGGCGTGCTTGAGAATTGTCGGTTCACGGCAGAAGAGCTGAAGACGATAGATACGATCCTGTCCAGTTCAGATTAAAAAACACTTTTAGCAAAAAGTGCTCTCGTTCCTGATTTAGGAGTTGAGGCGATGAAACGAATGTTTACCAACTCGTAAAATTGCGTTAACAGGTCGCACAGCGGCCCCGATCGTGAAGGAGAAGAGTATGTTCAGGTCACTGATTCTTGCAGCGGTATTACTGGTTTCGGCCCCGCTGGTCGCCAGTGCGGGCGAAATCACCCTGTTGCCATCGATTAAATTACAAATTGGCGATCGTGATGACTACGGCAGATATTGGGACGGTGGCTACTGGCGCGACCGTGACTACTGGCATCGCCATTATGAATGGCGTCAAAACCGCTGGTGGAAACACGATAACGGCTATCACCGTGGCTGGGATAAGCGTAAGGCTTACGAACGCGGCTACCGCGAAGGCTGGAACGATCGTGACGACCGCCGTGGCGGCTGGGGTCATGGAAAAGGCAGAGGCCACGGTCACGGCCATCACCATTAACAACAAAAAGGAGCCTTCCGGCTCCTTTTTCTTTTACAGGCCTGCGGCTGTGCCTATCAGCAACCACAAGTTTAACGCCACCACCACGACCACAATGGCCCACCCGGCGCGCTTCACCCACGTCGAATTCACCAGTTCGCCCATCAGCGATTTATTACTGGTGAAGATCAGCAGTGGCACCAGCGCCAGCGCAATCCCGAAACTTAGCAGTACCTGACTCATCACCAGAATGCGGGTCGGATCCAGCCCCATCAGGATCACAACAAAGGAAGGCAGCATCGTGACCGAGCGGCGAACCCACAGCGGAATATGGAAACGTACGAACCCCTGCATCACCACCTGCCCGGCCAGTGTCCCCACAACCGTAGATGAAAGACCCGCAGCAACCAGGCTTAAACCAAAAATAGTGGCAGCGGCATGGCTCAGTAGCGGCTCCAGCGTCAGGTAAGCCTGGTCGAGATCGGCAACCCCGGTATGCCCGTTAAAGTGGAACGCGGCGGCGGCGGTCGCCATCATCGCCAGATTCACAAATCCGGCAATGGTCATCGCGATAGTCACATCCCATTTCGAGGCGGAGTAGCGCTCTTTACTCGTCCCGCCATGCAGATTCTGGGTTAATGAAGAGTGCAGATAAATGACGTGCGGCATGATGGTCGCCCCCAGCACTCCGGCAGCCAGAAAAACGGCTTCAGAAGTGGGTAACGACGGGATCACCATCCCTTTCGTCAGCTGCGCCAGATTCGGCTGGGAGAAAATCAGCTCAACAATATAGGCGGCAGCGACGAACAGCAGCAGGCCGCCGATGACTTTCTCCAGCGGTTTTTGTCCCCGCCGCTGGAGCATCAGAATCAGGAAAGTGGCGATACCGGTCAGCACCGCCCCCTGAAGCAGGGAGACGCCCAGGATAAGCTTAAAGCCGATCGCCGCCCCGATAAACTCGGCGAGATCGGTGGCCATGGCGATAATTTCCGCCTGAACCCAGTAAAACCAAACTGCCGGACGTGGATAATGATCGCGGATTTGCTCCGCCAGGTTTTTTCCGGTAGCAATACCCAGCTTCGCGGAGAGCATCTGAATCAGCATCGCCATCAGATTGGCCCATACCACAACCCACAGCAGTTTATAGCCGAAACTGGCCCCGGCCTGAATATTGGTCGCAAAATTACCCGGATCGATGTAGCCAATCGCGGCAATGAATGCCGGTCCCATTAATGCGAACCGCAGCTTGCGTGCCGCTCTGCCGCTGCTACTCTCTACGCGACTATTCGTCATTTCTGCCTCTGGAAATATAGCCTTTGCTATGTTTTATGCTATCAAAATGAGAATGATTATCAAGTTCATTTGTAACGGTTAACATGATTTCTCTGATAGTCAGGAACGATAGACAGGCAGGTGGAGCAAGGTCACAGAATGTGAAAATGCGCAGACATTTGTGAAGCGTAGCACACAAACTTAACTTTTCACTCATTTACCTAACATAACAAAAATGTCTTGTTGATCACTATTTTTGAGACTCGTCACAGGATGTAACTATAGTGTGGGCTTGATCTCGTTTTCTTTGTGCTTGTTACATAGAATGTGCACGGAAATTAAACCTGCCTCATATTTGGAGCAAATATGGACCGCGTCCTTCATTTTGTCCTGGCACTCGTTGTCGTTACTGCACTTGCATTGCTGGTCAGCACAGACCGCAAAAAAATTCGTATTCGCTATGTTGTCCAACTGCTGGTCATTGAAGTTTTACTTGCGTGGTTCTTCCTGAACTCCAACGTAGGCCTGGGCTTCGTGAAAGGCTTCTCCGAAATGTTCGAAAAACTGCTCGGATTTGCCAACGAAGGGACAAACTTCGTCTTTGGCAGCATGAACGATCAGGGTCTGGCCTTCTTCTTCCTGAAGGTGCTCTGCCCTATCGTCTTCATCTCTGCCCTGATCGGTATCCTTCAGCACATCCGCGTTCTGCCGGTGGTTATCCGTGCGATCGGCTTCCTGTTATCGAAAGTTAACGGCATGGGCAAACTGGAATCCTTTAACGCAGTCAGCTCGCTGATCCTGGGTCAGTCTGAGAACTTCATTGCGTATAAAGATATTCTCGGCAAGATGTCCCGTAACCGCATGTACACCATGGCGGCAACCGCAATGTCTACCGTTTCCATGTCTATCGTGGGCGCGTATATGACCATGCTGGAACCAAAATATGTGGTTGCGGCGCTGGTTCTGAACATGTTCAGCACCTTTATCGTGCTTTCGCTGATTAACCCGTACCGCGTGGATGCCAGCGAAGAGAACATTCAGATGTCAAACCTGCACGAGGGACAGAGCTTCTTCGAAATGCTGGGTGAATACATTCTGGCGGGTTTCAAGGTTGCAATTATCGTCGCCGCGATGCTGATTGGCTTTATCGCGCTGATCGCTGCGCTGAACGCCCTGTTTGCGGCCGTACTCGGTATCTCCTTCCAGGGTATTCTGGGCTACATCTTCTACCCGATTGCCTGGGTGATGGGCGTGCCCGCTCACGAAGCGTTGCAGGTGGGCAGTATCATGGCAACGAAACTGGTTTCCAATGAGTTCGTGGCGATGATGGATCTCCAGAAGATTGCCAGCACACTCTCCCCTCGTGCGGAAGGGATCCTGTCCGTCTTCCTGGTCTCCTTCGCGAACTTCTCTTCCATCGGTATTATCGCTGGTGCGATTAAAGGACTGAACGAAGAGCAAGGTAACGTCGTTTCTCGCTTTGGCCTGAAGCTGGTTTACGGTTCAACACTGGTGAGCGTCCTGTCTGCCTCTATCGCAGCACTGGTTCTGTAATTCATACCGCGTAATAAAAACCGGGAGTCCTCGCACCCGGTTTTTTTATGCCTCCAGCGCCGTCAGGGGCACTGGTTTACCAATCAAATAGCCCTGCAAATAGTCCACGCCAAATCGCAGCAACATCTCGCGTTGTTCAGCCGATTCCACATATTCAGCCACCACACAAAGCGATTTCGTTTTGGCCATGTTGCAAATGGACTGCACGATCATCGCATCCATGCTGTCGGTGCAGATATCTTTCACGAAGCAGCCATCGATCTTAATGATATCGGCCTCCAGCCGCTTCAGGCGCTCAAAGTTGGCATAGCCGGTACCAAAGTCATCAATAGCAATGCGGAAGCCGTAATCCCGCAGCTGCTGGATATTGTTGATGCTGCTTCCCGAGTCAGAGAAAGCCTGTTCCTCGGTGATCTCAATGACGATATCTTGCGGCGCAATGGCGTAGCGTTCAAAAAGCGCGATGATCTCAGCCGCTATCTCATTTTGCATCAGCGTCAGCGGCATCAGATTAACGGAGAACCGCGTTCCGGCCCGTTCGGACGGATGGCTGCGCATCCACATCAGCAATTTTTCCACCACGTTCAGGTCAAATCGGTGGCTCAGGTTAAACTGAGCAATCAGCGGAATAAAGCGATCAGGCGTGATGATCTCCCCCTCGCTTTCAAGCCTTGAGAGGATTTCAAAGTACCCTTCCCCACGCGCGTTATGGATTGGCTGGGCGTAAAGGTGAAGCCCACCGATATCAAGGGCGCGTTTTATGCGGGCCAGCATCAGCACTCTGTCCGTCGTCTGACCGGAGACATCATCCAGACTGTTGGTTAACGCCAGGACGTTGTGCCCGGCACAGGACTGCTCGGAGAGCCAGCTCAGCTGACCCAGCGTGTGATGCAGGCTTTCTCCATCCGGCACTTCACCCCAGGAGGCGCCAAACTCGATGTCGAGCTCAGTCTTGTTCCAGATAATCTTACGGCTGTTCAGATGATCAACCATATATTGCAGACGTTCAGCCGTGCCCGGACCCAGCAAGACCACTACCAGCTCACTGCCCGGCAACTGGAAGAGCTTCTCGTCTTTTTGCAATAACGGTTGCAGCGACGCGGTTATCATCTTTTTACAATGTACACGCATGAGGATGCCGTAGTGACGGCTCAGGAATTCGAGATTATCCAGGCGCAGGCAGCAGACTTTGGCCTCGGGATGGTGCTGTAAAAACACTTCCAGCGCACGAATGTTAGGCAGACCGGTGAGCGGATCGGTAAGCGCCCTCTCCTGCCACCCCTGTTTCAGCCATTCACTTTTCTGATAGATCCGCGACATGTAAAGCAGGCAGATGGCGAAAGAGATTAGCACCGACAGGATAAAGGAGAGCGAGTGGCCCGATTCAACGCCATTAAGAAAATTATAATTATAGGTCAGCAGCATGAGCGCCGAGGCCGCCCAGAATAAAGAGATGAGCGCATAGCTCAGACGACCAATCCCCAGGGTGAAAAGAATGAAAACGATTGGCATCAAATAACCCGCAATAAACTGCGACTCAAAAGGCGCGCATAAAATAGCGATCATCGAGATCAACAGCATCAGCCACACAACGATAAATAACGCTTTTTTGTGACAAAAGAGGGGCTTCACGCTTCGCCGCCAGAATGTTCGGGCATAGCGAGGATTAATAATCATTCTTAACGGATAATAGAACATCATGGTGAAAATCAGGGCGGCACAAATCAGACTCTGAATATCGATAACGTTATAAATTGCAGAGCCTTCGCCGAAATAGGAGGAGATTGTCACCGGGAAATCAAATAAATATCCCGCCAGATACATCGATAATTTGATGCCCACAGGCACCATAAATCCGAGCCAGAAAATACGTATGCCAATGTACTTATTCGGTATGCTGTGTCGCCAGCGCTTGCCCAGCACCAGACGGATGACGCCACAGGCGGCGAAGACGGTAAACGTCTGACAACATAATAATACGGCAGATTGTAGTGGTGCTAAATCAAGATTATAAATATTAGTAATACTAAAACTTAACAGCAAAGGAATGATTGCCCGTCGTCCAAATAACAACACGATGGCGAGCATGGCACTTAAGGGCAACCACGCCAGATAAACATCATTTTCGCTGACGATGGCCCGTGGAGAGATATAACGAGAAAAAGGAATCGCAATCAGGCTTAGCGCCAGGGCAATCATAAATATCTTTACATTATTGTAAATTTTTCTATTCATTAATCCGGATAATCTATTTTACCATCGTCTCATTGACCGCATGGATAATAGGTTTATTAATAACACGAATCAAGTTCAGGTCTATTTATAGACTTGTTTATTGATTTGGATTGAGGTGAGGTGTAGAAAACGACGTTAATTGCAACAAAAACAGTCTAAAATATTTTACAAGATATAAAAAAACCCCCGTCTTGCGACGAGGGTTTAAATTTTGGTGGAGCTAAGCGGGATCGAACCGCTGACCTCTTGCATGCCATGCAAGCGCTCTCCCAGCTGAGCTATAGCCCCACATGTTACTTTACCTACCGCACTCTGTTGGGTTCAGAGTTTGGTGGAGCTAAGCGGGATCGAACCGCTGACCTCCTGCATGCCATGCAGGCGCTCTCCCAGCTGAGCTATAGCCCCGTCGTAAAGCTGTCATGTTGACGGGCGGCATAATATGAATTCCGCCGCAGAGTGTCAACGGCAAATTCAGCCTCCGCCTTTCAATCGCCGAAAAATCATGCAAATGAATCACTTTGCGAGCCTGCTCGCAGCCAGGAGTTAAGCTTGTCACGTTTTCACGTAAAACGGTGCTATAAAATGAACCACTAATTAACCCCACAGATATTCAGGAAATTGTATGATCAAGGAACGAATGACGCCAGAAGAGTTAGCCCTGCTCACTGGCTATAGCCGACAGACCATCAATAAATGGGTACGCAAAGAGGGTTGGATTACATCGCCAAAGCCAGGCGTTCAGGGTGGCAAAGCGCGTCTGGTACACGTCAATGAAAAAGTGCGCGACTTTATTCGCAGCGCGCGCAGGGCAACAGAGACGCCGGAACTGCCAGATAAGGCGTACCATGAGGGCTCGCTTCATGCCCTGCTTCTGACGCTGGCGAATGAAATGACGCCGGAAGAGCAAAAGCAGATGACATCGCTGTTACTGCGGGAAGGGATTACCGGCTTGTTACAACGTTTAGGGATTCGCGACCAACGCTGATATGAAAAGATTACGCAGCAAAATGACCACGGAAGAGCTGGCGGACAGTCTGGGCGTAGCCCGACAAACCGTTAATCGCTGGATACGACAGAAGGGATGGAAAACGGAGGGTATCAACGGTGTAAAAGGCGGAAGAGCGAGGGTGATATGTATTGATGCGCACGTTAAGGAGCACATCATTAGTCTTCCCGCCATTCGTAACCGTCGGGCTGTTTACCATGTGGCGGAAAGCCCTTCCCACTACGGCGTGGCAACCTCATCCAGCCTGCTTCCACAAATTATCGACTCGCTGGAAAACATGACGACTGTCGAACAGGAACGTTTGCACAAGTTGCTCGCTCGTGAAGGGTTGCAGGGTTTTCTCACGCGTCTTGGTATTGCTGAATAACAGGCATAAAAAACGGCAGGGTAACCTGCCGTTTTTTGTATTACACGAGTATTACTGCTGGCTTTCACGCTCAGCAATAAAGCCCAGCGCTTTGTTGATACGCGCAACGCTACGTGATTTGCCGATGGCATGAACGGTCACGTCCAGCGCCGGAGACTGGCCTGCCCCCGTCACCGCAACGCGCAGCGGCATACCGACTTTACCCATGCCAATTTCCAGCTCATCAGCGGTAGCCTGAATCGCGTGGTGAACATTTTCCGCAGTCCATTCGGTAATGGCTTCGAGTTTATCACGCACCACTTCCAGCGGCTGACGCGCAACCGGACGCAGGTGTTTCTTGGCCGCGTCGGCGTCGAACGCGTCAAACTCTTCATAGAAGTAACGGCAGCTTTCAGCAATTTCTTTCAGCGTTTTGCAACGCTCGCCAAGCAGCTTCACCAGATCCGCCAGTTCAGGGCCCGTACGGGTATCGATGTTTGCCTGCTCAATGTGCCATTGCAGATAAGTCGCCACATATTCTGGCTGCATGGTATTGATGTAGTGATGGTTCAGCCACAGCAGTTTGTCAGTGTTGAACGCGCTGGCTGATTTGCTGACCGAGTTTAGAGAGAACAGCTCGATCATCTCTTCGCGGCTGAAGATCTCCTGGTCACCATGAGCCCAGCCCAGACGCACCAGGTAGTTCAGCAGCGCTTCCGGCAGATAGCCGTCATCACGGTACTGCATCACGCTCACCGCGCCATGACGTTTGGACAGCTTTTTACCGTCGTCACCGTTGATCATTGATACGTGCGCATACACCGGTACAGGCGCGTTCAGCGCTTTCAGAATGTTGATCTGACGCGGGGTGTTATTGATATGGTCTTCACCACGGATCACGTGAGTGATTTCCATATCCCAGTCGTCCACAACTACGCAGAAGTTATAGGTTGGCGATCCGTCAGTACGACGAATGATAAGGTCATCCAGCTCCTGGTTGCTGAATTCGATCGGACCACGGATCTGGTCATCAAAGATAACAGAGCCATCCTGTGGGTTAGCAAAACGCACTACGCAAGGCTCATCCGCAGCATGCTCGCTGTGGTCATGGCGGCAACGACCGTCATAACGCGGTTTTTCGCCTTTTGCCATTTGCTCTTCACGCAGCGCATCCAGACGCTCCCTGGAGCAGTAGCACTTATAGGCCGTGCCTGCCACCAGCATCTCGTCAATTACGGCGTTATAGCGGTCAAAACGTTTGGTCTGGAAGTATGGGCCTTCGTCCCACGCCAGATTCAGCCAGTTCATCCCATCCATAATGGCTTCAATTGCTTCCGGCGTTGAGCGCTCCAGATCGGTGTCTTCAATACGCAGCACAAACTCACCGTTGTTGTGACGTGCGAAAAGCCAGGAGTAGAGAGCGGTACGTGCACCACCGACATGCAGATAGCCTGTCGGGCTCGGCGCGAAGCGAGTTTTGATTTTCATGAAATGGCCTTACGTTATAAAGATGCCGGTAATCGGCAAATTCCGGGAAGAAAACAATGGGCAATATTCTATCACTGTGGGCCGATTCCTCAATGTCGATCACTTTATCCGGTTCGAGATTGCTGTTTTTGTTTATAAATCATGCACCACAGTCCGTTTTGCGATCGTTTTGACTAATTTTACGACGAACGAATAAAAACTTTAGAAAATGCGTTGACTCATTTTCAACTCTCCCTATAATGCGACTCCACACAGCGGGGGTGATTAGCTCAGTTGGTAGAGCATCTCCTTTACACGGAGGGGGTCGGCGGTTCGAGCCCGTCATCACCCACCATCTACTTCGGTAGACTCGCAGTGTAGATAAGCATTGAGATTGGGCGATTAGCTCAGTTGGTAGAGCATCTCCTTTACACGGAGGGGGTCGGCGGTTCGAGCCCGTCATCGCCCACCATTCTCACCTTATCGCAGCAGTTCCGAAATGGGCGATTAGCTCAGTTGGTAGAGCATCTCCTTTACACGGAGGGGGTCGGCGGTTCGAGCCCGTCATCGCCCACCATTTCGGGTCGTTAGCTCAGTTGGTAGAGCAGTTGACTTTTAATCAATTGGTCGCAGGTTCGAATCCTGCACGACCCACCAATGTAAAAAAGCGCCCTAAAGGCGCTTTTTTGCTATCTGCGATATAGCACATCCCCATTGCAGCCAGACCGCTTGTTTTACTCAAGCTCACGCCTTCTTTGCCGATACCTCTATTTTATGGCGAAAAGGATCTCAATATGACAACTCTTAAGCCCGTTTCTCTGTCGGCGATGGAAATCGGCAGCGTAGATAACAGCTCCGGCGGAAACGACATTGCTTCTCAAATCACCCGTCTGACCAAACAGATAACGAAAGTCACTCAGCAGCTCAAAGAAGTGGCCATGGGTGATGCCACAGCAGAAGAGAAGCAAAAGCAGCAGGAATTACTCGAATCTCAGCTGGCTATGTTGCAGGCACAACTGGCGCAATTGCAGCGTCAGCAGGCAGAAGAGGCGATGCCAAAACAGGAAAAAGGTCAGGCAGTCGCGGAAGGCATCAATAAGCCCTCCGCGGAGCATCAGATTAATATCTACATCTGATTATTGGTTTCGTTAAAAAGTGGATCGCGTGTGCGGGCCTCCATCAAACGTTCGGCCTGCATACGCACCACATCCCAGCAGGCATGCGCCGCGCCGGAAAGTGACCTGTTTTTACGGCGTACCAGCATCAGCTGGCGTTCGACACAGGGTACGAAACGCTTCACCGTTAAACGACTCCCCTGCGGCAGTGGCAGCGCCAGCGCCGGCAGAACGCTGATGCCAATCCCCGCTTCGACCATCGGGAAGAGCGTGGCAGGATGCCCGATCTCCTGCACAATGGTTGCCTTAACACCCTGCGCGGCCAGAGCGGCATCTATCAGCGGACGGCTGCCTGATGCATAATCCTGTAACACCAGGTTTGCCCCCTGCAAGGCCTGCCAGGCCACGTGTGGCAGCGATGCCAGCGGATCATCATCGCGGCAGAGCAATAAAAAGGGCTCTGAGAGCACCACTTCACATTCCAGGTCGCTTACCGCTCCGGGATCAATAACGATGCCAAAATCCACATCCCCCTGACGGATACTCTCCAGTACCCACTGCTGCGGCCTGTCGTGCAAAACAAAATCGATATCCGGATAGCGGTGATTACTTTCAGCGATACACTGGGGAATAAGATGCGCTGAAATCGTCTGGCTCGCCGCCACTCTCACGGTACCGGAAAGCTGTTGTCCGAGCCGGCCAACATCCCTGAGCGTACTGTTCAGTTCATCCAGCAGCCTTTCCAGTCGCATTGCCAGCTGCTGTCCCGCTTCGGTGAGTACCACTTCTCGCGTCGTACGGTCGAGCAGCTTCACTCCCGTTTGCGTTTCAAGCTCCTTAACGCTATGGCTCACCGCCGACTGGCTGAGGCCAATGATCTCCCCTGCCCGGCTAAAGCTGCGGGCCTGCGCGACGGTGACGAAAACGCGAAGCTAACGTAACGAATAATTCATCTGTTTAATTCATGAATGGATGCAATAAATCAATTTTATTTCTCAAAGGGAAGGAAGCACAATAGCGGCATCTGTTTTCAGGAGTGATTATGAAACTTTTTCGTATCCTTGATCCGTTTACGCTGACCCTGATTGGTGTCGTCTTGCTGGCCTCGTTCTTCCCGGCGCGGGGCAGTTTCGTTCCGGTTATTGAAGGACTGACCACGGCAGCCATTGCCCTGCTGTTCTTTATGCATGGCGCCAAACTCTCCCGGGAAGCCATTATTGCAGGCGGTAGCCACTGGCGACTACACCTGTGGGTAATGTGCAGCACCTTTATCCTCTTCCCGGTTTTGGGCGTGCTGTTCGCCTGGTGGGCGCCGGTGAATGTCGATCCGGCGCTGTATACCGGTTTCCTTTATCTGTGCATTTTGCCGGCCACCGTGCAGTCCGCTATTGCCTTTACCTCGCTGGCGGGCGGTAACGTCGCGGCGGCGGTTTGTTCTGCTTCCGCTTCCAGCCTGCTGGGGATCTTTGTTTCACCGCTGCTGGTCGGTCTGCTGATGAATATGCACGGGGCGGAAGGTAATCTGGAGCAGGTGGGTAAAATTTGTCTGCAACTGCTGCTGCCGTTTGTGCTCGGACACTTATCCCGTCCCTGGATTGGGGCGTTTGTGGCAAAACATAAAAAATGGATCGGGAAAACGGACCAAAGCTCAATTCTGCTGGTGGTTTACACGGCCTTCAGCGAAGCCGTGGTGAACGGCATCTGGCACAGGGTGGGCGCTGGATCGCTGCTGTTTATTGTGGTGGTAAGCATCGTTTTGCTGGCCATTGTCATCGCGGTTAACGTCTTTGTAGCCCGCAAATGCGGCTTCAATAAGGCCGATGAAATCACCATTGTATTTTGCGGATCGAAAAAGAGCCTGGCCAACGGGATCCCAATGGCCAATATTCTGTTCCCGACGTCCGTCATTGGGATGATGGTGTTGCCGCTGATGATTTTCCATCAGATCCAGCTGATGGTGTGCGCGGTACTGGCGCGGCGGTACAAGGCGCAGACTGAAAAGCTGGCGCAGGAAGAGACCCGCGCCGCGAAAGTTTAAGGACGTTTCAGGGGCTGAACCAGCTGGGTCAGCCCCTCTGTTTTGATCAGTAACGTGATAGCCATCAGCTCGCCCAGACGCCCGGCGGGGAACTCATCCTTACGGGCAAACCACAGCAGATACTCTTCCGGTAAATCAATCAGCCTGCGACCCTTATATTTACCGAACGGCATCTCCGTATTGGCGATCTCAATGAGCTGCTCTTTTTCCACGTCACTCTCCTAACAGGCGCATCATTTCCGCTTCGTCGATTACCTCGATGCCAAGCTCCTGCGCTTTTGCCAGCTTCGAACCGGCCGCTTCCCCGGCAATCACCAGGTCGGTTTTCTTCGATACGCTGCCCGCCACTTTTGCCCCCAACGCCACCAGGCGCGCTTTCGCGTCATCGCGCGAGAGCTGGCTCAGGCTGCCGGTCAGCACCACCGTTTTACCGGCAAACGGGCTGTCGATCTCTTCGGCATTAACCACTACCGGTGCAGGCCAGTGAATGCCCTGTTCCAGTAATTTACCGATCACTTCACGGTTGCTCTCTTCGGCGAAGAAGTTGAAAACGTGGGTAGCGACCACAATGCCGACATCAGGGACTTTCTGTAGCTCGTCGATGGTGGCTTTCTCCAGCGCGTCCAGCGTGCCGAAATACGCCGCCAGCCCTGCCGCTGTCGCCTCTCCGACTTCACGAATGCCAAGCGCGTAAAGGAAACGGGCAAAGGTGGTGTTTTTGGCCGCCTCGAGCGCGTTAACGATGTTCTGGGCAGATTTTGGCCCCATACGATCAAGACCGGTCAGCTTACCTGCCGTCAGGGTAAAGAGGTCCGCTGGCGTATGGACGTACTCTTTCTCAACTAACTGGTCGATAATCTTGTCACCCATTCCGTCGACGTCCATCGCCCGGCGGGAGACAAAGTGCTTCAGGGACTCTTTACGCTGCGCGCCGCAGATTAACCCGCCCGTACAGCGCGTTACCGCTTCACCTTCCACGCGCTCAACGTCCGAACCACATACCGGACAGTGGGCTGGAAACTCGATGGCACGGGTATCGGCAGGACGTTCAGACTCCACAACGTTAACCACCTGTGGGATCACGTCGCCCGCGCGGCGAATCACCACTTTGTCACCAATGCGCAGGCCCAGGCGGGCAATTTCATCGGCGTTATGCAGCGTGGCGTTACTTACCAGCACGCCAGCCACCTGCACAGGCTCCAGACGCGCCACAGGCGTAATCGCCCCCGTACGCCCTACCTGAAACTCCACGTCGCGAACGAAGGTCATCTGCTCCTGCGCCGGGAACTTAAAGGCTACCGCCCAGCGCGGCGCACGGGCCACAAATCCTAACTGTTCCTGCAACGCCAGCGAGTTAACCTTGATCACCACGCCATCAATATCAAACCCGAGCGTGGGACGATCCTCTTCAACCTTGTGATAGAACGCCAGCACCGCCTCCGGAGAGTCGCAGAGCTGCACGCGGTTGCTAACCGGTAACCCCCACTCTTTGAACTGCATTAAACGACCCAGGTGAGTATCTGGCAGGTCACCGCCTTCCAGGATCCCGACGCCGTAGCAGAAGAAAGTAAGCGGTCGCTTCGCGGTGATTCGTGGATCGAGCTGACGCAGCGAACCTGCCGCCGCGTTACGCGGGTTTGCAAACACTTTCCCACCGGTACGACGCGCTTCTTCGTTGATCTTCTCGAAGCCCGCCTGCGGAAGGAACACTTCCCCGCGCACTTCCAGCCGGGCGGGAATGTTATCGCCACGCAGTTTCAGCGGGATCGCACGAATAGTGCGCACATTAGTGGTGATGTCTTCCCCGGTAGTGCCGTCGCCGCGCGTTGCGGCACGCACCATCACGCCGTTCTCATAAAGAATGCTAACGGCCAGACCATCCAGCTTTAGCTCGCAGCACCAGCTCAGATTGTCGATGCTCTTCAGGCGATCCTGCACACGCTTGTTGAAAGCCAGAAAACTCTCTTCATCAAACACGTTATCCAGCGACAGCATCGGCACTTCATGGCGCACCTGGCTGAAAGCGCCCAGCGGTTCCGCGCCGACGCGCTGCGTTGGGGAATCGGGCGTAATCAGTTCGGGGTGCTGCGCTTCCAGCTCGCGCAGTTCACGCATCAGGCGGTCATATTCCGCATCCGGCACTTCCGGTGCGTCCATAACATGATAGAGATATTCATGATGGCGAAGCGTGGTTCGCAGTTCAGTAAGTTGTTGTTCGATTGAGTCCATATCGCACCATCAATGAGAAAAACCCCCGACAGGCGGGGGTTGAGGAGGAGGTGAAGTTAACGCGACGATTACGCGTTCGCTTCCTTAACTTCGCGGATGCGGTCCTGATACTCGCGCAGTTTCTGCGGCGTCATCATTCGACGCTGATCGTCGAGCACCACACCGCCCACTTCGTCGGCGATGTGCTGAGCGGACTGTAGCATCAGCTTAAAGTTTTGCAGCTCGTCACCGTAGGACGGCACCTGCATAAAGATCGTAACCCCCGGCGTGACGAAATCACCGGTCATTTCCGGGTCAAACGTGCCTGGATTGACCATATTGGCCAGGCTAAACAGCGCCGGACCGCTACCGTCAGGACTCAGGTGGCGATGGAAAATATTCATGTCGCCGAACTTGAAGCCTGCCTGTTGGATGCTGTTAAGCAGCACGTCACCGTTCAGATGGGTGCCATGATGAGCAGCCACGTTCATGATGATCACCGCTTCTTTACGCTGCGGCTTTTCAACAACCGGTTCTGGCTCTGCGACCGGCTCTGGCTCAACGCGCGGAGCGGGCTGTGGCGCAGGCGGTTCAGGCTGCGGCTGCGGTTGTTGTACCGGCTGCGGCTGCTGAACAGGCTGTGGCTGATGCACTGGCTGTGCCGGCTGTTGCACAGGTTGCGGCTGTACAGGCTGTGGCGCAACGGGCTGCTGTTGCACAGGCTGCTGCGGCGGATGACGAACAGGTTCTTCCACTGGCGGCGGCGCTGGCTGGCGCGGCTGGGCAGAGGCATACGGTGGTTGATACTGGTGCTGCGGAGCGCGGGGGGCTTCATGCTCTCCATGCGCTGCGCCGGGCGCAGTATTGACCCGATGAACACGAACTTCACCCACGCCGTCGTCGTCAGGACCGTCGATGTCGTCTTCAACGTCATCGTCGTCACGACTGGACTTCATGCGCTTCAGTGGACGATCGCGAAACATAGAGGAACGCTCTTTACGGCTGGTCCAGAAACCATGTACCAGTAAAGCGATTATGGCGATCGCGCCAACAATGATTAATATCAGACGCAAATCCTGCATCATTATATTCTCTGTTGTTCTAACACCTTGCCACCACGGCAAACATTTACTCACTAAGAGTATTTGCCGTTTACGTCAAGTGCAAGTGTATGCAGAGCATTCACAGCATAAAGATGAACTAAATCGTGCTTTTTGCTGGTTTTTCGAACATTTCCGAACTGGTCATTGGCCCGTAACTGGATAATATAGGCGGGCAATTCCACTGGTTGTGTAAAAAGGAGTACAGCCTGGTATGGTTTCAACATCTTCTTCTGCCCCACGCAGCGGGGTCTGGTACTTTTCTCAGGGCTGGAAACTGGTCTCCCTGCCGGGCATTCGACGCTTCGTTATTTTGCCGTTACTGATCAACATTATTCTGATGGGCGGGGCCTTCTGGTGGCTGTTCACCAGACTGGAAAGCTGGATCCCTTCCCTGATGAGCTATGTGCCGGACTGGTTACAGTGGCTAGACTACCTGCTCTGGCCGATTGCGGTTATCTCCGTGCTGCTGGTTTTCGGCTATTTCTTTTCGACGATAGCAAACTGGATAGCCGCGCCGTTCAACGGTCTGCTGGCCGAACAGCTGGAAGCGCGCCTGACCGGTGCGACGCCACCTGACACGGGCGTACTGGGGATCGTGAAAGATCTCCCCCGCATCATGAAGCGTGAATGGCAGAAGTTCGCCTGGTACCTGCCGCGGGCGATTGTGCTGCTTATTCTTTATTTTGTACCCGGGATTGGCCAGACGGTCGCACCCGTGCTGTGGTTCTTGTTCAGCGCCTGGATGCTCGCTATCCAGTACTGTGATTATCCGTTCGATAACCACAAAGTGCCGTTTAAAGAGATGCGCACTGCCCTGCGCACTCAGAAGGTTGCCAACATGCAGTTTGGCGCGCTGACCAGCCTGTTCACCATGATCCCTTTCCTGAATTTGTTCATCATGCCCGTTGCCGTTTGCGGCGCGACGGCGATGTGGGTGGACTGCTACCGTGCTAAGCACGCGTTATGGAAGTAATGCAAAAATGTGTAAAAGAGGGGTGGCTTATGCCGCCCCTTATTCCATACTGATCCCCATTATTTCCTTGCAGCATATAGATATGCGATTTCCTTACTTCCCCATACCTGTTCAACAGGTATGCTGGGTCGGTATCCCAATTTCATACAGTTAAGGACAGGCCATGAGTAAGATTTATGAAGACAACTCGCTGACTATCGGTCATACGCCCCTGGTTCGACTGAACCGTATCGGTAATGGACGCATTCTGGCGAAGGTCGAATCTCGTAACCCAAGCTTCAGCGTTAAATGCCGTATCGGTGCGAATATGATTTGGGATGCTGAAAAGCGTGGCGTGCTGAAACCTGGCGTTGAGCTGGTTGAACCCACCAGCGGCAATACCGGTATCGCTCTGGCCTATGTTGCGGCGGCGCGTGGCTATAAGCTGACGCTGACTATGCCTGAAACCATGAGCATTGAGCGTCGTAAGCTGCTGAAAGCGCTGGGTGCGAACCTGGTCCTGACCGAAGGCGCAAAAGGCATGAAGGGCGCGATTCAGAAGGCCGAAGAAATTGTTGCCAGCGATCCGGCAAAGTATCTGCTGCTCCAGCAGTTCAGCAACCCGGCCAACCCGGAAATTCATGAGAAAACCACCGGCCCGGAAATCTGGGAAGATACCGACGGTCAGGTTGATGTGTTTATCTCCGGCGTAGGCACCGGCGGTACGCTGACCGGTGTGTCTCGCTATATTAAAGGCACGAAAGGTAAAAAAGATCTGATTACCGTTGCCGTTGAGCCAACCGACTCACCGGTTATCGCTCAGGCGCTGGCAGGCGAAGAGATCAAACCTGGCCCTCACAAAATCCAGGGTATCGGCGCTGGCTTTATTCCAGGCAACCTGGATCTGAAGCTGATCGATAAAGTCGTCGCCATTACCAATGAAGAAGCCATCTCCACGGCGCGTCGCCTGATGGACGAGGAAGGCATTCTGGCGGGTATCTCTTCCGGTGCGGCGGTTGCGGCAGCCCTCAAACTGCTGGAAGATGAAACCTTTACCAATAAGAACATTGTGGTTATCCTACCGTCTTCGGGTGAGCGTTACTTAAGCACAGCACTGTTCGCCGATCTCTTCACAGAGAAAGAACTGCAACAGTGATGCCAGCATGTTAAAAACGCGTAAAAAAGCACCTTTTCAGGTGCTTTTTTGTGGCCTGCTTCAAAGTTTTACCCCTCCTGGCATTGCTTCACCCCGTTGGGTCTGGTATTTAAACCAGCAATTATTTTGATGCGCGAAATTAATCGGTGAACGAAATAGCGCTGCTGAATCGATTTTATGATTTGGTTCAAGTCTTGCTTTCACTGCATAATGTTTAATGACGATTGAAACGTCAGCGCTAACTATACAGGCTAAAGTTAAGTCGCCAGGCTAGACTTTAGTTCCACAACACTAAACCTATAAGTTGGGGAAATACAATGTTCCAGCAAGAAGTTACCATTACCGCTCCGAACGGTCTGCACACCCGCCCTGCTGCTCAGTTTGTTAAAGAAGCGAAAGGCTTCACTTCTGAAATCACTGTGACTTCCAACGGCAAAAGCGCTAGCGCAAAAAGCCTGTTCAAGCTGCAAACTCTGGGCCTGACTCAGGGTACCGTTGTTACCATCTCCGCTGAAGGTGAAGACGAGCAGAAAGCAGTTGAGCATCTGGTTAAGCTGATGGCTGAACTCGAGTAAGTTTACCGGGTTCTTTTCAATATCAGTCACAAGTAAGGTAGGGTTATGATTTCAGGCATTTTAGCATCCCCGGGTATCGCTTTCGGCAAAGCATTGCTGCTGAAAGAAGACGAAATCGTCATTGACCGGAAAAAAATTTCTGCCGACAAGGTTGATCAGGAAGTTGAACGTTTTCTGAGCGGTCGTGCCAAGGCATCTGCGCAACTGGAAGCGATTAAAACTAAAGCTGGCGAAACTTTCGGTGAAGAAAAAGAAGCCATCTTCGAAGGGCACATTATGCTGCTCGAAGATGAGGAGCTGGAGCAGGAAATCATAGCCCTGATTAAAGATAAAGGCATGACGGCCGACGCGGCTGCGCATGAAGTTATCGAAGGTCAGGCATCTGCCCTGGAAGAGCTGGACGATGAATACCTGAAAGAACGTGCGGCTGACGTACGTGACATCGGTAAGCGCCTGCTGCGCAACATCCTGGGTCTGGCCATCATCGATCTGAGCGCGATTCAGGACGAAGTCATCCTGGTTGCCGCTGACCTGACGCCGTCTGAAACCGCACAGCTGAACCTGAACAAGGTGCTGGGTTTCATTACTGATGCAGGTGGACGTACCTCCCACACCTCAATCATGGCGCGTTCTCTGGAGCTGCCAGCCATTGTGGGTACCGGTAGCGTTACCTCCCAGGTTAAAAACGACGACTATCTGATTCTGGATGCCGTAAACAATGTGGTTTACGTCAACCCAACTAACGATGTGATCGAGCAGCTGCGTTCCGTTCAGGAGCAGGTTGCTACCGAGAAAGCGGAACTCGCTAAACTGAAAGATCTGCCAGCTATCACGCTGGACGGCCATCAGGTTGAAGTGTGCGCTAACATCGGTACCGTACGTGACGTTGACGGCGCTGAGCGCAACGGCGCGGAAGGTGTAGGTCTGTATCGTACTGAATTCCTGTTCATGGATCGCGACGCTCTGCCAACGGAAGAAGAGCAGTTTGCAGCGTACAAAGCGGTTGCGGAAGCGTGCGGCTCGCAGGCTGTAATCGTCCGTACTATGGACATCGGTGGCGACAAAGAGCTGCCGTACATGAACTTCCCGAAAGAAGAGAACCCGTTCCTGGGCTGGCGTGCCGTGCGTATCGCCATGGATCGCAAAGAGATCCTGCGTGACCAGGTTCGCGCTATTCTGCGTGCCTCCGCTTTCGGTAAACTGCGCATCATGTTCCCGATGATCATTTCTGTTGAAGAAGTGCGTGCACTGAAGAAAGAGATCGAAATCTACAAACAGGAACTGCGCGACGAAGGTAAAGCATTTGACGAATCCATTGAGATCGGCGTGATGGTGGAAACACCGGCAGCCGCGACCATTGCGCGTCATTTAGCCAAAGAAGTTGATTTCTTTAGTATCGGTACCAATGATTTAACGCAGTACACCCTGGCAGTTGACCGTGGTAATGATATGATTTCACATCTCTACCAGCCAATGTCACCGTCCGTACTGAATTTGATCAAGCAAGTTATTGATGCTTCTCATGCAGAAGGTAAATGGACTGGCATGTGTGGTGAGCTTGCAGGCGACGAACGTGCTACACTTCTGTTGCTGGGTATGGGTCTGGACGAATTCTCTATGAGCGCCATTTCCATCCCGCGCATTAAGAAGATTATCCGTAACACGAACTTCGAAGATGCGAAGGTGTTAGCAGAGCAGGCTCTTGCTCAACCGACAACGGACGAGTTAATGACGCTGGTTAACAAGTTCATTGAAGAAAAAACAATCTGCTAATCCACGAGATGCGGCCCAATTTACTGCTTAGGAGAAGATCATGGGTTTGTTCGATAAACTGAAATCTCTGGTTTCTGATGACAAGAAAGACTCCGGAACTATTGAGATTGTTGCTCCGCTCTCCGGCGAGATCGTCAACATCGAAGACGTGCCGGATGTAGTGTTTGCTGAGAAAATCGTTGGTGATGGCATTGCTATCAAACCAACTGGCAACAAAATGGTTGCTCCAGTTGACGGCACCATCGGTAAAATTTTTGAAACCAACCATGCGTTCTCTATCGAATCCGATAGCGGTATCGAACTGTTCGTTCACTTCGGTATCGACACCGTTGAACTGAAAGGCGAAGGCTTCAAACGTATCGCGGAAGAAGGCCAGCGTGTTAAAGTTGGCGACCCGGTAATTGAATTCGATCTGCCGCTGCTGGAAGAAAAAGCGAAGTCTACCCTGACTCCGGTTGTTATCTCCAACATGGACGAAATCAAAGAACTGATCAAACTGTCTGGCAGCGTCACCGTGGGTGAAACCCCGGTTATCCGCATCAAGAAGTAATTCTTGCCGCACAGAAAAATGGCGCCTTCGGGCGCCATTTTTGTTTATGCCGGCAGAATAAGCTCGTCATAGCCTTTCGACTGCGTGTAGATCATAACGTCAGTCACCCGATCGCCCGCCATGCGAATGGCATCGGCAACGGTCTTCCCTCCCACAATGCCGCTGACCAGCTCTGAACAGAACAGATCGCCCGTTCCTTTCAGATCCGTCTCTACGCGCGGGTGCGCGCTTACGGTAACACCTTCTTCGCTCACCAGCACGACGTGGATATTCTGCGGATCGTCAGCCACTGGCGCGCTGGTGATCGCCACCCATTTCAGCGTGTCGGACAGCAGCCCCTGCGCGGCGGCAATGGCGCTCTCCGGCGTACGGCACGGTTTGCCGCTCAGCACTTCCAGTTCATACACGTTGGGCGTAATGCCCTGGGCCAGCGGGAGCAGATGCTCACGGTAGGCTTCAGGAATATCCGGCTTCACGTACATCCCGCTATCGATATCCCCAATTACCGGGTCAACCAGCACCAGCAGATCGGGATGTTGCACTTTGATTGCCTTCAGCCACTTCGCCAGCAGCGCGATCTGGCTGGCGCTGCCCATATAGCCGGTGGTGACCGCTTTAAGCTCGCGCAGGATCTCGCGCTCTTCCAGCGCCTTAAGGTAGCCGCTGAACCACTCGTCCGGGATCACCCCGCCGTAGAAGGTGTCGTAGTGCGGCGTATTGCTGAACAGCACCGTTGGCACGGCGGTAACGTTCAACCGGTGGGTTCGAATATTCGGCACCGCGATGCTGTTTCCCACGCTGCCGTACACCACCTGCGACTGTACGGCGACAATATCGGTTTGCTGCGCCCGGGTGTTATCCCGGAATAAAATCATCTCCATGACGCTTAAATCCCCGCCCCCTGCGAATAACTCTCTTCACCAAAGACGCCGGTAGACAGATAACGGTCGCCGCGATCGCAAATAATCGCTACGACCACCGCCCCCGGCGTGGACTCAGCCACCCGGATCGCACCCGCTACGGCACCGCCAGAGCTGACGCCGCAGAAGATACCTTCACGCACGGCCAGCTCACGCATGGTATTTTCCGCCTCGCGCTGATGAATATCCAGCACCTGGTCCACAAGCTGCGCATTAAAGATGCCCGGCATATACTCCGCCGTCCAGCGGCGGATACCCGGAATGCTGCTCCCCTCTTCCGGTTGCAGGCCGACAATCGTCACCGGCTTCTCCTGTTCGCGCAGAAAGCGTGACACACCGGTGATCGTGCCCGTGGTCCCCATGCTGGAGACAAAGTGGGTGATGCGCCCGTCGGTTTGCTGCCAGATTTCCGGGCCGGTGGTGGTGTAGTGCGCGTACGGGTTGTCCGGGTTGTTGAACTGGTCGAGAAGCTTGCCTTCCCCGCGCTCCGCCATCGCTAACGCTAAATCTCGCGCCCCTTCCATCCCCTGCTCTTTGCTCACCAGAATCAGCTCGGCTCCATAGGCGCGCATGGCGGCCCGGCGCTCCTGGCTCATGTTATCCGGCATCAGCAGCTTCATGCGGTAGCCTTTCAGGGCGGCAATCATTGCCAGCGCGATACCGGTATTTCCGCTGGTGGCCTCAATGAGCACGTCGCATGGCTTAATTTCACCGCGCTTCTCGGCCTGGACAATCATCGACAGTGCCGCCCGGTCTTTCACCGACCCCGCCGGGTTATTGCCTTCGAGTTTGACCCAGATTTCGCTGCCGTTATCAGGCCCCATGCGCTGAAGTTTGACCAGAGGGGTGTTGCCAATGGTGTGTTCGAGTGTATTCACGATTTTTACTCAATAAAAAAGCCGGGTGGCGCTTAGCTTACCCGGCCTACAAGACGCAGTGATAACTGTAGGCCCGGTCAGCGCAGCGCCACCGGGCGATAAACATACTAATAACCTATCAGGCTGACTCCGCCAGAGCAATATCCTCGCGCGTCTCAATGCGCTCGTTGCCATGATAAATGCGCGCGTGTTGCAGCCCGACAAACAGGCGCTCCCCCCGGTACGGCGGCACGTCGTCACGCATAACCACGGTCAACGGCTCGGTGTACCAGCCCAGGGGCTGTACCACTAATTGGGTGTAGTGCCCTTTAGGGCTAGCTTCCAGCACCTGCACCGGAAGCGGTGAATCCAGGCTGGTACGGCGGCTGACGTCCACTTCCCACGGACGCAGGAACAGATCCACCGGCCCCTGATGCGCGGAGGTATACCCCAGCGGCCAGCGGTGCGCGCCAACGTGGAACTGACCGCCGCGAATGGTGCCCTGAAGGCGGTTTACTTCCCCCATAAACTCCAGCACAAAGCGGGTCGCCGGTTCACGCCAGAGCTGCTCTGGCTCGTCAACCTGCTCAATGTTGCCCTGACTCATTACCACCACGCGATCGGCCACTTCCATCGCCTCTTCCTGATCGTGGGTCACGAAAACGCTGGTGAACTGGAGTTCCTCATGCAGCTGACGCAGCCAGCGGCGCAGCTCTTTTCGCACCTGTGCATCCAGCGCGCCAAACGGTTCGTCCAGCAGCAGGATTTGCGGTTCAACGGCTAACGCACGCGCCAGCGCCACGCGCTGCTTCTGCCCGCCGGAAAGTTGAGCCGGGAAGCGGTCCGCCAGATGCGCAAGCTGCACCATCTCCAGCAGTTTGGTCACTTTCGCTTTGATGGCGGCGGCATCTGGACGTTCACGACGCGGCAGCACGGTCAGGCCAAACGCGATGTTGTCGAATACCGTCATGTGGCGGAACAGCGCATAATGCTGAAATACAAAGCCCACTTTACGGTCGCGGGCGTGCAGGCGGCTAACGTCCGTACCGTGGAAGCGAATATGTCCGCTGGTCTGGTGTTCAAGCCCGGCGATAATACGCAGCAGCGTGGTTTTACCGGAGCCAGACGGCCCCAGCAGCGCCACCATTTGTCCGGAAGGGATATCCAGCGAGATATCATTCAGCACCTGGGTGCGACCAAAAGACTTCTTAATATTGGCAATCTCAATGCTCATGATTTCCCTCCTGATGCTGACGTTTTTCCTGATTCTCTAAACGCCACTGCACCACACTCTTCAAAAACAGGGTCAAAATCGCCATCAGCGTCAGCAACGCTGCGGCAGTAAAGGAACCGACGGTGTTGTAGTCCTGTTCCAGTAATTCAATCTGTAACGGCAGCGACAGGGTTTCGCCGCGAATCGAGCCGGATACCACCGACACCGCGCCAAACTCACCGATCGCACGGGCGTTGGTCAGCACCACGCCGTAAAGCAGTGCCCAGCGGATATTCGGCAGCGTGACGCGGCGGAACATCTGCCAGCCGGAAGCGCCGAGCAGCACCGCGGCTTCATCTTCATGGCTGCCCTGGCTGAGCATCACCGGCACCAGCTCGCGCACCACGAACGGACAGGTGACAAAGACGGTCACCAGCACCATCCCCGGCCAGGCGAACATGATTTGCAGGTCGTGTTCATCCAGCCAGCCGCCCAGCGGGCCATTGGAGCCGTAGAAGAGCAGATAAACCAGACCCGCCACCACCGGAGACACCGCAAACGGGATATCCAGCAGGGTCAGCAGCAGCTGACGCCCCGGGAAGTTAAAGCGCGTTACCAGCCAGGCCAGCAATACGCCAAACACCAGATTCACCGGGACGGTGATCAGGGCAATCATCACCGTCAGCCAGATGGCGTGGAGCATGTCCGGATCGGCCAGGTTTTGCAGCGCGGGCATAATCCCTTTGCTGAAGGCCTGCACGAAGATGTACACCATCGGCACGACGAGAATGAATGCGGAGACCAGCACGCCGGTACCAATCAGAAACCATTTGCCCCAGTTGATGCGGGGCGCGTCATAGCGCTTCAATTGCGTAACTTCCGCCATCAGTGACCTACCACACGTCGACCAAAGCGACTTTGCAGAGTGTTAATCGAAAACAGTAGCAGCAGCGACGCGGCAAGGATCACCGAGGCAATCGCGCTCGCGGCCGGATAATCAAACTCCTGCAAACGGACAAAAATCATCAGCGAGGTCACTTCGGTTTTCCACGCGATGTTCCCGGCGATAAAAATGACCGCGCCAAATTCACCGAGGCTGCGGGTAAAGGAAAGCGCCACCCCCGCCAGCAAGGCCGGAGAAAGTTCCGGCAGCACAACCTTACGGAAACTCTGCCAGCGCGTGGCGCCCAGGGTTTCCGCGGCCTCTTCGTATTCGGGGCCTAACTCTTCCAGCACCGGCTGCACGGTACGTACCACAAACGGGATGCTGGTAAAGGCCATCGCCACCGCGATACCGATCCAGGTATAGGTCACTTTAATATCAAACTTCGCCAGCCATTCGCCGTAAAAGCCGTTCACGGAGAACAGCGACGCCAGCGTCAAACCGGCCACCGCCGTCGGCAGGGCAAACGGCAGATCCATCAGGGCGTCGAGCAGCGTGCGGCCCGGGAAGCGATAGCGGGTTAAGATCCATGCCATCAGCAGGCCAAACACGCCGTTAAAAATCGAGGCCACGAACGCAGACAGCAGCGTGACCTTGTAGGCCGCCACCACCTGCGGGTTGGTGACCACTTCCCAGTACTGGGACCAGCTCATCTCAGCGAGCTGCATCACCAGAGCGCTGAGCGGTAACAATAAAATCAGACAGACGAACAGCAGGCTGGTCCCGAGGCTTAAGGTAAAACCCGGCAGCACACGTCTTGTTGATCCTGCAAACATTACTTACGCCCCGCCGCCAGCAATTTGTCTAACTCACCGCCGCTGGCAAAATGCGTTTTCATCACCTCAGGCCAGGCGCCGAAATGATCTTCCACGCGGAACAGCTCGGTCTGCGGGAATTTGTCTTTCAGCTTGTTCATCACGTCCGGATTATTAACGCGGTAGTAATAGTCAGTAATCACCGTCTGCGCCTGCGGGCTGTACAGATAGTTGAGATAGGCTTTTGCCGCTTTCTCAGTGCCGTTGGCTTTGACGTTTTTATCCACCCACGCCACCGGGAACTCGGCCAGAACGTTGGTTTTCGGGACAACCACTTCGAAGCCCTGCGCTTCGTACTGTTTACGAATATTGTTCACTTCGGATTCAAAGCTAATCAGCACGTCGCCCAGCCCGCGCTCGGCGAAAGTGGTGGTTGCGCCCCGGCCGCCGGTATCAAACACTTCGACGTTTTTCAGGAACTGGGTCATAAACTGTTCGGTTTTCGCTTTATCGTTACCGTCAGCTTTGTCCGCCGCGCCCCACGCCGCCAGATAGGTATAACGCGCGTTGCCGGAGGTTTTCGGATTCGGGAAAATCAGCTTGACGTCAGAACGCACCAGGTCGTTCCAGTCGTGAATGTTTTTCGGGTTGCCCTTGCGCACCAGGAAGCCCATGGTGGAGTAGAACGGCGAACTATTGTTCGGCAGGCGGCTTTGCCAGTCCGCCGGGATCAGCTTGCCTTTGTCGTGCAGGATCTGCACGTCCGTGACCTGGTTGTAGGTCACCACATCCGCTTTCAGCCCCTGCAAAATGGCCAACGCCTGCTTGGATGAACCAGCGTGCGACTGTTTGATGGTCAGCTTGTCGCCGTTGTTATCTTTCGCCCACTGCTGTTCAAATGCGGGATTAAGGGCGGCAAACAGCTCGCGTGAAACATCATAAGAACTGTTCAGCAACTCGGTTGCCTGCGCCTGCGCCACCAGCAGTAAACCTGCCAGTGCCAGCGATCCTTTTTTCAGTACAGTAACGGCCATTGCGCACCCTTATAAATGTGATGACTATCTTATAGTCATAATATTTATAACGGAGTCTAAAGGAGTAACGGTTTTATATACCGTTTGGTGATTTAGAAGCAGAAAAGGGAATAAGGGGTGCAGGAGAAATTGCCGGGTGGCGCTAACGCTAACCCGGCCTACGAATGGAGAGCGATTTACAGCGCCAGCAGGCGCTCAACGGACGGCGCAAAGTAGTAGCCGCCGGTCACCGGACGGGTGAAGCGCAGCATGGCGTCACGCTTGCCGTCGGTATCGCCAAACATGCTCAGCAGCTGTTGTTCGATGTTGTAGAGGCGTGCACAGTAAGCGCAGAAGTACAGGCCGTGCGTACCGCTCGCGGTGCCGTACGGCAGGCTCTGGCGAACAATCTTCAGCCCCTTACCGTCTTCTTTAAGGTCAACGCGGGTCAGGTGGGACGTGACCGGACGCGCATCGCCGTCAATCTCTTCATTGGCGTCTTTGGTGCGGCCAATCATCATCTCCTGATCATGCACGCTCATGCGGTTGAGCTGCCTGAGGTTATGCTCCCAGCGCTGGACGAACACGTAGCTGCCGCCCGCGTCCACGCCATCCTTGATTACAGCCACCTCGCGACGCGTCTCTTCCCCGGCCGGGTTTTCGGTGCCGTCGACGAAGCCGCTCAAATCGCGCTCTTCCACCCAGCGGAAACCGTGGATCTCTTCCTGCACGTCGATGCTGTCACCAAAGGCCTCAATCGCTGCCTGAGCGACGGAGAAATTCACGTCATGGCGCAGGGAGAGGATATGAATCAGGACGTCATACTGGGTGGCGGGCGCAAGACCTTTGCCATAAGGAATAAAGTCTTTCAGCTCTTCTGCGCCTTCGCCGCCGCTCAGCTGACGCCAGACGGTATTGCCAAAGGCAACCACCGCGCCCAGATGGGCTTCGGGGAATTTGGCCTGAAAGGTGGCCAGTTTATCAACGAAAATTTTGCTGGCCGCGCGCAGGGCATCCACGTCCCCTTTGACATTGGCTTCAATCCAAATCGCCGCGCGGCAATGTTCTGGCAAAATGCCACTCTGAACCTGAGACATCGCTCCTCCTGAAAAAAGATGCCACGACAGCGTGGCATTGATGGCGGCTATTATACCTGGATTTCAGCGAGGCGGCTTGCTCAGGCGCAAATTACTGCTTCCAGATAATTTTGCTCACTTTCCACTTTTTCAGGGTGTCGTCAGACGGCATTAACCCTTCCGGACCGTTCCAGGCGCCGCTGAATACATAGCTAATGTGCTGGCTGCCGTCGGCCTTACACTCGACCGCCACGCTGTCATCCGACGGCACGCTGGCGCAGTGGCCAAACGCTTTCTGGTAGAGCTCGCCAAACGGCGTACCTACCTTCACGCCACCTGAGGTCGGAATCTCTTCATCCATCACCGCAATGCGGTTGACCGTACCTTTATCGCCGTTGATGACCATCGCCACCTTGTCGTCTTTCAACGCTTCGAAATAGCGCACGATGTTGCCGTTCTCGGTTTTCATGCCGCTGCGCAGGCGATAATCACTGCCGATGGCCTCCTGAATGGCATCCTGATCCAGCGCCGTCGAGGCGGTGATTTTGCCCACGCCCTGCTCGGTCACTTCCGTTGAGGAGCCAAACCAGTTCCACGGATAGGCCGCAGACCAGTTGATGGATGAGAGCGTGGAACAGCCGGTTAACGCCAGCGGGAGAGCGCATAAAAGTAAACGCAGCGATTTCATTGAGACGTCCTTACGTAGTAAATCAACGCTTGTTGGAGTGCAGTATCGGCAAAAAGTGCCGTTTTAATCTGACTCTTGCGTAAAACAGGCGCGTAAACGGGGGTTCGTGACCAGCCACAGCAGCGCGACAATATCCGCCACCACCAGCGCAATCCCGATACCGGAAAGCGGCTCGCCGTACAGCCAGAGCACGGGCTGCCAGACCAGGAGCACAACCTGCGCCAGAATTAACAGCCAGCGAAGCGCGCGCCAGAAGCGCGGGAGGAACTGCCGCCGACCGCTGCACAGGAACGCCAGCACCGCCGGTACACCGGGCAGTAACCCCAGCCAGAATGCATCGTGATCGGGATAAAAAAGATTCAGTAGCGTATCGCCCTGCCCGCGTGACGCGCCAGCTATCACGAACAGCACCCAGGTGCGGGCCTGCAACAGCAGAACGCACCAGAATAAAAAAGGCAGACGCAGACGACCGTGAACATCATAGTCGCCAGGGTGAAACTCAGTACTCTTCATCTTCGATCAGGCGCTTACCCAGCGTCAGTACATCCGCGTGCTCGTAGCCCAGACGTTCATACATGCCCAGCACCACGTCGTTATCTTCCCGCACCATAATCTGGATTTTCGGGCAGCCACGGGCGATCAGTTTCTTTTCCAGACGGTTAAGCAGCGCGTTGGCGATGCCGCGCGCGCGATATTCCGGGTGCACGCCCAGATAGTAGGCCGACCCGCGGTGGCCGTCGTACCCGCCCATTACCGTCCCGACCACCTCGCCGTTGACCTCAGCGACCAGAAACAGACTGACGTCGTGATTCACCTTCCGTTCGATGTCCATTTCCGGATCGTTCCACGGACGCAGCAGATCGCAGCGCTCCCAAAGGGTGATCACCTCTTCGAAATCTTCCTGGCGAAAAACGCGTATCTCCATGGTATTAACCGCCTTTTCGGGTTTAAAAACAGTGATTATGGCGTGAACAGGGCATTTAGCCAATAACCGGGGAAAAACTCGCCAAAATTTGGCATAATGTCACTTTGTCACGTATTGAAATGAAAAGTAAAACAATTCTCAATAAGGAATGTCGTCACGCAAAACGCGATACGATATAACACCAGGACCCCAATTTTTACAATTCAGGCCGCATGAGCACATTCAAACCATTAAAAGCACTCACATCGCGTCGTCAGGTTCTCAAAGCGGGGCTGGCGGCCTTAACGTTAACAGGCATCGCAAAGCAGGCTCAGGCAAAAGAAGAGAGCTCGCTTAAAACCAGTAACGGACACAGCAAGCCGAAAACCAAAAAAGCCGGCGCAAAGCGTCTGGTCATGCTCGATCCGGGCCACGGCGGGATCGACACCGGCGCCATTGGCGGAAACGGGTCGAAAGAAAAACACGTCGTGCTGGCAATTGCAAAAAATGTGCGCGCAATTTTACGCAGCAACGGCATTGACGCCCGCCTGACGCGCACGGGCGACACGTTTATCCCGCTGTACGATCGCGTGGAAATTGCCCATAAGCACGGCGCCGACCTGTTTATGTCCATTCACGCGGATGGCTTCACAAACCCTTCCGCCGCAGGCGCATCGGTGTTCGCCCTCTCCAACCGTGGCGCCAGTAGCGCCATGGCGAAATACCTCTCCGATCGCGAAAACCGGGCGGATGAAGTGGCCGGGAAAAAAGCCACCGACAAAGACCATCTGTTGCAGCAGGTTCTGTTTGATCTCGTGCAGACCGATACCATCAAAAACAGCCTGACGCTCGGCTCGCATATCCTTAAACGGATTAAGCCCGTGCACCGTCTGCACAGTAAAAGCACCGAGCAGGCCGCGTTTGTGGTGCTGAAGTCCCCGTCCATTCCGTCCGTGCTGGTTGAAACCTCGTTCATTACCAACCCGGAAGAGGAGCGTTTACTCGGCACCACGGCGTTTCGTCAGAAGATCGCGAACGCTATCGCCTCCGGGGTCATCAGTTATTTCAACTGGTTCGATAATCAAAAAGCGCACTCCAGGAAACGTTGATGAAACCGAATGCACAACTGGTCAAAACTTTCCTGATGCAGTTACAGGACGCGATTTGCCAGAAACTGGCCGCCGCAGACGGCGGTGAATTTCAGGAAGATGCCTGGCAGCGCGAAGCGGGCGGCGGTGGACGCAGCCGCGTGCTGCGTAACGGTGGCATTTTTGAACAGGCCGGGGTCAACTTCTCCCACGTCCACGGTGATGCAATGCCGGCGTCCGCCACGGCGCATCGGCCTGAACTGGCGGGCCGCAGCTTCGAGGCGATGGGCGTCTCGCTGGTGGTGCATCCGCATAACCCGTTTGTGCCAACCAGCCACGCCAACGTGCGCTTTTTCATCGCGGAAAAACCGGGGGCCGATCCGGTCTGGTGGTTTGGCGGCGGTTTCGACTTAACGCCTTACTATGGCTTCGAAGAGGACGCCGTGCACTGGCACACCACCGCGCGCGACCTCTGCCTGCCGTTTGGCGAAGACGTTTACCCGAAATACAAAAAGTGGTGCGATGATTATTTCTATCTGAAGCATCGCGACGAGCAACGCGGCATCGGCGGGCTGTTCTTTGACGATCTCAACACGCCGGATTTTGATACCGCGTTCAGCTTTATGCGCGCAGTGGGTAAAGGCTTTACCGATGCCTATCTGCCGATTGTCGAACGCCGCAAAAACACCGACTACGGCGTTCGCGAGCGTGAGTTCCAGCTGTACCGCCGCGGGCGTTACGTGGAGTTTAACCTGGTATGGGATCGCGGGACGCTGTTTGGCCTGCAAACCGGTGGGCGCACGGAGTCCATTCTGATGTCGATGCCGCCGCTGGTGCGCTGGGAATACAGCTTTGAACCCAAAGAAGGCAGCCCGGAGGCTGCCTTGCGTGAGTTTATTCGGGTTCGGAACTGGGTGTAACTGCCGGATGGCGCTGCGCTTATCCGGCCTACGAGTCCCGTAGGTCGGGTAAGCGAACGCGCCACCCGACACGCAGCGCTTACAGCGGCTGCGTCTGCGCCTCAACCACCGCCAGCGCCACCATGTTGACGATACGACGCACGGAGGCAATCGGCGTTAACACATGTACCGGTTTTGACACCCCCATCAGCACTGGCCCTACGGTCACCCCTTCAGAACTCGACACGCGCAGCAGGTTATAGCTGATACGCGCCGCTTCTACGTTCGGCATAATCAGCACGTTCGCGGAGCCTTTCAGCGGGCTGTCCGGCATACGTTCATTACGAATGCTCTCCACCAGCGCGGCGTCGCCGTGCATCTCGCCGTCGATCATCAGTTCCGGCGCACGCTCGCGCACCAGGTCCAGCGTCTGGCGCATTTTGCACGCCGCCGCGGATTTGGATGACCCGAAGTTAGAATGCGACAGCAGCGCCACTTTCGGCTCGATACCAAAGCGGCGCACGGTTTCCGCCGCCATCACGGTGATTTCCGCCAGTTCGTCCGGGGAAGGATCGTTGTTGACGTAGGTATCGGCGATAAAGGTGTTACCGCTTGGCAGCAGCAGCGCGTTCATTGCGCCGGCAGTATGAACACCCTCGCGATAGCCGAAGATCTCCTGCACCACGCTGAAATGCTCATGGTACTCGCCGATGGTCCCGCAGATCAGCGCATCCGCCTCACCGCGGTGAACCATGATCGCGCCGATCACCGTGGTGTTGCTGATCACCGCCCGCTGCGCCTGCTCCTGGGTGATCCCCCGACGCTTCATAATCGAATAGTATTCGTTCCAGTACTCTTTGAAGCGCGGATCGGATTCGTTATTGACGATCTCAAAGTCGACGCCCGGCTTAATTTGCAGGCCCAGCTTCTGAATACGCATCTCGATCACGCTCGGACGACCAATCAGGATCGGTTTCGCCAGCCCTAAGGTGATCAGCTCCTGCGTGGCGTGCAGCACGCGCGCCTCTTCCCCTTCCGCCAGCACCACGCGCTTCGCGTCAGCGCGCGCCTGGGAGAAGATCGGCTTCATAAACAGGTTGGTTTTGTAGACGAACTCGGTGAGTTTATCGACGTAGGCATCGAAATCTTCAATCGGCCGCGTCGCCACGCCAGAGTCCATCGCCGCTTTGGCCACCGCTGGCGCGATCTTCACGATCAGACGCGGGTCAAATGGTTTAGGGATAATGTAGTCCGGGCCGAAGCTCAGATCCTGATCGCCGTAGGCGGAGGCCACCACTTCGCTCTGCTCGGCGTGCGCCAGCTCTGCGATAGCATGAACGGCGGCAAGCTTCATCTCTTCGTTGATTGCCGTAGCGCCAACGTCCAGCGCACCGCGGAAGATGAACGGGAAGCAGAGCACGTTGTTCACCTGGTTCGGGTAGTCCGAACGTCCGGTACAGATGATCGCGTCTTCACGCACTGCCTTCGCCAGCGGCGGCAGAATTTCCGGCTCCGGGTTCGCCAGGGCCAGGATCATTGGCGCGCGCGCCATCTTCTGCACCATTTCCTGGGTCAGTACTTTCGGGCCTGAACAGCCGAGGAAAATGTCGGCACCTTCAATGACGTCTTCTAGCGTGCGCTTGCCGTCGTCTTCCACCGCATAGGCCGCCTTGGTTTCCGCCATGTTTGGCTCGCGGTCTTTGTAAATCACGCCTTTGGAGTCGCAGACCACGATGTTGTGTTTCTGCATGCCCAGCGCCACCAGCAGGTTCATACAGGCGATGGCCGCGGCGCCAGCGCCGGAGACCACCATGCGCACGTCGGAGAGGTTTTTCTCGACCACGCGCAGGCCGTTCAGAATGGCGGCGGTACTGATAATCGCCGTGCCGTGCTGGTCGTCATGGAACACGGGAATGTTCATACGCTCGCGCAGCTTCTGCTCGATATAGAAACATTCCGGCGCTTTGATGTCTTCCAGGTTGATGCCGCCGAAGGTCGGCTCCAGCGCCGCCACCACGTTGATGAATTTATCCGGGTCCAGTTCGTCCACTTCGATATCAAAGACGTCGATACCGGCAAATTTCTTAAACAGAACGCCCTTCCCTTCCATCACCGGCTTACCGGCCAGCGCGCCAATGTTCCCTAACCCCAGTACCGCCGTACCGTTAGAGATAACGGCCACCAGGTTGCCACGGGCGGTGTATTTGTACGCTGCCAGCGGATCTTTTTCGATTTCAAGGCACGGGGCAGCTACGCCTGGCGAGTAGGCCAGCGCCAGATCGCGCTGGGTCGCCAGCGGTTTGGTCGGGGATACCTGGATTTTACCCGGAACAGGAAACTCGTGAAAATCGAGAGCGCTTTGTTTTAACTGATCATCCATCTTGTTATTCCTTTCACGTTTCGGTCAAAAAGGGTGATGTTGACGTTCCTATGCACACCCTGGTGTGCCGCATAGTATCGCCGCAGGCAGGCTCCTAAACTTTGAAGGCTGCCAAACTCTCACCATTGCAGAATAAAAATTGTTATCAATTTATAACAGCCATGTTACCCGTCTCAGACAGCAATGCCTCCCCCGTCTGCTATGCTTTTTTGTTAAGTCCATCATGATTTTCTCAGAAGTGTGACCTGACGCACTCGACTAACTCTTTTATTTCCAAGGAGTAATTATGAACCAGCTAGACGGCATCAAACAATTTACCACCGTGGTTGCAGACAGCGGCGACATCGAATCGATTCGTCACTACCAGCCGGAAGACGCGACCACCAACCCCTCGCTGCTGCTCAAGGCGGCCGGTCTTGCGCACTTTAGTCATCTGATTGATGACGCCCTAGCCTACGGCAAACAGCGCGGTAAAACGCAGGAGCAGCAGGTCGCCGAAGCCAGTGACAAGCTGGCGGTCAATATCGGTGCGGAAATTCTTAAAAGCATACCGGGACGCGTCTCCACCGAAGTGGATGCCCGCCTCTCATTCGACCAGGAAAAGAGCATTAGCAAGGCTCGCCGCCTGGTGGAACTCTACCAGGAGCAGGGGATCGATAAATCACGCATCCTGATCAAGCTTGCCTCCACCTGGGAAGGCATCCGCGCGGCGGAAGTGCTGGAGAAAGAGGGGATCAACTGTAACCTGACGCTGCTGTTCTCCTTCGCCCAGGCGCGTGCCTGCGCCGAAGCGGGCGTGTTCCTGATTTCACCGTTTGTCGGGCGTATCTACGACTGGTATCAGGCAAAACAGCCGATGGATCCGTATGTGGTGGACGAAGATCCCGGCGTGAAATCGGTGCGTAATATCTACGATTATTACAAGCAGCACCGCTACGAGACCATCGTGATGGGGGCCAGCTTCCGCCGCACCGAGCAGATCCTCGCGCTCGCGGGCTGCGACCGGCTGACCATCTCCCCAGACCTGCTGAAGAAGCTTCAGGAGAGTGAAGAGACGGTGATCCGCAAGCTGGTGCCAACCTCCACCGTTCTGCCAAAACCAAAACCCATGACCGAAGCGGAATTCCGCTGGGAGCACAATCAGGATCCAATGGCCGTGGAAAAACTGGCGGACGGCATCCGTCAGTTCGCCGTCGACCAGCGCAAACTCGAAGATCTTCTCGCCGCCAAACTTTAACCTTGCCACGGAGTGAACTATGTCCCGTAAAGAGCTCGCCAACGCCATTCGCGCCCTCAGCATGGATGCCGTACAAAAAGCCAATTCCGGCCACCCTGGCGCCCCCATGGGGATGGCTGATATCGCCGAAGTGCTGTGGAACGACTTCCTGAAGCACAACCCTACCGATCCGACCTGGTACGACCGCGACCGTTTTATTCTTTCCAACGGGCACGCCTCGATGCTGCTCTACAGCCTGCTGCACCTTTCCGGCTACGATCTGCCGCTTGAGGAATTAAAAAACTTCCGCCAACTGCACTCCAAAACGCCGGGCCACCCGGAGATCGGCTATACGCCGGGCGTTGAAACCACTACCGGCCCGCTGGGCCAGGGGCTGGCGAATGCCGTTGGCCTGGCGATTGCCGAACGTACGCTGGCCGCGCAGTTCAACCAGCCCGACCACGAGATTGTCGATCACTATACCTATGTCTTTATGGGCGACGGCTGTCTGATGGAGGGGATCTCTCACGAGGTCTGTTCTCTGGCGGGCACCCTGGGGCTGGGCAAGCTGATTGGCTTCTACGATCACAACGGTATCTCCATTGACGGGGAAACCGAGGGCTGGTTTACCGACGATACGGCGAAACGCTTTGAAGCCTATCACTGGCACGTAGTGCACGAGATCGACGGTCACGATCCTGAGGCGGTGAAAAAAGCGATTCAGGAAGCGCAGAGCGTGAAGGACAAACCGTCCCTGATCATCTGCCGCACCACCATCGGCTTCGGCTCGCCGAACAAAGCGGGCAAAGAGGAGGCGCACGGCGCGGCGCTGGGTGAAGAGGAAGTGGCGCTGACCCGCCAGAAACTGGGCTGGAAACACCCGGCCTTTGAGATCCCAAAAGAGATCTACAAGGCCTGGGATGCTCGCGAAACAGGTGAAAAAGCGCAGCAGGCCTGGAACGAGAAGTTTGCCGCCTACAAAAAAGCGTATCCGGAGCTGGCGGCTGAGTTTACCCGCCGCATGAGCGGCGGCCTGCCGGAAGACTGGGAAGAGAAAACTCATGCGCTGATTGAGAACCTGCAATCCAACCCGGCGAAAATTGCCACCCGTAAGGCATCACAAAACACCCTGAACGCGATTGGCCCAATCCTGCCCGAACTGCTGGGCGGCTCGGCGGATCTGGCGCCAAGTAACCTCACCATCTGGTCCGGCTCTAAATCCCTGAAGGAGGACATTGCCGGGAACTACATCCACTACGGCGTGCGCGAGTTCGGGATGACCGCCATTGCCAACGGCATCGCCCACCACGGCGGCTTCGTGCCGTACACTGCCACCTTCCTGATGTTTGTCGAATATGCCCGTAACGCGGCGCGTATGGCGGCCCTGATGAAGGCGCGGCAAATCATGGTGTATACCCACGACTCTATCGGGCTGGGTGAAGATGGGCCGACGCACCAGGCGGTAGAGCAGCTGGCAAGCCTGCGCTTAACGCCAAACTTCAGCACCTGGCGTCCTTGCGATCAGGTGGAAGCGGCAGTGGGCTGGAAGCTGGCCGTAGAGCGTCATAACGGACCCACGGCGCTGATCCTGTCGCGCCAGAACCTGGCGCAGATCGAGCGCACGCCGGAGCAGGTGAAAAATATCGCCCGCGGCGGGTACATCCTGAAAGACAGCGGCGGCAAGCCAGACGTGATCCTGATCGCCACCGGTTCCGAGGTGGAAATCACAGTAAAAGCGGCGGAGAAACTGACCGCCGAGGGTCACGCGGTGCGCGTGGTTTCCCTGCCTTCAACGGATATCTTTGATGCCCAGGATGAGGCGTACCGCGAATCGGTGCTGCCTTCAAACGTCGCGGCGCGCGTGGCGGTTGAAGCTGGCATTGCCGACTACTGGTACAAATACGTGGGTCTGAAAGGGGCAATTGTCGGGATGCATGGTTACGGTGAATCCGCCCCGGCCGACAAGCTGTTCCCGTATTTCGGCTTTACCGTTGAGAACGTGGTGGAGAAGGCGCTAAGCGTGCTGTAGTGCTTTTGCCGGGTGACGCTGTCGTTTACCCGGCCTGCGGTTCGAGGCTTTGTAGGCCGGGTAAGGCGTAGCCGCCACCCGGCTTTTTCACACCACTCTTACCCCTGCCGCCATCACCCGCTCCGGCGTTAATAACACACTTTCTCGGGCGTCATCGGTTTCCGCGCAGAGCAACATGCATTCAGATGTTTCACCGCGCATTTTAGCCTTTGCCAGGTTACACAACACCACCACCGTTTTGCCCATCAGCTCCTCTTCCCGGTAATACGGCACCAGGCTGGTGACGGTTTGCAACGTTCTGCCTCCCACCTCTATCTGCGCAATATAGAGCTTGTCCGCATTGGCGTGACGTTTAACGTCAACAATCTTTCCCACGCGGATCTCGAGCTTTGCAAAATCATCGTACGCTACCGTTTCCACTTTTGCCTCCTTGGTAAAATTTTACTAAATACTAGCACGATAACTGGCGAGGGCAACAGGGATGTTATTTACTAAAAATTAATGCATGTCCGAACGCATCCTTTACAATAAGCTATCTCGTGGGGAATAAGGACAAACATGGCAACGCTGAAAGACATCGCGACGGAAGCTGGCGTCTCGCTGGCAACGGTATCCCGGGTTTTAAACGATGACCCGACGCTGAATGTGAAAGAAGAGACGAAACACCGCATTCTGGAGATTGCCGAGAAGCTGGAATACAAAAGCACGACCTCCCGTAAAATGCAGTCTGTCGCTGCCGGTCAGCAACATATTCTGGCGCTCTACAGCTACCAGCAGGAACTGGAGATCAACGACCCTTACTATCTTGCCATTCGCCACGGCATTGAGACGCAGTGCGAAAAACTGGGGGTCGAACTGAGTAACTGCTACGCTAATGCCACCCTGCCGGAGCTGAAAAAGCTCACCGGGGTGTTGATTGTAGGCAAACCCTCCCCTGCGCTTCGACGTGCGGCAATGTCGTTGACCGACAACGTCTGTTTTATCGACTTTCACGAGCCAGGTAGCGAGTACGATTCTGTCGATATTGACCTTTCGCGCATCAGCAAGCAGATCGTGGATTTCTTTATTGCTCAGGGAGTTAAGCGGATTGGCTTTATCGGCGGCGAAGATGAGCCAGGCAAGGCTGATATTCGGGAAGCCGCCTTCGTGGAGTACGGGCTCCTGAAAGGGGTGGTATCGGAACAGGACATCTGGCGCGGCGGTTTTTCCAGCTCGTCCGGTTATGAACTGGCAAAAATCATGCTGGCACAACAGTGCTGGCCTTCCGCCTTGTTCGTGGCCTCCGATTCCATCGCCATCGGGGTGTTACGCGCCATCCACGAAAAAGGGCTGGCGATCCCGGAAGATATTTCACTGATCAGCGTGAACGACATTCCAACCGCCCGCTTTACCTTCCCGCCTCTTTCCACCGTGCGCATTCACTCTGAAATGATGGGCAGCCAGGGCGTTAATCTGCTGCTGGAAAAGGCCCGCGATGGCCGCGCGCTACCGCTTCAGGTCTTTGTCCCGAGCGTACTGAAGCTGCGCGGCACCACCCGCTGATTTCCACCTGTTAACTCTCCCGCCGGGCACGCCCGGCTTTTTTAATTTCGTGATCGAGTTAAAGCAAATCGGTTTTACTGATTTTATTTAGTAAAATATTTACTAAAATCTCCAGCAATGATGTTTTACCCCTACAGGGAGATCACATGAATCGCTGGGAAAATATTCAACTCACGCATGAAAACCGGCTCCCGCCACGTGCGTACTTCTTCTCTTATGACACCGTTTCCCGGGCACGCACGTTTGCGCGTGGAGCCAGCAGCCACTTTCTGTCGCTAAGCGGAAAGTGGAACTTTCGCTTCTTCACGAACCCGCTGCTTGTCCCGGAAAACTTTACCTCAGAATACATGGCCGACTGGGGCGATATTACCGTGCCGGGCATGTGGCAGATGGAAGGTCACGGTCAGTTGCAGTACACCGACGAAGGCTTTCCTTTCCCGGTGGACGTACCATGGGTGCCGTCAGACAACCCGACCGGGGCATACCAGCGCTGGTTTACGCTTTCTGAAAGCTGGCAAGAGAAACAGACTCTTATCAAGTTTGACGGCGTCGAAACCTATTTCGAAGTCTACGTGAATGGCCGCTATATAGGCTTTAGCAAAGGCAGCCGACTGTCTGCCGAGTTTGATATCAGCGATGCGGTACACAGCGGGCAAAACCTGTTGTGCGTGCGGGTTATGCAGTGGGCAGATTCCACCTACATTGAGGATCAGGACATGTGGTGGACGGCGGGGATATTCCGCGACGTCTACCTGCTGGGAAAATCACTCACGCATGTCCGCGATTTCACGGTTAAAACCACCTTCGACGAGGCATACCGGGATGCCACCCTCTTCTGTCAGCTTGAGCTGGAAAACCTTGCTGCACGCCCTGGCTGTGTTCAACTGGATTATACCCTGTACGACGGCGAGACAGTGCTGCACAAGGGAACAACCGACAACCTGACCGTCAGCGAGCGTGCGGAAACCGCCTTCAGCATTGAGGTGAGGCAACCCCGCCAGTGGTCCGCTGAATCGCCGGATCTTTATCATCTGGTCATGACTTTAAAAGATAACCATGGCCAGACGCTGGAAATCATCCCGCAGCGCATCGGGTTTCGGGATATCAAGGTGAAAGACGGCCTGTTCTACGTTAACAACCGTTATCTGAAGCTGCACGGCGTCAATCGTCATGACAACGATCATCTGAGGGGCCGCGCGGTGGGGATGGATCGCGTGGAGCGCGACCTGATCCTGATGAAGCAGCACAATATCAACTCGGTACGTACCGCCCACTACCCGAACGACCCGCGCTTTTACGAGCTTTGCGACCTGTACGGCCTGTTTGTAATGGCTGAAACGGATGTGGAGTCTCACGGCTTCGCCAACGTCGGCGACCTGAGCCGCATTACGGACGATCCGGTGTGGGAGCCGGTCTACGTTGAGCGCATCGAACGCCATATTCACGCGCAGAAAAATCATCCGTCGATCATCATCTGGTCGCTCGGAAACGAGTCCGGCTACGGCTGTAACATCCGCGCGATGGCCCGTGCGGCAAAAGCGCTGGATGATACTCGCCTGCTTCACTACGAAGAAGATCGCGACGCCGAGGTGGTGGACATTATCTCCACCATGTATACCCGCGTACCGCTGATGAATCTGTTTGGCGAATACCCGCACGCCAAACCGCGCATTATCTGCGAATACGCCCATGCGATGGGCAACGGTCCCGGCGGGTTGACCGAGTATCAGAACGTGTTCGATCGGCACGACTGCATTCAGGGGCATTATGTCTGGGAGTGGTGCGACCACGGTATTCAGAAAACAGACGCCAGCGGCAATATCTGGTACGCCTATGGCGGCGACTTCGGTGATTACCCCAATAATTACAACTTCTGCCTCGACGGGCTGATCTACTCCGATCAAACGCCCGGGCAAGGTTTGCGTGAGTACAAGCAGGTGATCGCCCCGGTCAAACTGCGCTGGCAAAACGGTGAGCTGCACGTTGATAACCGCTTATGGTTCACCAGCCTGGATGATTACACCCTGCTCACGGAGGTGCGTGCGGAAGGTGAAACGCTGCACAGCGAGCCACTGAACATCACCGGGTTGGCCCCCAACAGCTCCCGCAGCGTCAGCCTGCACGTGCCGGAACTGGACGAGCGCGAAGCATTCCTGACTGTACGTATTATCAAAAACAGTCCCACGCGCTACAGCGAGGTCGGGCACGAGATCGCGGTGTATCAGTTCCCGTTAAAAGGCCGCACGGCACGCCCGACACCGTTTATCAACACCAGTGCCACTCCGCTGCGTCTGGAGGAAGATCGCCTGAGCTGCACCGTGACCGGGCATAACTTCCGCGCGACCTTCTCTAAAGTATCGGGAAAACTCAGCGCCTGGCAGGTGAACGGTGAGGAATACCTTACCCGTGAGCCGAAGATTAACTTCTTCAAGCCCATGATTGATAACCATAAGCAGGAGTATGAAGGGCTGTGGCAGCCGTATCATTTCCAGATCATGCAGGAGCATCTGCGCGGTTTCGAGGTTGAGCAGCATAACGATGCGATCATCGTCACCACCCGTACCCTGATTGCCCCGCCAGTGTTTGATTTTGGCATGCGCTGTACCTATCGCTGGCGCATCGCCGCCGACGGGCAGATCAACGTTGAGCTATGCGGTGAGCGCTACGGCGAGTACCCACACATCATTCCGTGCATCGGCTTTACGCTTGGCATCAACGGCGGTTTCGATCAGGTGAGCTACTACGGGCGAGGGCCGGGTGAAAACTATCCGGACAGCCAGCAGGCCAGCACCATCGACCTGTGGCACACCACGGTTGATGAGATGTTTGAAAATTATCCGTTCCCGCAAAACAACGGCAACCGTCAGCAGGTGCGCTGGGCCTCCCTCGCGGATCGTCATGGCAGCGGCGTGCTGGTCGTACCGCAACAGCCTCTCCACTTCAGCGCCTGGCACTACACGGCTGAGAACATTCACGCCGCACAGCACTGCAACGAACTGCGCCGCTGCGATGACATTACGCTTAATCTTGACCACCAGGTGCTGGGCTTAGGCTCCAATTCCTGGGGAAGTGAGGTACTGGAGAGCTGGCGCGTCTGGTTCAGTCCGTTCCGCTACGGCTTCACATTGCTCCCGCTCAATGGCGGCCGCATCGCCTCGATGGCGCTGGCACGCCAGCAATTCGGCACCGGTTTCTTCTCCATGGATTTGCACAGCGAGGAAGACAAATGATCGTTCTTGAGAGCCTGGAACAGTTTCAACAGCATTACCGCACGGGTCGCAAATGGCAGCGCTGCTCAGAAGCCATTAACAATATCGATAATATCTCGCCCGGCGTAGCCCATTCGATTGGCGATTCGCTGGCCTACCGTGTGACCAATGATGCCAGCACCGACGCGCTGTTTGTCGGGCATCGCCGCTATTTCGAGGTGCATTACTACCTTCACGGCGCGCAGAAAATTGAATATGCCGCCAAAGATGCGCTTCAGACAGTGGAGTGTTACCGCGATGAGACCGATCGAGAATACCTGAAAGGCATGGGTACCACCGAACAGGTGCGCGAGGGGCAGATCGTAATTTGTGAGAACCATGAGGCGTATCGCTTTATCAGCGAGGAGCCGGTCAAAAAAGTCATTCTCAATGTGACCATCGAAGACGGTTATTTCCATAACAAATAAAAAAACGAGCGGTGCCAATGAAGCACCGCTAGCCTCTTACCCGGAGAAACGTTATGTCTGAAACCACCAAACGCAATACCATCGGCAAATTCGGCCTGCTGTCGCTGACCTTTGCCGCCGTGTTTAGTTTTAACAACGTGATCAATAATAATATCGAACTCGGACTTGCCTCCGCGCCGATGTTCTTTTTAGCAACCCTGTTCTATTTTATCCCGTTCTGCTTAATTATCGCTGAGTTTGTCTCGTTGAATAAAAACTCAGAAGCTGGAGTTTATGCCTGGGTAAAAAGTTCACTCGGCGGGCGCTGGGCATTTATTACCGCTTATACATACTGGTTCGTGAATTTATTCTTCTTCACCTCGTTATTACCGCGCGTCATTGCCTATGCCTCTTATGCCTTTCTTGGCTATGAGTACATTCTCACACCATTTGCCACAACGGTGCTAAGTATGGTGCTGTTCGCCTTCTCAACGTGGGTCTCCACCAACGGGGCGAAGATGCTGGGGCCAATTACGTCTGTAACCTCCACGCTGATGCTGCTGCTGACGCTCTCTTACATTCTGCTGGCGGGCGCGGCGCTAATGGGTGGGGTGCAGCCCGCTGATCCGATTACCGTCGACGCGATGATCCCGCATTTTAACTGGGCATTCCTCGGCATTACCACCTGGATATTTATGGCTGCCGGGGGCGCGGAATCCGTCGCGGTGTACGTAAACGATGTGAAAGGCGGTTCGAAATCTTTCGTTAAAGTGATCATCCTGGCGGGGATCTTTATCGGCGTGCTGTACTCCATCTCCTCGGTACTGATCAACGTCTTTATCAGCAGCAAAGCGTTGAAGTTTACCGGGGGTTCGGTGCAGGTGTTCCACGGTCTGGCGGTGTGGTTTGGCCTGCCGGAAGTGTTGATGAACCGTTTCGTCGGTCTGGTTTCCTTTACCGCCATGTTCGGTTCCCTGCTGATGTGGACGGCGACGCCGGTCAAAATCTTTTTCTCGGAGATCCCGACCGGCATTTTTGGTCCGAAAACCGTGGCGCTGAACGAAAACGGCGTACCGGCGCGCGCGGCCTGGATCCAGTATTTGATTGTGATCCCACTGATGATTATCCCGACCATGGGCTCCAGTACCGCGCAGGAGCTGATGAACACCGTCATCAATATGACCGCTGCGGCCTCCATGTTACCGCCGCTGTTTATTATGCTGGCCTACCTCAACCTGCGTCGTAAGCTCGATCACCTGCCGCGCGATTTCAGGATGGGTTCACGAACCACGGGTATAACCATAGTGTCGATGCTGATTGTTATTTTCGCCATTGGTTTTGTGGCATCCACTTTCCCTACCGGTGCCAATATTCTGACGATTATTTTCTATAACGTCGGTGGCATTGTTTTATTCCTCGGATTTGCCTGGTGGAAATACAGCAAATACGTAAACGGATTATCAAAAGAACAATAAAAAACTGAAGCATCACCTGCCTCGAATATTAACTGAAATAAAAGGCATGGATTTTATCTCATTGGGATGAGTTTATGAAAATTAAACAAAAAACATTTTGGGCACTCGCTGCCCTCTCTTTCTGCTGCCCTGCTATTGCCGCAGAAGATGCCCGGCCCGCTGAACATGACGATACCAAAACACCGGCAATAACCTCCCCGTCATTTCGTTTTTATGGCGAGATGGGCGTCGGTGGGTATATGGATTTAGAAGGTCAGGATAAACATAAATACAGCGACGGCACTTATATTGAGGGCGGTCTGGAGATAAAACAGGGGAACTGGTTCGGCCTGATTTACGGCGAAGGCTGGACCGTACAGGCGGATCATCAGGGCAACGCCTGGGTGCCCGATCACAGCTGGGGCGGGTTTGAAGGTGGGATTAACCGCTCCTACGGCGGTTACAAAACCGATAACAGCACCGAGATCATGCTCAGCCTGCGCCAGGACTCGTCTCTCGATGACCTGCAATGGTGGGGCGATTTTACGCCGGATCTGGGTTATGTGATCCCCAACACCCGCGACATCTTGTACGCACTAAAGGTGCAAAACCTCTCCGGCAACCTGCGCTATAGCGTCACCGCCACGCCAGCGGGTCACCATGACGAAAGCAAGGCCTGGCTGCACTTCGGCAAATACGATCGTTATGACGACAAATATACCTATCCGGCAATGGCGAATGGCTATATTCAGTACGACATCATGAAAGATGTCACCTGGATGAACGGTCTTGAAATTACCGACGGTACAGGCCAGCTCTTTTTAACAGGCGTTTTGACACCCAACCTGGCGGCACGCGCGTGGCATCATACCGGACGGGCAGATGGACAGAACGTCTCCGGCACGGAGAGCGGATTTATGGTCAGCGCCATGGTGGAAGCCCTGAAAGGCGTTTATCTCTCCACTGCTTACAGCTACGCGAAACATCGTCCGGACGATGCGGCTGAAAAAACTACCTCGTTTATGCAGTTCGGGATCTGGTACGAGTACGGCGGCGGGCGTTTTGCCACCGCTGCCGACAGCCGCTTCTATATGAAAAATGCCTCCGGCGACCCGAGCGATCAGGTCTTCCTGATGCAATACTTCTACTGGTAAAAAGGATCTACCACCATGAAATACGTCCTCACGCCGCTGGCCTGCGCGCTGGCGCTCAGTTTTTCGGCTCACGCCGCCACCGCAACTGACTTCAAAAACGTCATCAACCGTACCGGCGCGCCGCTCTTCATGCAGGATTTCGACTACGACGAACACCAGCGGTTTAATCCCTTTTTTGATATGGGTGCCTGGCATGGGCATTTGCTGCCGGACGGGCCGCAGACCCAGGGCGGATTTCCCGGCGTAGCGCTGCTCACCGAAGAGTACATCAACTTTATGGCGACGAATTTTGATCGCCTGTCCGTGTACCAGAACGGCAAAAAAGTGGATTTCACCCTTGAAGCCTACAGCCTCCCTGGCGCGTTGGTGCAGAAACTGAGCGCCAGGGATGTTCAGATCGTGATGACGCTGCGCTTTGCTTCTGCGCGTACTTCGCTGCTTGAAACCCGTATTACCAGCAAAACGCCGCTGGAGCTGGTGTGGGATGGCGAGCTGCTGGAAAAACTGGAGGCCAAAGAGGGCAAGCCGCGTTCGGATAAAACCATCGACAGCGCATATCCTGATTATCAGCGTAAAATTGTAGCCACGCGCGACGGCCTGAAGGTGACCTTCGGCAAGGTACGCTCCACCTGGGATCTGCTCACCTCCGGCAGTTCCGAATATCAGTTACACCGCTCTCTTCCTGCCGAGACCACCGTTGACGGACATCGCTTTACCAGCCGGGCACAGATTTCCGGCAGCACCACGCTGTACACTACCTACTCCCATCTGCTGAACGCCGATGACGTCGCGCGTGAACAGCCGCAGATCCGCGACATTCTGGCGCGTCCGGCCTACTTTATGGCCGCCTCGCAAGCGCGCTGGGAGAGGTATTTACAAAAAGGGTTAACCAACCCGCACGCGACTCCAGAACAAACGCGCGTGGCGGTGAAAGCCATCGAGACGTTGAACGGTAACTGGCGTTCGCCAGGCGGCGCGGTGCGTTTTAACACGGTGACGCCCTCCGTAACCGGACGCTGGTTCTCCGGCAACCAGATCTGGCCGTGGGACACCTGGAAACAGGCATTTGCCATGGCGCATTTCAACCCGGAGATCGCCAAAGAGAACATCCGCGCGGTCTTCTCCTGGCAGATCAAACCCGACGATCCGGTGCGCCCGCAGGATACCGGATTTGTGCCGGATTTAATCGCCTGGAACCTGAGCCCGGAACGAGGCGGCGACGGCGGTAACTGGAACGAGCGTAACACCAAGCCGAGCCTGGCGGCATGGTCGGTGATGGAGGTGTATAACACCACGCAGGATAAAGCCTGGCTTGCCGAGATGTATCCAAAACTGGTTGCCTATCACGACTGGTGGCTGCGTAACCGCGATCATAACGGCAACGGCGTGCCGGAGTACGGTGCGACGCGTGATAAGGCCCATAACACCGCTACCGGCGAGATGCTGTTCACGGTGAAAAAAGGTGATAAAGAAGAGTCGCTTTCCGGCCTGAATAACTACGCACGGATAATTGATAACGGCCAGTACGACAGCCTGGAGATCCCCGCGCAGGTGGCCGCCTCGTGGGAGTCCGGGCGCGATGATGCCGCCGTATTCGGATTTATCGATAAAGCGCAGCTGGATAAGTACGTTGAAAACGGCGGGAAACGCAGCGACTGGACGGTTAAATTTGCCGAAAACAGGAGTAAAAAAGGCGATCTGTTAGGGTATTCCTTATTACAGGAGTCCGTTGACCAGGCAAGCTATATGTACAGCGACAATCACTATCTGGCGCAGATGGCGAGCCTGCTGGGTAAAGAGCAGGAGGCCAGCCACTATCGCCAGCTGGCAGATAAGCTCGCAACCTATATCAACACCTGCATGTTCGATGCGAAAAGCGGGTTTTACTATGACCTTCGTATCGAGGATAAGCCGCTGGCGAACGGCTGTGCGGGCAAACCTATCGTCGAGCGTGGTAAAGGGCCGGAAGGCTGGTCTCCGCTGTTTAACGGTGCCGCGACGCAGGAACATGCGGATGCCGTGGTCAAGGTGATGCTGGATCCGAAGGAGTTCAATACCTGGGTACCGCTCGGCACCGCCGCGCTGACAAACCCGGCGTTCGGCGCAGACATATACTGGCGCGGCCGGGTCTGGGTCGATCAGTTCTGGTTTGGACTAAAAGGCATGGAACGTTACGGCTATCGTGAGCAGGCGCAAACCCTCGCCGAAACCTTCTTTAAGCATGCGAAAGGGTTAACCTCGGACGGCCCGATTCAGGAGAACTATAACCCCCTGACCGGAGCACAGCAGGGCGCACCTAACTTCTCCTGGAGCGCGGCGCATTTGTATATGCTGTATAACGACTTTTTCCGTAAGAGCGATCGGTGATGCCCTCGTGCCCGGTGGCGGCTACGCCTTACCGGGCCTACGGTTCTAAAAAGTAGGCCGGGTAAGCGACAGCGCCACCCGGCAAAACCCTACCTTGTGATCCACAGCGTGGGCCAGGCATCTGGCCCATTCCAGTTATCACAGCTTGGCTCTTCCGCGTAGCGTACCAGGCGGAAGCGCTGGCCGTTATAACGCCAGCGGGTCTGGATCCCACAGTCGCCAATCCCGCGTCCCAGCGCCAGCGTGGTCAGCTCGCGCGTTTTTTCGTCGAAGCTGGCATTCATCAGCTCCATGTCACTACTCTGGCTGGAAGGGGTAAACGGCAGACGCAATCTCACGCTCCTGGCCGAAAATGGTTTTTTACGCGACACCAGCCACGCCAGGTCGACGGTGTTGTACGCCCCCGCCTCACAGCTGATGATCATCAGCGCTTTGTCATCGGTCAGCGCGGTCACGCGCACTTCACGCCGGTTCGGATCGAGAGAGCACTGGCTGTGGTTCATGCGCCAGGTACCGTAATCCAGCAGATCGTTGAGTTCGTTATGCGTCAGCGGCGTTGGCGTGGGGTTCACCACCGCCACCTTTTTTAATGCCGGCGCAGGCGGCACGCTCAGCGGTGGACTATCCCCTTTTTTAATCCACGCCGTTTCACTTCCGACGCGTTTTTGCTGGGCATCGATAAACAGCAGCGCCGCTTTCAGACCGGCCAGAGAAATTGTCTGCTTCCCCCCGCGCAGGGTCAGCGCCTGCCCTTCCTGAATGGTTTTCAGAAACGTGGTGATGGTGGCCGTATCGTCTGTTTTAAGATGCCAGGGGGCTAACTGCCAGTGTTGCGACGTGAGTTTAAGCGGCACATTGTCGAGCAGCAGGCGCGGGGTGATGTCAGGCTCTTTCACCGGAGGCGCCGAAAGCCCGCCGAGATCGATGCGCAGGCTGGCGTCCGTTTTTGCCCCCGCACTGCGGCTCAGCGTCATGACCAGACCGCGATGCTCGCCGGTATTGCGCGCTACGCAGAAGTTCTGGTTATTGCAGGTCACCTGCCAGTCTGAAAAAGACTGCTGCGCAGGCGCAGCCCACACCAAAGGCGCGGGAAGCACGCAAATGAAGAAGAGAAGATAAACGCAGTAGCGCATGAACGGCACAGCCCCGGAAACGAATAGGTCAATCTGGGGCGTATGTTCGTGCCCTGGGCGGGCTGGCTCAATCGGATTTATCGGATAGATTTATCTGAAATACAACTTATTGCGCTTCCGCCGCCGCATTCATCAGCCCGCTGGTTTGCAGATACTGCAACAGGATCACCGCTTTACCGTCGCGGATCTCACCGCGTTTCACCATGTCGACAGCCTGAGCGAAAGGCATTTCCAGCACTTCAATGTCTTCATCGTCCACGCCGCCGCCCCGGTGCGTGCGCTGAGCATCGGTATATTCCGCAATGAAGAAGTGAACCAGCTCGGTAACCCCGCCAGGGGACATAAACAGCTCAAAGACTTTCTGCACCGCACCCACTTCAAAACCCGTCTCCTCAATGGCTTCTTTGCGGATACACACTTCCGGCTCATCGTCATCAAGCAGACCTGCACAGGTTTCAATCAGACGTCCGTCCGCGTTGCCATTGACCCATGTCGCGATGCGAAACTGGCGGATCAGCACCACGCTTTGCTTTTCACGGTTATACAGCAGGATGGTTGCACCATTGCCCCGGTCGTAGACTTCGCGTTTATGGCGAATGACGTCCCCGTTCTTACGGGTGAGATCGTAAGTGATGTTACGCAGGACAAAGTAATTTTCAGAAAGGATTTTGTCTTTAATAACGGTAATGTTCAGGGACATACGGGCTCCACGGCAAAATGAGTCTGTTTATACTACGCCGTGAAGCCCGCTTTGTCGCCCGTCTGCATTAATGCATGTTGCGCGGCGGCACGCCAAGCCAGTCCATGATCCCCTGCGCGGCATGACGCCCTTCCGCCATCGCGGTGACCACCAGATCCGCACCGCGTACCGCATCACCGCCAGCAAAAATCTGCGGATTCGAGGTCTGGTAGCGATAACGGCTCTCCACGGAGGCCCTGATGCGCCCCCAGTCGTCGGTGTCGACGCCCTGCGCCTGAAGCCACGGCATGGCGTGCGGATTAAAACCAAACGCCATGATCACCGCATCCGCTGGCATGACAAACTCACTGCCCGCCACCGGGACAGGACGCCGCCGCCCCTGCGCATCCGGCTCGCCCAGCCTGGTGCGCAGCATCCGGATACCGTTAACCTTCCCGTCGGTATCCAGCGTGAGCTCAACCGGCTGGACATTAAATTCAAACGCTGCGCCCTCTTCTTTCGCGTTTTTAACCTCTTTCTTTGAGCCCGGCATGTTGGCCTCGTCCCGCCGATAGGCGCAGGTGACTTTCGCCGCGCCATGCCGCAGCGCGGTGCGCACGCAGTCCATCGCCGTATCGCCCCCGCCGAGCACCACCACGTTTAAACCCTGTGTGTCGATAAACGGTTCGTCTGCGGCAGGATCAAGGCCCATCACGTTCCGCGTGTTTGCCACTAAAAACGGCAGCGCGTCGTACACACCCGGCGCGTCTTCGTGAGGGATACCCGCTTTCATGGAACGATAGGTCCCTACGCCGATGAACAGGGCATCGTAGTCGTTTTGCAGTTGGGCCATCGACACGTCTTTTCCCACCTCGCAGTTCAGCTCGAAGCGGATGCCCATCGCGCTGAATATCTCTCTGCGCCGCGCTAACAGGGATTTATCCAGCTTAAAGGCCGGAATACCAAAGGTCAGCAATCCGCCGATTTCCGGATGGCGGTCGTAGACCGTCACGCCGACGCCGCTGCGCACCAGCACGTCGGCGCAGGCCAGCCCTGCCGGACCGGCGCCGATGATGGCGACGCGCTTACCGACCGGCTTAACGTGGCTGACGTCCGGCGTCCAGCCCATCGCCAGCGCCCGATCCGAGATATACCGTTCGATATTACCGATGGTTACTGCCCCTGACGCATCCCGCAGGGTGCAGGCGCCTTCACATAATCGATCCTGTGGGCAGACGCGGCCGGTAATTTCCGGTAAACAGTTAGTCTGGTGTGAAAGCTCAGCCGCACCGACGATATCCCCCGCCCCGATCCGCTGAATCCACTGGGGAATGTGGTTATGCAGCGGGCAGGTCCACTCGCAAATGCTATGCTCGCCACATTTCAGGCACCGGGATGCCTCACGCTGCGCCTGTTCCGGGCGAAACGGCAGGTAGATCTCGTTAAAATGGTATGCGCGTGCTTCGGGGCTGAGCTTATCCGGCTCACCGCGCGCCGGGGTGTTTTGCATCTGTTGCCGTTTGGTTTGCGGAGGGGCTGACTGAACCGCCTCGCTGTGCCACGGCAGCGCGTCCAGCCTTGCGCTGCGCTGTCGGCGCTGCTTAACCAGCTTATCCAGTACGGCTGGGGTGGCGAGCGTAAGCACCTCCGCCGGGCAGTTTTCCACGCAGGCCGGGCCTTGCGGCCTTTCCAGGCAGAGGTCGCATTTGTGCGCCGAGGCCTTTACGCTGTCGTTTTCCAGCGGGGCGATCAGCATGTCCATCGTGCCAAACGGACAGGCCACCACGCAGGCTTTACAGCCAATGCATTTTTGTTGATTGACCTGTACGCTGTCGCTGTGTTGCGTGATGGCTCCGTTCGGGCAGCTTTGCGCGCAGGGCGCGTTTTCACAGTGGTGGCAGGTCACGGGGCTTTTTCGCAAGCCTGAGGTAAGGACCGTAATGCGGGGATGAAAATGGCGCTCGCTCAGCGCGTGCTGCTCCCCGTTGTGCGCCATCACACAGGCAACTTCGCAGGCGCGACAACCGATACACTGTTGAGCGTTGGCCATAATAAAACGATTCATAACAACACCTGTTTTTGGTTCAATAACCTTATTCTTTCTATTGTTATCGTATTTACCCACAGCGGCATGGCGACGCAATGTTCAAATGCCCAGGAAGCCGAACTATTTCCAGTGAACCTGTGGCAGATCAATTTAATTCAGGAAGCTGATGAGTGACCGTTAAACGCCCCGTATCGGGAAGCCTGGCTCGGGCTTTCTTTTCGATGATTGTCTTGTCCGTTCTGATCAGCGCCATTGCGCTGGTCACACTCGCCAGCAGCCAGCGCGACGCCGAGGCGATTAACATCGCCGGCTCGCTGCGTATGCAGAGCTACCGCCTGGGCTACGAAATGCAGCGCGCCGGCCCATCGCTGGCAGAGCACCGCGCGGTCTGGCAAAAAACGCTGAGCGCGCCTGCGTTGCAGAAGCTAAACCGCTGGTATGTGCCAGAGGACGTCAAACAGCGTTACCAGCAGTTGCACCTTGGCTGGCAGGAGATGGACACGCGCATCGCCAGCGGCGATACCGGATGGTATCAGAACCACATAGAGGATTTCGTGGGCCGGATAGATGCCTTTGTGCTGGCGCTACAGCACTACACCGAACATAAAATTCAGCTGGTGATTTTCATGTCGCTGACGGGTGGCCTGGGCATCCTGCTGCTGGCGGTGGTGACCCTGCGGCGCATCCGCCGTCAGGTTGTGCTGCCGCTGAATAATCTGGTGGCGGCGAGCGAGCGTATCGAACAGGGGCAATTCGACACTCCCGCGCCGGATACTACGCTTCCCAACGAGCTGGGCCAGCTTTCCCGCGCCTTCAACCATATGTCGGCGGAATTACACACCCTGTACCTTTCCCTTGAGCACTCCGTTGCTGAAAAAACCCGCCACCTGAATGAAGCGCATCAGCAGCTCGAAATGCTGTTCAAATGCTCACAGGCGTTGAATACCGGGCAGATAGACAGCCACTGCTTCCGGCATATTTTGCAGATTGTGCATGACTATACGCAGATGAATTACCTGCAATTGCGCACCAGCGACGACTGGCAGCTTTACGAAGGACAGGAGTCCCCGGGCGAGAAAATGCACAATTTACCGGTGTTAATGCAGGACACCCTGTACGGCGAACTGCGCTGGCAAAGCGCGACCGGGGATGTTCCGCTGCCGCTCATGGAAAGCGTGGCGACGATGCTGGGCCGGGGGCTCTATTTTAATCAGGCGCAGAAACATTATCAGCAGCTGCTGCTGATGGAGGAGCGCGCCACCATCGCGCGCGAGCTGCATGATTCGCTGGCGCAGGTGCTCTCCTATTTGCGTATTCAGCTTACGCTGCTGAAGCATGCCGTGCCGGGCGACAATGCTCCGGCGCAGACCATCATTACGGACTTCTCCCGCGAGCTGAATAATGCCTGGCATCAGCTACGCGAGCTGCTCACCACCTTCCGCCTGACGCTCAATCACGCCAATCTTCCTGCCGCGCTACAGGAGTCTCTCGACGGGTTGCAAAGCCAGACCCGCGCGAAGCTGGTGCTCGACTGCCGTCTCTCATCGCTGGCGCTGGACGCACAAAAACAGGTGCACCTCTTACAGATTGTGCGTGAGGCAGTGCTGAATGCGATTAAACATGCCGACGCGAGCGAGATTGTGGTCAGCTGCGTCACCACCGCGGACGGCACTCACACGGTCACGATCCGCGACAACGGCATTGGTATCGGCGACGCCAGTGAACCGCCGGGGCATTACGGGCTGAATATCATGCGCGAACGCGCGGGACGGCTCGGCGGGACATTACACTTTTCTCAGCCGCCACAGGGCGGCACACAGGTCAGCGTGACGTTCCGGACGCCTGCGGCGCAGGCTGAAAAATAGCGAGAAAGAAGGCGCGCTGAAAAAAGCGCATGATAATTTACATTATCTCCTTTATTTCTCCACGTTTGACCTGGGCCTTACCGCTAAAGTTAGGCGGGCAATAAACAATAATGACGTGCAGCAAAACGAGGTCACACTTTAATGGCGAATTTTTTCATCGATCGCCCCATTTTTGCCTGGGTGCTTGCAATCCTGTTGTGTCTGACGGGTGTCCTGGCGATTACGTCCCTTCCTGTTGAGCAATACCCTGACCTCGCGCCCCCCAACGTGCGTATTACGGCGAACTACCCTGGCGCCTCGGCACAGACGCTGGAAAATACCGTCACCCAGGTTATCGAGCAGAACATGACGGGTCTCGATAACCTGATGTACATGTCCTCACAGAGCAGCGCCACGGGCCAGGCGACGGTAACCCTGAGCTTTACGGCGGGCACGGATCCGGATGAAGCGGTGCAGCAGGTGCAAAACCAGCTGCAATCGGCCCTGCGTAAACTGCCTCAGGCGGTGCAGAACCAGGGGGTGACCGTGCGTAAAACCGGTGACACCAATATTTTGACCATCGCGTTTGTTTCAACCGATGGCTCAATGGATAAGCAGGACATCGCGGACTACGTCGCCAGTAATATTCAGGACCCGCTCAGCCGTATCAACGGCGTGGGTGATATCGACGCCTACGGCTCGCAGTACTCCATGCGTATCTGGCTGGATCCCAACAAGCTGAACAGCGTGCAGATGACCGCCAAAGATGTCACCGACGCTATCGAATCGCAGAACGCCCAGATTGCCGTGGGGCAGCTCGGCGGTACGCCGTCCGTGGACAACCAGGCGCTTAACGCCACCATCAACTCCCAGTCGCTGCTCCAGACACCTGAACAGTTCCGCAATATCACGCTACGCGTGAATCAGGACGGTTCGGAAGTGCGTCTGGGGGATGTCGCCACCGTGGAAATGGGGGCGGAAAAATATGACTACCTGAGCCGCTTCAACGGCAATGCCGCGTCCGGGCTGGGGGTGAAACTGGCCTCCGGCGCCAACGAAATGGCGACCGCGCAGCGGGTGCTAGAGCGTCTGGATGAGCTGTCGCATTTCTTCCCGCACGGACTGGAGTACAAAGTCGCCTACGAAACCACCTCGTTCGTAAAAGCCTCCATCGAAGATGTGGTGAAAACCCTGCTCGAAGCTATCGCGCTGGTGTTCCTCGTGATGTACCTGTTCCTGCAAAACTTCCGCGCTACGCTGATCCCCACGATTGCGGTGCCGGTGGTGCTGCTGGGTACCTTTGCGGTGCTGTATGCCTTCGGTTACAGCATCAACACCCTGACCATGTTCGCCATGGTGCTGGCCATCGGTCTGCTGGTGGATGATGCCATCGTGGTGGTGGAAAACGTTGAGCGCATCATGAGCGAGGAAGGGCTTTCGCCCCGCGAGGCCACGCGCAAATCGATGGGACAGATTCAGGGCGCGCTGGTCGGTATCGCCATGGTGCTGTCGGCGGTATTTATCCCGATGGCGTTTTTTGGCGGCACCACGGGCGCGATTTATCGCCAGTTCTCGATCACCATCGTCTCTGCAATGGTGCTCTCCGTACTGGTGGCGATGATCCTTACCCCTGCCCTGTGCGCGACGCTGCTGAAACCGCTGCATAAGGGCGAACACCACGGTCAAAAAGGCTTCTTCGGCTGGTTTAACCGCATGTTTAACCGCAATGCGGCGCGCTATGAAGCAGGCGTGGGTAAAGTACTGCACCGCAGCGTGCGCTGGATGGTGGTTTATGTCCTGCTGCTCGGCGGCATGGTCTTCCTGTTCCTGCGGCTGCCAACCTCGTTCCTGCCGCTGGAAGATCGCGGCATGTTTATCACCTCCGTACAGTTACCCAGCGGCTCGACCCAGCAGCAGACCCTGAAAGTGGTGCAGAAGGTTGAGAACTACTTCCATACTCAGGAGAAAGATAACGTGGTCTCCGTCTTCTCCACCGTCGGCTCTGGCCCTGGCGGTAACGGGCAGAACGTGGCGCGTATGTTTGTGCGCCTGAAAGACTGGGACCAGCGCGACAGCGATACCGGCTCCTCCTTTGCCATCATTGAACGTGCAACCAAAGCGTTCAACAAAATCAAGGAAGCGCGCGTTTTCGCCAGCAGCCCGCCCGCCATCAGCGGCCTGGGCAGCTCAGCCGGGTTTGATATGGAGCTTCAGGATCACGCGGGCGCCGGGCATGACGCGTTGATGGCTGCTCGCGACAAGCTGCTGGAGCTGGCCGGGAAAGATCCGCAGCTTACCCGCGTTCGTCATAACGGTCTGGATGACAGTCCTCAGCTACAGGTGGATATTGACCAGCGTAAAGCGCAGGCGCTGGGCGTCTCCATCGACGACATTAACGACACCCTGCAAACGGCATGGGGCTCAAGCTACGTGAATGACTTTATGGATCGCGGCCGCGTGAAGAAGGTCTATGTTCAGTCTGCCGCCAAATACCGCATGCTGCCGGACGATATCAACCGCTGGTATGTGCGCAATAACACCGGCGGCATGGTGCCGTTCTCGGCATTTGCGACGTCACGCTGGGAGACCGGTTCACCGCGTCTGGAGCGTTACAACGGCTATTCGGCGCTGGAGATTGTTGGTGAAGCCGCGCCGGGCGTCAGTACCGGTACCGCAATGGACATTATGGAAAAACTGGTTCAGCAGTTACCGACCGGCTTTGGCCTGGAGTGGACAGCGATGTCCTACCAGGAACGGCTTTCCGGCGCTCAGGCGCCTGCCCTGTATGCCCTTTCGCTGCTGGTAGTGTTCCTCTGTCTGGCGGCGCTGTATGAAAGCTGGTCAGTGCCGTTCTCGGTGATGCTGGTGGTGCCTCTCGGGGTCATCGGAGCGCTGCTGGCAACCTGGATGCGCGGCCTGGAAAATGATGTCTATTTCCAGGTCGGACTCCTCACCGTAATCGGATTGTCGGCGAAAAACGCCATTCTGATCGTCGAATTTGCCAATGAGATGAATGCCAAAGGTCACGAACTGATGGCCGCCACGCTGCACGCCTGTCGTCAGCGCCTGCGCCCGATCCTGATGACTTCTCTGGCGTTTGTGTTTGGCGTCCTGCCGATGGCCACCAGCTCCGGCGCAGGCTCCAGCAGCCAGCACGCGGTGGGAACGGGCGTTATGGGGGGAATGATTTCGGCGACGATTCTGGCTATCTATTTCGTACCGCTGTTCTTTGTGCTGGTACGCCGTCGTTTCCCGCTGAAGGATAAGCCGAAATAACACGTTGAAATAAAAAAGGCGGCTTTACAGGCCGCCTTTTTATTGTGTGATTCTTTCACACTATGGTTATTTTAGTTAATTAAGTGCTCTTGCATTTCTTACCGGAAATTCATTTACGAAGCATGCCTTCGATAAAATCTTTCCAGTTCCCCAGTTCACGTTCAATCATAACAACCTCTCTTATTATTATGCGCATTCTACGAAAACGTATCATCATTGTGAAGCCACTTTAACCGATTGCTGTGATTGAGCCCCGCTGTGCTGGTAGGTTTAGGATCACTATGAGCGTTGTCGGGTAAATTTTATGTGACCTACAGCAATATTTTGAAATAGTCGGAAAAATGACAGCATTTTTAATTTCCCCCTGAGTTTATTGGCAATTTAAACAGGGTGGACAACTATGCTTAAAAGATGAAAGACTATTCAGCTTACAGCTGTTCGTTGAATTATGGAGAATTGTAAATCCCGAAAAATTCCGAATGTGTTATATTCCACTTAAGGATATATCTTCGAAAATATTGAACATTTAATCCACAAAAGAACAAAAGGATTCACTATGGTTGTGATGTACGGCATTAAGAATTGCGACACGATTAAAAAAGCCCGCCGCTGGCTGGAAGCACACAACATCGACTATCGCTTCCACGATTACCGTGCCGACGGGCTTGACCCCGCGTTTCTCCATTCCGCCATCAACGAACTGGGATGGGAAGCGCTACTGAATACACGCGGGACCACCTGGCGAAAACTGGATGAATCTCTCCGGGCCACGATCAACGACGCCGACAGCGCAGCCAAACTGATGCTTGAAATGCCGGCAATCATCAAACGCCCATTGCTCTGCAAGCCAGGTCAGCCTATGCTGCTGGGTTTCAGTGAAACCCTTTATTCAGATTTATTCGTTGAGGTGTAGTCTATGTCATGCCCGGTCATTGAGCTGACTCAGCAGCTTATTCGCCGTCCTTCCCTTAGCCCGGACGACGCAGGTTGTCAGGCATTAATGATTGAGCGCCTGCGTGCCATCGGTTTTACCGTGGAGCACATGGATTTTGGCGATACGCAGAACTTCTGGGCATGGCGCGGTCAGGGAGAGACGCTGGCTTTTGCCGGACATACTGACGTAGTTCCCGCAGGCGACGCAGACCGCTGGATCAACCCGCCTTTTGAGCCGACCATCCGCGACGGCATGCTTTTCGGACGCGGCGCTGCGGACATGAAAGGTTCTCTGGCTGCGATGGTCGTGGCGGCAGAGCGTTTCGTCGCCCAGCATCCGAACCATAAAAACCGTCTTGCGTTTTTGATTACCTCCGATGAAGAAGCCAGCGCCCACAACGGCACCGTGAAGGTCGTTGAGGCCCTGATGGCGCGCAATGAACGTCTGGACTACTGTCTGGTGGGCGAACCGTCCAGCACCGAAGTGGTGGGCGATGTGGTGAAAAATGGCCGCCGTGGATCCCTGACCTGTAATTTGACTATTCATGGCGTGCAGGGCCACGTTGCCTATCCGCACCTGGCGGATAACCCGGTACACCGCGCCGCGCCGATGCTGAACGAACTGGTAGGCATTGAATGGGATAAAGGCAACGAATTTTTCCCGCCAACCAGCATGCAGATAGCCAACATCAAGGCTGGCACCGGCAGCAACAACGTCATTCCCGGCGATCTCTTCGTCCAGTTTAACTTCCGCTTCAGCACCGAACTGACCGACGAGATGATCAAAGCGCGCGTGATTGCGCTGCTCGAGAAATATCAGCTGCGCTATACCCTCGACTGGTGGCTGTCTGGCCAGCCGTTCCTGACGCAGCGCGGTAAACTGGTGGATGCGGTGGTGAACGCCATTGCGCACTATAATGAAATTAAGCCACAACTGCTGACAACGGGCGGCACGTCTGACGGACGCTTTATCGCCCGCATGGGCGCACAGGTTGTCGAACTGGGTCCGGTTAACGCGACGATTCACAAAATCAATGAATGCGTGAACGCTGCCGATTTACAACTGCTGGCCCGCATGTATCAACGTATTATGGAGCAGCTCGTCGCCTGACGGGTGCTTAAAGAGGATTAGCGAATGGACTGGCTTTCAAAGTACTGGTGGATTCTGGTGTTGGTATTTCTGGTAGGCGTGCTGCTTAACGTGATTAAAGATCTCAAGCGCGTTGACCACAAAAAGTTCCTTGCCAACAAACCGGATCTTCCGCCGCACCGTGATTTTAACGACAAGTGGGACGATGAAGACGACTGGCCGAAGAAGGACCAGAAGAAGTAATCGCTCTGTTTCCCCTCTCCCTAAAGAGAGGGGGACACCTCACATAAACTCGACGATATCATCGTCATTCGGCTTACCGCCGCTGAGCGCTTCATCAAAGTAGTGCTTCGGTACGGTATAACGCAGATGATCGAGCGCGAACTGCATGCTGCGATCGTCAATGGCATGCCCCAGATCGTCTACGATATCCAGCGTCACATCTCCGCCCTCGCGCATCAGCGTCTCCTGGGCAGCTACCGCATGCGAAAGCTCAATTACCCGGTCTTCCCCCCCATGAATGAGATGGATCGTGGTCTGCGTGGTCGCGCTTTGCGGTAACGTCGCAAAACGCCCGTTAAAGGCAATCACGCGGGACACCAGTCCGGGCTGCGCTTTTACGCTTTCCAGCGACATGATTGACCCCTGAGAGAAGCCAATCAGCGCCGTTGCGTCGGCGCCTACGCCGCTCTGCTGCTGCCAGTAACGCACGGTATCGATAAAGGCTGGCATAACGTCATCAATACGCGCCTGACGATTCTCCTCCGTCACGCCCTCGACGGAAAACCACTGCCGCCCGTCCGGACCGCACGGCTCCACGCCGCCGATGCTGACGATCAGCGCGTGTGGGAAAACGGGTGCAAACCAGCTGCCAATTTGTCCCATATTGACGGCATTGTCGCCCACGCCATGAAACAGAAGCAGTAGCTGTTTAGCAGGTGTATCCGGGCTTTGCACAACAAAATGGTCATGTTTCATGGCGATCTCCTTAATTGATAAGCAGGATTTTACGCCTCTGCGGGGTAATGACCATGCCACTTTACTGAAGAACTCATTGAAAAAATTGCCATTGCAAAATGTCGGCTTTCAGCTGCTGGCTACGGGAGTAATCAAGCCTTTCAAGCGCGTGAGCGGTTTCCTCGCGTAGCTTCGCCAGCAACGCTTTGCGCCCGAAATCGTGCGTATTCCCTTCCATTTTCCCCCGCAGTGCCGGGAGCGGCATGTCCACGGCTAACAACAACCGCGTCAGCGCCGCAACCGAAGTTGAAAACGCCCGGTGAGCAAAGGCAAACCCCGTCAGCTCCAGCCAGTCGTCACTATTAAGGGTAGCTTCCCATGCATCCGTCACCGGGATCTTTTCGCCATTCCAGGCCGACAGGACGCGCATATCACGACATAACCGCTGATGCGCCTGTTCGCAGAGCTGATGCCCCGCCTCGCTCAGCGGCAGCAACGCCATCGCCGTATAGCACCCGCTGCTGGCTTCCCGGTGGCTGCCCATTCGCACCAGCACAAACCCGCACTGCCGCCAGAAACGCCACAGCTCGTCGGTATAGCCAAAGCTGACCGAGAGATAATCTTCTCCGCTGGCACTGCGGATCAGCCGCTGGCCGATGCCTTCCCGCTGGCGATGGGGATGAACCGCAATGCGGCTGACGCGTCGGCCTTTCAGCGTCGCCGCGAGCGGCGAGCCGCCGTGCGCTGCCAGCGACTGCGCCACCAGATTTCCACGCGGCCGACGAAAGCCCGCCCAGACTGCGCGGCTAAGTTCAGGGGGTAATCCCCCCTCCTCCACCAGCCAGAGCGCGCCCGCGATCTCCGCGCCCGCCTGAGCAACAGCAAAGTGCTGGCCGGGGGCGTCCATCATCCGGCGTAAATCGAGGGGTGACGTCCGGTAGTGCGCGGCGCAAAGCAGTTCATACACGCCTGCCCCGCGCGTCGGATCGCTCTCCCACATCCCGGGCTCCAGCGACGTTAAACGTACCTCGCCTTCCGGTTTGCGATCGATAAGCGCATCGTCGAACAGCAGCGCGTTCGCCACTATCCGCTCAAGGGGACATCCGGCAGCCCAGCGAACAGGCGTGGATAAGGTATAACGCCGCAGCCCGCTGAACCGGGCGCAGAACTTCAGCAGGAATCCCCTGCCCGTGCCTTCATAACCCTGCACCGTGGTGGTCAGCAACACGCGGGGAAAGCGCGACGCCAGCTTCTCCAGCAGCGGGCCGGGGATGGCGGCCGCCTCATCGACAATCAGCCAGTCAGCTTCTGTTGTGGAGGCCAGCAGCGCATCCGGGGCCATAAAGTGAAAATGTTCCCCGGCGAAACGCGCGATGACATCCGTCGCCCCTTTTGCCGGTGCCGTCACTACTGCACTCCCCTGAATGCCGTTGAGCAACATGCCCGCCAGGGCGGACTTTCCGCGTCCGCGCGGTGCCGTCACGGCGGCCACGCCCGCAGGCATGGTCAGAAGAGCGTCGAGGATCTCAGCTTGCTCGCGCTGCGGTTCACCGCTGGCAGGCTGCCAGGCGGGTAAATCTGGCGTAACGGGAAGGCACGGAGGACGATGTTGATGCCAGACGATGGCATCTGAATCGGCGGCAAGCGTCCGGCAAAAGTGGTGAACAAAGTGCGGGGTGGCGATCGGCTCGGCGCTGTCGCTCCAGCGTAGAGAATCCGCGTCGGGCCTGTTAGCCCAGACGGAGAACGGCGGCACCAGCAGCATCAGAAGGCTTCCGGCGCGCAGGGTCCCGCTGAGGGCGGCGAAGGCCGAGACGTCAAACCCGCGACGCGCGTCAAAAACGGCGTGCAGGTATTCACGTCCCAGCAGGCCGCTGATGGTCTTAGAGGGGTTTTCCTCCAGCCACAGCCAGTCTCCTGGTAACGTATCGCGCAGAATGGTCGCCTGGCTCAACGTCCACGCTTCATCGCCGCTGAGCACCACCAGCCGGCGGTGCCCGGTACGCTGAAGCTGGTTGACCAGCTGTTCAAACCCCAACATCACATAGCTTTGCCGAAGGTATTACACTGCGACGGGTTGCCGCTGTCGAAGCCACGCTTAAACCAGCTGTAGCGCTGCTCTGAGGTGCCATGGGTAAAGCTGTCCGGCACAACGCGCCCCTGGCTCTGCTGCTGCAAGCGATCGTCACCAATCGCCTGTGCGGCATTCAGGGCCTCTTCCAGATCGCCTGTTTCCAGCACGCCCTGCTGCTGCATGCTGTGTCCCCAGACGCCAGCGAAGCAGTCGGCCTGAAGCTCCATGCGTACGGACAGACGATTCACCTCCGCCTGAGAAGCATTCTGCTGCATCTGACGCACTTTAGGCTCAATACCGAGGAGCTTCTGCACGTGGTGGCCGACTTCATGCGCGATCACGTAGCCCTGGGCAAAATCGCCGTCGGCGCCCAGCTTGCTTTTCATGTCGTCATAGAAGGAGAGATCGATATAGACGGTGCTGTCCGCCGGGCAGTAGAACGGCCCCATAACGGACTGCCCGGTGCCGCAGCCGGTGCGGGTTGCGCCCCGGTACATCACCAGTTTTGGCGGCTGATAAGTCCGCCCCATTTTCTCGAACTGCTGACCCCAGGTATCTTCGGTCGTCGCGAGAATAACGGAAGTAAATTTCGCCGCTTCATCTTCATTCGGGCTGATGGAGCGCTGAGAATACTGCTGCTGTTGCCCGGTTTCACCGGTCATCAAACCGGTCAGGTCGACGCCGTAGTAGCCCGCCACCAGCACGACGACCAGCAGAATAATGCCGCCCTTGCCGCTGGGTAACCGGAAACCTGGCCCGCCCATAGACGGACCACCGCCACCACTGCTGCGTCTGTCTTCTACGTTGTCACTTTCACGACGCCCTTGCCAGCGCATAAACACCTCGAACTATTCCATTTATAATAGCTATGATCGTAGGCGGTTAATGAAAGGATTACCATAGTAAACAAGGATAAGACGCCAAAGGATGCCAACATCCTTTGGCAAATGCGCAGTTTAGTCGAGCTTAACGCCTAAACGGTGAGCAACCGCTTCGTACGCTTCGACCACGCCACCCAGACTCTGGCGGAAACGGTCTTTGTCCATTTTATCCAGCGTCTCTTTGTCCCACAGGCGGCTGCCGTCCGGCGAGAATTCGTCGCCCAGCACCACTTCGCCCTTGTACAGACCGAACTCCAGCTTGAAGTCGACCAGGATCAGGCCCGCGTCATCAAACAGCTTTTTCAGCACGTCATTGGCTTTGTAGGTCAGTTCCTGCATGCGCGCCAGGTTCTCTTTGCTTACCCAACCGAAGGTTTCGCAGTAGGATTCGTTGACCATCGGGTCGTGCATGGCGTCGTTTTTCAGGAACAGATCGAACAGCGGTGGATTCAGTTCGATACCCTCTTCAATGCCCAGACGCTTCACCAGGGAGCCTGCGGCACGGTTACGGATCACGCACTCAACCGGCACCATATCCAGTTTTTTTACCAGACATTCCGTATCGGACAGCAACGCTTCCATCTGAGTCGGGATACCGGCTTCGGCCAGTTTGGTCATAATGAAGTGGTTGAACTTGTTGTTCACCATGCCCTTACGATCGAACTGCTCAATGCGTGCGCCGTCTCCTGCTGACGTATCATTGCGGAATTCGAGCACCAACAGATCCGGGTTTTCCGTGCTGTATACGGTTTTCGCTTTGCCACGATACAACTCAGCTTGCTTCTGCATCTTCATTACTCCTGGTGTGATGATTTGTATTCAAAACTGGCCATATTATGCCACGCACACGTTTGCGTAGCACGAAAATAAAAAGGGCTGGATTAACCAGCCCTCACTATTATTTGCTGAATGCGGCCTGGAAGGCAGCGACCAGCGCATCATTCTGCGCCTGGGTCAGCGTGTGTCCTTTCGGATCGATAAATTGCAGGCTGCTGCGGTTATCGAGGTCGCCAACCTGGATTTTGTAGTCACCGGAAGGCAGCTGTGGATCGCTTGCCCCCAGCTCCTGCCAGGCGCTATCAGACAGCGGCTTATAGGTCGCTGTGATGCTGCCCGTTGAACGTGTGCTGTCGGTCACCTTCATGCCCACTTTTTCAAGCGTTGCTGGCAGGCGCTGCCAGGTCTGGTTAAACGGCGCACGCACCACCAGCATTGGCAGGCCGGTATCGTCTGCACCGCTCTGCACGTCAAACGTTGAACCGTTACGGTTCTGCGCGGCGTTTGCGGCATCGGTAGCGTTTTTATCCAGACCGGCGGCAATCACGTTCAGCATTTCAGTGCTGTAGCGCTGCATGGCGGCCGGATCGGCAACCGGTTTACCTGCCTGCTCAAGATTCAACAGCTTGACGGTAACCGCCTGCTGATAACCCTGCGGCTTAACGGAGACTTGATAACGACCACGATACTGCTGGTCTTCATCGAGACGGTTCCACTCAATCCAGTCGGTGGTTAAAGTCTGGCTGGCGTCGTCGCGTTTATCAATCGTATAGTTTTTCGACTGAATAACGCTCACAACCTGCGGCCACAGCGTGGTACCGCGTGCGCTTTCCACCAGCAGAGAGGCCGTATCACCGGTAAACTGCGTGCGCGCGCCACTCACCAGCGCCAGAGGCTGAGCCGGCGGACGAATATCAAGCGCTTTACCCACCAGGCCACTGCCGTTGGTAACCGGAATATTATAATCACCGTTCTGGATCGGCAGGATCATGCCGGCAGGCGCGTGAAGTTCAGCAAGCGGCGGCGCATCCAGATAGGATTCATCACCGCTCACCTGGCGCTTGTAGCGCGAGTCTGAACTACAGGCAGCGAGGAGCATAACAAGCGAAACACCCGCAACCTTCGCCAGGCGCGACTTCTGTACTGAATAAGCCATCAAATCTCCCTAAACTTTACAGCAAACCGGCATGCTTCAGCGCGCCAGCGACAATTTCACGACCGTGGTCGGTAATCGGTGTCATTGGCAGACGCAGCGTGTCGGTTGCTACAAGCCCCAACTCCTTACATGCCCATTTCACTGGGATCGGATTGGGTTCGACAAATAATTTATTGTGCAACGGCATCAGACGCTGATTAATCACGCGAGCTTCATCAAAGTGACCGGCTGCGGCCAGTTTGCACATGTCAGCCATATCACGCGCCGCCACGTTCGCCGTAACGGAAATCACGCCATTACCACCGAGCTGCATAAAGTCCAGCGCGGTCGCATCATCACCGCTCAACAGGATAAAGTCGTCTGAAACCAGCTCTTTGATCTGATGAACGCGGCTTAAGTTCCCTGTCGCCTCTTTAATCCCGATAATATTTTTTACTTTCGAGAGACGGCCAACGGTTTCCGGCAGCATATCGCAACCGGTACGGGACGGCACATTATACAGAATTTGTGGCAAGTCAGTATGTTCAGCGATGGCTTTGAAATGCTGGAACAAACCTTCCTGAGTAGGACGGTTGTAATAAGGGGTCACCGTCAGGCAGCCGACAATGCCGCTGTCGTTAAAACGCTGAGTCAGGCTAATCGCTTCTGCCGTTGCGTTTGCGCCCGTACCCGCGATGACAGGAATACGCCCGTCCGCCAGTTCCAGGGTCAGCATCACAACGTCGCCGTGCTCTTCGTGGCTCAGCGTAGCGGATTCACCGGTAGTCCCTACCGAAACGATCGCCGAGGTTCCATTGGCGACATGGTAATCAATGAGCTTCTTCATGCTTGACCGGCAGACATTACCTTTTTCATCCATCGGTGTAACAAGCGCGACAATACTTCCCGTGAACATGAGCCATCCTCTGTGCGAACAAGAGCCTCAATGTTACGTTTGGAACTGTAATAAAAGCAAGCGACCTGAGGCTCTCAGGCGGTTGTATGCATGTTTTTTTTATGCTTTCCTTAGGAAGACTTAACCACGCAAAGGAAGAACAGGTTTGACAACCTCATCACAACATTACCTGGTTATCACTGCGCTGGGTGCTGACAGGCCGGGTATCGTGAATACCATCACTCGCCACGTGAGCAGCTGCGGCTGCAACATCGAAGATAGCCGGCTGGCTATGCTTGGCGAAGAGTTCACGTTCATCATGCTGCTTTCCGGAACATGGAATGCCATTACCCTCATCGAATCTACCTTGCCGCTGAAAGGCGCAGAGCTGGATTTACTGATTGTGATGAAGCGCACCACCGCGCGCCCGCGTCCGGCTCTGCCTGCCACGGTCTGGGTACAGGTTGAAGTGCCTGATTCACCTCATCTGATTGAACGTTTTACGGCGCTGTTTGACAGCCATCAGATGAACATTGCCGAACTGGTTTCCCGCACGCAGCCGGGCGATGAAAACGCAATCCCGACGCTGTTTATTCAAATTACCGCACACAGCCCTGCCTCGCAGGATGCGTCAAATATCGAGCAAGCGTTCAAAGCCCTCTGTACAGAATTACATGCGCAAGGCAGTATAAGCGTCGTCGATTATTCGCAGCACGAACAGGATGGAGTTGAGTAATGAACCCACTGAAAGCCGGTGATATCGCACCGAAATTTAGCTTACCGGATCAAGACGGCGAGCAAGTAAATTTGACCGACTTCCAGGGACAGCGTGTTCTGGTCTATTTCTACCCGAAAGCCATGACCCCGGGCTGTACCGTACAGGCCTGCGGTCTACGCGACAACATGGATGAGTTGAAAAAGGTCGGTGTGGAAGTGCTGGGCATCAGCACCGATAAGCCAGAGAAGCTGTCACGCTTTGCGGAAAAAGAGCTGCTGAACTTCACGCTGCTTTCCGATGAAGACCACCAGGTTTGCGAGCAGTTTGGCGTCTGGGGTGAGAAGTCCTTTATGGGCAAAACGTACGACGGTATTCACCGCATCAGTTTCCTGATTGACGCTGACGGTAAAGTTGAGCACGTGTTTGATGATTTCAAAACCAGCAACCACCACGACGTGGTGTTGAAGTGGCTGAAAGAGAACGCGTGATCATTTTAGTGCCGGGTGGCGCTGCGCTTACCCGGCCTACAAGGTAAATGCAAAACGGTAGAATGCGCTACCGTTTTTAGTGTTTGCCCCCTCTCCCCGCGGGAGAGGGTTGGGGTGAGGGCATCAGCCCGCACTAAATCTACTTCTCTTCCACCGCTGGCACATCCGGCCACGCGTGGACCACGGCTTTAATCAGCGTCGCCAGCGGAATGGCGAAGAATACCCCCCAGAATCCCCACAGCCCACCGAAAATCACCACTGACAGGATAATCACCAGCGGATGCAGGTTAACTGCTTCTGAGAACAGCACCGGTACCAGCAGGTTCCCGTCCAGTCCCTGAATAATCAGGTATACGGCGAAACAGCTCCAGAACTCCGTACCCAGACCAAACTGGAACAGCGCCACACCGACTACCGGAATGGTCACCACAAACGCGCCGATATACGGGATCAGAACCGAGAATCCGACCAGCACCGCCAGCAGCAGCGAGTAGTTCAGTCCGAAGATCACGAAGCCAATCCAGGTCGCCACGCCCACCACAATCATCTCCAGCACTTTGCCGCGAATGTAGTTGGTGATCTGCTGGTTCATCTCCTGCCAGACCTGACCGGCGAGACCGCGATTGCGCGGCAGCACGCGGCGTACCGCGTTCAGCATCTGCTCTTTATCTTTGACCAGGAAGAACACCATTAGCGGCACGAGAACAAGGTAAACCGCCAGCGTCAGCAGGCCTACCAGCGAGGCCAGAGAGTATTTCACCACCGAGTCACCCATGGTCATGATGCGGGCGCGCATGTTTTCGGCCATTGCATCGATGATCCCGGCGTCCATCAGTGCAGGATAGCGGCGCGGCAGCGTGGCGGCAAAATCAGACAGTTTATTCAGCATGCCGGGCATATCGCGGATCAGGTAGATCCCCTGTTGCCAGGCGATGGGCATCACCACGAAGGACATCAGCAGCAGAATGCCGACAAACAGCACCAGAACAATGCTGGTCGCCCAGCGGCGGGAACAGCCGATATGTTCCAGACGAGCGGTGGGCCACTCCAGCAGATACGCCAGCACAATTGCCACCAGTAGCGGTGCCAGCAGGCCACTAAAGAAGAACAGGATACCGAATCCGGCAACCAGAATGACCAGCAAAGCAATGGCTTCCGGGTCGCTAAACCGACGCCGATACCACTGCATTAACATTTCGAGCATACAACCCTTCCCTGAATCGAATGGCGGGAGTGAGACGGTGAATTGTATCTAACTGTCACAAAAAAGACTTTCCTTTTTGTTTCACTGTCAGGTTTCGCAAAACCCTGATGAATGGGATTTTCTTCATCTCTTAACACGGCTACACTCGCAGAGCAGCGGAGATGAACGTTATGCGGGTTCATCGGTCAAATTAGCACATCCAACATACAGGACAGTGGTTATGTTCAGGCAGTTGAGAAAAACACTGGTTGCGACACTGATTGCCGCCGTGACGGTGGGTCAGGTGTTGCCCGCTTTCGCTGACTCGTCCGATTCATTGCCGGACATGGGCACCACGGCAGGAAGCACGCTCTCCATCGGGCAGGAGATGCAGATGGGTGATTATTACGTACGCCAGCTGCGCGGCAGTGCTCCGCTGATTAACGACCCTTTGCTGGTGCAATACATCAACGGTCTGGGGATGCGTCTGGTGGCGCACGCCGACTCGGTAAAAACGCCCTTCCACTTCTATTTAATCAATAACGATGAAATCAACGCCTTCGCCTTCTTTGGCGGGAACGTGGTGCTGCATTCGGCGTTGTTCCGTTATTCCGATAACGAAAGCCAGCTGGCGTCCGTCATGGCGCACGAAATTTCACACGTCACCCAGCGCCATCTGGCGCGTGCGATGGAAGATCAGAAGCGTAACGCCCCGCTAACCTGGGTGGGCGCGCTGGGCTCTATTCTGCTGGCGATGGCCAGCCCGCAGGCCGGGATGGCGGCGCTTACCGGGACGCTGGCGGGGACGCGTCAGGGGATGATCAGCTTTACCCAGCAGAACGAGCAGGAAGCAGACCGCATCGGCATTCAGGTTTTACAGCGTTCCGGCTTTGACCCGCAGGCCATGCCGAGCTTCCTGGAAAAGCTGCTCGACCAGGCACGCTACTCGTCGCGCCCGCCTGAAATTCTGTTGACCCACCCGCTGCCGGAAAGCCGCCTCTCGGATGCGCGTAACCGTGCCAACCAGATGCGTCCGGTCGTGGTGCAGTCTTCGCAGGATTTCTACATGGCCAAAGTGAGAACGCTTGGCATGTACAACTCCGGACGTAATCAGCTCACCAGCGATCTGCTGGACGCGCTGGCGAAAGGCAACGTGCGCGAGAAAAACGCGGCGCAGTATGGTCAGGCGCTCCAGGCGATGGAGGCCAGCAAATACGATGAAGCGCGAAAAGCGCTACAGCCGCTGCTGGCGGCGGCGCCTGACAATCCGTGGTATCTCGACCTCGCCACCGATATCGATCTGGGGCAGAAAAAAGCGACCGATGCGATTAATCGCCTGAAAGGGGCGAAAGATCTTCGTAATAATCCAGTATTGCAGCTTAACCTGGCGAACGCCTACCTACAGGGCGGCCAGCCCGGCGAGGCGGTGACCATTCTGAACCGCTACACCTTTAACAATAAAGATGACCAGAACGGCTGGGAGCTGCTCGCCCAGGCCCAGGGGCAACTGGGTAACCGCGATCAGGAGCTGGCCGCGCGTGCGGAAGGTCTGGCGCTGGCGGGTCGTCTCGATCAGGCCATTTCCCTGCTGAGCAGCGCCAGCTCGCAGGTGAAGCTTGGCAGCCTGCAACAGGCCCGCTACGATGCGCGAATCGACCAGCTGCGCGGCCTGCAACAACGCTTTAAGCCGTACGAGAAGATGTAATAAAGGAGAAGTCATGACAGACGCGGTAAAAATTTACCATAACCCTCGCTGCTCCAAGAGCCGAGACACCCTCAGCCTGCTGAAGTCTAACGGCATCGAACCGGAAGTGGTGCTGTACCTGGAGACGCCGCCGGACGCGCAGACTATCCGCCAGCTGCTGAAGATGCTGAACATGGGCAGCGCACGCGACCTGATGCGTCAGAAAGAAGATCTGTATAAGTCGCTCAATCTGAACGATACCAGTCTCACTGAAGATCGGCTGATTCAGGCGATGGTCGACAATCCAAAGCTGATTGAGCGCCCGATTGTAGTGGCAAATGGCAAGGCGCGTATCGGCCGTCCGCCGGAAGACGTGCTCGAGATCGTCTAATCGTTACGCCGCAGCGCTTCCAGAAACGCCTGCGGCGTACGCTCTCCCAGCTTTTTCTGCGCTTTCCCCCGGTTATAAAACTCACACAATTGGATCAACAGCTCTCCCATCGGTTCACTGTTCACCCGCGGAATGATTTCGCGTAACGGCACGGTGACCTGAAGGGCGAGATAATACTGTGAATGCACTTTTACGGTGACGTTATGCTCCGGCAAGTTCACTTCTAGCCCAAAAGTCTCAACAGATTGAATATCAGCCGGACAGGCAGCCAGCACCTCGTTCGTCCAGCGGGTCAGCAACTGCGGCGATACGCCAGCATAAAGCCGGGCGTAACACCAGCCGCTGACGGGTTCACGCGCCCAGAGCAGGTGTTGCTCGCCATCGTCGTCCATATGTAGCGACAGCGGCTGATGATGCAGGAGTAGCTTCTGCGGCATGATCCCGGCCTTCAGCGCCTTTTTGCCCTGCAACGACGCCCCCTTTTGTTTTAGCGAGGCTGGTTTGAGGTAGCGGTTCAGGGTCGCCCGGGAAACGGCGATCCCGAGTCCGTCATTCACCAGCAGCAGCAGTTCATCCAGCGGTGCCCCGGTGATATCCCGCAGGGCATTTATCAGTGCCGCCTGCTCTTGTCTCAGCGCTTTGTGTATCACTTTTGGCGTTGTGTGGTTATCCGAAACCTGGTCGCGGTTGCGCCAGCGCCTGACGGTGGTGACCGAGATCCCCAGCTCAACGGCAAGTTCCCTGTCGCTTTTATCTGACTGCTGAAGATAACGACGGATACGCGGTGTGGTGGTGGCGTTGGCATGCAGTTTGATTTCCATCGCGTCTCTCTCCGGAACTAATCTTATGAGATTTATATCAGAGCAGCGAATGCTTTGTGACCGATTTCACCTTTCGCTCGCCACGCTTCACTGATAATCCACAGACATAACATAAACAACACCTCTCAATCTTGTACGGAGTTCACAATGAACAATGTTCTGGGATTTCTTGAAGCAAAACTGATGCCGCTGGCGGCGAAAACGGCCCAGCAGCGTCATCTTGGGGCCATTCGCGGCGCCTACGTGTCATTCATGCCGTTTATTATCGTCGGCTCCATTCTGCTGGTGATCTCCTCCTTCCCGAATCAGGCCTATCAGCAGTTTATGTCTCAGGCCTTTGGTGAGAGCTGGAGTGCAATTATAGAGATCCCGTTTAACGCGGTGTTCTCAACCATGTCGCTGTTTATCAGCTTCCTGGTGGCCTACCGCCTGGCTGAGCATTATGGCGAGGACCGCATCTCCTGCGGCATCCTGGCGCTGGTCGCGTTTCTGATCCTGACGCCCTTTATCAAAGTGGCGGAAAACGGCGGCATTACCGTGATGCCGGTGGAGTGGATTGGCAGCAAAGGGCTGTTCGTGGCGATGATCGGTTCCCTGCTGTGGACGGAACTGTTCTGCTGGCTGAAGCGCAAAAAGCTGGTCATCAAAATGCCGGACGGCGTGCCTCCGGCGGTGCAGGAGTCGTTCGCGGCCCTGATCCCGGCCCTGCTGGTGATGATTCTGGTGCTGCTTATCCGCATCATCTTTGAAAACACCCACTATCACACCATCCACCAGTTTATTTATGAAGTGGTTGCCACCCCGGTGCGCCACTACGGCACCTCTTATTTCGGGGCGCTGATGACCGTATTCAGCATCACCATTCTGTGGTCAGTGGGCATTAACTCCGGTTCGATGATCAACGGGATTATTCGCCCGCTGTGGATGGAGAACCAGACCGACAACATCGCCGCGATCCAGGCGGGAACGACGCCGCCGCACATCATCACCGAACAGTTTTTTGACATGATCTGGATGGGTGGCGCGGGCGCCACGCTGTCGCTGGTGATTGCGATGTTGATTTTCGCCCGCAGCAAAAACATGCGCGAAGTAGCGCGCCTCGGTGCGGGCGCGTCGGTGTTTAACATCAACGAACCGATCCTGTTTGGCCTGCCGGTGATCATGAACCCGATCATGCTCATCCCGTTCAATCTGGTGCCGCTGGTGCTGGTCACCGTGCAGTATGCGGCGATGAAAATTGGTGCGGTCGCCGTCACCACCGGGGTGTTTATCCCCTGGACGCTGCCGCCGGTTATCAGCGGCTTTATCGTCACCGGGCACCTGAGCGGCAGCGTGATGCAGCTGATCAACCTGCTGATTGGCGCCATGCTGTACCTGCCTTTCATGCGTATCGTGGATAAACAGTACCGCGCCGCGGAGCTGACTACCGCTACGCAAACCGACACCACCCTTGCAAAACAGGAGTAAAGCATGTGGGGAATTATCGCAACCTGGCGAATGGCGCTTGAAGGCGTCACGGAATCTGCGTCTGCGCTGGCTGCGGGCAAACCTGTCGCTCCGGCGGTGGTGGATGCCGTCGCCGCCGTCGAGGACTTTCCGTTTTATAAATCCGTCGGCTACGGCGGGCTGCCGACCGAGAACGGCGAGGTGGAGCTGGACGCGGCCTATATGGACGGCGACACGCTGGCGTTCGGCGCCGTGGGCAATCTGGTGGATATCGCCAACCCGGTACGCGTGGCGCACGCGCTCAGCCGCCAGCGCTATAACAGCCTGCTGGTCGGCCAGGGCGCGCGCGAATGGGCGCTGAGCCAGGGCTTTGCCGACAAAACCATGCTCACGGATCGCGCCATGCAACACTACCGTAAGCGCTGCCGCGAAACGCTGGACAAGGGGTTAAGCCCCTACGACGGACATGACACCGTCGGCATCATTGGCCTCGATAAACAGGGCTCGATGAGCGTCGCCACCTCCACCAGCGGCCTGTTTATGAAAAAACGCGGTCGCCTCGGTGACTCACCCATCATCGGCTCCGGCTTTTACTGCGACAGCGAAACCGGCGCGGCCACCGCCACGGGCGTCGGTGAAGATCTGATGAAGGGCTGTACCAGCTACGAAATCGTTCGCCGGATGGCGCAAGGGATGACGCCGCAGCAGGCGGCGGATTCGGTGGTGTTCGAACTGGAAGACAAGCTGATGTCGCGCTTTGGCCGCGCGGGCGATCTCTCCGTGGTGTGCATGAACAGCAAAGGAGAATTTGGCGCCGCGACCAACATCAAAACCTTCTCGTTTGTGGTGGCGACGGCTCGCCAGCCCCTCACCGTTTTCCGTACTGAACGCCTGCGGGAGAAAACGCACTATCACGCGGTAGATGAGGAGTGGATGCAGGCCTATGCCGCGCGGATCCGCGCACCGATTGAGGAGTTATGATGATCACGTACCAGTTTATCAACGCGCTTTCAGACGCGAAGCCGCAAAGCCATTTGATTGCGCGCGCTGACAGTTCCCTGATACCGGAAAGCGCTCTTGTCGCTGAAATGCGCCAGCAGAGCACCGTCGCGGATGCGCGCTTTGGCTGCGCGCCGTTTGCCCGCATCACCCTGTTTCCGGATGCGCTCTGGCATGACGCCCTGACCGAAGGGTTGCTCACCGCCCTGCGACCGCTGCTTGCCGCCCCCGCCAGCGCCGAACTCGTGCTGGACGTGACGGATATTGACGATGTGGTGCTGGCGCAGGTACTGCGTTTTCTCTTTAATCAGGCGCACAGGCTCAGTGACCTGAAGCTGAAGAAGACGGACGTAGCGCTGCGTCTTACCTGCATCACTGCCCTCTGCCTGCCGGAACAGCAGGCGAAGCTGGAGACGACCTTCCGCCAGCAGCAGGCCATTGCGCTCGGCATGGTTGCGGCGCGACGTCTGGCGGATATGCCGTCCGACCGCTGCACGCCGCAGTTTGTGGTGGAAGAGGCGCAAAAACTGTGTGCCGCCAGCCCTGCCCTGCGCTGCGAGGTGTTGGATGAAAAGCAAATTGTTGAGCAGGGGCTGGGGCTACTGCACGCCGTTGGCAAAGGGGCGACCTGCCCACCGCGCCTGCTGGCTATTCACTATAACGGCGTGTCTGATGGCCCGGTGCGCTGCTACGTGGGAAAAGGCATTACCTTTGACACCGGCGGCCTGTGGCTGAAGGAAGGCGCGGGCATGTACACCATGAAATATGACATGTGCGGCGCGGCTAACGTGCTCGGGCTGATGCTGACCGTTGCGGAGCTGAAATTACCCGTGCGCATCATGGGCGTGCTGGCGCTGGCGGAAAACGCCATCGGCCCCGACGCCATGCAGCCCGGCACGGTGGCGATGGCCTGCAACGGCACCGCCGTTGAAATCAACAATACCGATGCCGAAGGCCGGCTGGTGCTGGCAGACGCTATCGCCTGGGCGAGTCAGCGCCATCCGCAGGCGCACTATATCATTGATATGGCGACCTTAACCGGAGCGGTGGTGAAAGCGCTGGGGTATGAGCTGAGCGGGCTGATGACCCAGGATGAGCCGTTGCGTCAGGCACTGACGCTCGCGGGCAAACGAAGCGGCGACGAGGTGTGGTCCCTGCCGCTGGATGCGCGGCTGAGAAAGCAGACCGACAGCGCCATTGCCGATCTATGCAACACGCCGACCAACAATGCGGCGATCAGCGCCTCGGCGGCGTGGCTGCTGCATCACTTCTGCCCGCCGACCATTCCGTGGGCGCATCTGGATATCAGCGGGACGGCGCTGTGGCGTGAGAACGGCAGAAGCGTGGCATCGGGAAGACCGATTCCGCTGCTGGTGGAGCACTTGTTGGGGGATCTTTAGCCGGGTGGCGGCTGCGCCTTACCCGGCCTACAAGGTATGACGGGTTTTCGTAGGCCCGGTAAGCGCAGCGCCACCGGGCAAAAAACTCAAAGCTTAAGAATATCTTTTACAAACGGAATGGTCAGCTTGCGCTGGGCGGTAATGGAGGCGCGATCGAGCTGATCGAGCGTATCAAACAGCGTGCGCATTTCGCGATCCAGACGCTTGAGCAGGAAACGACCCACGTCTTCCGGCAGTTCAAATCCGCGCAGTCTGGCGCGCAACTGAAGTGCCTGGAGTTTGTCTTCATCCGACAGCGGTTGCAGCTTGTAGATTTGTCCCCAGTCCAGACGAGACGCCAGATCCGGCAGCCCCAGATTGAGCTGACGCGGCGGACGATCGCCAGTGATCAGCAGCCGGGTTTTGCCCGACTCCAGAATGCGGTTGTAGAGGTTAAAGATCGCCATTTCCCACGGTTCGTCCCCCGCCACGCATTCGATATTATCGATGCAGACCAGGGAGAGATGTTCCATGCCCTCCAGCACTTCAGGCACAAACCAGGTGCGTTTATCCAGCGGCACATAGCCTACCGCGTCACCGCGCGCCGAAAGCTCCGCACAGGCGGCATGCAGCAGGTGGCTGCGTCCCGCGCCTTCGCGTGACCAGATATAGATGTATCCGCTGTGTTCCTGGCGCAGCACGTTTTGCAGTGCAGCCAGTAAAGAGGGGTTATCACCCGGCCAGAAACTCGCGAAAGTTTCGTCGTCAGGGAGATAAAGTGGCAGAGAGAGCTGTGCCGGTCCGTTCAGAAATACCTCAACCAGAGATCTTACATAAAATCGGAATGGAGTTTAACACGGAACCTGCAAGGAGAGAACCGGGCGATCCTTCGCCCGGCATGACGATCAATGTGGCGCTTTTTCGCTGTCGTCCGCGTCCAGCACCACCTCTTCCGGGCGGATCACCGAGATCAGCTTGAAAATCAGGCTCAGGCCGACGCCGACGATGGTCGCCAGCGCCATCCCCTTCAGCTCTGCCGCGCCGATGTGCACCTTCGCGCCGCTCACGCCGATAATCAGGATAACGGAGGTCAGGATCAGGTTCTGCGCCTTGCTGTAATCCACTTTGGATTCAATCAGCACGCGAATACCGGAGGCACCGATCACCCCGTACAGCAGCAGGGAAACACCGCCCATCACCGGAACCGGGATAATCTGGATCGCCGCCGCCAGTTTACCAACGCAGGAGAGCAGAATGGCGATGATCGCCGCGCCGCCGATAACCCAGGTGCTGTAGACGCGGGTGATCGCCATTACGCCGATATTCTCACCGTAAGTCGTGTTTGGCGTGGAGCCGAAGAAACCAGAGATGATGGTGGAGAAACCGTTGGCAAACATGGAGCGATGCAGGCCCGGGTCGCGGATCAGGTCGCGCTTCACGATGTTCGCCGTCACCACCAGGTGGCCGACGTGCTCAGCAATCACCACCAGCGCGGCAGGCAGAATAGTGAAAATGGCGAACCATTCAAAGCGCGGGGTGTAGAAGGTTGGCAGCGCGAACCAGTGCGCCTCGGCAATCGGGGTGGTATCCACAACGCCCATCACGAAGGAGAGCGCGTAACCCGCCAGCACGCCGATCAGGATCGGGATAATCGCCATAAAGCCGCGGAACAGGACGGAACCGAAAACCGTCACGCCCAGCGTCACCAGCGAAATAATGATGGTTTTGGAATCCGGTGACTGACCGTCCGCAGGCAGCAGCCCGGCCATGTTCGCCGCCACGCCCGCCAGCTCCAGGCCGATGACGGCAACGATGGCCCCCATTGCCGCAGGCGGGAACATCACGTCCAGCCAGCCGGTACCGGCTTTCTTCACAATGAAGGAGACCAGGCAGAACAGCACGCCGCACATGATAAAGCCGCCCAGCGCGACCTCATAACCCAGCGGCAGCAACAGCAGAACCGGGGAGATAAACGCGAAGCTCGACCCGAGATAGGCCGGGATTTTGCCTTTACAGATGAAGAGGTAAAGCAGCGTACCGATGCCGTTAAACAGCAGCACGGTAGCCGGGTTAATGTGAAACAGGATTGGCACCAGCACGGTTGCGCCAAACATGGCGAACAGGTGCTGCAAACTAAGCGGGATTGTCTGTAAAAGCGGCGGTCTTTCACTCACCCCGATAGCACGGCGCGTCATAGTGTTTTCCTCTGAGTGTCATTGTTGGTTTTTATTCAAAAAAAAGCCGACTATCAAAGTCGGCTTCTTTATCGTTATTCGATTATTTAGTACCAAAAATCTTATCGCCGGCATCGCCGAGCCCCGGGATGATGTACCCGTGCTCGTTCAGTCCCTGGTCGACAGACGCGGTATAGAGTTCAACGTCCGGGTGCGCTTTTTCCAGCGCCGCGATACCTTCCGGCGCCGCAACCAGCACCAGCACTTTGATGCTGCTGCATCCCGCTTTTTTCAGCAGGTCGATGGTGGCGATCATCGAACCGCCGGTCGCCAGCATCGGGTCAACCACCAGCGCCATACGCTCGTCGATGTTAGAGACCAGCTTCTGGAAGTACGGGACCGGCTCAAGCGTCTCTTCGTTACGGTAGATACCCACCACGCTGATACGCGCGCTTGGGACGTGCTCCAGCACGCCTTCCATCATGCCCAGACCCGCACGCAGGATTGGCACCACGGTAATTTTTTTACCTTTGATCTGCTCAACCTGTACCGGACCGTTCCAGCCTTCGATGGTCACTTTTTCCGTTTCCAGATCAGAGGTCGCTTCGTAGGTCAGCAGGCTACCCACTTCAGAAGCCAGTTCGCGAAAACGCTTCGTGCTGATGTCATGCTCACGCATCAGGCCCAACTTGTGTTTAACGAGTGGGTGTTTCACTTCCACAATCTTCATTCTCTTTCTCCTCTGAGGTGGCATCCGCAAAAAAATCGCGGGATTATACCGCTTTTTTCGGATTGCGCCATACCCATCTTGCTTGACGTATATCAATCAAAAACAAAAAAGCCGGAGGCTGGGCTCCGGCTTGGGTGCGGGATTCTGCCGGGTGGCGCTAACGCTTACCCGGCCTACACATCCCGTAGGCCCGGTAAGCGCAGCGCCACCGGGCAATTATAGCTGCTCTCCGTTGCTGGCAATCACCTGCTTATACCAGTCGAACGATTTCTTCTTGCTGCGGTTCAGCGTGCCGTTACCTTCGTTATCTTTATCGACAAAGATAAAGCCGTAGCGTTTTTTCATCTCGCCTGTGCCGGCAGAGACCAGGTCGATACAGCCCCACGGGGTATAGCCCATCAGATCCACGCCGTCTTCCACCACCGCTTTTTTCATCTCGCGGATATGCGCGGAAAGGTAGTCGATGCGGTACTGGTCGTTCACCGTGCCGTCGCTCTCCTGCACGTCGATCGCGCCAAAGCCGTTCTCAACGATAAACAGCGGCAGCTGGTAGTGATCCCAGAACCAGTTGAGGGAGTAGCGAAGCCCCACCGGGTCAATCTGCCAGCCCCAGTCCGATTTCTGCACGTACGGGTTAGAGACCAGGCTCTTGCTCTCGTCGTAGTCCAGCTGCGGGTTGTCCGCCGTCGCTTTGGTGGCGAAAGACATGTAGTAGCTGAACCCGATGTAATCCACGCAGCCCTGCGTCAGCGCCACTTTATCTTCTTCGGTGATATCCAGCGCGAAGCCGCGACGTTCAAAGTAGTTGAGCAGATGCTGCGGATACTTGCCGCGCACGTGAACGTCGGTGAACCAGTAGCGACGATGCATGGCGTTCATCGCCATCATCATATCGTCCGGGGCACAGGTCAGCGGATAGATGGGGCACATGGCAATCATGCAGCCGATTTGCAGCGACGGGTTGATCTCGCGCCCCGCCTTCACCGCCAGGGCACTGGCCACCAGCTCATAGTGCGCCGCCTGGAACATCACCGGCTCGCGATCTTCTCCCGGCGCATATTTCAGCCCGGAGTTGGTAAACGGCGCAAAGTCTTCGTGGAAGTTGGCCTGGTTGTTGATCTCGTTAAAGGTCATCCAGTACTTCACTTTATGCTGGTAGCGCTCAAAAACGACCTTCGCGAAGCGAACAAAGAAGTCGATCAGCTTACGGTTGCGCCAGCCGCCGTATTCCGTCACCAGGTGGAAAGGCATCTCGAAGTGGGAAAGCGTGATCACCGGCTCGATGCCGTGCTTCAGGCACTCGTCAAAAAGATCGTCATAGAATTTGAGTCCCGCTTCGTTCGGCTCCAGCTCGTCGCCTTTCGGGAAGATACGCGTCCAGGCGATGGAGGTGCGGAAGCATTTGAACCCCATCTCGGCAAAGAGTTTGATGTCTTCTTTATAGCGGTGATAGAAGTCGATGGCTTCGTGGTTTGGGTAATTTTTCCCCTCCAGCACGCCGTTGGTGATTTCACGCGGTACCCCGTGGGCGCCTGCCGTCATGACATCGGCAACGCTCACGCCCTTGCCGCCCTCTTTCCAGCCACCTTCGAGCTGGTGCGCCGCAACGGCCCCACCCCACAGAAAACCTGCTTTAAATCCTGACATTCGCTATCCCTCATTCTGCGTTATTTTCTGCAAAAACAGTTACAGAAACCGGTTTCAGTTTGATGATGTGCAAAGGGGATAGCCGTTGCAAGCAGATCGCCGAAACCGGTTTCATTTTCGTGAACAGAGTCAAGTTTGTTGCCCTGGACAGCCCGCACAGAAAAAAAGATCCTCGCGCCGAGAATAGGCTCGCAAACGTTTGCCTGGACTGTTAGAATTGCGCCGATTTTTCTTACTAGCTATGCAATCGCGTGGGGATTTAAGCCGTGACCAACAAAACTTCTCTCAGCTACAAAGATGCCGGTGTTGATATTGACGCAGGTAATGCGCTGGTTGACCGAATCAAAGGTGTGGTGAAAAAAACCCGCCGCCCGGAAGTGATGGGTGGCCTGGGTGGATTCGGCGCACTGTGCGCGCTGCCGCAAAAATATCGTGAACCTGTGCTGGTCTCGGGTACGGATGGTGTCGGTACAAAACTGCGCCTGGCGATGGATCTTAAGCGTCACGATACGATTGGTATCGATCTGGTGGCGATGTGCGTCAACGACCTGGTGGTACAGGGCGCCGAGCCGCTGTTCTTCCTCGATTACTACGCGACCGGCAAGCTGGACGTGGATACCGCAGCCAGCGTCATTAACGGTATCGCCGAAGGCTGCCTGCAATCCGGCTGTGCGCTGGTCGGCGGTGAAACCGCGGAAATGCCTGGCATGTATCACGGTGAAGATTATGACGTCGCAGGCTTCTGCGTCGGCGTGGTAGAAAAATCAGAAATTATCGACGGCAGCAAAGTGGCTGACGGCGATGTGCTGGTTGCGCTGGCCTCCAGCGGTCCGCACTCCAACGGCTACTCTCTGGTGCGTAAAATCCTCGAAGTGAGCGGTTGCGACCCGCTGACCACCGAACTGGACGGCAAACCGCTGGCCGATCACCTGCTGGCCCCGACCCGCATCTACGTGAAAAACGTGCTGGAACTGATTGAGAACGTCGACGTGCACGCCATCGCTCACCTCACCGGTGGCGGCTTCTGGGAAAACATTCCGCGCGTGCTGCCGGACAATACCCAGGCGGTGATCGACGCATCCTCATGGCAGTGGCCGTCTGTCTTCAACTGGCTGCAAACCGCAGGCAACGTGAGCTCTCACGAAATGTACCGCACCTTTAACTGCGGCGTGGGCATGGTTATCGCCCTGCCCGCCAGCGAAGCGGATAAAGCGGTTAAACTGCTGACAGAAAAAGGTGAAAACGCGTGGAAAATCGGTACGATTAAAGCTTCCGATTCCGAACAGCGTGTGGTCATTGAATGAAAAACATCGTGGTGCTCATTTCCGGCAACGGAAGCAATTTGCAGGCAATCATAGACGCCTGCAAACAGAAGAAAATCAATGGCACCATTCGGGCAGTATTCAGCAACAAGGCCGATGCATTCGGCCTTGAGCGCGCGCGGGAAGCGAACATTCCTGCGCACGCGCTGGAAGCCAGCCAGTTCGCCGGGCGTGAAGCCTTTGACCGTGAGCTGGTGCAGGAGATTGACGCCTACGCACCTGACGTGGTGGTGCTGGCAGGCTACATGCGCATCCTGAGCCCGGCTTTTGTTGCACACTACGCCGGACGACTGCTCAATATCCACCCTTCCCTGCTGCCAAAATACCCCGGTCTGCACACCCATCGTCAGGTGCTGGAGAACGGCGATGAGGAGCATGGTACCTCCGTGCATTTCGTTACCGACGAGCTGGACGGTGGTCCGGTGATTTTGCAGGCAAAAGTACCGGTCTTTGACGGCGACAACGAAGACGACGTGACCGAACGTGTGCAGACGCAGGAACACGCCATTTATCCGCTGGTGGTAAGCTGGTTTGTCGATGGACGTCTGGAGATGCGCAACGGCGCAGCCTGGCTGGACGGCGTGAAGTTGCCCCCGCAGGGTTATGCGGCCGAAGAGTAGTCTGTTTGAATTGCCCGGCGGCGCTTCGCTTGCACGGGCCTACGGTCCCGTAGGCCGAGGTAAGCGCAGCGCCACCCGCCCCCCCCTTCCCCAACCCTCTAAATTCCCCAACAAAAAAATAACTGTCATACTTTTCTGGCACTGTTGGACATATCGTGGAAATGCTCGCCATAATAAGGACGAGACGGATTTACCACGTCCTGTGATTGAACTGGAGTGTGAGCTGTAATGGGTCAGGAAAAGTTATACATCGAGAAAGAGCTAAGCTGGTTAGCATTCAACGAACGTGTACTTCAGGAAGCGGCCGATAAAAGCAACCCGCTGATTGAACGTATGCGTTTTTTAGGCATCTATTCCAACAATCTGGATGAGTTCTACAAGGTTCGCTTCGCCGAACTGAAACGGCGAATCATCATCAGCGAAGAACAGGGCTTAAACTCCCACTCGCGGCATCTGCTTGGAAAAATCCAGTCTCGCGTCATGAAAGCCGATCAGGAATTTGATGGCCTCTATAACGAACTGCTGCTGGAAATGGCACGCAACCAAATCTTCCTGATCAACGAACGCCAGCTCTCCGCGAATCAGCAAAACTGGCTGCGCCACTATTTCAAACATTATCTGCGCCAGCACATTACCCCGATTCTGATCAACCGTGAAACCGATCTGGTGCAGTTCCTGAAAGATGATTACACCTATCTGGCGGTAGAAATCATTCGTGGTGAGACCATTAACTACGCGTTGCTGGAAATACCGTCTGATAAAGTCCCACGCTTTGTAAACCTGCCGCCGGAAACCCCGCGCCGGCGTAAGCCGATGATCCTGCTGGATAACATCCTGCGCTACTGCCTGGACGATATCTTCAAAGGCTTCTTCGATTACGACGCGCTCAACGCCTACTCGATGAAGATGACCCGTGACGCCGAGTACGATCTGGTGCATGAGATGGAGGCCAGCATGATGGAGCTGATGTCTTCCAGCCTCAAGCAGCGCCTGACGGCGGAGCCGGTGCGGTTTGTCTATCAACGCGATATGCCGGACGCGATGGTGGAGATGCTGCGCGATAAGCTGACCATCTCCCGCTACGACTCCATTATCCCCGGTGGGCGTTACCACAACTTTAAAGATTTCATTGGCTTCCCGAACGTCGGCAAGGCCAATCTGGTGAACAAACCGCTGCCGCGCCTGCGCCATATCTGGTTCGATAAGTTCCGCAACGGGTTCGACGCCATCCGCGAACGGGATGTGCTGCTCTACTATCCGTATCACACCTTTGAACACGTGCTGGAATTGCTGCGTCAGGCCTCGTTCGATCCGAACGTGCTGGCGATCAAAATCAACATTTATCGCGTGGCGAAAGATTCCCGTATCATCGATGCGATGATCCACGCGGCGCACAACGGCAAGAAAGTGACCGTGGTGGTTGAGCTCCAGGCTCGCTTCGACGAGGAGGCCAACATCCACTGGGCGCGCCGACTGACGGAAGCGGGCGTACACGTCATCTTCTCCGCGCCAGGGCTGAAAATTCACGCCAAGCTGTTCCTGATCTCCCGTAAAGAGGGCGAGGACGTGGTGCGCTACGCCCATATCGGTACCGGGAACTTTAACGAGAAAACCGCGAGAATCTACACCGACTATTCGCTGCTGACTGCCGATGCCCGCATCACCAACGAAGTGCGTCGGGTGTTCAACTTCATTGAGAACCCGTACCGCCCGGTGAGCTTCGATTATCTGCTGGTGTCACCGCAGAACTCACGGCGCCTGCTGTACGATATGATCGATAAAGAGATTGCCAATGCGCAGAACGGCTTGTCGTCCGGCATCACGCTGAAGCTCAACAATCTGGTGGACAAAGGGCTGGTGGACCGCCTGTACGCAGCCTCCAGCTCCGGCGTTCCGGTAAATCTGCTCATTCGCGGCATGTGCTCGCTCATTCCGGAACTGGAAGGCATCAGCGACAATATCCGCGTGATCAGCATTGTGGATCGCTATCTTGAACACGATCGCGTCTATATTTTCGATAACGCCGGTGATAAGCGCGTATACCTCTCGTCCGCCGACTGGATGACGCGTAACATTGATTACCGTATTGAAGTGGCGGCACCGCTGCTGGATCCTCGCCTTAAGCAGCGTATCCTGGACATTATCGAGATCCTGTTCAGCGATACGGTGAAAGCACGTTATATCGACAAAGAACTCAGTAATCGCTACGTACCGCGCGGCAACCGCCGTAAAGTGCGCTCGCAGCTGGCGATTTACGATTACATTAAATCACTTGAGCAATCCGATTAACCTATGCCAATAAACGATAATACCCCACGCCCGCAGGAGTTCGCCGCGGTCGATCTTGGCTCAAACAGTTTCCATATGGTCATCGCCCGCGAGGTGGATGGCGCGATGCAGATCATCGGTCGTCTGAAGCAGCGTGTGCATCTGGCCGATGGACTCGACGCGCGTAACATGCTGAGCGAAGAGGCCATGGAGCGCGGGCTGAACTGTCTGTCGCTGTTCGCAGAACGTTTGCAAGGCTTTTCGCCGTCCAGCGTCTGCATCGTCGGGACGCATACGCTACGCCAGGCGCTGAACGCGCCGGAGTTTCTTAAGCGCGCGGAAAAGGTTATCCCCTACCCGATTGAGATCATCTCCGGTAACGAAGAAGCGCGCCTGATTTTTATGGGCGTGGAGCATACGCAGCCGGAAAAAGGCCGCAAGCTGGTGATTGATATCGGCGGTGGTTCCACGGAACTGGTGATTGGCGAAGACTTCGAGCCGCGTCTGGTGGAAAGCCGCCGTATGGGCTGCGTCAGCTTCGCGCAGATGTATTTCCCGGGCGGCGTCATCACCCGCGAAAACTTCCAGCGCGCGCGCATGGCCGCCGTACAAAAACTCGAAAATCTGGCCTGGCAATACCGTATTCAGGGCTGGAACGTGGCGCTGGGCGCATCGGGTTCGATTAAAGCGGCCCATGAAGTGCTGCTGGCAATGGGTGAAAAAGACGGGTTTATTACGCCTGAGCGCCTGGTGAAACTCACCGAAGAGGTGCTTAAGCATAAGAGCTTCGACGCCCTGAGTTTGCCGGGTCTGTCCGACGAACGTAAAGCCGTGTTCGTACCGGGGCTGGCGATCCTCTGCGGCGTGTTTGACGCGCTGGCGATCAAAGAGCTGCGCCTCTCTGACGGCGCCCTGCGTGAAGGCGTACTGTATGAGATGGAAGGCCGTTTCCGTCATCAGGATATTCGCAGCCGCACCGCGCAGAGCCTGGCCAACCAGTACAACATCGACCGCGAACAGGCGAAACGGGTGCTGGAAACCACGGTTCAGATGTACGAGCAGTGGGAGGAGCAGAATCCGAAGCTGGCGCATCCGCAGCTGGCCGCGCTGTTGAAATGGGCCGCCATGTTGCACGAGGTGGGGCTGAACATTAACCACAGCGGAATGCATCGCCATTCAGCCTATATTCTGCAAAACAGCGATCTGCCTGGTTTCAACCAGGAGCAGCAAACCATGATGGCGACGCTGGTGCGCTATCACCGCAAAGCCATCAAGCTCGACGATCTGCCGCGCTTTACGTTATTTAAGAAAAAGCAGTTCCTGCCGCTCATTCAGCTGTTGCGCCTGGGCGTGTTGCTCAATAATCAGCGACAGGCAACCACCACGCCGCCGACGCTGAAGCTAAAAACGGATGACTATCACTGGACGCTGAGCTTCCCGAACGACTGGTTTAGCCAGAACGCGCTGGTGCTGCTGGATCTGGAAAAAGAGCAGCAGTACTGGGAAGCGGTCACCGGCTGGCTGCTGAAGATTGAAGAAGAGAGTTCTGAGGCGGCAGCGTAACGGCTCAGGCGGTCTCCTGAGAAGGCTGCGTGTTGAGCAACGTATTAAGCTCAGCCGGCAACCCAATCAAATAGCCCTGCACATAATCGATACCTAGCGCGTGTACCGCGCTACGTATCTCTTCCGTTTCCACATATTCCGCCACCACCAGCATTTTCTTCATCCGGGCCAGATGGCAAATGGAAGCCACAATCTGGTAATCCAGGCTGTTGCTGACAATATTGCGAATAAAACCGCCGTCGATTTTGAGAATGTCTGCGTCCACGCTTTTTAACCGCGCATAGCTGGCGTAGCCCGTGCCAAAATCATCAATGGCGATCCGGATGCCCATTTTTTGTAATTTCCTGAGGGTCGACGCCGCCAGATCCGCATGACCAAAGGCGCTGCTTTCGGTCACTTCAAAGATCAGCTGCCACGCTTCAACGGCGTATTTGGCTAACAGGCGGCTCACTTCAAGCGGGAACTGCGCCCTGTAGGCGGTAGAAGGTGCGAGGTTGATCGCAAAGCGCTGGCCCGGTAAACGCTGGCGGTGCTGTGCCAGAAAACTCAACGTACGCTCCAGTACCCATAAATCAACACGCGACGATAAACCAAACTCCTGTGCAATGGGCAGGAACTGCTCGGGAAAGATCAGCGCCCCGTTATCATCACGCATTCGCAGCAGCACCTCGTGATAACAATCACCGCGCAGCCCGCGAACGGGCTGAACCAGCAGGGTAAAAGCGTCCTGCTCCAGCGCGGCCTGCAAACGACTCATCATCGCGACCTTATCTTTCAGGCTACGCTGCAAATGAACAGCCCCGCGCTGCTGAAGATTTTCCGGGTGGTTGGTAGAAAGGGAGAGATCGGCCACGATGCCCAGTTCCCCCAGCACCAGATAGAGATGATTGACGGGTGAGCGTACATAGCAATAGCTCACGCCGACCTGAGGCTGTACCGGCATACCATCCCAGATAAAAACAAACTGCTTGATATGCTCGTCCAGCGTTTCAATGCGCTGTTGATGCGACTCCGCCTCCAGACGCACCGCCATGTCATACCCGGTGAGGTGATAGACTCGCTCATTGGGCTGAAGGGTACCGTTTATCCATTGCGCCAGCTGCTGTTTATACTGGATCCGCAGCATCACGCCGTAATTGCGTCCCAGCACCTCCAGCTCGGGCACGCGCAGTAAACAGAGCGCTGACCACGGATGACTGGCCAGCTCGCGCGACAGCGCCCGCAGGTTGGGCATATGCACCACCGGATCGAGAAAAGCCTGACTGCGGGAGCGAATATTGATGGCCCGCTGACGTGTCGCCAGCATCGACATGTACGTCACAACGAAGGAAAAGACCAGATAGCTGGATGAGGTGATCGCCAGCTGAATGCCATACCCCTCTTGCACCGGAATGTAGTGATAAAAAAAGTGAATCGACACCAGCAGGACCGGCGTCCAGATGAGTGACATCAGCTTGTAGCCAAAGCGCATCGCCCCCCAGAGCATCACGGGCATCAGCAGGGACAAGGTGTAGTTGGTACTGAAAATGGAACTGTTTGCATTCATAGGCAGCAGCAGCATGACCAGCAACCCGCCCAGGGCTATAAACCACACCACAAACTCAAAGGCCGTCACCTTTTTGTCTATTTGCGCGCGGAGCTGGGACATCAGTCCCTTGATATAGCGCGGATGACGTATCAGACGGATCAGCAGGTAGCTTAGCGGCACGCCCGTCAGCCCGCTCACCAGCAGCCCCTGATAGTTAATAAGGGTCCGAATATTGAGGGGATTCAGTCCTGCGAGGCTCTGGCGGCTCTCATAGACGCCGAGATAGACCGCAAACTGAAACAGCAGCAGAAATAGCGTTGCCGGGCAAAACACCTGCCAGAAAATACGCTGCCCCATCAGGCGTATGTCACCGTAAGCGGTCATATTGCGCCGGGGCGCAAACACGCGATAACCGCCCCAGCTGAGCACCAGAGGAACGATAAAATGCAGAATGCCGGCCATGGCTTCAAATAACCCAACGGAGGGGTAATAACGTAAAAACAGCGACACCACCACCCCGGGGAGGGCTTCCAGGCCAAAGAATAACATCAGCGTCAGCAAAAAGGAGAGCGGGAGATAATAGAGCGCAACGATACCGTCGCCCAACTGCGTTAAGGTATTAGCCACACTAAGCACCGGGAGTAACACGACGGGTAAAATAAGAGGAAGTGCCCACCAGCGGTCTTTATTTTGCTTCAGGATGTGGTGAATATTCATAGATGCTCGTTTACAACCCTTGCGCTCCAGAGGGTAAATGAAGACAGGCATCCAACCTGACGTACACGTTGCCTGGAAAATTCCTGGCAAGCACAGTGGAGGAGGGATTTTAAATATCAACGACGGGATGCGGTTGACCTAAATCAAATTAATTTATCTGAATAAACCTTTCTTACGTTTTTTTTGAATATTTTTCCTGTAATTATCAATGCGATAAATAAAAGCGTTGTTTTTAATAACATAAATTAATGTAAGCATTGACGCTATTTTACATTTCGCCGAATTGACCCTGACTTGCGGCTGTGCCTTAATAGCCGTATCGCCCAAAAGGGTATACTCAGGAAAAGAAAGTGAGTCAGGCTACGCGTATGCGAAAACGACATCGATTTAACACCCGGATGACCCGCATCATACTGCTTATCAGTTTCCTGTTTTTCTTTGGCCGCTTTGTTTATTCCTCCATTGGCGCCTGGTATCACCATCAGGACAAAATTCAGTCGCAGCAATCAGGTCTTGTGGTGGATTCGCCCGAGCGCTAAAGCGTGTTCGCTCCCGGAAGACAAACTGTATCGCACTGTATCCCGAGCGCTACGCTGACAAACCGGTACAAAACGCCCGCAAAAGCAAACATCCCCGATACATAAAAATGGTCTTCTGTATCCCTCGCCATAATAAACTGATGAGGAGAGACACAGATGATTCGTCGATATTTCCTGCTTCCTGTATTTGCGCTGACGTCCTTTGCTGGCGCAATGGCCGCACCGTTGGATGGCCTGAGCGCCGCTGATGTCAACGGTCCAGCCGCCGTCGCCCCGCCTGAACACCCCCAGCCGCCAGCAAAACTGATTGTCGATCCGCCGCTGCCGGGACCGCTAAGTAAAGGTGCGGTCTTTATTCAGTACCGTGTCGAAAACCTGCGCATTGAACCTGTATTTGGACCCGACGCGCTGAAAGTCACTCCGCGTATCGGCCATATTCACGTTGTGGTGGATGACGCGCCCTGGCACTGGGCTGATACCAGCGGCGAGCCGGTGATCCTGGTCGGGCTGCCCGCAGGAAAGCACAAAGTGACGATCGTCGTTGCCGACCCGACGCATAAACCCATCGACCATAAAACCGTTGAATTCACCGTGCCGCCACACGCCGCGGTTCATCACTTTTAAGGAGCCTGTTATGAAAGCATTGTCTGTATTAACAGCGATGGTGCTGGCGGTTTCCACCAGCGCGCTGGCAGAGACGAAAGCCAGCGTGGTGCTGGTGCACGGGGCGTTTGCCGACGGCAGCAGCTGGAATAAGGTGATTACCCGGCTGCAAAAACACCATACCGAGGTCATTGCGGTACAACTTCCGCTCACGTCTCTGAAAGATGATGTCGCCGCCACGCAGCGTGCTATCGCCCGGGCTCATGGGGATGTGGTGCTGGTCGGTCACTCCTGGGGCGGGACGGTAATCAGCGAGGCGGGAAACAATGCCCGCGTGAAGTCACTGGTTTACGTTGCCGCTTTTGCGCCGGATTCCGGCCAGTCGACGGCAGATCTGGCAAATAGCTACCCTGCTCCGCCAGGGACCGCCAGCCTCGCTAAAACCACAGAGGGGTATTTATATCTGCCGACAAAAGCGGTCAGCGAGAATTTTGCCCCTGACGTGAAGGACGTTGAGCGCAGCGTGATTGCCACGACGCAGGGCCCCATTAAGGCCGATGCGTTTGGGGAGAAAATCGCGCATGCCGCCTGGCATGACAAACCGAGCTGGTATGTGGTCAGCAAAAATGACCGGATGATCAATCCTGAGCTAGAGCGCGCAATGGCGAAGAAAATCAACGCCAACACCACGGAGGTAGCGGCAAGCCATGTATCGATGGTCAGCCAGCCGGACGTCATTACCCGTACGATTGAACAGGCGTTATCGGGTCAACAGTGATAAAAAAGCCCGCATGATGAACGGTCCGACTTTGGGCCACGCCATCCTGCGGGCTTTATGCACTTCCGGCTCCTGCAACGGGGTTATGTGCGGTTTTGTCACAAACGCACCTTCCCCCTCGCTGAACCATCAGAAGCTGTACGTCACCTTCAAACTTCCCACAGGAGACGTTTTTCGCTGAACAATGGGGCTATCGCCAGCCTCTCCCGTCAGCTGCGTAACGCCAGCTGCGGCAAGCAGGCTCCAGCGGGAGGTAAGCTTATGGGTCCAGTCCAGGTTCAGCGAATACGCATATATTCCCGATCCGGCATCGTGTCGGGCAAAACCCGATGCGGCCGACTGGGCGGCATTCACCCCGTAGTAGGTTTGCACATACTTACTGGATCCCCAGCTACCGGTCAGCGCCAGCGCTAACACATTTTTCGGAGATGTATAGAGCGGGCTGGCAATGCCGAAATGCACAGCTTCACCATTGTCTCTCTCAGAAACCGGGACCTCTGCCTGCAACTGCACGGTCAGCCAGTCAGTCACCCTGTATCCCAGCCCTGGCACAACGATAGCTGAGCCTTTAATGTCACCCATTCCTCGCAGGTCGTCGCTGCCGGAGGCGATCGAATCGCTGCTTACGTCGCGATCCTTACGTCCTGCGCGATAGCTCAGCGCTGCGTTGTAGTCCAGGTTACCAAAGCTGTTGCCGTAGCCGATCCCCCGCGTGGTGCTGACAAAAAAACCATTGGCCATCGCGTAATCAACCACCTGAGCCGCAGAGACCCGGCTCTTGTCCGAACCGGAATAGCGTGGCGCAACATCCACGCCGCCTCCCAGGGTTAACACGTTGCCCTGAGGCTGATCTGCCGCCAGGGTCGGGGTAGCCAGTAACGCCAGGACGGCCCCCGGCAAGATGCTTTTCATGCTGCGACCGATGCGTGAACGGGGGAAACTATGACGCAGTTTGATGTTTCTCATTAAAGAAGCCCTTTGGATTCAGATAATTGCGATACAAGCGGTGTTAAACGCCAGAGCGCCCATTCTGAATACTCACCCTAAGGTTCTTATGAGCCGTAAATGAAGAAATGCTGAAGCACGTGAAGGTTCTGTAAACCCTGAAGAATTCCTGTTACCGTTTTTTCTTCAGTTGTTCTTCATGCACTGTTGATACAGTTACCAATGTGAAAATTCTACTAATTGAAGACGACCTGGATCTCGGCAATGGCGTGCGTATCGCCCTTGCAGATCAAGGATTTGATGTCATATGGGTACGCCGCAAAGAGGATGCGCTGCATCAGCTTGGGATCTGCGTGCCGGAACTTATTTTGCTCGACCTGGGGCTGCCCGATGGCGATGGCATGAGCCTGATGACGCGCCTGCGTCAACAGCTTAAGGGCGTCCCCGTCATCATCCTGACGGCGCGAGGCACGCTACAGGACCGCCTGTGCGGGCTGGATGCAGGTGCAGACGATTATCTGGTCAAACCTTTTGTTCTCGCCGAACTGCTGGCGCGCGTGAGAGCCCTTGCGCGGCGCAGTTACGGTTTTGAAAATGAGGCAATAGAAATTCGCGGTTTGTCGCTTCATATTCCGACGCGTCGCGTAACGGTGAGCGCACGCCACGTTGAGCTGACGGCAAGCGAATATGCGCTGCTTGAAACGTTAATGCTACGCGCCGATCGCGTGCTTACGCGACGGTATCTGGAAGAAAGGATATTTGGCACGAAAGAAAACCTCAGCAACGCGCTTGACGTGCATATGGGTAACCTGCGGCGAAAAATTGGCGATGGCTTTGTGCGAACGGTAAGAGGCGTTGGGTATGTCATCGATACCGTACCCGTTCAGAAGGCGGCAGGTTGATGCGTAATTTTTGGCACCACCTCCGGCTTCCCACGCTGGTCAGGCGAATGCTGGTCGCCCAGATGCTGCTGCTTACGTTGCTCTGGTGTCTCTTTTTAACCTTCATTTTGCTGGAAGACCTGCGTAGCCCTCCCATACTGACGGGCAGTGAGACTTATGAAACCGTTTTTTCCCTGGTGGAGAGTATGGACGATCGTCCGCAGGCGCGTGATGCTGTGCTGGCAGCGTTCAGCAAGGCTCTGCGGGAGGGGTATGGCGGCGGCGAAGATCCGGAGCTGTCCATCAACCTCATTGTTCGCAAGAATAACGAGATTATTTTTTCTTCGGATGGTGCGCCGACGGGGGTAAAAAATAGCCGTCTGGGGGTCATGCAGCATGTCCAGAGTGAGGACCATACATGGACGAGCCGTACCCTCAAATCCGCGCACTCCGACGTGGAAGTCACCCTTTTTACCCCTGCCGGTAGCTGGAATTTCTTTATCTATCTGAACTCGCGCGGCTACTACGTCATGCCGCTGATGATATGCATCCCTTTTCTTCTGTTCCCCGCGTGGCTGTCCATCCGCATCGCGATGCGCCCCTGGAACAAGGTGGTGAATGAAATTTCATTGCGCACGCCGGACGATCTCTCGCCTTTAAAAGCCGTCCCCAGACACAGGGAGCTTCGCCAGACAGTCGACGCGATTAATGACTTTCTGGCCAGGGTGCGGGAAAGCGCCGAAAGGGAAAGAATGTTTATTGCCGATGCCGCACACGAACTGCGTACGCCTCTGGCCGCGATGCGGATCAACGTCGAGGCGTTGCAGTCCTGGGTCATCAGCGAAAGCCAGCAGGAGCTGCTTGCGGGCATTGTTAGCAGCAATAGCCGTGCTGCGCGTCTCGTCAATCAGCTTCTGCTGATGATGCACAGCGAAGCGCACATCAGCACGGTGATGTCGCCTGTGCCGCTGACGACGCTTATTCAGGAGCGAATGGCTGCCCTGGAACCACTGGCGTCCGGGCGCAGAATTGAGTTTGAATTCATCGCCGATGATGAAATCCATGTCGCAGGCATTCGGGAACGTCTGGTATCGCTGATCGACAATTTGATTGAGAATGCCGTGAAGTACAGCCCTGAGGGTGGACGCATTGAGGTACAACTGCAATCGCGTGACAAGTCCGCTCAGCTGCGCGTCTCAGACGCGGGTCCCGGCATTCCGGTTGAATTGCGGGAGCGTGTGTTCGACAGGTTCTTCCGCGATCCTAATCAGACCCAAAGCGGGAGTGGACTGGGGCTTGCTATCGTTAAAGCCGTTACGCAGCAACACAACGGCAGGGTCAATCTGAGTAAGTCAGCCGAAGGCGGTCTTATGGTGACCGTTGATTTCCCGAATCCGGCGTTCGCATGAACGTAAACGCGGCGCTACACGTCCTGACATGTGTCAGCGCAGCGTTACTTCACGTATGCCGCAGATTGCTTCAATAAAATTACCGTATTTGTTATATTGTTACTTACTGATTATTCACCTCTGCGGTGCCAAAAAGAACAAGATTCACCGCAACCCAGGACAGAAAAATGTTAGATTACCGCTTCCCGACAGCTTTGCAGATGGTTCTCAGCGTAGCGATGGCGGAGCAATCGGGTGAACGTTCGACGAGTGCAATCCTGGCTTACGGCCTGGAAGCGAATCCGAGCTTTATCCGCAAATTAATGGTTCCTCTCGCCCGCGACGGCATTATCGTCTCCACGCTTGGCCCTGAGAGATCCCCTCATAATTTCCCCAAAGCGTAACCATGTGTGAATAAATTTTGAGCTAGTAGGGTTGCAGCCACGAGTAAGTCTTCCCTTG
>NZ_JBMKGW010000007.1:0-219828 GCF_049237125.1 Enterobacter cloacae complex sp. GYL001 | reverse complement strand
CCGGTATCGACGGTCACATTATGCGTGCCGCTGCCGGTATTGCCCGCCGCGTCGGTGACTGACGCAGTGACGGTCACGCTGCCGTCGCTGAGGCCGGAAATGACGCTGGCCGGAACGCCCACGCTCCAGTTACCCGCCGCATCCAGCACGGTGGTGTACGACTGGCCGCCGATGGTAACGGTGACCTTATCGCCCGCCGCCGCGCCGGTGGCGGAGCCGCTGATAATCTGCGCCTGATTGTGTTCAGCCACGTTAATCACGTCGTCGCCTGCCACGGTGTGGATGGTCACTGCCGGAACGGTGACGTCCACCGTCAGGTTGTGGTCCACCGACGCCGGGTTACCCGCCTTGTCGCTGACGGCCGCGGTCACGGTGACGCTGCCGTCGGTTAATCCTGCAAGGTCAGCTGCCGGCACGTTCAGCGTCCAGCTGCCGTTCGCGCTGACGGTTGTGGTGTAATCTTTGCCGTTCAGCGATACGGTCACCGTCTGGCCTGCTTCGGCGGTGCTGGTGCCAGAGATTGCCAGGTCGGACTGCGCTTCTGAGGCGTTCAGGATATCGTCGGTGGCAATCATGTTGATGGTCACGGACGGCGCGGTAGCATCCACGCTGTACTCGCGTCCCGCAGACGCGCTGTTGCCGTTCACGTTGGTGACGCTGACCTGCACGCTGGCGTCGCCGTCTTTCAGACCGGTCAGATCCGCAGACGGCACCGTGGCGGTCCATTTACCCTCAGCGTCCACCGTGGCGGTGTAGTTCTTGCCGCCGAAGGTGATGGTGACGATCTGGTTTTCTTCGACGTTCGAGGTGGTGCCGGAGAGCACCAGATCCGCACCCCTCTCGGCGGCGTTGATCACGTCATCGGAAGCGATGGCGTCAATGCTGATGGCGACGTTTGCCAGATCCACCGTCACATCATGGTTGATAGTCACCGGATTGCCCGCGCTGCTCTGGCCTTCAACGTTCACGGTGACCGTGCCTGCGGCAAGGGCACTCACGTCCGCAGAAGGGATCGCCGCGCTCCAGGTGCCGTCTGCCAGCACGGTGGCCGGATAGGTTTTACCGTTTACGGTGACGGTCAGCGCCGTACCCGCCGTCAGGCCGTCGCTTGAACCCGTGATAATCAGATTCTGCCCGTGTTCGATGCTGTTAATCACGTCATCGCCCGCTACGGTGTCCACGCGCAGGCCCGGCAGATTCGCGTCGATAGTGATATCGCGCTCGCCGCTGCCGCTGTTGCCCACGCCGTTCGTGACGCTGGCGGTCACAGTCAGATCGCCATTGCCCAGCGCGGTGAGCACAGATTCCGGTACGCTGACGGACCAGGTGAGATTGTCCTGTACCGTTGCGGTGTAGCTGTGGCCGCCAACAGACACAGTCACGGTGTTGCCCGCTTCGGCATTCACCACTGTGCCGCTAATGGTCTGGCCGGTTGCCAGCTCCGCTGCGTTGATCACGTCGTCGCCCGCCACGGTGTTGATGATGACGCCAGGCAGCACGGATTCCACGTTCACGGTGTGCGAGGTGCTGGAGCTGTTGCCGACGCTGTCCGTCGCGGAGGCCGACACGGTGTAAAGCGCTTCACCCAGTTGCCCCACCTCGCTCGCCGGAACGGTTGTGGTCCATTGGCCATTGGTGTCCACCGTGGCGCTGTACGCTTTGCCGTTGAGCATCACGGTGACCACCGCGCCCGCTGCCAGCCCGGAAGCCGTACCTGTGATGGTCAGATCCTGCGTTTTCTCGCTGCTGTTGATCACATCGTCACCGGACACGGTGTCAATGGTCAGCACCGGCGCGGTGAGGTTGACTTCAACCTCGTGCGTTGTGCTGTTGCTGTTTCCGGCTTTATCGGTCAGCGCCGCGGTGATGGTGTAATCCCCGGCGGCCAGGGCACTCACGTCCGCCGCAGGCACGCCCACGCTCCACCTGCCGGAAGTGTCCAGGGTCGCGGTGTAATCTTTGTTATTGATGGTGACGGTCACCACGTCGCCCGCCGCCGCACCGGTCACGGAACCGGTGACAATCAGCGCCTGCGCATGCTCGGCGCTGTTGATCACGTCGTCGTCGGAAACGGTGTTAATGGTCAGCTGTGGCACCGTGGTATCCACCAGCACATCGCGGTCCGCCGAGGCCGGGTTACCCGCCTTATCCGCGACGGCTGCCGTGATGGTGTAATCGCCGTCGGTAATCGCGCCGATATCCGCAGAGGGTACGGTGACGCTCCAGCTGCCGTTCGCCTGTACGGTGGTGGTGTAGTCCACGCCGTTCAGCGTCACGGTCACGGTCTGGCCCGCTTCGGCGTTGGAGACACCGTTAACGACCAGATCCTGCTGCGCTTCGGCCGCGTTGATGATGTTGTTGTCGCTGACGATCTCGATGGACACCGTCGGCGCGGTGGCGTCCACGCTGTATTCGCGGCCCGCCGAGGCGCTGTTGCCGTTCACGTTGGTGACGCTTACCTGCACGCTGGCGTCGCCGTCTTTCAGTCCGCCCAAATCGGCAGACGGTACGGTCGCCGTCCAGTTGCCGCTGGCATCCACCGTCGCGGTGTACAACTTGCCGCCGAAGGTGATGGTAACGGTCTGGTTTTCTTCCACGTTGGTGGTCGAGCCAGACAGCACCAGGTCCGCGCCTTTCTCAGCCGCGTTGATTACGTCGTCAGAAGCAATCGGATTAATGCTGATGGCGACTGCCGCCAGATCCACTTTCACGTCGTGGCTGATGGAAACCGGGTTACCCGCCGCGCTCTGGCCGTCAACGGTCACGGTGATCGTGCCTGCGCTCAGCGCGCCGACGTCCGCCGCCGGAATAGCCGCCGTCCAGGTGCCGTCCGCCAGCACGGTTGCCGCGTAGATTTTGCCGTTGACGGTGACCGTCAGCGCCGATCCGCTCGCCAGCCCGTCGCTGGAGCCGGTGATAATCAGGTTTTGACCATGTTCGATGCTGTTGATCACATCGTCGCCTGCTACGGTATCCACGCGCAGGCCCGGCAGGCTGGCATCAATCGTGATGTCGCGTTCGCCGGTGCCGGTGTTGCCGTGGCCATTGGTCACGCTCGCAGTTACGGTGAGATCGCCGTTACCGATAGCGGTTAAGACGTCAGACGCCACGTTAACCGACCAGCTCAGGTCGTCCTGAACCGTCGCGGTATAGGTGTTGCCCCCGATACCGATCGTGACAGTGTCACCGCTCGCCGCGCCGCTCACTTTCCCGCTCAGGGTTTGTCCGGAAGCCACTTCCGCCGCGTTAATCACGTCGTCGGTGGCAACCGCATTAATGGTGACCTGCGGCAGCGCGCTGTCGACCAGCACGCTATGGCTGGTATTCGCGCTATTACCCGCGGTATCGGTCACGCTGACCGTCACGCTGTAGCTCGCTTCGCCCAGTACCGAGACGTTTGCCGCCGGAAGGGTGACGCTCCAGTTACCGCTGGCATCGGTGGTGGCGGCGTAACTGATACCGTTCAGGGTTACGGTGATGCGGGTCCCGTCCGGCTGGTTGCTGGTGCCGGAGATCAACAGGTCCTGGCCTTTTTCGGTCGCGTTGATCACGTCGTCAACCGCCAGGGTATTGATGGTAATCACCGGCGCGGTCAGGGAGACGTCAAACGCGTGCGTCGCGCTGGTGCTGTTGCCCGCTTTATCGGTGAGTGTCGCGGAGATCGTCTGATCGCCGTTAGCCAGCGCGCCCACGTCCGTCGCCGGAACGCCCACGCTCCAGTTGCCGGACGCATCCAGCATCGCGGTGTAGTCTTTGCCGTTCAGGGTCAGGGTAATCACATCGCCCGCCTGCGCGCCCGTCACCTTGCCGGTGACAATCAGCGCCTGGCCGTGCTCGGCAATATTAACAATGTCGTCGCCCGCCACAATGTTGAAGGTAATCTGCGGCACGGTAGTGTCGACCAGCACGGACGCCCCCGCGCTGGCCGGGTTGCCCGCTTTATCGGACACGGTCACCGTGACCGCCGCGCTGCCGTCGGCGATCCCCGCCAGATCCGCCGCCGGAACGTCCAGCGTCCAGCTGCCGTTCGCCTGCACCTGGGCGGTGTACTGATTGCCGTTGAAGGTCACGGTGACCGTCTGGCCTGCTTCGGCAGTAGATGTTCCGCTCAGGGTCAGATCCTGCGCCGCCTCTGCCGCATTCAGCATATTGTCGCCGCTGATGGTGTTGATGGTGACCGCTGGCGCGGCGGTATCGACGCTGAATGCCTGCGAGGAAGAGGCTGCGTTGCCGTTCACGTTGGTGACGCTGACCTGTACGCTGGCGTCGCCGTCCTTCAGGCCGCTCAGATCGGCAGCCGGTACGGTGCAGGTCCAGTCGCCGTTGGCATCGACCGTCGTGGTCCAGGTTTTACCCGCAAAGATAATGGTAACGGTCTGGCCCGCTTCAACGTTCGAGGAGGAGCCGGACAGCACCAGATCCTGGCCTTTTTCTGCCGCGTTAAGCACGTTGTCGTCCGTCACGCTGTTGATGCTTATCGCCACCGGGGCGAGATCGACATCCACAACGGTACCGATATTCACCGGGTTGCCGGAGGTATCCTGCGCGCTGGCGCTGATGGTGAGCGACCCGTCCGCCCACCGGGAGACGTCGGCGGCCGGAACCGCAGCCTGCCAGCTGCCATCCGCCAGTACCGAGGCGGAATAACTCTTGCCGTTGATGGTCACGGTGACGGTGCTACCCGCCGCCAGGTCGGTGCTGGTGCCGGCGATAACCAGGTTCTGCGCGTGTTCAATAACGTTAATGACGTCGTCACCGGCGACGGTATCAATGCGCAGGCCGGGCAGCTGGGCGTCAATGGTGACATCCAGGGAAGACGATCCGGTATTGCCGTGCGCGTTCGTCACGCTGGCCGATACGGTCAGGTCGCCGTTACCGAGCGCGGTTAACTGACTCTGGGTTAACGGCAGGCTCCAGGTGAGATCGTCCTGTACGGTGGCCGTGTATGTCTGCCCGCCGAGGATAATCGTGACGGTATCGCCCGATGCCGCGTTAGAAACCTTTCCGGTCAGGGTTTGCCCTGCGGCCACTTCCGCCGCGTTGACGATATTGTCGCCCGCGAAGTTGTTGAGGGTAACAACCGGCAGCGAGCTGTCCACCAGTACATCGTGCGTGGCAGCGGCGCTGTTGCCCACATTATCGGTGACGCTCGCCGTCACGGTGTAATTGGCTTCACCCAGCGCGCTCACCGCAGAGGCGGGGACGGTAACGCTCCAGTTGCCGCTGGCGTCGGTGGTGGCGGTGTAGTTGATACCGTTCAGATTAACGGTGATGGTGGTTCCTTCCGGCTGGTTGCTGGTGCCGGAAAGCAGCAGATCTTCGCCCTTCTCTGCCGCATTGATCACGTCATCCGCGGCCAGCGTGTTAATACCGATAACGGGCGTCACAGTATTGACCACCACATCCACTGAACTGCTGCCGGTGTTGCCGGATTGGTCGGTCACGGAGACGTTAATGGTCCAGGTGCCGTCCGTCAGCCCCTGAACGACGGACGCAGGCAGGCCGAGGCTCCAGTTGCCTGCCGCATCCACCACGGTGGTGTAGTCCACGTTATTGATGGTGATGATGACCAAATCACCCGCCGCCGCGCCGGTGACGGAGCCGCTCAGGATCTGCGCCTGAGCATGGGCCAGCTGGTTAACGGTGTTGGTGTCGGTGACGAAATCGTTGATGGTCACCTGCGGCACGGTGGCATCCACCAGCCCAACGCGGTCCGCGCTGCTGCTGTTGCCCGCCACGTCACTGACGGTGGCCGTCACGGTGACATTGCCATCGGTCAGCGCGCCTACGTCGGCGGCAGGCACGTTCAGCTGCCAGCGACCGTCCGCCTGTACCGTGGTCTGGTAAGATTTACCGTTCAGCGTCACGGTGACCGTCTGGCCCGCTTCAGCGGTTGTGCTGCCGCTGAGCACCAGATCCTGCTGCGCTTCTGCCGCATTAATGATGTTGTCGTCGGTCAGGTTATCAAGCGTAATGGCTGGCGGCTGCGTATCGACGATCACCACGCGTGAGGCGTCCGCGCTGTTGCCGTTGACGTTAGTCACGCTGACGCTCACCTGCGCACGCCCGTCGATCAGCGTTTCCATCGCGCTCGCCGGAACGGTCAGGTGCCAGGAGCCGTCCTGCTGCACCTGTGCAGTAAAGGTTTGATCCGCGAATTTCACCACCACGGTCTGCCCGGCCTCCACGCCCTGCGTCTGACCAGAAAGCGTGACATCCGCACCTTTTTCCGCCGCGTTGAGCATATCGTCAGTGGTTACGGTATCGATGGTGACGGCCACCGCATTCAGGTCAAGCTCGATCGGGTGTTCAGCCGCCACGGTGTTGCCCCAGGCATCTTCCGCGCTGACGCTGACGGTCATGCCTCCCGCCGTCCATGCCTGAAGATCCGCCGCCGGCACGCCAATCTGCCAGTTGCCGCTTGCGTTAACCGTGGTGACGTATTCGACATTATTGATGGTAACGGTGATCTGTGTGCCTTCCGCCAGATGAGTGCTGGAGCCGGTTACGGCCAGATCCTGCTGCTGCTCGATGGCGTTAATCACGTCATCGCCAGAGATCGTGTTCACGCGCAGGCCCGGCAGTTCGGCGTTGATGTTGATATCACGTTCGCCGGTGCCGGTATTGCCGTGCGCATTGGTGACAGAGGCGCTGAAGGTTAAATCGCCGTCGCCAAACGCCTGGAGGTCGGCCGATGGGATCGTCACGCTCCATTTGAGGTCGCTGCCAACCGTTGCGGTGTAGCTCTTGCCGCCCACGGTGACAGAGACGGTATCGCCCGCCGCCGCGCCGGTGACGCGTCCACTGAGGGTTTGGTCAACCGCCGCTTCGGCGTTATTGACCAGGTTATCCCCGGCAAAGGTGTTGACGATCACCTGCGGCAGCACGGTGTCTACCAGCAGATTCGCCTCGGCGGAGCCGCTGTTACCCACGCTGTCGGTGCCGCTGACGCTGACGGTGTAAAGGGTATTCGCAAGATCCAGCACGTCGGAAACCGGCACCTGAACGGACCAGCGACCGTTCTCAACGGTGGCCTGATAGTTAACGTTGTTCAGCGTCACGGTGACAGCGCTGCCGTTCGGCAGATTACTGGTCCCGCTCAGGCTCAGGGGCTGCATGGCCTCCTGCGCATTCAGGACGTTATCCTGGCTGATGGCGTCAATCGTGAATTCCGGCGGGTTGCCGCTCAGCGTCACGCCGTGCGTCGCGCTGCCGGTGTTGCCCGCGGCATCAGTGACGGAGACAGAAATCGTGTGGCTGCCCTCACCGAGCGCACCGATGACGGAGGCAGGCACGCCGACGCTCCAGCTGCCGTCGGCAAGCACCACACCGGTGAAGGTCTGTCCGCCAACGGTCACGGTGACAACGTCGCCCTCCGCCGCGCCGTTCGCCTGGCCGGAAATAATCTGCGCCTGCCCCTGCTCGCTGGTGTTCAAAATGTCGTCGCCCGCGACGGTGTTGATAGTGACCACTGGCGCTGCGGTATCGACCGTGATATCGGCGGTGGTGGATGACCCGTTACCCGCTTTGTCGCTGACGTTTACCGTCAGGGTGTGCTCGCCGTTAGCCAGCGCCTGTACTTCACTGGCCGGAAGCGTAACGGACCAGCTGCCGTCGCTGCCCACGGTCGCCGTGTGATTTTTGCCGTTTAGCGTGACCGTCACAATCTGGCCCGCTTCCGCATCGGTTTTCCCGGTCAGCGTCAGCGGCTGATTATGTTCAGCCGCGTTGATGATGTTGTCCTGGGCGATCGTGTCGACAGAGATCACTGGCGAGGCGGTATCCACGCCAATCGTCTGGCTGCCGGACACGGTGTTGCCCGCCGCGTCTTTTCCGCTGACGTTGACCGTCCAGGTACCATCGCCCAGCGCCTGTGCGTCGGCAGCAGGGACCTTCACGCTCCATGCGCCGTTTGCCCCCACTTCTGCGGTATAGGTTTTACCGTTGAGCGTGACGGTAAGCGCCGTTCCCTGGGCCAGGTTTTTGCTGGTGCCGGACAGCGTAAAGCCAGCGGACTGCTCGCTGGCGTTGATCACGTTATCGCCCGCCGTGGTGGCGAGCGTCACGCTGGTATCCGCTGTAGAAACGGTTACGGTAATACTGCCCGCAGAGGTCGTTTTATTGCCGTCGATCTGTACGACGGACCAGGTATGTTCCCCGTCCGCCTGGGTCGGGAGTGTTACCGTCCAGGTGCCGTCCTTCGCAACCATGGTGCTGGCGATGGTGCTGCCGTTGCCGTCTTTAACCTGAATGGTCGCGCCCGGCTGCCCGGTACCGCTGAAGGTGGGGGTGTTGTCATCCGTGACCTCTTTTGCACTCAGCACGCCCTGCTTGTCACCCGCGTTGTCCGTCAGCAAAAATGTCGGCGTGGCGCTTTCGACTTCTTTTGTATTATCAATAACTTTGGTTTTGGTTTCACCATCGCCGCCGTGAGCCAGCAGTGCGCCGATCGCACCGCCCCCTAACGCCGCACCGGCAATCCAGCCCCACGGCGCATCGCTTAAGACGCTTCCCTGCTCCAGGAAAGGTTCAATGCTGCTAATGGGTGCAGCCTGGGCGGTTAATTCGGTGGCGGCAACGCCTGATGCTTCCCCGGCATCGGCAAATGAAATATGCGTCAACGCCTGGTTATCGTTAAATACCAGCTCGGAATGATTATGGGTTTCCGTGTCTTCGACAAAATAATTATTGCAGCGGATCACGCTGCCATCTTTCATATAAATGAGGAGGTCATTCCCCTGGCGGACATAACGCACCACGTCCTGAGCAGAACCCTGAATTTCAATCACGCTCGGCGATGAAATAGAGACCGAGAGATTCCCTTCACCGGTTAATTTCGTCTTCTCTGCCGTTTTGCGAATGATGACATCAACAATTTTTGCGGTACTCATATTCTTCTCCTTGCAGGTGCGCGTATTCCTGTGGATATGTCCACCAGAGGGATGTAGCTATCCTTGGGAAAAATCACCCATTATTGTCTGACTTATTTCGCGCAGAAAGGCGCGCCTTTTTTTAACTTAAATCAGGTAATTTCGCGGCAGCGTTTTTCTCTATTCCGATAAGCGGCATGAGATTATCCACCGCGGAGGCGTAATTAATCGCCGCACTCCAGCCATCGTATTCAGCCATTATTTTCGCTGAGGTGGCAGACCAGACATCCTGCTCCACGCTGAGCAGATCGTTAATGCTGCGCTTGCTCAGGGTATATTCATTTTTGTAGACATCGCGGGCGCGCAACGCATTTTCCAGCTGACGCTTCCCGGCTTCCATTCGTCCACGCGCCCCGGTCCAGTCGGCCTGTGCGACGGAGGCTTTTTGCAGGACATCAAAACGGGCCTGATCGACCTGGGACGATGCCATTGCCCTTGCGCCCTCGGCCTGACGGACGCGCGCCGAGACCGCGCCGCCCTGATAAAGCGGTGCGTCAATATTGAGCTGGATCTGATCATCCCAGTACGCGCGATTATCAGACTCATAGCGGGTGCGGCCCCCTTTCAGGCTTAAGGTCGGCCAGTGCTGAGACCTGGCGGTTTCTACGCCGTACTGGGCTGAACGCTCCATGTTCTGCGCGGCCATCACCGTTGGGATCAGTGAATAATCAATCCGATTGAGAGAATCCGGCTCCACGGCCAGACCTCCCGGAACCGGTGAATAGCGTTCAGCCTGTATGCCAGTTAATACCGCCAGCCGCGCGCGGGCGCTGTTCAGAGACGCATTATACTGCTCTACCGTCGCCTGCATCCCGGCGATACGGGTGCGGGTCTGAAGCTCATCAGAGGTGGAGCTTACGCCAGCATCGGCGCGGAGTTTTGCCAGCTGCTCAACGTTTTTAAGCGCCTTCACGTTCTCTTTTGCCGCCTGCAACAGATCGCTGTAGCGTTTTACTTCCACATAGCTGAGGGCCGTTTTTTCCGCGACGGCAGACATCGTGCTCATCAGCTGGTAGCGATAGCTGTCACGCTGAGCTGAAGACTGGCTGATGCTGTTATTGGTCTTGCCAAAATCGTACACCAGCTGCGTCAGGCTCAGGCCCCAGGCTGCGGAATTTCGCAACGAGCCGCTTGAATCGGTGGTCTGGCTGTGACCCGTACTCCCGTTCAGGGCTATTTGTGGCATCCAGCCACTGCGCGCTTCGTCTATTTGTGCCTGGCCGATCCCCAGTTGCGCTGCCTGCTGGCTCACCGAGGGGTCGCGATCGAGAGCGAAAAGAATACTTTCTTTCATCGTCATTGCCGCAACGGGAGATATCCCCGCCTGGCCGTTATTTGCATTAGCCGCAGTCACCACCAGCGAAATTAAGGTCAGGGAGACAGATAATCTGAGCAACCTGTTATTGCATTTCATCTTCATAATATCCCCCGACTCCAGGTGATAGCCAAATAAATACCCAGGAAGAGGTACAAATAATCCTTCAGAAATCCCTCACCTCTTCTCGATTAATTTGGGTAATAGTTCCCCAAGCCCATTTCAATTGAGATGAGAGCCGTTCAATCTCTTTTTTTCTTTTAAGAATTTACTTAAATATTTATTGATTCGCAGCATAACAAAATGTGATATGAGCAACCACACCCGCAATGTTAATGCGGTGTTACAAATAAGAAAAAAGATGGGGTTTCTGGACAAAACGTTATAAAAGGCCTTTCAGATGAAACAAATAAACCCCCTGTAATATAAAGAAAATTCTAAAATGCCCCGGTGTACATTTTTGCGTTAATTTCACCCCGAATCAGACACAAAGATTTTCAAAGAAATGTCAACTTAAGTAATACACCGAATAAAATTGAATTATTTTACTTTAAAAATAGAAACTAATAGATATATGCACTAATTTATAATTACAAATTAGCTAAACATTCTGGTTAGAGCCAATAATCCGGCAGCTTAAGCCAAATTTTCAAGTAAAACATAGCGATAACAACATACCTAAAAGATACATACATGTTTTTGATGACTGATTAATGCGATATCAATAATCACATCATTAAACTGTTTTTGAATAACATCCCGCACCTGTCGCGATTCCCTTTCCTGCAAAATGCTGTAAACTGCGATTTATTGCGACATTTTGCAGGATACTGCCCCATGCATAAAACCGCCAGACAGAAATATGTGCTTGATATCATTACTGAGCAAGGCCAGGCCAGCATTACCGAGCTGGCAGAGCGATTGCAGGTTTCGGCGGACACCATCCGTCGCGATCTGACCGACCTGGAAAAACAGGGACTGGCACAAAAAAACCATGGCGGCGCCATCGCGCTGAATCTCTCGACGATGACCCGAGTAAGCAGGAATAGCTTGCTCCCTGAAATTAAGCAGCGGCTGGGTAAACAGGTTGCGCAATGCGTGCCTGCGGGCTCGACGCTTTTTCTGGACGCCGGAAGCACACTGCTGGCCGTTGCCTCTTTCCTTCAGGGGCCGCTGACCATCATCACCCCTTCTCTTGATATCGCCCAGCAGGTTAGCGATCGGGAAGATATTGACCTGATCCTGCTCGGTGGAAAGTGGGATCAGAAACAACGCCTGTTTGCCGGAAGCGCCACCCTTTCCCTGCTCTCTCGCTACCGGGCGGATATTGCCATCCTTGGCGCATGCGCCATCCATGCCGAACTCGGATTGAGCGCCAGTCAGGAGGCGGATGCCGAAGTGAAGCGTGCCATGCTGGCCGCAAGCCAGGCGCACTGGGTAGTCGCCGACCATTTAAAACTCAACCAGTGCGAACCGTATCTGGTGTCAGGGTTATCCGAGATTCATCAACTGTTTTTAGATCGTCCCTGGGCAGAGCTCGGGGACCATAGCGCCTTGCAGGTTACCGTTGGCGCGCATTAACGTGGAGAAGGTCATGAATAAAGTGAAGACAATGAATATTGCGCTGATCGGGTATGGTTTTGTAGGTAAGACGTTCCATGCCCCGCTGATCCAGTCCGTCGAAGGCCTGAAGCTGGCGGTGGTCTCATCCCGGGATGAAGAGAAAGTGAAACGCGACCTGCCGGACGTCCTCGTTGTCGCCACGCCGGAAGAGGCCATTCAGCACCCGGATATCGACCTGGTGGTTATCGCCTCCCCTAACGCGACCCATGCGCCGCTGGCCACCCTGGCGCTCAATGCCGGCAAGCATGTGGTAGTGGATAAGCCGTTTACGCTGGATATGCAGGAAGCGCGAGATCTGATTGCGCTTGCGCAAGAAAAACAGCGCCTGCTCTCGGTCTTCCATAACCGCCGCTGGGATAGCGATTTTCTCGGCATTAAGCAGGTGATTGAGCAAGGCCGTATCGGTAAGGTGAAACATTTTGAGTCGCATATCGATCGTTTCCGTCCGGAGGTTCGCGTGCGCTGGAGAGAGCAAAACGTGCCCGGCAGCGGCCTGTGGTTCGACTTAGGCCCGCATATGATTGACCAGACGCTACAGCTTTTTGGTCTGCCGCAGTCGATACAGGGCAACATCGCCACCCTGCGTGACGGCGCGGAGATTAACGACTGGGCGCACGTGGTGCTGAATTATCCGGAACACAAAGTGGTCCTCCATTGCAGCATGCTGGTGGCGGGTGGCGTTGCCCGCTTTACCGTCCACGGCGATAAGGCCAGCGTGGTGAAAGCGCACATCGATCAGCAGGAAGCCCAGCTGCTGGCAGGCGTCGTTCCGGGTAGCGAAAGCTGGGGTGAAGACAGCGACGCTATGGTGCTGTTTAATGCCCAGGGTGAAGCCAGCGCTATCCCTGCGCCAAAAGGCGACCAGCGGCAGTACTATATAAACGTGCGCGATGCCCTGAACGGCAAGATTGACAACCCGGTCCATCCGGTGGAAGCCCTGGCGGTGATGGCGGTGCTGGAAGCGGCGGTAAAATCTTCGGAAACGGGTTCAACTCTGGAACTTGACTTAACGGCGCAGGAGCGCGCGCAACTGCAATAAGCCGCAAAAAAATGCCCTGCGGGTTAGCAGGGCATTATCGGTTACTGACGCTTTTTCGGCATCATGCGCAGCAGCGTGTTGTCCTTCCAGAAGTAGTGATGCATCAGCGCGGCAAAGGCGTGCAAACCAATCACGAAATACCCCAGATTCGCCAGCGTTACGTGCCACTCCTTTAGGGTATCCACCAGGTCAAAATTCCCCTCCGCCGCATGCGGCATCGTCAGGCCAAACGCAAACCAGTCATTTCCCCGGTTATACATCATCACCATACCGATCAGCGGCAGCGCAATGAACAGCAGGTAGATTACCAGATGCCCGAGATGGGACAGCCCGGTGATCATCGCTTTTGGTTTCGGTTGAATAGGCGGAGCCGGGAATTTGAGGCGGATAAGCAGGCGCGCCACCATCAGCACCAGGATGCTGATCCCGCAGGAAACGTGGATCATATTAATAAGCGGACGATCGGTTCTTGGGAACCACCCTCTGAACTCCATGGCGCAATAGGCCATAATGACTAACAGAAAAACCAGCCAGTGAATGCTGATTTGCAGACCCGTATATTTTGTGCGCATGTTGTTTCCCGATAAAGAATCATTATCGCGCCAACATAACCACCTTTCCTGAAAATGTGAACCCCCTCGCATGGAGGGGGCTCCTGATTACGACTGCAAATAGACCACCTGCGTCTGCAAATACTCATTCAGACCGTGTTTGCCATCCGCCCCGCCGATACCGGATTTACGCCAGCCTGCATGGAAGCCCTGCATCGCTTCAAAGTTTTCACGGTTAATGTAGGTCTCGCCGAACTTAAGCCCCTTAATGGCTTTCATGGCGACGTTCAGGTCCTGCGTATAAACAGACGAGGTTAAACCGTAGTCGCTGTCGTTGGCCATTTTCAGCGCCTCTTCCAGGGTGTCGAAAGCCACCACCGGCAGCACCGGGCCAAAGGTCTCTTCGTGCATGATGGCCATATCCTGACGTACGTCCAGCAGCAGCGTTGGGGGATAAAAATACCCTTTGCCTTCTGCCGCTTTACCGCCAAGGACCACTTTAGCCCCCTCCTGCACCGCGCGCGCCACCTTCTGCTCCACGCGCTCCAGCGCGGCGGCGTTGATCAGCGGCCCCATGGCAATATCCGTTCGCTCAGCCGGATTGCCAAACTGGACGGCTTTCATTGCCTCGCCCAGACGATTCACAAAGCGGTCGTAGATCCCCTTCTGGACATAGACACGTTCCGCACAGTTACACACCTGTCCGGTATTGATGACGCGTGAATCCACAATGGCCTTCACGGCCAGCTCGAGGTCGGCATCGTCCATCACGATGGCCGGGGCTTTACCGCCCAGCTCTAGCCCCACTTTGGTGATGTTTTTCGCCGCCGCAGCCATGATCTTTTCACCTGCCCCGACGCTGCCGGTCATGCTGACCATCGCCACTTTCGGGTTCCCGGCCAGCTCCTGTCCGACGGTTTCACCCCGGCCCAGCACCAGGTTAAAGACGCCTTTCGGCAGGCCAATCTCATCGACGATTTTGGCAAACGCAATGGCGTTGTTTGGGGTAAATTCGCTCGGTTTGATAACGATGGTGTTACCGGTGATCAGCGCGGGAGCGAGCTTACGGGCAATCAGGAAGAAGGGAAAGTTCCACGGCAGAATGCCGGTGGTGACGCCCAGGGCACGCTTAAACACCAGAATATTCTCGCCCGGACGGTCACTCTGAATGATTTCCCCTTCATAGCGGCGCGCCCACTCGGCCATATAGTCGATATAGTCAGCGGTAAAGTTCACTTCCACTTCCGCCAGCTGCTGGATCTTGCCGCCTTCGGCCACAATCAGCGCGCTGATTTCACTGACGCGCTCGCGGATCCCGGCGGAAATTTTGCGTAGCCAGCTGGCGCGTTCAATGGCAGGCAGCGCCTCCCAGCCAGCCTGCGCGCGATCTGCCGCGTCAATGGCCTTGCGGGCGTCCTCGGCGCTGCCGTCGGGAATACGGGAAATGACCTCTTCCGTGGCCGGATTGATCACGTCAATCCATGCATCACCCTGCCAGGCAACAAACTGTCCATCAATATACATAGGATGTTGTACGGGTACTGTCATAACCTGCTCCTGTAATCACACTGTTTTTAACAAGTAAACTTAATGTTAAAAACTATAATTACCGGGGCAATTGCCTACTCTATGAGTCTGTTTTTGTGAGATATCTCATAAAAGAAACGGGTCAGCCCGTTTCCAAAATCACAAATCGGCAACACAGGATGCCCGTTTGCGTAAAAGATGGCGCAAACGGGCAGAGCATCACAGCAGGGAACGGCTCACCAGCGCGTCGGTGAGAATGACGTCGTTTCGCAAGATCTGCCACGCGGCGTCCACATCGGCAGGGATATCGACATGGGCAATGAAATCACGTCCCGCCGGACCATAGCCGTTGATGTCGTCCCTGAGTCGCGGAAATTCACCCAGCACCAGCGACAAGTAGCGCTCTACCGGCCATAACCCCTCGACCGGGCCGCTAAACACCAGACCGTCGTCGCTGTTTTGCAGCACGGGCGTCAGGCCGGGATGACTCACCCATGCGGGCGATGCGGCCTCGTCGCGGCAAACGCGGGCAAACGTAGCCATTGTGCGACGCTGCATTGTCGGGTCCTGCACCACCAGCACCCGGGCGGCGTTCAGTCCGGATTGTTTCATCAACGCCCGGCTGAAGCGGGCGTTTTCGCCACAGTTGGTCGACTGATCCTCAACGTGAAGATGCTCGGCCGGAATGTTCCAGAATTCACGGGCGATGTCGGCCAGAATAGCCGCCTCAGCACGCCCGGTGGTGGGTATCCTGTTATAGCGGGGGTGTTTCGCAATCGCGGCGTAGAGGAAGGTCGTCGAGTGACCGATCCCGCCGCTGATGATCAGAGGAACACCCTGTTCAGCCGCGATTTTACAGGCAGCATCAATCGCGGGGATCACCGCATTACCCGCCAGAATCACCAGATCAACGGGCTGGTTGTCCTGATAGTCGTCCTGAGCAAGCCACGCCCCAACGGTATTCACGGCGTCGAGGGTTGTGCCAGGCAGACAGGGGAAAAGTGCCATTGTCATCGTTACCTCCTTACAGCATACAGAGCCTTCGATTATCCCCCTTTCTTCGCGTCATGCTATGGCATGAATGCTGAAAAAACGGGCCGGGATGTGCTCAAAAAGCACTCACATTTGATTAACATGAGAAAATCGTATTCACTTGAATTATGATTTGCGTCAGCCTTAGAATCATTAGCCCGCTCACAATTCAACTTTTTGAAAGGTAAACCCCGTTATGCGCCTGCCCCAACGCGACCCTTATGCTCCTCGCGAGTGGCAGCCACACGAGAAACCCGCCCTGCTGGGTTCCCCTTCCACCCCGGAGCATCCGACGTCGAAACGAATCGCCTATGGCGTGGTCGGCCTGCTGGTGTGTCTGACCGGGGCGCTGGGTAACGCGGTCGTCACCGCCAATCTGCAAAACCTGCAAGGCACCTTTGGCGCCTGGTCGACTGAAATCGCCTGGTTGCCTGCCGTCTATGTCATGACCAACGTCTCCATCAACCTGCTGCTGGTAAAGTTTCGCCAGCAGTACGGTTTGCGCGCCTTTACGGAAGGCTTCCTGGTGTTGTATGTGCTGGTCACCTTTTTCCACCTGTTTGTGAACGATCTCAGCTCGGCGCTGATGGTACGTGCGGCACACGGGATGGTCGCCGCCGCGCTCAGCTCGCTCGGCATTTATTACCAGATCCAGGCCTGGCCCGCGAAGCACCGACTGAAGGCGCTGACCATCGGCATAACCGGGTCGTCGCTGGCGATCCCGCTGGCGCGGCTGTTCTCCACCGAGCTGTTACAGCTTGATGAGTGGCGCGGGCTGTACTTCTTCGAGCTGGGTCTGGCCCTGATCTCGCTGGCCTGCGTGATGGCGCTCAAGCTGCCGCCGGGCGATCGACGCAAGGTCTTCGAGAAGAAAGATTTCATCACCTTCTTTTTGCTTGCGCCCGGCATGGCGCTGCTGTGCGCGGTTCTGTCGTTAGGGCGTCTGGACTGGTGGTTTGAAGCGCCGTGGATCGGCTGGGCGCTGGCTCTCTCGCTGGTGCTGATTGTCTCCGCGATCGTGTTTGAACATAACCGCAACAACCCGCTGCTTAATACCCGTTGGCTCTCCAGCGGCAGCATCGTACGCCTGGGGCTGATCATGCTGCTGATCCGCATCGTACTGGCGGAGCAGAACACGGGCGTCATCGGCTGGCTGCAATATGTAGGCTTACAGAATGAACAGATGACCCATCTGGCGTGGGCTATTTTCGCCGGGATCGTCTGCGGTATCGTCACCAGCTGTCTGACGATTAAGCCCACTAAACTGGCCTGGCCGATTATCACCTCGCTGGCGCTGATGATCGTTGCCTCGCTGCTGGACAGCCAGTCCAACAACCTGACCCGGCCGGATCAGCTTATATTCAGCCAGTTCCTGCTGGGCTTCGGCAGCGCGTTCTTCCTTGCGCCTGCGATGCTGGCCGCCATTGGCGGGGTGATCGCCGATCCGCGCAATCTGGTCAGCTTTTCCGTGATGTTTGGCATGAGTCAGAACCTTGGGGGCCTGCTGGGTTCCGCGATCCTCGGCACCTTCCAGACCTGGCGCGAGAAGTACCATTCCAGCCTGCTGGCTGACCAGCTCACCACCCTTAACCCGCTGGTGAACGAACGCATACAGCTTTACACCCAGATGTACAAAAGCCTGGTAGGCGACAGTTCCCTGCTGGGAACCCAGGCCATAACTCAGCTTCAGTCGGTGACGACGCTTGAGGCAAACATTCTGGCTTACAACGATACTTATCTCCTGACGGCGAGCATTGCCACTGCCACGCTGGTCTGGATTTTATGGCGCTTGCTGCGTCTGCGCATCACCGCCCGTATGGCCCTTAAGAACGCCACTGGCAACAAGTAATGACTATTTTTCAGGAGAAGTTATGAGTCAGCAGGATGCCGCCAAAGAGCAGGCCAACACCCGCAAAAATGTGCGCGTCGTTTCCATTTTCACCGCCGCGGCTATCGGCATTGTCGGGGTACTGGTGATCCTTTATGCCTGGCAGCTGCCCCCGTTCACGCGTCATGCCCAGTTTACCGATAACGCCTACGTGCGCGGCCAGACAACGTTCATCAGTCCCCAGGTAAACGGCTACATTACCGAGGTCCATGTTCAGGATTTCGCGCAGGTTAAAAAAGGCGAGCTGCTGTTGCAGATAGATGACCGCATCTATCGCCAGCGCGTCCATCAGGCCGAGGCGCAGCTGGCAATGAAAATTGCAGCCCTGAATAACAACCTGCAACAGCGCAAAAGCGCGGAAGCGGTGATTGCCAAAAACGAGGCGGCGCTGAAAAACGCCCGTGCCCAAAGTCTGAAAACCCAGGCGGATTTGAAACGCGTGAAAGAGCTGACCGCGGACGGCTCCCTCTCCATTCGCGAGCGCGATTCGGCGCTGGCCAGTGCCGCCCAGGGGAGCGCCGATATCGACCAGGCGAAAGCAACGCTTGAGATGTCGCGTCAGGATTTACAAACGGTCATCGTCAATCGCGGTTCGCTGGAAGCGGACGTTGAGAACGCGAAAGCCGCGCTGGAGCTGGCGCAGATCGATCTGCAAAACACCCGCATTGTCGCGCCGCGTGACGGTCAGCTCGGGCAGATTGCAGTGCGTCTGGGGGCGTACGTCACCGCCGGGACGCACCTTACCACGCTGGTCCCGCCGCAGCACTGGGTGATCGCCAATATCAAAGAGACGCAGCTGGCGAATTTACGCGTCGGACAGCCGGTGAAATTTACCGTCGATGCCTTAAACGATAAAGCCTATCAGGGCCGCGTGGAGAGCATATCCCCGGCCACAGGGGTCGAGTTCAGCGCTATCACCCCGGACAACGCCACGGGCAACTTTGTTAAAATCGCCCAGCGCATCCCGGTACGCATTGAGGTACTCGGTGAGCCGGAGGCGTACCGGCTGCTGCGTCCTGGCATGTCGGTGCAGGTGACCATCGACACGCGGGAGGCGAAACAATGACGCTTCGCCCGATAGCCGGCCTGCTGATAATGACTATCCTGGCGGGATGCCAGTCGGTAGACGTTGAGCCCGCCAAATCGTCCCTGCACATACCGGCCCAGTGGCGCGCGACGTCGGGGCCAGCCAGCCCGACAGAGCAGCTCTGGTGGCGAAATTTTCACGACAGCAATCTGAATCGCTATGTGGATCAGGCGCTGAAGAATAACAGCGACGTGCTGATTGCCCGCGAGCGGATTAACGAGTACCAGGCCCGGGTGTACGCCGCTGACGGCAGCCTGTTCCCGTCGCTTGACGCGGGCGTGACCGGGACGCGCGCGCGCTCGCAGTCCGCCGCCACGGGGCTTCCGGTATACGGTACGTTGTACAAAGGCAGCCTGACCGCCAGCTACGACGTGGATATCTGGGGCGTAAACCGCAGCACCTCCCGTGCCGCTGAAGCGTCGCTGGAGGCACAAAAGGCGGCGGCTGCGGCGGCTGATCTGACCGTCGCATCCTCGGTGGCCTCCGGGTACGTCACCCTGCTGTCGCTGGACGAACAGCTGCGCGTTACCCGGTCCACGCTGAAGTCGCGTGAAGAGGCGTTCAACCTCGCCAAACGACAGTTTGAGACGGGATACAGCTCTCGCCTTGAGCTGATGCAATCGGATTCTGAGCTGCGCGCCACCCGCGCCCAGGTTCCACTGCTTCAGCACCAGATTGCGCAGCAGGAAAATGCGCTTAGCCTGCTGCTGGGCAGCAACCCGGGTGACGTTGCGCGCGGTGAAAGCTTTGATGCCCTGACGCCGCTGAAACTGCCCTCCCAGCTGCCGTCGACGCTACTGAACCGGCGCCCGGATATCGTCCAGGCTGAACGTCAGCTGATTGCGGCGGACGCGACGCTGGCGGCATCGCGCGCCAGCCTGCTGCCGTCGATCAACCTCACGGCCACGGGATCGGTGCAGGATCGCACGCTGTCGGGATTGCTGGATAACCCGCTACAGCTCTGGAGCGTGGGCGGCAGTATTCTTGCGCCGCTGCTGAACCGTCAGGCGCTGAATGCGCAGGTAGATATCTCTCAGTCCCAGCGGAATCAGGCGCTGTATAGCTACGAAAAAACCGTGCGTAACGCGTTTGCTGAGGTGAATGACAGCCTTGATGCCATCACCCGCTATCAGGAACAGCTTACCGAGCTGCTGGCACAGCAGACGGTCGCGCAGGAGACGCTGCGGATTGCGCAAAACCGCTACCGCAACGGATACTCTTCTTATCTGGATGAGCTCGATGCGCAGCGCACGCTGTTCTCGGTGCAGACCAGCGTGGTACAGGTGAAAAACAACCTGCTGCTGGCGCAAATTGATTTGTATAAAGCGCTGGGCGGCGGCTGGAGCAGTGCCTGAAGACATGCCCGGTGGCGCTGCGCTTACCGGGCCTACATTTCGCACCCGACGATACCCTCCAGGGAGTCAATCTATGCAACAACAGTGGTGTTCAGTAGATACTTACATGATTTCTTCGCTTATTCCTGAGGATGAGGTTCTCCAGAGCGTGCTTGAAAACAACAAACGCGCCGGTTTGCCCGAGCACGATGTTGCCGCTAATCAGGGGCAACTGCTGGCGCTGTTTGTCCGCATGACACAGGCGCGTCGAATACTGGAAATCGGTACGCTGGGTGCGTATAGCTCAATCTGGATGGCGCGCGCCCTGCCGCCGGATGGAAAGCTGATTACGCTTGAAGCGGACCCGAAACATGGCGCTGTTGCACGCCAGAACATTCACCTCGCGGGACTCAGCGATCGTATCGAATTGATTGAAGGCCCGGCGCTAAAGTCGCTCGAGAATTTCGGTGACGTCCCTCCCTTCGACCTGATCTTTATTGATGCCGATAAGCCTAACAATCCCGGTTACCTGGAGTGGTCGCTGCACTACTCCCGCCCCGGCACGGTCATTATCGGCGACAACGTGGTACGTGACGGCGAGGTGATTAACGGGCAAAGCGACGATGCACGCGTGCAGGGAGTACGGAAGTTTATCGAGATGACTGGAGATAACCCGCGCTTAACCGCCACTGCGCTGCAAACGGTGGGCATTAAGGGATGGGATGGGTTTACGCTGGCGATGGTGAACGGGTGAACAAAAGCCGGGTGGCGGCTACGCCTTACCCGGCCTACATGTTTTACCGTAGGCCCGGTAAGCGCAGCGCCACCGGGCAACGGTTTTAGCCGGAAATCTGCTCCATCGCCTGCAAGATACGCTTATCCGAAATGGGATACGGCGTTCCCAGCTGCTGAGCGAAGAAGCTGACGCGCAGCTCCTCGATCATCCAGCGGATCTCCCGCACGTCGTCGTCATCGCGACGCGCCGGCGGCAGTTTGTTGAGCCACTGCTGCCACGCCTGCTGCACGTTTTCGACTTTCAGCATCTGCGCACGATCGCGATGCGGATCGACCGCCATTTTCTCCAGACGCTTCTCTATCGCCTGCAAATAACGCAGCGTATCGCCCAGACGCTTAAAGCCATTGCCGGTGACAAAGCCGCGATACACCAGCCCCGCCATCTGCGCCTTGACGTCCGACAGCCCCAGGGCCATGGTCATATCCACCCGCCCCTTCAGGCGCTTGTTGATATTGAACACGGCGGTGAGGATCTGCTCGACCTGTCTGGCAATCTCCACCACGGTGTCGTTCAGCTCCGCGCGCACCTTTTCATGAAGCTGAGCAAAGCCCTCTTCCGTCCAGACCGGACCGCCGGCCTCGTGGATCAGCTTATCCACACCGCAGGAGATGCAGTCGTCGATCAGGTCCAGCACCTTACCGTACGGGTTAAAGTAGAGCCCCAGCTTGGCTTTGTTCGGCAGCTTCTCGTGCAGATACTTAATCGGCGACGGGATATTGAGCAGAAGCAGTCGACGCAGCCCGCGCCACATCATCTGCTGTTGCTCCTGCGGATTGTCAAAGAGCTTAATCGCCACGCTGTCGCGCTCATCCACCAGCGCGGGCCAGGCTTTGACCTTATAGTTCCCGCGCTTCTGCTCGTAGCTTTCCGGAAGCTGACCAAAGCTCCAGATGTGCAGCCCGCTCTGCTCAATGCCGTCATCGGCCACCGCAGAGAGCGTCTCCTGGACTTTACCTTTCAGCGCCTCTTTCAGCTCCGTCAGAGAACGGCCTTCGAGCAGCTTTTTGTTTTTATCGTCCACCACGCGGAATGTGATTTTCAGGTGATCGGGCACCTGATCCCAGTTCCAGTCGTCGCGGTCGATGGTGGTCCCGGTCATGCGGCGGAACTCACGCTCCAGGGCGTCCAGCAGCGGCAGCTCCAGCGGCGTGACGCGGCCTAAAAACGCTTCGGCGTAGTTCGGCGCCGGCACAAAGTTACGCCGCACCGGTTTAGGCAGGGATTTGATTAACGCAATGACCAGCTCGCGGCGCAGACCGGGGATCTGCCACTCAAACCCGCTCTCTTCCACCTGGTTTAACAGCGGCAGCGGAATGTGCACCGTCACACCATCGGCATCCGCGCCCGGCTCAAACTGATAGGTCAGACGCAGCTTGAGGTTGCCCTGATGCCAGAAGTTCGGGTAATCGAGCTTGCTGACCGACTCCGCGCCCTCTTTGATCAGCATGCTCTTTTCGAAGTTGAGCAGGTCCGGGGCCTCTTTGCTGGCTTTCTTCCACCAGCTGTCGAAATGGCGCGCCGAGATCACATCGTGACTGATGCGCTGATCGTAAAACTCAAACAGCGTCTCGTCGTCCACCAGAATGTCGCGACGGCGGGACTTGTGCTCAAGCTCTTCCACCTCGGCGCGCAGCTTCAGGTTTTCGCGGAAGAAGGCATGACGCGTCTGCCAGTCGCCTTCCACCAGCGCGTGGCGGATAAACAGCTCGCGACTCAACGCCGGATCGATCTGGCTGTAGTTAACCTTACGCGCGGCCACCACCGGCAGGCCGTAGACGGTGACTTTTTCCGTCGCCATCACCGCGCCCTGCCCGCGCTCCCAGTGCGGCTCGCTGTATGAGCGTTTCAGCAGGTGCTGCGCCACTGGTTCAACCCACTCCGGATCGATACGCGCGGCGATACGCCCCCACAGACGGCTGGTTTCCACCAGCTCGGCGACCATGGTCCACTTCGGCGGCTTCTTAAACAAACCGGAGCCCGGGAAGATGGAGAAACGCGCGTTGCGTGCGCCGGTATATTCCTGCTTATCCGCATCCTTCATCCCGATATGAGACAGCAGGCCAGTCAACAGGGCGATATGAATTTCGCGGTACTCCGCCGGTTCACTGTTCACCGGGATACCCAGCTCTTTCACCACCTGGCGCAGCTGGGTGTAGATATCCTGCCACTCGCGTACGCGCAGATAATTGAGGAAATCCACCCGGCACTGACGGCGGAACTGGTTCGAGGAGAGCGCTTTTTGCTGCTCGCCAAGGTAGTTCCACAGGTTCACAAAGCCGAGGAAATCGGACTCTTTATCGTGGAAGCGACGGTGTTTTTCATCCGACGCCTGCTGCTTATCCATCGGACGCTCGCGCGGATCCTGAATGGAGAGCGCCGAGGTGATGATCATCGCCTCGCGCACGCAGCCGTGTTTTTGCGCCTCCAGCACCATGCGCGCCAGACGCGGGTCGACCGGCAACTGGCTAAGCTGGCGGCCCAATGGCGTTAGCTTGTAGGCCGTCGCCTGTTCGTCGGTGGTGATGGCCCCCAGCTCTTCCAGCAGCCGCACCCCGTCCTGAATATTGCGCTTATCCGGCGCTTCCACAAACGGGAAGGCGGCGATATCGCCCAGCCCCAGCGCGGTCATTTGCAGAATAACGGATGCCAGGTTGGTCCGCAGGATCTCCGGATCGGTAAACTCAGGGCACGACAGGAAATCGTCTTCCGAATAGAGACGAATACAGATCCCTTCCGACACGCGGCCGCAGCGGCCCTTACGCTGATTAGCCGACGCCTGCGAAACCGGCTCAATCGGCAGGCGCTGAACTTTGGTGCGGTAGCTGTAGCGGCTGATGCGCGCCGTACCCGGGTCGATCACGTATTTAATGCCCGGTACGGTCAGCGAAGTTTCGGCCACGTTGGTCGCCAGCACGATGCGGCGCCCGCTGTGCGGCTGGAACACGCGGTTCTGCTCGCTGTTCGACAGGCGCGCGTACAGCGGCAGGATCTCAGTATGGCGCAGATCGCGCTTGCTGAGCGCATCGGCGGTATCGCGGATCTCGCGCTCGCCGCTCATGAAGATCAGAATGTCGCCAGAACTCTCGTTGCCCAGCTCGTCGACGGCATCAAAGATGGCCTGAAGCTGGTCGCGCTCGGTATCGTCCGCCTCTTCCACAATCGGGCGATAGCGCACTTCCACCGGATACGTGCGTCCTGACACCTCGATAATCGGCGCATTGTTGAAATGTTTTGAGAAGCGCTCCGGGTCGATGGTCGCGGAGGTGATGATGATTTTCAGATCCGGACGCCGGGGCAGCAGCTCTTTCAGGTAGCCGAGCAGGAAGTCGATGTTCAGGCTGCGCTCGTGCGCTTCATCGATGATGATGGTGTCGTACTGCATCAGCAGACGATCCTGCTGGATTTCCGCCAGCAGGATACCGTCGGTCATCAGCTTAACCATGGTGTTATCGCTGACGTGGTCGCTGAATCGCACCTTGTAGCCGATGCAGCCGCCCGGCTCCGTTTGCAGCTCTTCCGCAATACGGTTCGCCACGGTGCGCGCCGCCAGACGACGCGGCTGGGTGTGACCGATCAGCCCTTTCACCCCGCGGCCCAGCTCCATGCAGATTTTCGGCAGCTGAGTGGTTTTACCTGAACCGGTTTCCCCCGCGACGATCACCACCTGGTGGTCGCGTACGGCCTCAAGAATGTCCTGTTTCTTCTGGCTGACGGGCAGATTTTCCGGATAGGTAATCTCCGGACGTGCGGCTTCACGCAGCACAACTTTCCCTGCCGCCTGTTCAATCTCGTTGGCCATCTCCTGGTAAATGGCCTGTTGTGCATCAGGATTTTTAACCTTCTTAACGCCGTGCAGACGGCGCGCAAACCGCTGTTTATCGCGCAGCATCAGCGAATCAAGCTTTTGCATCAGCATCGGGAAGGTCAATTTTTGGTGTTCTGTCATAGCGTTAACGGGCAGTGCACTGCCGGATAAAATCTCTTTTTAATGATTGGTATAGAGTACCACATCAGCGCTTTTCGCGCCTTATTCAAAAAATTCGAACATAGGCTTCGATATATTGCGCTATCCCTGTGGCAGGATTGTGAATAAAGTGTCAACAAGCAACGGGGCAACCCCCTCAATCAAATACAAAACAGGAATTTCCCATGAGCAAAGTATTAGTGTTGAAATCCAGTATTCTGGCAGGGTATTCACAGTCTGGTCAGCTGTCTGACTATTTCGTTGAACAGTGGCGTGAACAGCACAGCGCGGATGAAATCACCGTGCGTGACCTGGCGGCAAACCCAATTCCTGTGCTGGACGGCGAGCTGGTTGGCGCGCTGCGTCCGAGCGATGCGCCTCTTACCCCGCGTCAGCAGGAAGCCCTGGCGCTCTCCGACGAGCTGATTGCTGAGTTGCAGGCGCACGACGTTATCGTGATCAACGCCCCAATGTACAACTTCAACATTCCTACCCAGCTGAAGAACTACTTCGACCTGGTGGCGCGCGCTGGCGTAACCTTCCGTTACACCGAGAACGGCCCGGAAGGTCTGGTGAAAGGCAAGCGTGCGGTTGTACTGACCAGCCGCGGCGGTATTCACAAAGATACCCCTACCGACCTGGTCGCACCGTACCTGACGCTGTTCCTGGGCTTCATCGGCATTACCGACGTGAACTTCGTGTTCGCTGAAGGTATCGCTTACGGCCCGGAAGTGGCCACCAAAGCGCAGACCGACGCGAAAGCCGCTATCGACAGCCTGGTCGCTGCCTAAGTTTTCCCCCTCTCACCGCCCGGTGGGAGGGTTTTTCTTTTCCCCCGTATTTCGTTATCATCCGCACCCACTCTCCAGCCCGGCGGCCTGATGTCTGTCATTATCGATACGTTTATTGCACCACCCTGTCACGACGACATTGAGATCCTCTGGCAGGACGAGCATCTGCTGCTGATCAATAAACCTTCCGGTCTGCTCAGCCTGTCGGGGAAAAATCCGCAAAACCTCGATTCCGTCCACCACCGTCTTGTTCAAACCTTTCCCGGCTGCACGCTGGTGCATCGTCTTGATTTTGGCACTTCGGGTCTGATGGTCATTGCGCGTAACAAAGCGATCAACGCCGCGCTTTGCCACCAGTTCAGTCAGCGCGCCGTGAACAAGGTTTACACCGCCCTGCTGTGCGGACATGTGGAACAGGACGAAGGGACCGTGGATGCGCCGATTGCCAAAGATCCGGCGCTGTTTCCGCTGATGACGATCTGTGCCCGCACCGGTAAGCCCGCTCGCTCGCGCTATCGGGTGGTGGAACGTATTTACCAGGATACGACAATGCCGCTGACGCGGGTTGAGCTTACCCCGGAGACCGGGCGCACCCACCAGCTGCGCATTCACTGCCAGCAGTTAGGCCACCCTATTCTGGGGTGCGATCTGTATGGTGGTCTGGAATGGCCGGGGGCGGAAGAAACGCCCCGGCTGATGCTGCATGCAAGCGCTCTGAATTTTATTCATCCGCTGAGCGGCGAGACGATGAACGCCCGTCACGCCGCGCCGTTCTGAGCGGGGATTACCACATTAAATCGTCAGGGATTTTGAAGTCTGCGTACGGATCGTCTTCGTCCTGCTCTTCCTGACTCAGGGCGCTGTTTAGCACAATGCTGTCCGCATCGCGCTGGGCAATTTTATCCGCCACTACCGCCGGGATAATCGCGTAATCACAGTCGCCCTTCGCGTTAATCACCAGTCGGGCAATCGCCAGACGGCCGTTGATCAGCTGGGTTTGCGTCTGCTTATCGACCTCGATTTTTTTGATCAGGTTGCCGTCGGTAAAGTTGAAGGTAATGTTGCCCTTCGCCACGGTGATGCGGTTCATCTCAATCAGCTGCTTCACCTGCGCCCTGAACTCTTTTGCCAGCACCGCCTGTTTTTGCTGTTCGCTCAGCTGTTTATCACGCTCCAGCTGGGCTTTCTTGTTCTCTTCAACAGCCTCTCTCGCCTCGCGAGCCTGGACGCGGGATTTTTTCGCCGTGCGCTGGACCTTCGCCATCTTTTTACTGCTGACTAAGCCCGCTTTCAGCATCTGCTCTTGTAGGGTGAGTTTTGTCATGTTCGTTTAAACCGGTTGGAAATGTCGGGGGATTATACCTGAATCGCGCAGTTCATGAAGAACCCTCATGTTGCAGTGAAATTAAGTCACTTCCCCTGCGCCAGTGGCTCAGGCATAAATTATGCATTGATAACGTTCCGGCAACATGAACTTAGGATGCATAACCAAATGAGTCAGGCTTTCACATTTACCCTTAAGCGCAGTTGCTTTGATGAAAATTATAACCCGTCAGAAAACACGCGTACCACCACCAACTTCGCCAACCTGGCGCGTGGCGAGAAGCGTCAGGAGAACCTGCGCAATACGCTGGTGATGATCAACAACCGCTTTAACGCGCTGGCGAGCTGGGATAACCCGAAAGCTGACCGCTATGCCGTCGAGCTGGAGATTATTTCTGTCGATATGAATATCGGCGGCGATTTTACTTTCCCGGCCATCGAAATTCTGCAAACGACGATCGTGGATAAAAAAACCCACGAGCGCATCGAAGGCATCGTCGGAAATAACTTCTCATCGTATGTTCGTGACTATGATTTCAGCGTCCTGCTGCTCGAGCATAATAAAGATCGGCCCCGCTTCACCCTCCCCGAAAATTTTGGCGAGCTGCACGGCAATATCTTTAAAAGCTTCGTTCATTCTGCGGAATATCAGGCGAACTTCAAAAAAGCGCCGGTGATCTGCCTGAGCGTCTCCAGCAAAGACACCTATCGTCGTACCGGTAACCACCACCCGGTGCTGGGCTATGAGTACCAGCCGGACGGCGAGTCGCTAACGGAACAGTACTTCGCGAAGATGGGCCTGAAGGTTCGCTATTTCATGCCGGAAAACAGCGTCGCGCCTTTTGCCTTCTTCTTCACCGGCGATTTACTGCGTGATTACACCAATCTGGAACTGATCGGCACCATCAGCACCATGGAGACGTTCCAGAAGATCTATCGACCAGAAATTTACAATGCCAATTCCGCTGCGGGACAGTGCTATCAGCCTGACCTGAATCAGCAGGATCACTCATTAACCAAAATCGTCTATGACCGTGAAGAGCGCAGCCGGCTGGCCATTGAACAGGGTAAATATACCGAAGAGCGGTTTATCAAACCCTATAAAACCCTTCTTGAGCAGTGGTCTCAACACTTCACGCTTTAATTTAATACGGATAAAAGGTTCTTTTATGAAAACATTGCTCCCGACATCAACGGCTGGCAGCCTGCCGAAACCCACCTGGCTTGCGCAGCCGGAAACGCTCTGGTCGCCGTGGAAACTCCAGGACGAGGAATTACTGGCAGGGAAACAGGATGCGCTGCGTTTGTCTCTGGATGAACAGATTCGCGCCGGGATTGATATCGTCAGCGACGGGGAACAAACCCGCCAGCATTTTGTCACCACCTTTATTGAACATCTCAGCGGCGTGGATTTTGAGAACCGTCAGACGGTACGCATCCGTAACCGTTACGATGCGAGCGTGCCGACCGTGGTAGACGCGGTGGCGCGCCAGAAGCCGGTGTTTGTTGACGACGCTAAATACCTGCGCCAGCTGACTGACAAGCCGATCAAGTGGGCGCTGCCCGGCCCGATGACCATGATCGACACGCTATACGATGCCCACTATAAAAGCCGCGAAAAGCTGGCCTGGGAGTTCGCTAAAATTCTCAATCAGGAGGCCCGCGAGCTGGAAGCGGCCGGCGTCGACATTATTCAGTTTGACGAACCTGCCTTTAACGTCTTTTTCGACGAGGTGAATGACTGGGGTATCGCCGCGCTGGAGCGCGCCATTGAAGGGCTGAAATGCGAAACCGCGGTACATATCTGTTACGGGTACGGCATCAAAGCCAATACGGACTGGAAAAAGACGCTCGGCTCCGAGTGGCGCCAGTATGAAGAGGCATTTCCAAAGTTACAGACCTCGAAGATCGATATCATCTCGCTGGAGTGCCACAACTCGCGCGTGCCGATGGATCTGCTGGAGCTTATCCGCGGTAAAAAAGTGATGGTCGGGGCAATTGACGTGGCCACCCAGACCATCGAAACGCCGGAAGAAGTGGCCGATACGCTGCGCAAGGCGTTGCAGTTTGTTGATGCAGACAAGCTCTATCCGTCCACCAACTGCGGTATGGCCCCCCTTTCCCGCCAGGTCGCCAACGGTAAGCTGAAGGCGTTAAGCGCCGGGGCTGACATTATCCGTCGCGAGCTTGCCCGCTAACCTTCAGGTTTGCCAGTACAGTGGCGTACCGAATCGCTCAATATAGTAATCAATCACCGCCCTGACGTTCAGGGGCGGATGACGCGCGTTCGGGTAAATCGCCGCAATCGTCAGTGGCTCCGTATTAATTGAACACTCCATTTCCGGCAGCAGTGCCACCAGCTCACCGCTTTTGAGCCGTTCGCTCACCATCCAGTCCGGGAAAAGCACAACGCCCATGCCGCCCAGCGCCGCAATCAGTAGCGTTTCCGCGTTATTGGAGGTCATCAGCGGTACGATGGGATAGTGAACCCACGCCTCGCCCGGCTGCCGGATCAGCCAGCGGTTAGGCCCGGACGAGCCGCGGTAAACCAGACAGTGGTGACGGCTGAGATCGTCCGGCCCCTCGGGCGCGCCATGTTTTCGCAGATAGTCCGGCGAGGCCGCCAGATGGTAGAACTGCTGACCGAACACCCGGGCGTGAAACGAGGAGTCCGTCAGCGCGCCGATGCGGAAGATAACGTCCGCGGCGTCACGGTGCGGATCGATAAAATCGTCGGTAAGGGTCAGTTCGATGGAAAGACGAGGGTAACGCGCCAGAAGCCCCGGCAGGCCCGGCGCGATGTGCCTCTGTCCGAAAAAGACCGGGCCATTGATACGCAGCGTGCCCGACGGCTCGCGGGCGCGTTCATCCAGCTCGCGTCGCGCGTCCTCCAGATTTCCGGCCATCGCCCGGGCATAGCGCACAAAAAGATGCCCGCTCTCTGTGGGCATAATCGCCCGCGTGTTGCGGTAGAAAAGCTGTTGCCCGAGGGCGTCCTCAAGCTGGTGGATCACGCGTGAGACCTGCGACGCAGAAATCCCTTCCCGCCTCGCCACCACGGAAAAATTCTGCGTTTCATAAACGTCGATGAAGATCAGCAGCGCGCGAATGCTGATATGTCCGGCATCCATCATTAATGCATTTCCTGCAAAGGTGTTTCCTGCATTATGGCATTTTTCTCAATGATGTTCAGACGTAATCTTCTCCGCCTGGAAAAAGGAGAAAAAGCGTTATGCACATTATTTTAATTTTACTGGTGATTGCCGGCGGCATGGGGCTGTCCGTGGAAGCCGGGCTGCTGGGGCCGCTGGGCGCAGAGGTGGGCGACCTGTGGGCGGCGTTCAGCATATTCAGCGTGGGAACGGGGCTGACGTTTCTGCTGATGCTGTTTTTCAGCCCGCGCAACAGTCCCTCATTTTTTGCGCAGCCTTCATGGCACCTGTTGGGTGGCGTGCTCGGCCCGGTTTACGTCATCATTCTCACCATTGCCACGCCTGCGATCGGCATTGCCATGACGATGATCGGCATTCTGGCAGGCCAGGTTTTTAAAAGCCTGATTATCGACCACTATGGCCTGCTGGGTACGCCGCACCGCAGGATCGATACAAAACGCATTATTGCGCTGGGATTTATCATCGCCGCGCTCATTCTCGTTGCGCAGGGGTAACGTTATGACAGTGATTATGATTATTCTGGCGGTGATTGGCGGCGCAACGCTGAGCATTCAGGCTGCTATTAACGGGCAATTAGGCAGCAGCGTGGGGGTATTTAAAAGCGCGTTTCTGACGTTTTCCGTCGGCGCGCTGGTGACCGCCCTGCTGATCTTCTTTTTTGAGCCGAAACAGGCGGTCAGCCTGATGGATGTGCCCAAATGGCAGCTTCTGGGGGCCCTGTGCGGCGTGCCCTATATCGTGATTATGGTGCTCGCCGTGCAGCGCATCGGGACCGCCGTTGCCACGGTAGCGGTTATCCTGGGCCAGCTGGCCATGAGCATGCTGATTGATAACTTTGGCTGGCTGAACAATGAAGCCATTCCGTTTTCAGTGAGCCGTTTCGGGGCCGTCGCCTGCCTGAGTATTGCGCTCTTCTTCATCTACTCAAGCAGTAAACCTCAGCCCGAAGAGGATTAACCGCCCTCTTTGCGGGTAAAGAACAGCGTCACCGTGGCGACGGTGACGCCAAATTTCTTCATCTCGGTTTTATTAAACAGACGGGTGCTGTCCTGCAAATACATCCAGTCATCAAAGTGCAGCAGCCAGGTTTTACCGTCCGCCTTCACGTTCATGCTGTAGCGCCAGTTAAGGGCATTGCCCGCCGCCTGGCCTGTCGCGACACCTTCTATGTCACCCGCCGTGCCTTCATAGCGATTCTGCCCAACGCGGCGGATATGCCAGACGCGCTGCTGCTTCTCGCCGTCATCGTAGACAAAATGTTCATTCAGGGTCAGCGTATCGCCGATAACATCCCCGGCGATCTCGACGTGAAAACGACGGATCTGCTTACCGCTGCGATCCTGCACCATCCCCCACGCCTCGGTTTTCCCCTGGAAGTAAGTAAAAATATCAAGCCGTGGCTGCTGCTGACGATACTCTGTCACCTCGGTGCTACATCCGGCCACCAGCATCGTCAGGGCAAGCGCCATTAACAGGAAACGTTTCATTGTGGTCCTCCGATTAACTGCTGACGCAGTTCAGGATACTCGGTACGGGTTCGAGCCAGATCGCCAGAAAGCGTGAGCTAAACGCTGCCGTCTGGCGTGGCCCGAGTGGCGTAAATTTTTTCTGCGACGCCGTGGGGCGATACCAGAATTGCCCCTGGCCGTTATTAACCACAAACGCGAGCTGCGTGCCGGGCATGACGTCGGGCCAGAGCGCTTTTAGCATCCGCAGCCAGGCTTCACTCTGCGGCTCCTGCTGCAAAATGCCCTGCCACTGGTCGCGGGTCGCCTCAACCAGGTCGTCACCATCGATGTCCCGGGCATAGGTAATAATCAGCGCATTATCGCCGTCTAACCCTGTATAGCGGCCGTCGGGCGTCAGAAGCTGAGAGCTATAAACGGTAAATGGCCCCCAGGTGAGAGTGGCGTCGCCCACCTTGCGCCAGCTCAGCCACTCTGCCGCCTGCACGGTACAGGTGAAGACGAACAACGCGAGCATCAGTACCAGCTTTCTCATTGTCGTCTCCCTATTAACAGGTGGAAAAACAGCATCAGCACCAGCCAGCCGGGGAACATCCAGCTGACGACGATAAAGGTCGGCTCCTGAAACGTAATGGCCCCCAGACGCTCGCCGATCAGGTAGGCCACCGGCCCGCCCAGGGTCGCCAGCACCGTCAGCAACCAGCCCGGCAAGGTGGTCGTGCGGGTCAGTTGCGTCCAGACGGTGGCAAACATCAGCCACAGCGCCACCATCCATAGCGGCATCAGAGAAGCGCCCGTGAACGCAATCAGCCCCGTCAGCGCCCAGAGAGCGTGCAGCAGCGCGCCCGACGCCGCCAGCACAAGGGCGTATATCCGGTATGATGGCGGTAACAACAGCCAGGCAAGCACCGCCAGCGCGATCCAGATGACCAGCCCCTGCTCGCGAAACAGCACCACCAGCGTCCAGTAGAGATCAAACCCGACGGCCAACAGAAATACCTGCCCGTAGCGCTTCATACGCGTTCCACAGTCAGCTGCACCACGCTGATGGTGCGGGCATTAAACCCGGCTTCACAGTAGCCGAGGTAGTACAGCCACATCCGGCGGAAACGGTCATCAAACCCGAGCTTTTCAATCTCCTGCCAGGCGTGAACGAACCGCTGACGCCAGTGCGCCAGCGTGCGGGCGTAGTCCGGCCCCATATCGAAGAGGTTACGCACCACAAAATCGGTATGGCGGGTCATGAGTTCATTCATGGCGGTGATGCTGGGCAAAAAGCCGCCGGGGAAGATGTAGCGCTGAATAAAATCGACGCTTTTGCTGTAGTCGCGATAGCGTTGATCCTGAATGGTGATGGCCTGAATCGCCATCCGCCCGCCTGGACGCAGACGCGCCTGGCAGGTGCGGAAAAATGTTGGCAGGTAGCGTTGACCGACGGCCTCAATCATCTCAACCGACACCAGCTTGTCGTAGACCCCGGTCAGATCGCGGTAGTCGCAGAGCAGCACCTCAACACGATCCTGCAACCCTGCCCGGGCGATACGCGCGGTGGCCCAGTGGTATTGCTCCTGCGACAGCGTGGTGGTGGTCACCCGGCAGCCGTAATGACGGGCGGCATATTCCGCCATCGCCCCCCAGCCGGTGCCAATCTCCAGCAGATGATCGTTTGCCGTGAGCGCCAGCTGGTCGCACAGCCTCGCCATTTTCGCCTGCTGAGCCGCGGTCAGATCCTGCTCGTCCCCGCTAAACAGCGCGCTGGAGTACAGGAGATGTTCATCAAGGAAATGGGCGTAAAAGGCGTTGCCCAGATCGTAATGGGCGGCAATATTTTCCCGCGCCTGCGCGCGGGAGTTGCGCCGCATCCAGTGCCGCAGCCGCTCCACCGGTTTCCCGAGCAGGCGAAACCCTTTTTCCAGCTTTCCGAGGATTTGGCTATTGCGCGCAATCAGCTCCAGCAGCGGCGTCAGGTGGGGCGTCTCCCAGTCGCCATCCATCCACGCCTGTGCCGCGGCGAGGCTGCCCCCGGTTAAAATGCGCCAGTAGACGCCCGGAGCAAGTACCTGCACCTCAGCGTGAAGCGCGGCGGAAGCGTCGCCGAACTGGAACGTCTGCGCACCTTCACGCAGCGTCAGCGAGCCACCGTGCAGGCCATTCAGCAGGCGGAAGAGCAACCATCGCGCGACGCGGACGTTGCGCGGGATATCGGGTTCAAGCGCAAAGACGGGATTGGTCATGAGCGTTCACTCCTGCTGAGGGGATGGTTATGCAGCGGTACGCGCTTCAGCCACAGCCTGAGCGCCTGCCAGTAAATGGCGAAAACGGTTTTGAGGGTCATCAACGGGATCCGCGCCAGCAGCGAACGCAGCGCCGTGCGCGTCAGCGGGACCCGGCGCAGCGTCAGGGTGGCATCAAACACCTTCGTCTCCTGATGGTTTTCGATATGCATGCGCAGCGTGCTGTCCGGGCTGTTGAAGCGCCAGTGGTAGATCATATCCATCGGATTAAAGGGCGAGACGTGAAACGCTTTCTCCGTCGGCGGGGCGTCCCGCCCCGCTACCGCGTAGTAATGTCGTTCATTCCACGGCGTGTTACGGACTTCGGCGAGAACCCAGCGCAGGGTGTCTTCCCCGTCATAGCAGTAGTAAAAATTGACCGGGTTGAAATGAAAACCGAAATAGCGCAGCTGAGTCAGAAGCATGACCCGCCCCGCCGGACGTTCGCCGGTCAGATTTTCCAGACGCTCAAGGACACGCGCTTTGAGCGGCGTGCCCAGCGGGTAATCCGCATCATAAAATGCCGCGGGCGCAACGCGGTTACGACGCACGCCGACAGAGGGCAGCGCGTCCAGCTCATCCAGATCGAGCCAGGCCATAAACACGCTGTAGGTAAAGTGGTGCGCTTTCGGCGCAAGCCGACGATGGCGCAATGTACCGTGGTAAAGGCAGCTGTTCATCTCAGTTGCCCTCCCCGGTCGCGATAGCGTTGACCACGTCCAGCGCACTGCGCACGCCATCTTCGTGGAAGCCGTTGTACCAGTACGCGCCGCAGAACCAGCTCCGCTGGCGACCGTTTATTTCGCCTCGCCGGGCCTGAGCTTGCCAGCTTTGCGGGTTAAAAAGCGGATGCTCATAGACAAAGCGGCGCAGCACAAACCGTTCCTCCACCGGCGTTTCCGGGTTGAGGGTGACGCAAAACAGCGGGCTACCCGGCGGCAGTCCCTGCAAGATATTCATGTTGTAGGTGACGCAGGCGCTGGCCTGATCCTGCTCGCTGAGGCGGTAGTTCCAGCTCGCCCACGCGCGTTCGCGCACCGGCAGCCAGCGCGGATCGCGGTGAAGCACCACCTCGTTACGCTGCCAGCCGATATCCCCCAGCACCTCGCGTTCAGCCTGCGTTGGGCTGGCGAGCATCGCCAGCGCCTGAGCGGAGTGGCAGGCGAAGATCACCTGATCAAAAGTATCTGTTACGCCCTCACGCGCAATATCAACCCCACGATCGTGGCGAATAACCTGCTGCACCGGCGCGTTAAGGTGCAGCGTCAGGCGATCGCCGAGCGTATCCAGCATCGCGCGGATATACTCCCTGGAGCCGCCTGGCACCACGTACCACTGCGGACGATGGGTAATGTCCAGCAGACCGTGGTTTTCAAAAAAGCGTAAAAAGAGCGGCAGCGGAAAGCGTTTCATCTCCTGTAGCGACGACGACCAGATAGCCGCCCCCATTGGCAGGATGTAGTGGCGCGCAAAAAAGGGCGTAAAACGGTGCTGGCGCAGGAACGTTTCCAGCGTGGCGGAACCATCGACTTCGCCCCGGAGCGTCTGTTTCGCCAGCCGGTTAAAGCGCACGATCTCCTTCAGCAGCGTCCAGAAAGCCGGGTTGAGCAGATTACGTCGCTGGGCGAACAGCGACGTCAGCGTGTGCCCGTTGTACTCCAGCCCGCTCTGCGGGTTGTGCACCGAAAAGCTCATCTGCGTTTTTTGCCCGCAGATGCCCAGCTCGCTGAGCAACCCCATGAAGCGCGGATAGGTGCGGTCGTTGTAGACGATAAAACCGGTATCGATGGCAAAGCTGCCCTGCGGCGTGTCGACATCCACCGTTGCGGTATGGCCGCCCGGCGTGGCCTGCGCCTCAAACAGCGTAACCTGGTGATGTCCGGCGAGCCGCCAGGCACAGGTTAACCCGGCGATACCGCTGCCGATAATTGCGATTTTCATGGTCGCACCATCCTGCGCAGCAGTGCGCGCTGAAGTACATCGGGCAGGCCGGAAAGCAGGCGCAGCGCCAGGCTGAACCCGGCGGGAAACGCGATGTGATCCTTCCCTTTTGCCAGACCGCGACGAATAGCGTGGACGGCGTCCCCCACGCTGACCCGGCCCGGCATCGGGAAATCGTTTTTGCGGGTCAGCGGCGTGTCGACAAAACCGGGTGAAACGACCGTGACGGCAATCCCTTTCGGTTCCCAGTCGAGGCGCAGCGTGTCGGCAAACCAGGTTAACGCCGCTTTAGAGGCGCCATACGCTTCGGCTCGCGGGAAGTGAAGCCAGTGCGCCATCGAACTGACCAGCACCACGCGGTTGCCAGATACCAGTTGCGGCTGCAACGCCGCAAGGCAGTTTACCGGCCCGATGAAATTGGTGGTCATGACCCGCGCCACCAGCTCGGCATCCACCTCGCCGCGGTCGAGATACTCGCAGGTTCCGGCGCAGAGAATCACCGTGTCGGCAGTACAGTCCGCCAGCGCCTGGCGACAGGCGTCCCTGTCTGTCATATCGAACAGGCGCACCGTAATGTTGGGGCTGTGCTGATGCACGGCTGCCAGACGTTGCGCATCGCGCCCGCAGGCAATCACCCGGTAACCATCGTCGGCAAAAGATTTCGCCAGCCCCGCCCCGATGCCCGAGCTTGCGCCGGTGATCAGAACCGTTTTCATGATTTCACTCTTCGCTTCACGCCGCGCACGGCCCAGCCGAGTATCGGGAGATGTTCGTAAATCATCTCTCCGGCATCGTAGTAATCCCGCTGGCGAACAATGCGATCGTCGCGCATGTCTACCACGGAGCAGCCCGGCAGCTGGCGCATTGCCCCCCCGGCGATACGTGGGTGCGACCAGTGCATCATCCAGGTGACAACAAAGCGATCGCCCTGCTGCAACGGTGCATCGACGGTAAAGCGACAGTGCTGGACGTTAGCCAGCAGATGGGTGAAATAGCGCTGAATCGCGAACACCCCGCTGTGTTCGCCAAAGGGATCGATAAGCGTGGCATCGGCGCGATAAATCCCCGCCAGCGCCGAAGGTGGCTGGGTATCCAGCGTGGCGTAGTAATCAACGAACCGACTGATGACGGACGGCAACGTGCTCATGGGTCACATCCTGGGTGTAAACAACGTAGCGGAATCGCATAATTAAACTTACACAATTAACTTTATTTGTCCAAGTTTGCGCAGATATATTTTTTATTCTTATTATTTTTCAGTTACATGGAATATCACCACGCACAACCATTTTGTGAAAAATATGAATTTCGCCGCCAGGCTGCCGTTTTTTTAGGGATAACCTTAAGGCAAAGGTGCCATTTATCTTCCAGACTTATCCTTTTAATTCATAAGGATGTCACGCGATGAAACATTTACTGATGACGCTCTTTTCCAGCCCGGAATCCTTGTTGCAGGTCATGAGTCACCAGGAAATTATCGAAGCCGTAGAGGATGGCGACCGCATCATCATCGATCAGGATGGAAACGCCTCGGTTAACTACAAAAGCCACGAAGTACGGCAGGACTTTCTGCGCCATGTCAACGCGCTGAAGAGGGCCTGAAATGGGAACGGCAATATTCATGGTATTGATGGTATGCGGGTACTGGTACACCAGCCGCGACCTCTCAACACGGTTTAAAATCAAGCGATCCTTTGGCTGGGACGTCTATTTTCTTGTTGCGCTGTATGGCTGTATTTTTGTTCTTCAGGGGGTGATCGCCACCGGCCTGCTGTGGCTGCTGTTGTTCGCCCTCTCCGCCGCCGATAACACGTTCCATTTCACGTCAGCAAAATATGCCGACTGGCAAATTGATTTTATGAACTGGAGCTTCCTGGGGATTCAGGCCCCGGTGGTGGTGATGCTGACCTTCGCGATCCTGTTTTGTCTCTACCGATCGAACTGGGCCGGAAGCGCGCGGCTGGACGGCGATGGCCGGAAAAAATTGTACAAGCGGCTGGCGCAGTCGAGCGGGATTGAACAACTGCTCTATCAGTGCATGGAGGAAGGTGAACTGGCGCACGTCACGCTGAAATCGCGGCGGATCTATATTGGCATGATCCATACCGCCACGCTGGAGTATGAAAAAACGGCCAATATCGTGCTTATTCCGATGCTGAGCGGCTACCGTGACGGGAAGAACATGCAGCTCTGTATCGAACATAACTACAGCAAATGGTATGCCGAGCATGACATTACGCTCGATTCGGAGCCCAAAAGCGCCATGGATTTTCGCAAAGTGATCATGCTGGATCAGATCGAGAGTATTTCGCTGTTCGATCCGGCAAGCGCCAGCGCGCTGGCGATGCGTGAATGAAAAAAATGGCGCCTTATCGTAATAAGGCGCCAGGATTAACCAGGATGAACGCTAAACTTATGGCGTGACAATATTGAACCAGAAGTCAAATGTGTCCATGTAGCTCAGCATCTCTTCCAGCTTCGCTCTGTCTCCGCTCACCTTGACGTCACCCTTGTCCATCGCCTGCTTCAGCGTCTCTTTCTTAAGGATGATGTCGTTCAGCGTGGTGCGGTCCAGGGTGATGGTTGCGTCAGCATCCTTCGCCTGCGCGTTGGCGGTATGGTTCAGCACGCCGTTTTCCAGCTCCAGCTTGTATTTGCCGCCATCCTTACCGAGATCGATGTTAAAGACCGCTTTCGCGTTACCGGCCCGCACCCCGTTGATGTGCACGCCCAGGTAGTCGAAGAACATTTCCGGGGTCATCGCCCGCACGGTATCCGGGCTGGCGGTGTTCGGCGTCGGCAGCTTCTTCACGCCATTACGCAGTTCCTGCGCGCCGGTCAGGTAGAAGTTACGCCAGGTGCCCGCTTCCGCCTGGTAACCTAACTGCTCCAGCGCGTCGGCTTCCAGATTACGTGCCGCAGTGTTCTGCGGATCGGCGAAGACGATTTTGCTGGTCACCTGCGCCACCCAGCGGTAGTTGCCCTGCTGATAGTCAGCTTTGGCTTTCTGCATGATGGCATCGGCCCCTCCCATGTATTCCACAAACTTCTTCGCAGCCTGTTCAGGCGGCAGTTCGTCGAGGGTAGCCGGGTTGCCGTCGAACCAGCCGAGATAAAACACGTAGGTGGCTTTGACGTCGTGGCTGACGGAACCGTAATAGCCGCGGCTCGCCCACTGTTTTTCCAGCGATTCCGGCAGTGTAAATTCAGCGGCGATCTCGTCGCGGGTCAGCCCCTTGTTTGCCATACGCAGGGTCTGGTCGTTGATGTAGCGATACATATCGCGCTGGCCTTTCATCAGCTTGACGATATTCTCGTTGCCCCAGGTCGGCCAGTGGTGCTGCGCAATAATCACTTCCGCGTCCGCGCCCCAGCGCTCAATGGCGGCGTTGATGTACTTAGACCAGGCCAGCGGATCGCGGATTTTCGCGCCGCGCAGGGAGTAGGTGTTGTGCAGGGTATGGGTCACGTCCTCTGCGGCTTCGATCATTTTCTTCTCTTTGACATACCACAGCATTTCGGACGGGGCTTCTGAGCCCGGCGCCATCATAAAGTCGTAGGTCAGCCCGTCAATCACTTCCTGCTGGCCGGTATGGGTAATGTAGTTGGTCGGCGGGATCAGGGTCACCGTACCCGCAGAGGTGGTGGTGCCAAGACCCGCCCCCACCTGGCCTTTCGCATCCGGCTTCAGCAGGTTGCCGTACATATAGCTCGCACGGCGGCTCATCGCATTCCCGGCCATAATGTTTTCGGAAACCGCTTCTTTCATAAAGCCTTCCGGGGCGTAGATCTTCACTTTGCCGGACTTCACGTCGGCTTCGTCAACCACACCGCGCAGGCCGCCGTAGTGGTCGACGTGACTGTGGGTGATCACCACAGCGACGACCGGTTTCTTGCCGCGGTTTGCATAGTAGAGATCCAGCGCTTCTTTCGCCGGTTCAGCGCTTAACAGCGGGTCGATAACGGTGATGCCCTTCTCGCCTTCAATGATGGTCATGTTGGAGAGATCGAGATTGCGGATCTGATACACGCCGTCGGTGACCTTAAACAGCCCGCCAATGTTGATCAGCTGTGACTGACGCCACAGGCTCGGGTTTACCGTATCCGGGGCTTTTTCACCCTCTTTCACGAAATCATATTTCGCCGGGTTCCAGATAACGTTCCCCTGCTCGCCTTTAATCATGTTTTGTGGCAGCGGGGCGATAAAACCTTTATGGGCGTTCTCAAAGTCGGTTTTATCGGCAAACGGTAATTTGTTATACAGGGCGTTATTTGCCTGCCGGGTTGTGGCAGTGGCATCCTGCGGCTGCACTTCCGCAAACGCGGAAAGCGACAGCGACGTTAACACACCGGCAAGCGCCAGATGTTTAGCAATTAGGGTTAATTTCATTGAATGGCCTCATAGATTAATTGCGCCGCCTGGATATTTACTGTTGGCGGATAATTTTAATGCGAACTCATTGACGACCATTCTAATCAGAATACTTTCTCATCATAGTCCCATATGGGACTGGTTATTTATCGGTTCGTAATCCGGGGGCTATTGCTGCTATACTCGTTACCACGGCAGACGTTGCGGGGAGAGGCTTAGCGTGAATTTTCAGGATATCCATACCTATTATCAGCAACTCAATATTGGGCAATTCTTTCCGCACATGCTTTGTAAAGGCGAGGCCTTAACCGTTGCCGCAAATAAAAAATTCACCGTCGAGCCTGGCTATATCTATTTTTGCACTGAAGGATCGCTGACAATATTAATGCCTGATGATGGCCTAAATATTGGCAATACTATCGAGTATATGCCGATAGGGTTAATGGAAAGGTATTGTCCACTGGCGAAGTATGAATATCGCAGCAGTGCAAAGGTGAAGCTGGTGAGAATAGCCTGGGCCGACTTCGACCAGCTATTTTTCGGGGGCGGGTCTGAGCGCATGCAGGCGCTGGCCACCATACTGACCTACATGTCCATTTTCACCATCGACCTGCACAATGAACGCAGGCAGGTCACCAGCTACCAGACCATAAAACCGATGCTGTACCGCTATCTCTATCGGCAGGAGACCCACACGGGAGAGAATGAGGGCCTGGCGCTGTTTATCATTAAGCGCACTAACCTGTCACGCACGCATGTCTTTCGCGTGCTGGCAGATCTCAAAGCCGGGGGCTATATCACCATGAAGCGCGGGAAGCTGGTGTCGATTGACCGGCCCCTGCCGGAAGCGTATTAAGCTCATCTTCACGCCTTGAGCAACATGCGGGAACGAACGGCCTTATTTATCTCGGCCAGCCGACTTGGGCCGTAAATTCTCATCGAAGACCAGCCGTTTGCGTCCGGGCTCTTCTTCCCGCAGCGGCTCCACCTGATGCAGCGTCTGCTTACAGCGATCCACCAGTACCTGATACTCCCGCGTGCCCTGCTTTTTCCACTCTATTTCCTGCGCGCTTAACTCACGAATCGCTTTCGCCGGACTGCCAAGAATTAAGTGATTCGCAGGCATCTCCGCTTTGGCCTTCACAAACGCCGCCGCCCCGACGATGCTGTTTTCGCCGATCGTCGCCCCGTCCATCACGACCGCATTCATCCCCACCAGCGCATTACGGCGGATAATGCAGCCGTGCAGGATCGCGCTGTGGCCGATATGCCCGTCCTCTTCCACCACCGTGTCCTGCTCCGGAAAACCGTGCATCACGCAGTTATCCTGGATGTTCGCGCCGTCTTTCACCACGATCCGGCCAAAATCACCGCGCAGGCTGGCGTTAGGGCCCACGTAAACACCTTTTCCGAGGATCACGTCGCCAATCAGCACCGCGGTCGGGTGAACATAGCTCTCTTCAGGCACGACCGGCGTCAGACCATCAATTTGATAAACAGGCATACCCTCTCCTTATGTGATATTCAGACCACCAAAACGCTGGTGATAAAGCGTGCCGGGAGCGGGCAGCTCGCCCACGGAGGTTTCCCCCTTCTCACTGACAAACGCCAGGGCTCCCGCCGCCACGCGCTGGTAGATGTTAATACACAGCTGTCGCGCGCTCTGTCCCGCCCAGTGCGCAGGAAGTAACTCCTCCGGCAACAGCGGATCTTTCAGCACCACGCGACGATAAAAATGAATGAGTAACAGCTGGATCTGGAAGCAGCGTTCCGGGGTCAAATCCTCAGGCGGCGCCTCTTTCAGCAGTGGCAGCAGCGGACGGAACGAGTTGATAAACGTTTCGTACATCGCGTTTTGTTCGGTCAGCTGCCAGCACTCTTCCACGCGGGATCGTAGCGCCGCGCGTGACAAGGCCAGCGGCGAATGGGCTTCAAAGAAAATGACGTTTTCCGCCACGCCCGCGTCGTGGAGCAGCGACTGTACGTCCGCCAGATGCTGCGACGGCGAGGCCATCAGGCTCGGTGCCAATGTGCCAAACCCTTGCCATATCAGCTGTTTTTTCACATCGGCCAGCGTGGTTTTATCCAGCCCTTCTGACAGCAGAAGCAGCCACTTGCCGTCCCAGGCGGGCAGCTCCGCGCGGTAGATTTTGCTTTCCGCACGGCGGGTCAGGCGCAGCCCTTTGTCGCTGAGACGGTAAAAGCTGCGGCGGCCAATGCGGGACACGTCCAGCCAGCCCTCTTTGTTGAGGCGAAACAGCGCGGTGCGCACAAAGCGCTCCCCGAAACCCATCCCTTCCAGCAGGGCCGCCAGGCTGCCGAGCCAGATCTCTCCGCCGCGATGGGAAAGCGCGTCGCCATACAGCGAGGAGATAAGCGACGTTCCGCTGACGGGAACAGAGCTGACTGCGTGCTGGATAAAGGCATCAAGTTTATTCATGTGATTCATTCTGTTGTTATTTTTTTCGTGGATGAATCATAGCATACGAATCTGGGGTGTACCCTCACCCTAACCCTCCCCCAAAGGGAGAGGGAACTTAATACACCCTCTCCCTTTGGGAGAGGGCTGGGGTGAGGGAAATTCAACCGTTGGCTGCCACTTTACGCAAATCAAACACCCGGCAGGCTTTACCCTCGGAGCGCGGAATGCTGCCGCAGTTAACGATCATCACGTCGGTTGAGATCCCCACCATCGATTTAATCCGATGACGCAGCTGATGGCACACCTGACAGCGCTGTTCATGGGTCAGCGTTAAGCTGCTCTGTTTCAGCTCGACCTTCACCGAAAGTGAATCAAGATGCCCGCGGCGGTTCACCTCCAGCTGATAGTGCGGCGAAAGGTGTTCGAACTTAACGATCTCCTCTTCCAGCTGTGACGGGAAGACGTTAACCCCGCGAATGATGAGCATGTCGTCGCTGCGCCCGCTGATGCGATCCATCCGGCGCATGGTGCGTGCGGTGCCCGGCAGCAGGCGCGTCAGGTCGCGGGTGCGGTAGCGGATCACCGGCAGCGCCTCTTTGGTCAGCGTGGTGAACAGCAGCTCACCCTGCTCGCCGTCGGCCAGCGGCGTGCCGTCATTCGGGTTGACGATCTCCGGGTAGAAGTGATCTTCCCAGATGGTCGGGCCGTCAGCGGTTTCAAGACACTCCATCGCCACGCCCGGCCCCATCACTTCGGAGAGACCATAGATATCCAGCGCGGTAATGCCCAGCCGTTTTTCAATTTCGCGGCGCATCGCCTGCGTCCACGGCTCGGCGCCAAACACGCCGACGCGCAGGGAACAGGCGCTGGCATCGCCGCCCATCTGACGCTCCAGCTCTTCAATCAGGTTCAGGCAGTAAGACGGCGTCACCATGATCATATCCGGCTGGAAATCGCGGATCAGCTGCGCCTGCTTCTCCGTCTGGCCGCCGGACATCGGGATCACCGTCGCTCCCAGACGCTCGGCACCGTAGTGCGCCCCCAGCCCGCCGGTGAAGAGCCCGTAACCGTAAGCGACGTGAATTTTATCCTTCGCGCTGCCCCCGGCGGCGCGCAGGGAACGGGCGACGATATTGGCCCAGTTGTCGATATCATTCTGGGTATACCCCACCACGGTCGGCTTTCCGGTGGTGCCCGACGAGGCATGGATGCGTACCACCTGTTCCATTGGCACCGCAAAGGTATCAAACGGGTAGTTGTCGCGCAGATCCTGCTTGGTGGTGCACGGGAATTTTTGCAGGTCCGCCAGCTCGGTGAAATCGTCAGGGTGAACGCCCGCGGCATCAAACTTGCGTTTGTACATCGGAACGTTGTTGTAGGCGTGGTGCAGCGTCCACTTCAGGCGCGCGGTCTGCAACGCCTGCAATTCATCAATGGACGCGGTTTCGATCGGATCAAGCTTTGTTGTATTTATCATCGCAGGGTACTCACATTATTGTTCGCTCAAACACGCTCAAGGATCATGGCAATGCCCTGACCCACACCGATGCACATCGTACACAGCGCGTAGCGCCCGCCGCGTCGGTGCAATTCATTGCTTGCGGCCAGCGCCAGTCTGGCACCGCTCATTCCCAGCGGATGACCTAGCGCGATCGCCCCGCCGTTCGGGTTGACATGCTCCGCGTCATCCGGCAAGCCCAGCTGACGCAGCACGCCCAGCGCCTGTGCGGCGAAGGCTTCGTTAAGCTCAATGACGTCCATATCGGTGATACTGAGTCCGGCACGCTCCAGCACCTTGCGGGTGGCGGGCACCGGGCCTAATCCCATCAGGCGCGGCTCGACGCCCGCTGTCGCCATGGCCACAATGCGGGTGCGCGGGGTTAACCCCTGGGCAAGCGCCATCGGCTCGCTGGCGATAATCAGCGCCGCCGCCCCGTCGTTGACGCCAGAGGCGTTCCCCGCCGTCACCACACCGTTCTTACGGAACGGGGCTTTCAGCGCGGCAAGCTGTTCCAGGGTGGTTTCGGCGCGCGGATGCTCGTCCACGCTCACTTCCGTTACCGCACCTTTTTTGCCCGCCACCTGTACCGGGATAATCTCCTGCGCCAGAACGCCATTCTGCTGCGCCCGCGCGGTGCGCTGCTGGCTGCGCAGGGCAAATGCGTCCTGATCGGCACGGCTTATATTTAACAATTCCGCTACATTCTCTGCCGTTTCCGGCATGCTGTCAGTTCCGTATTGCTGATGCATGAGCGGATTCACAAATCGCCAGCCGATGGTGGTGTCGAAGATCTCCGCCTGACGCTGAAACGCCGCCGTGGCTTTGCCCATCACGAACGGCGCACGGGACATGGATTCGACGCCACCTGCGATCAGCAGATCGCCATCCCCGGCCCTGATGGCGCGCGCCGCAAAGCCAATGGCATCCAGACCGGAGCCGCACAGGCGGTTAATGGTGGTGCCGGATACCGTCTGCGGCAGCCCGGCCAGCAGCGCCGACATGCGCGCCACGTTGCGGTTATCCTCCCCGGCCTGATTCGCGCAGCCGAAGATCACGTCATCTATGCGCTCCAGATCGAGCTGCGGGTAACGCGACAGCAGCGCACGCAGCGGCACGGCACCTAAGTCATCGGCGCGCACGCTGGATAATCCTCCGCCGTAGCGACCAACCGGGGTACGCACCCCCTCACAAATAAATGCGTCACGCATCAGGCTTCTCCTGTCACACTGCCGCCAGTGCGGTGCGATTTCCCGCGAAAAAGAGCGACGGTTTTCTGTTGTTGGTTCTGAATTTCAATGTCGTAGACGCCGGTCAGTTTGCCCTGATGCTTCACCCGCGCGGTGGCGGTGAGCTTATCTCCGGCAAAGCCCGGACGCAGAAAATCGATGGCGCAGCCTGAGGCCACCGCCGCCAGCCCCTGACTGTTGCAGGCGTAGGCAAAGGCCGTATCGGCCAGCGAGAACAGCTGTCCGCCGTGACAGGTTTTATGCCCGTTGAGCATCTGTGGGGTGATGGTCATGGTCACCACCGCGTAGCCCTCGCCCATGTCGATAATGTCCATCCCCATCGCCTGCGCGCAGGCGTCCCGTTCATACATCGCGCGGGCGTTATGCCAGGCGTTATGACTCATAGCTACTCTCCAGAAGCGCACGCTGGCGCAGCAGTGAACAGGGGCGATAGCGTTCCTCGCCGTAGTGACGTTGCAGATTCTCCAGCAGCGTTAACAGACGCTGCCAGCCAAGGCGCTCGCCCCAGGCGATGGGCCCGCAGGGATAGTTGACCCCTAAGCGCATGGCGGTATCGATGTCTTGCTCGCTGGCGACCCCTTTTTGCAGGGCGTCCAGCGCTTCGTTGGCAATCATCGCTACCGTGCGCCAGACCAGCAGGCCGGGGTAATCGGCAATCTGTACCACCCGTTTCTCCTGGTGCTGCAACCAGTAAATGGCTTTCTGCGTGGCGGCGTGCGGGTTGCCCGGTGCGGCGGCTATCACGGCCACATCCCGCTCGATGCGGTCGACCACCACCACCGGGCAGCCGTGGCGCAGCGCCAGCGACTGCGCGGTTTCACCCTGCGTTTCGATCAGCAACAGATCGTCAATTTCCGTGACACCGTCACTTCTTTGCTGTACGCGCATCGGGCTGAAGCTGTCGCTGACCGGGGCGAGCCAGCTGACGGCGGGTTTCTCCTCCAGCCAGCGGTAAACGCCCTGCCCGCTTTTCTTACCCAGACGCCCCGCCAGCACCAGCTCCTGCTGCACCAGCGACGGCAGAAAACGACGCTCCTGCCAGAAGGCGTTAAACACGGAGCAGGTCACGGCAAAGTTGACGTCCTGACCTATCATGTCCGTCAGCTCAAGCGGCCCCATCGGGAAGCCTCCGCCGTCTCGCAGGGCGGCGTCGATCACCTCGGGCGTTGCCACCTGCTCTTCCAGCGCACGCCAGGCTTCCGAGTAGAACGGGCGCGCCACGCGGTTGACGATAAACCCCGGCGTGGACTGGCAGCGTACCGGCTGCTTTCCCCAGCTCAGCGCCAGCTCGCACAGTGCATCGGCCACTTCGGGAGAGGTCGCCAGCCCGCTGACCACTTCCACCAGCTTCATCACCGGGGCAGGATTGAAGAAGTGCAGCCCGGCGACGCGTTCAGGGTGGTTTATCTCCGCCGCAATCGCGGTAACGGAAATGGACGAGGTATTGCTGGCAAGCAGCGTCTGCGGCGGGCAGATCTCTGCCAGCTGGGTAAACAGCGCTTTTTTTACCTCAAACCGCTCGGAGGCCGCCTCGATCACCAGATCGGCTTTCGCCAGAGCACTGATAGTCGTCACCGGCGTAAGGCGGGCGAGGATCTGTTCCCCGGCGTCGGCAGAAAGTTTTCCGCGCGCAACGCGAGAGGAGAGCCGCTGATGAATGCCGTCGATGGCGCGGGAAATCGCCGCTGCATCAATGTCGTACACCAGAACCGGATGACCGTGGCTGGCTGCCACTTCGGCAATACCGGCGCCCATGGTGCCGCTGCCAATGACGGCGACCGTATGGATATTCACCATCTTATTTCCCCGTAAAGTTCGGCGCGCGTTTTGCCAGGAACGCGCTGACGCCTTCCCGGTAGTCGTCGCTGCGTCCGGCCAGACGTTGATAGTCGCGCTCCAGATCAAGCTGGGCGTCGAGGGTATTGGTTTCGGCGGCGTTGATCGCCTGCTTGATCAAGCCCAGGCCAAAGGTCGGCTGCGAGGCAAAATGCAGCGCCATCTGCTGTGCGGTGGCGGAGAGCTGGTCGTCGTCCACCACCTGCCAGATCATTCCCCAGGCCTGTGCCTGCTCGGCGCTGAGCTTATCGCCCAGCAATGCCAGCCCCATGGCGCGGGCGCGTCCGGTCACGCGCGGCAGCAGCCAGGTTCCGCCGCAGTCCGGTACCAGCCCGAGCTTGCTGAAGGCCATCACAAAGCTGGCTGAACGGGCCGCAATCACCATGTCGCAGCCGAGGGCCAGCGTGGCCCCCGCGCCCGCCGCCACGCCGTTAACCGCGCAAATCACCGGCTTCGGCAGTTTTGCCAGGCGGCGCACCAGCGGGTTGTAAAAAGTCTCAACGGACATGCCCAGATCGGGCGCGGGGCCGTTCGGGTCGACGCTACGGTCGTTAAGATCCTGCCCGGCGCAGAAACCACGTCCTGCCCCGGTGATCAGCAGGCAGCGGATGGCGTCATCGCGCTCGGCCTGCTTCAGGCATTCGGAAAGCTGCTGGTGCATGACGTCGTTAAAGCTGTTCAGGCGCTCCGGGCGGTTCAGCGTAATGGTCATTACGCCCTGCTCAACATGGCTCAGAATAGATTCCACAATTAGCGTCCTTTAAAGTCTGGGGTGCGTTTTTGTAAAAAGGCGTTGATACCTTCCCGGCGATCGTCGGTGGCCGCGAGCAACGCAAACAGCTGACGCTCCTGCGCCAGCCCGGCCTGAAGCGGGACTTCCTGCGACTGGCGAAGCGCCTGCTTCGCCGCCTGTAGCGCCAGCGGCGAGTGGCGCGCCATCCGCGCCGCCTGCTTCAGGGCGTACTCCAGCGTCAGCGAGGCCGGATAGACGTCGCTGACCAGCCCGGCGCTGTGCGCCTGAACCGCCGTGATGCTTTCGCCCGTCAGCACCATTTTGCTGGCCAGCGATTTACCCACGCTGCGGATCAGCCGCTGGGTGCCGCCTGCGCCCGGCATGATCCCGAGGGTGATTTCCGGCAGGCCAAAACGGGCGTTATCGCCAGCAATCACGACATCGCAGAGCAGCGCCAGCTCACAGCCTGCCCCCAGCGCGAAGCCGTTCACGGCGGCAATCAGCGGTTTGGTGAAGGCGTTGATCCGCGCCCACAGCTGCGGGCGGATATCGTTCAGGGTGGCGGGCAGGTCTTTCTCCGCCATTTCGTTGAGATCGGCCCCGGCGGCAAAGCAGCGTTCGTTGCCGTACACCACGCAGACGGCGATCTCAGCATCCGCGGCGGCGGCCTCAAGCTGCTCCGCGATTTGCAGGAGCAGCGCATTGTTGAGCGCGTTGCGCGCCGCCGGACGGTTAAGCGTCAGCTGCAACACGCGACCGTGACGGGTGACAATCAGTTCACTCATGCCATCCCCTTCGCATCAAAATCGACGATAACATCGGCGGTTAACGGCAGCGCCTGACAGCTCAGCACATAGCCTGCGGCCAGCTCGTCCGGCTCCAGGCTGTAGTTGGTCGCCATATCGACTTTTCCGCGCAGCACTTTGCATTTGCAGGTGGCGCATACGCCGCCCTTGCAGGCGTAAGGCAGATCCGCCCCCTGACGCAGGGCCGCGTCAAGAATGCTCTCGTCGTCCGCCGTCAGGGTGATCTCCCTGTCGCGCCCGTCCTGACGGACGGTGACCTTCTGCCCGTCGGCCTGCACGCTGGCTGTCCGTTTAACGGCGGTACCCGGCGTGTTAAAGCGCTCAAGATGGATCGCTTTTTCCGGCATACCCAGCGCTTGCAGCGCCGCTTCGGCCTCATCCATCATCGCCGACGGGCCGCAGATGAAGGCTTCATCGTACTGACGGAAATTCACCAGCGTTTTTGCCAGCGCCTGGAGCTTTTCCCCGTCAATGCGGCCATGGAGCAGATCGCTGTCGAGCGTCTCCTGGCTGAAGATGGCGATCAGCTGCAAACGCTGCGGGTATTTATCTTTCAGGTCCGCCAGCGCCCGGCGGAACATCATGCTCTGGCTGCTGCGGTTGCCGTAAATCAGGGTGAAGTGGCTGTGGGCTTCAGTGGCCAGCGTAGCGGACATAATCGCCAGCATCGGGGTGATCCCGGACCCGGCGGCAATCGCCAGATAGTGGCCTTCGCGTTCGGCCTGCGGCTGATAGCCAAACTGCCCCTGGGGCACCATCACCTCCAGCGCCATGCCCGGTTTGATCTCGTCCCGGGCATAGCGGGAAAAACGTCCGCCCTCGATGGCTTTGACCGCCACGCTGATCTCACCGCACGCGGTGCTCCGGCAGATGGAGTAGCAGCGGCGCAGTTCATCCCCGCCAGGACTGGCTTTCAGGGTCAGATGCTGACCGGGACGGAAGCGGTACGCCTCCTGTAACGCCTGCGGCACCGCGAAGGTAATGGTCACCGCGTCGCGGGTTTCGGGTTCTACTTTTGCCACTGTTAATGAATGAAACGTTGTCATGGCAGCCTCAAATACATTTGAAATAGTCGAAGGGCTCACGGCAGGTATTGCAGCGGTAGAGCGCTTTGCAGGCCGTAGAACCAAATTCACTGATAAGCGAGGTATCGGTGTTCGCACAGCGCGGGCAGCTCACCTCAGCGGGAAGGTGGGCATGGCAGCTATGGCCGACAGGCGGGCTGATGCCATATTCACGCAGGCGCCTGCGGGCATCGTCGGTCATCCAGTCGGTGGTCCAGGCGGGCTCCAGTTGCAGCACAATATGTACCGGGCTAAAGCCGTTTCCGGTCAGGGTTTCGCGGATCGCCCCCAGCAGATGCTCCGTTGCCGGACAGCCCGAATAGGTTGGCGTGAAGCCGATGACCCAGCCTTCCCCCTGCGCCTTCACGCTGCGCACCATGCCTAAGTCGGTGATGGTCAGCACCGGCACTTCCGGGTCGGGGATCTGGCTTAACAGCGCCCAAATCTGCGGGATTTGTGCAGGCGCGATGTCGACGAGGCGTTGCATGGCGTCCTCCATTACCACTGCTGGCCGGGGTAAACGCGCTGGAGATACTGCATCTCTGCCAGCATCGGCCCGAGGTGTTCAGTATGTAGCCCCTTCTTGCCGCCCGTGCGATACGCCACCTCTTCGGGCACGCGGAGGGTGGCTTCCGCCAGGCCAGCAAACACTTCGCGCTCCCACGGGTCCCGCAGGTCGCGCGGATCAACCGCCACGCCGTCATCAATTAGCGCCAGCTCGACGTCGTCGGCGTCGAACAGTTCAGCCGTAAAGCGCCACAGGCTATCCACCGCCTGCTGCATTTTTTGTGCGGAGGTTTCTGTTCCGTCCCCCAGCCGCACCAGCCAGCCGCGGCTAAAGCGCAGGTGATAGCGCGCCTCCTTAATGGCTTTTGCCGCGATGGCGGCAAGCTGACTGTCGCTGCTATGGATCAGCCGCTCGTAGAGCGCCACGTTCCACGCATCCATCAGATACTGACGGGCAATGGTGTCAGCGAAGCTGCCGTTTGGTTGTTCCACCAGCAGCAGATTGCGGAACTGACGCTCATCGCGGCCATAGGCCAGGGTGTCTTCATCGCCCTTACCCTCCCGTTCAGCGGCGTAGGTCAGGAAATTGCGCGCCTGCCCGAGCAGATCAAGGCCGATATTGGCGAGCGCCAGGTCAATTTCCAGCTCTGGCGCGTGGCCGCACCAGGCGCCCAGACGCTGTGAGAGCACCAGACCGTTGTCGCCCAGACGCAGGGCATAAGCAGATACGTTGTTCATCCCCAACCTCACATATGCTCGATGCCATCAGGGATGGTGTAAAACGTCGGATGGCGGTAGACCTTGCTTTCCGCCGGATCGAAAAACTCCCCGCTCTCTTCCGGCTGGGAAGCGACGATTTCACTCGCCTTCACCACCCAGATGGAACAGCCTTCGCTGCGGCGGGTATAGGCATCGCGCGCGTTTTCCAGCGCCATGCGGTCGTCGGCAGCGTGAAGGCTGCCCACATGCCGGTGCGACAGCCCCTGCTTCGAACGGACAAAAACTTCGTATAACGGCCAGTAAACATTGCTCATGGTTGATTCCTCTTATGCGGCCTGGCGGGCGCGTTGTTTTTCCGCGTGGGCCAGAGCGGCTTCACGCACCCATGCGCCGTCGTCCCAGGCTTTACGTTTTGCGGCCAGACGTTCGTGGTTGCAGATCCCGCGCCCGGTGATCACCTCGTCAAATTCCTGCCAGTCGATTTCGCCGAAGCGGTAGTGGCCGCTCGCTTCATCGAAACGCAGGTCGGGGTCCGGCACGGTCATACCGAGCATCTCCACCTGAGGCACCGTGTTGTCCACGAAGCGCTGGCGAAGCTCATCGTTGCCAAAGCGTTTGATCTTCCAGGCCAGACTGCGGGCGCTGTTTGGGGAGTTGTCGTCGTTGGGTCCAAACATCATCAGCGCGGGCCACCAGAAACGGTTGATGGCGTCCTGCAACATCTGCCGCTGGGCTTCGCTGCCCTGCGCCAGCGCCATGCAGGCCTCAAAACCCTGACGCTGGTGGAAGCTCTCTTCTTTACAGATTTTCACCATCGCCCGGGCATACGGACCGTAAGACGTACGACACAGCGCCACCTGGTTCACAATGGCCGCCCCGTCCACCAGCCAGCCAATGACGCCGATATCGGCCCAGCTCAGGGTCGGATAGTTGAAGATGGAGGAGTATTTCATCTTGCCGTCGAGCATCTTTTGATAGATGTCCTCCCGGGCGCAGCCCAGCGTTTCCGCCGCGCTGTAGAGGTACAGGCCGTGTCCGGCTTCGTCCTGCACCTTCGCCAGCAGAATGGCTTTCCGGCGCAGCGTCGGCGCGCGGGTGATCCAGTTTCCTTCCGGCAGCATGCCGACAATCTCAGAATGGGCGTGCTGTCCAATCTGGCGGATCAGCGTCTTGCGGTAGGCATCCGGCATCCAGTCCTGCGGCTCGATGGCCGTCTCCTGTGCGATGCGTTGCTCAAAGCGTTGTTCTTGCGTCACATAACCACCTTTGTGATTCGTTAAATCACCACAAATAGCAAAATGGTGAATCATTTGGTTTCTTAAAAGTTACACAAAGGTTAAATATAACCCCAAGAAGCGTTTGTTTATTTTGTGACGACGCTCGCAAGCCTTTTGATGAAAGGCCGATAACGCAAGACTTTCGGGTGGTCAGGCTAAGCAATACAGATCACAACGTTAACAATTCATTAAAACTCAGCTTGATTTTTATGATTCACGATCAAACTATTGATAGTGAAATCACGAAACATCTGGAGAGAAGAAATGCAGCAGTTAGCCAGCTTCTTGTCCGGCACCTGGCAATCGGGCCGGGGCCGCGAGCGCAACATCACCCACGCCATCAGCGGGGAAACGCTATATGAAGTGACCAGCGAAGGGCTGGATATGGCGGCCGCGCGCCGTTACGCCATTGAACACGGCGGAGAAGCGCTCCGTGCAATGAGCTTTATCGAGCGCGCCGCCATGCTGAAGGCGGTGGCCAAACATCTGCTGAGCCAGAAGGATCGCTTTTATGCCCTGTCAGCCCAGACCGGCGCGACGAAGGCCGACAGCTGGGTGGATATTGAAGGCGGTATCGGCACCCTCTTCACCTACGCAAGCCTCGGCAGCCGTGAGCTGCCGGACGATACCCTGTGGCCGGAGGATGAACTGATCCCGCTGTCGAAGGAAGGCGGCTTTGCGGCACGTCACGTGTTAACGTCGAAATTCGGCGTGGCGGTGCATATCAACGCGTTCAACTTCCCGTGCTGGGGGATGCTGGAAAAGCTCGCGCCCACCTGGCTTGCCGGGATGCCCGCCATCATCAAGCCCGCCACCGCCACCGCGCAGGTGACTCAGGCGATGGTGAAAGCGATCGTCGAGAGCGGGCTGGTGCCGGACGGCGCCATCAGCCTGATCTGCGGTGGCGCGGGCGATCTGCTTAACCAGCTCGACAGCCAGGACGTGGTGACGTTTACCGGATCGGCCAGCACCGGGCAGAGTCTGCGCGTCCACCCGAATATCGTCGCGCATTCCATTCCGTTTACCATGGAAGCAGATTCTCTCAACTGCTGCGTGCTGGGTGAGGACGTGACGCCGGAACACCCGGAGTTTGCGCTGTTTATCCGAGAAGTGGTGCGCGAGATGATCGCCAAAGCCGGACAAAAATGTACCGCCATCCGCCGCATCATCGTGCCGGAAGCGCAGGTTGACGCCGTCAGCCAGGCGCTGATTGCGCGGCTGGAGAAAGTGGTCGTCGGCGATCCGGCCCAGGAAGGGGTGAAGATGGGGGCCCTCGTCAACGGTGAGCAACGTGCTGACGTGCAGGAAAAAGTCGATCATCTCCTTGCCGCGGGCTGTCAGATCCGTCTGGGTGGTAAAGCTGATTTGCAGGCGGCTGGCGCATTCTTCCCGCCCACCCTGCTGTTCTGCCCGCAGCCGGACGAAACCCCGGCCGTCCACGCCATCGAAGCCTTTGGCCCCGTTGCAACCCTGATGCCCTGCCGTAACACCGAACACGCCATGCAGCTGGCGCGGGCGGGCGGCGGCAGCCTGGCGGGAACGCTGGTTACGGCAGATACCCGCGTGGCGCGGCAGTTTATTGCCGGGGCAGCGCGCGCCCACGGACGTATTCAGATCCTCAACCAGGAATCCTCGAAAGAATCCACCGGCCACGGTTCACCGCTGCCGCAGCTGGTGCACGGTGGTCCGGGACGTGCGGGCGGCGGCGAAGAGCTGGGCGGCCTGCGCGCGGTGAAGCACTATCTTCAGCGCACGGCCATTCAGGGCAGCCCGTCCATGCTCGCCGCGATCGGTAAACAGTGGGTCCGTGGCGCGGAGGTGCAGGAAGATCGCGTTCATCCCTTCCGTAAATACTTCGAGGAGTTACAGCCGGGCGACAGCCTGCTGACCCCGCGTCGTACCCTGACGGAAGCGGATATCGTGAATTTTGCCTGCCTGAGCGGGGATCATTTCTACGCCCATATGGACAAAATTGGCGCGGCGGAGTCGATTTTTGGTGAGCGCGTGGTACACGGTTATTTCCTGATTTCCGCCGCGGCGGGGCTGTTTGTCGATGCCGGGGTTGGGCCGGTTATTGCCAACTACGGCATGGAAAACCTGCGCTTTATTGAGCCGGTCAAGCCGGGTGATACCATTCAGGTGCGCCTGACCTGTAAACGTAAAACGCTGAAGAAACAGCGCAATGCCGAGGAAAAACCCACCGGCGTGGTGGAATGGGCGGTGGAGATCTTCAACCAGCACCAGCAGGCCGTGGCGCTCTACTCCATCCTGACGCTGGTGGCGCGCCAGCAGGGTGACTTCTGACCCACCTCTTTCTTGCCGGGTGTCGCTCCGCTTACCCGGCCTACAACTACCTGACCGGGGTGTGATATCCCCCGGTCTTTTTTTAACCTGGCAAGACTGACAAACAACCTGGCAGATGCAGGCAAACGCTTTTCGTGCGCGCCTGTCAGGATAAGGCTGACACAACACAATAAACACAACAAGATGAGGTCTGCGATGGGAAGCAATTCTTCTTTTTCTGCCCGTAGAACGGCACTGGCCATGGCCGTTGCGCTCTGTTGCGCCTGGCAATCCCCTGTTTACGCTCACGGCAGCGAGGCGCATATGGTCCCGATGGACAAAACGCTTCAGGCGTTTGGCGCGGACGTGCAGTGGGATGATTACGCCCAGATGTTCACCATCGTCAAAGACGGTGCCTTTGTGAAGGTCAAACCCGGCGCAAACACCGCCATCGTTAACGGCAAACCGCTGACGCTCCAGGTGCCCGTGGTGATGAAGAACAATAAGGCGTTTATCCCGGAGACCTTTATCAACGATGTTTTTCAGTCCGGTCTTGATCAGACATTCCAGGTTGAAAAAAGCCCCCACCCGTTAAACGCGCTGACGGCTGATGAAATCAACCAGGCCGTAGCCATTGTGAAAGCCTCTGCGGATTTTAAACCCAATACCCGCTTTACCCAGATTGCGCTGGCGGAGCCAGAAAAGGCCAAAGTCTGGGACTTTGTGCTTAACGGCACGGCGGTGGATGCGCCCCGCCAGGCCAATATCATCATGCTTGATGGTAAACACATCATCGAAAGCCGGGTGGATCTGAAGGAGAAAAAGATCCTTCGCTGGGAGCCGATCAAAGACGCGCACGGCATGGTGCTGCTGGATGACTTCAATACCGTGCAGCAGATCATCAATGAAAGCCCGGAGTTTGCCGCCGTGCTGAAAAAGCGCGGCATTACCGACCCGAAGAAAGTGATCACCACTCCGCTTACCGTCGGCTTTTTTGACGGCAAGGATGGGCTGAAACAGGAAGACCGCCTGCTGAAAGTGATCAGCTATCTCGACGTGGGCGACGGTAACTACTGGGCGCACCCGATCGAAAACCTGGTTGCGGTGGTGGATCTCGAGCAGAAGAAAATCCAGAAGATTGAGGAAGGCCCGGTCGTGCCGGTTCCGCTCACGCCGCGCCCTTATGATGGCCGCGACCGCGTTGAAACGGTGAAAAAACCGCTGGAAATTATCGAGCCGGAAGGCAAGAACTACACCATCACCGGGGATAGGGTGCACTGGCAGAACTGGGATTTTCATCTGAGCCTGGACTCACGCGTCGGCCCGATAATCTCCACCGTGACCTATAACGACAACGGCAAAAAGCGACAGGTGATGTATCAGGGATCGCTCGGCGGCATGATTGTGCCGTACGGCGACCCGGATATCGGCTGGTACTTTAAAGCCTACCTGGACTCCGGCGATTACGGCATGGGTACCCTGACCTCCCCGCTGGTGCGCGGCAAGGATGTTCCGTCTAACGCCGTGATGCTCAACGAAACCATCCCGGATTACACCGGCGCGCCAATGGAGATCCCCCGGGCGATCGCCATTTTCGAGCGTTACGCCGGGCCGGAATATAAGCATCAGGAGTTAGGTAAACCCAACGTCAGCACCGAACGCCGCGAGCTGGTGGTGCGCTGGGTCAGCACCGTGGGTAACTACGATTACATCTTCGACTGGGTATTCCACGAAAACGGCACTATCGGCATTGATGCAGGGGCTACGGGCATTGAAGCGGTGAAAGGCGTGCAGACGAAAACCATGCATGATGCCACCGCGAAGGATGACACCCGATACGGAACGCTGATCGACCATAATATTGTCGGTACCACCCACCAGCACATCTACAACTTCCGTCTGGATATGGACGTGGACGGCATCAACAATAAGCTGGTGGCCATGGATCCGGACGTCAAACCGAACACCGCTGGCGGACCGCGCACCAGCACCATGCAGGTTAATCAGTATGATATTGATACCGAAAAGCAGGCGGCGCAGAAGTTTGACCCGGGCACCATCCGCCTGCTGAGCAATACCAGCAAAGAGAACCGCATGGGCAACCCGGTCTCGTATCAGATCATCCCTTACGCGGGCGGTACACACCCGGTAGCGTCCGGCGCGAAGTTTGCCCCGGACGAGTGGATTTATCACCGCCTGAGCTTTATGGATAAACAGCTGTGGGTGACGCGTTACCATCCCGACGAGATGTACCCGGAGGGAAAATACCCGAACCGTTCCACGCACGATACCGGCCTCGGCCAGTACAGCAAAGATAACGAGTCGCTGAACGACCAGGATAACGTCATCTGGATGACCACCGGCACCACCCATGTCGCCCGTGCCGAGGAGTGGCCGATAATGCCGACGGAATGGGTGCACACGTTACTCAAGCCGTGGAATTTCTTTGACGAGACGCCAACGCTCGGCAAGAAAAAAGAGCAGAAATAACCTACCGACCGGGCGTAATGCCCGGTTTTTCATCCGCTTACTTGCTGAATTACTCTCCCCGATTATAGTTATTGTTACCTCGCTTAATCCTTTTGCATTTCTTGACACACTTTCACCAGGATTCGAAGTCCCCACAAACAACGTCACAGTTTACTGAGAGGTTTTAGGATGAGAATCAATGAGATCGTCAGGAGTCTCGCGCTGGCGGGATGTTTTATTTCTGCCAGTTCCGCCTGGGCCGCAGAAGCACCTAAGGATGCCACCGCAGCAACGCAACAGGCCAACAACGCACTCTTCAACCAGCTTCCTTTCTCCGATAACACCGATTTTACCAACGCCCACAAAGGGTTTATTGCCCCGCTGCCTCAGGACATTATCAAAGGTGAGCAAGGCAACACCGTCTGGGATCCGCAGCAGTACGCTTTTATCAAAGAAGGCGATAAGGCGCCCGACTCGGTTAACCCGAGCTTATGGCGTCAGTCCCAGCTGATTAACATCAGCGGTCTGTTTGAAGTGACCGAAGGCGTCTACCAGATACGTAACCTCGACCTGTCAAACATGACCATTATTGAAGGTAAAGAAGGCATTACCGTGGTCGACCCGCTGGTGTCGGCGGAAACGGCCAAAGTCGGGATGGATCTTTACTATAAAAATCGCGGTAATAAGCCTGTGGTCGCCGTTATTTACACCCACAGCCACGTTGACCACTATGGCGGCGTGCGCGGCGTGGTGGATGAAGCAGATGTGAAGTCCGGCAAGGTGAAAGTCTACGCGCCCGCCGGATTTATGGAGGCCGCCGTCGCGGAGAATATCATGGCGGGTAACGTCATGAGCCGCCGCGCCAGCTATATGTACGGCAACCTTCTGAAGCCGGATGCGAAGGGCCAGGTCGGTGCGGGTCTCGGCACTACCACCTCCGCCGGGACGGTGACCCTGATCGCCCCGACCAATATCATCGAGAAAGATGGTCAGAAAGAGGTGATCGACGGCCTGACCTATGATTTTATGCTCGCGCCGGGATCGGAAGCGCCTTCCGAGATGCTCTGGTATATCGAAGAGAAAAAACTGATCGAGTCTGCGGAAGATGTCACCCATACCCTGCACAACACCTACTCCCTGCGCGGGGCGAAAATTCGTGAGCCATTGCCATGGTCGAAATACATCAACCAGGCGATTGTACGCTGGGGTGACAAAGCAGAAATCATTATGGCGCAGCACCACTGGCCGACATGGGGCAACGACAACGTGGTTAACCTGCTGAAAAGCCAGCGCGACCTCTACCGTTACATCAACGACCAGACCCTGCGCATGGCGAACGAAGGGCTGACCCGTGACGAGATTGCCGCCAACTTCAAACTGCCAAACTCCCTGGCCAATACCTGGGCAAACCGTGGCTATTACGGTTCTGTCAGCCATGACGTTAAAGCGACCTACGTGCTCTATTTAGGCTGGTTTGACGGCAACCCGGCGACCCTGGACGAACTGCCGCCTGAAGAAGCCGCGAAGAAATTTGTGGACTATATGGGCGGTGCGGATGCCATCCTGAGCAAAGCGAAAACCGACTTTGACCAGGGGAACTACCGCTGGGTGGCTCAGGTGGTCAGCAAAGTGGTCTTTGCCGATCCAAATAATCAGGCCGCGCGAAACCTGGAAGCGGATGCGCTGGAGCAGCTGGGTTATCAGGCTGAATCAGGCCCGTGGCGTAACTTCTACCTGACCGGCGCCCAGGAGCTGCGTAACGGCGTGGTGAAAGGACCGACCCCGAACACCGCCAGCCCGGATACCGTGCGCGCGATGACGCCAGAAATGTTCTTTGACTATCTGGCGGTGCACATTAACGGTGAAAAAGCGGCGGATGCAAAATCGGTGTTTAACATCGACCTCGGCAGCGACGGCGGCAAATACAAGCTGGAGCTGGAAAATGGCGTGCTGAACCACACGGCGAACGCCGAAGCGAAAGACGCTGACGCGACCGTGACCCTCAACCGCGATACGCTCAATAAAATCATCCTGAAAGAAGTGACGCTTAAACAGGCGCAGGATAACGGCGATATCAAAGTGACCGGCGATGCCGCAAAACTCGATGCCATGCTCGGTTACATGGATAAATTTGAATTCTGGTTTAACATTGTGACCCCGTAAAGGCAGCACTCGCGGGCGGACGTTCCGCCCGCTCAAGGAAAATTCTCTTCAATGGAAAAAAGACATCCAGCCACACCCGAACCCGCGATATGGCCTACCCGTAAATCAATGGTTGTTCACGGGCTGGCCGTGAACCTGCCGTGGCTCGCCTTTGTGAATGCCAGCTTTGCCCTTATGGTCCTGCTGCGCAATTCGTTGTTCGGCCATATCGATGCCCTCCTGCACATCAGCCCCCCTCTGCGGCAGATGATTGACGCCTCCATGCTGGGCGTGGTGATCCTTTCCGTGGCGCTGGTGATCATGGCCTGGCGACACATCCGCGGCGTCAGCGCTGTTTTGTTTATGTGCAGCCTGCTGTGGTCGATAAGCTGTTACTGGTTTATCAACGTGTTACAGCTTCCTCATCCCTGGCCTATATTCGTTACCCTGCTGATGGCCGGTATGACCGCGCTCTATTTTCACCCGGTGGCACTTCTCTGCTTCACCGTTCCGCTATGGGTAAGCCTGCCCGTTGCCAGCATGCTGCTGAATCAGGAAATTAATTATCGCTTTGCCGGGCTGTGGGTGGTGTTCACGTTCATTCTCGTGTGCGGGCGCTATATCCTGTTGAGCTGGTTTGAAGAGGCGTGGCGTCGCAACCAGCAGAATCAGCGTTTAATTTCACGGCTGGATGCGCTGGCCCATCAGGATCCGCTGACGAAAACGGCCAACCGCCGGGCGATGGAGCTGGTGCTGGAAAACGCCGTGGAGCAAGGCAAACGCTTCGCGGTGCTGATGCTGGATGTCGATTACTTCAAACTGTATAACGATACCTACGGTCACCAGGTGGGAGATGCGTGCCTCGCGCGGGTGGCAGAGGTGCTGAACACCTCGGTGCGCACGCCAGAGGATGTGGTTTCGCGCTACGGTGGCGAGGAGTTTGTGGTGATCCTCTTTGACTGCGAAGAAAGCGTTGCTGAGAAAGTCGCCGCGCGGATCCAGGCTGGCCTGCGCAACGCAGCCATTCCGCACAGCGCGTCGAAGGTGAGTGAATGTGTGACGGCGAGTATGGGCATTGCAGGCTATACCGCAGGACTGGCCGGCCCGGAAATCATCGCCCGCGCCGATGCGGCGCTGTACAGGGCGAAGGAGGCCGGGCGGAATCGGTGGTCGCTGTAAGTTACGCCGGGTGGCGCTGCGCTTACCCGGCCTACAAAACCAACCTTTTTCCTCCATCCCGTAGGCCGGGTAAGGCGTAGCCGCCACCCGGCGTTTTTTTAATACCGCACACACACCGACTTAGTTTCACACCAGCCGTCCAGCCAGTCGGGGCCGAAATCGCGCCCGGTGCCGGACTGCTTCATGCCGCCGAACGGCAGGTTGGCGTCTATCAGCGTGTGGCTGTTCACCCACACGGTTCCGGCCTGTAACCTGTCGGTATACGCCAGCGCTTTACTGATGTTCTGCGTCCAGACGCTGGCCGTTAAGCCATATTCAGTGTCATTCGCCAGCTGAAGCGCCTCTTCCCCGTCGGCCACACGAACCAGGTTCACCACCGGCCCGAAGACCTCTTCACGCGTCAGTCGCAGATGATTATCCGGGTTGACCACCAGCGTTGGCGAAACGTAATAGCCTTTGCCGTCTGGCCCCCGGTTCCCGGCGATCAGCTCCGCATTGTGCGCCTTCGCCTCATCCAGGAACGCCTGGACCTTATCGCAGTGGGCGCGCGACACCAGCGGGTTGATAAACGCCTCCGGCGACATGCCCGGCCCGACGCTGAGGGATTTCACGGCCTGTTCAAACCCGCTGACCAGCGTGTCGAACAGCGGAGCCTCAATATAAATGCGCGAGCTGGCCGCGCAGACCTGCCCCTGGTTCAGGAAGCTGCCGGTCATCAGTCCTTCAATCACCCACGCCGGATCGGCATCTTTCAGCACGATGGCCGGGTTTTTGCCGCCCAGCTCCAGCGTCACGCCCGTTAGCGTGTCCGCCGCCGCGCGGGCAATCTGCTTGCCCGTCGCCGTCGAACCGGTAAAGCTCACTTTGGCAATGCGCGGGTGCGAGGTCAGCGCCGCGCCACAGACGGCGCCACTGCCGGTCACCACGTTGAACACACCCTCCGGGATCCCCGCCTCGCTCGCCAGTTCCGCCACCCGTAACAGGGTGAGCGGCGTGGTTTCCGACGGTTTGATCACGATGGAGCAACCTGCCGCCAGCGCGGGCATCACTTTCCACATGCCAATCATCAGCGGGAAGTTCCACGGCACAATCCCCGCCACGACTCCCACCGGCTCTTTACGCGTCCACGCCTGATAACGCGCGCCCTGCGGCAGTGGAATCGAGAGATCGAGGGTTTTACCGGCAATTTTGGTGGTCAGCCCTGCCGTGTAGCGCATCCAGTTCAGGGTGCAGCCCACCTCGAAGGCGCGGGAAATGTTAATCGATTTCCCCTGCTCCAGGGTTTCGAGCTGTGCCAGCTCTTCGCCATGCTGTTCCACCAGATCCGCAAACCGCAGCAGGATACGTTCCCGCTCTGCCGGCAGCCGTCCGGCCCAGCTTCGGGCGACAAAGGCGCGCCAGCCAGACATCACCGCACGATCGACATCATCGACGCTGGCATCGGCGGTAGAGGCAATAACCTCTCCGGTCGCCGGGTTGTAGACGTTCAGACGCTTTTCGCTATCGGATGCCGCCTGACGCCCTTCGATCCACAGGCCGTGCTGGCGATCTAAAAACTGCTGCACGCCCGGCAGGATGGCGACGTGTGATTCGGACATAGAATACTCCTTCGTTATGCTTCGCAGGGTGTGTATGCAGTCTAAGAGGGGATTCGCATTCCTGCTTTTGTCTGTGTGACATTCGCTTTGCCAGCTGTGACAGGGTCCGCAAATCGTGATAATTCCCGCTTATATCGCTGTATCCGTTGAGTGTTCTTTCCTATAGTCAGCCTCGTAGCCCTGACAAAATGCAACATAAATGCAACAATGCGAAAACAGTGACGGTGCAGCGAGAACATCAATGGCGTGTGCAAGCGAACAGGACAATTTTCAGCAGTGGCTGGCGCAAATTAACCAGGTTTGTGGGCGCTTTGCGGCACGTCCGTTAGAGGGGGCGTTTCTCGGCGAGCTGGAAACCAGCTACACCCAAAGTCTGAAGCTGAGCACGGTGACCGCCGCAGGCGTTAACCTGTTTCGCACCCGTCAGGAGATCAAAAACGGCAACGACGCCTGGTTCTACACCGTGTTTCAGCTGGAAGGCAGCGCCGGAATCGAACAGGACGACCAGCGCGCGATGCTGAAAGCCGGGGATATCACGCTGATTGACGCCTCCCGCCCGTGCTCCATTTACTGGCAGGAGCGTTCCCGCCAGATTTCGCTCCTGCTCCCGCGACAAATCATTGAGCAACACGCGCGTTTTCAGGAAGTGAGGTGCGCGCTGCCCCTCTCCCGCAGTCTGCCTACCGTACAGCTGAGCTACCGACTGCTACAGGAGAGCATGGGCAATGTCGATCTCAGCGCCAGTGAAAGCGAAGCGGCGCTTGAGGCGATGGTGTGTCTGCTGCGTCCGGCCTTCCAGCAGCGTGACGAGGTGCTGCCGCGCAAGGAGCGTCAGTTCCGCCACGTTCTGTCCCTGATTGATGATCATATTCAGTCGGAGGCGTTAAGACCGGAGTGGATAGCTTCAGAGAGCGGCATGTCCGTGCGTAGCTTGTACCGCATGTTTGCCGGGAAAGGGCTGGTGGTAGCGCAGTATATTAAGAACCGTCGCCTCGATTTATGCGCTCAGGCGCTGCGTTCCATCAGCGATGACGAAAAGCTGGCGGGGATTGGCTACAGCTGGGGTTTCACCGACCATAGCCATTTTTCCACCGCCTTTAAGCAGCGTTTCGGGGTTTCGCCGGGCGAATACCGCAGGCGTTATCGCTAGCTATTTTTTCAGCCACTTGCCGTTAATTCCCTTCACGTACTCACCCGGCTGCGCGCGGGCCACCAGCTTTTGTCCCGCCATTTTCGCCACCTCGTCGACGGGTAAATTATTACTGTCAGCCAGCTGCTGGTAACTTTCCGTGCGTGCGGCGTTGATACGGTTCACCAGCGCCAGGGTTTCAGCGTCGTGCTGAACGGGCGCAAGATAGCCGCTCAGGGTTTCCCCTACGCGCCCCTGGGCACGCGCATCGTTGAGCGTAAGCGTGGCGGCGTGAACGTTCATCCCCAGCGCCAGTAACATCAGAGCAAATCGTTTCATGGCATCCTCAGAACAGATCGCTGCGGGATTTCAGCAGGGCTTCAACGTCTTTATCCACCTTGATATGGATTTCATGCTCGATTTTCACGTTCATGTTGATGGTGATCGGCTCTTTGGGCGCCGCCACTTCAATGCGCGGCGTGCAGCCTGACAGCAGCGCGACGACGGCCACGGTGAGTACACCAGCCCTCTTTTTCATTGTTGTTCCTCACTTTCCTTGCCTGTCGAACCGCGGAGAAGGGGTATCGCCGCATGTTGCTCAAACCATGTTTGCAGATTGTCCCCAAAGCGCAGGCTGCGCCAGAGGGTAAAAATGTTCTCTTCATGGGTGTAATTCAGGTTTACGAAACTGCTTTTGCCTTCGACGCGGCTGGTGCCTTTAATGGCCGCCTGCATGGTTAACACACCCAGATTATCCACATTGAGTTTTGTCCACGACTGCGAAATTTCCATATAGCGGAGCCAGTTGATCGCCGCCCCGGCAACCATGTTGTCTTTCACAATGGCATCCGCCGTGTCCTGGTCGATGCGCAGCGTCATCGGCCCCGGGTTGGTCAGCCAGCCATCTTTAATGATCCATTTTTCATTGTCCAGCCAGAACGGCAGCGCGCCGCTCACCGGGCCGGACATGGCAAACTGCTTCGGATTCACCGCGCTTATCAGTTCGCTGGAGGAAATATTATCCACGCGCAGTAAAGCCGGATCGTGCTGCGGCATTCTCAACTGCTGCATGGTGATTTTCCCGCCGAGCGCTTCCACCTTCACGTTGGTGAGCAGGAGCGGGTTCGCTTCGGTCCAGGGATAATCGCCCTGGAGATCCGCGGTGATATTTCGGGCTGTGACCAGGTTTTTCACCTCGTCGATTCGTAATGTTACCGGCCCGCGCGTGCCCAGCGACCAGGTACCCTGGCTTAAGCGGAACGGAAGAACAAAATCCACGCCGTTGATCTCGTTATCCGGCATCCACGCGCTGCCCGCTTTCAGCACCCCGTGCCCCCCGGCCTCAAACCCCTGATCGGGGGCCGCGGAGAAAGCCACCTGCGCGTACATTTCGCCGCCGCGCAGGGTCATTTTCCAGTCTGGCGGGATCAGCGGCTGAAACACCGTAAGAGACTGTTTTGGCCACCAGGCCTGACCGCGAAGGCGTTCGCCGTCCCAGCGTCCATTCACCTGGACCGGGCCGATGTCGTCCGCATGCAGGTTCCCTTTAAACTGGAACACCGTCGGGTCTGTCCCGTCAACGCTGAAGGTCAAAACGGACGGCGGCAGCACGCTTCCGCCTGAAAAGCTTGTTTGCCCGGCGTTAAGCGCGAGCGCGCCGCTAAAGGTGGGGTTATCCGGGTCCCGCGACCAGCGCACCGGGTGATCCAGCACCAGGCGCGGCTTGCTGACCAGCATCGTACCGTACTGCAATTTGTCGAACCCCGTGGAAAGATCGGTCAGTTCGATAACGTTGTCGCGCCACTCCCCGGTTCCCCGGACATCCCAGCGCGCGTTCATTGGCGTGAAATTCCCTTTACCCCAGTAGCGCCACTGCCACAAACCGTTGTCCGGTAAAAAGTCGTTAGCCTGGCCGTCCAGATGCAGCTCAAAATCGCCCATCTCGTTTTCATGCGCCCGCAGAATGGCTTGCAGGCGGCCGTCCACGCCCTTCTGCGTGAGCTTCACGCCCGCCAGCGGCCAGCGGATCTCATCGATATCCAGCGAGTCGATGATGCGCCCGCGCGAGCGCAATAAAGCGCCGGGTTCAAACGTAAGCTGCGGATCGTAAAGGCTGCCGGTCAGCATCGCCGGGAGCCTGGCATACAGGATCAGATCGTTTTGCTTGGCTTCCCCGCTCAGGTGCAGCGGCATAGCGCTGTTATCCATACTGAGCGAGCCGGGACCGATATTCAGCACCGCGTTGCCCTTACCCGCATCCCCCTGGGTCAGCACGTTGAGCCGCCCCGTGAAGGTGGCTTTCTCCAGCCCCTGCTGCCAGTTATCCACTTTCAGCCCGACGCGTCCGCTCATTGGCACGCCGGAGGCTAACCAGTTCCAGCGTCCGTCGCTGATGGTCAACTGCTGAGCGGTGATCTGCCACGGTAAATCGAGCAGCGGATCGGGGTTGTCCCGCGCCATGACCACCAGCTGGCCCTGATTGTCCTCCCAGTCCAGATCGGCATCGACCAGCGAGGATAACTGTGGCACGTTAAAGGTCGCGACCGTATGCCCTTTCACCGGCACGCCGTCCGGCACCAGCGGCAGGGTAAATTCACCGACCAGCTTCACGGGCTGCGGCTGATCCGGCAGTTGCACATCGAACTGGCTGATGGAAAGGGTCTGGCCGCGTAACTGCCCCTTAATGCTCACCTGCTCGCCTTTATAGGTGATGTCCTGGCGGGCTGGCGTCAGTGAGGCATGCAGCTCACCCTCCCACTGCTGCCAGGGAGAAAGGGTAAAGCGATGGATGGTCAGCCAGGTTTTGGGCAGGATGGCCTGCCACTGCGCCAGCGTTTTCGGCGCCACCGTAGATGGCGCCGATTGCGGTAATTTGCTCAGGCAGACAGAGTTAAGTTCAAGTGCGCCAATATCCAGATCCCAGCGGCTGGGGTGTGACAGAGTCACGTTTTCCACGCGGGCAATTTCACACTCTTCTACCAGATAGCGGAGATCGGGGATGATCAGGGCGTGGCGCGTGAGCCGTGGGCTTTTTTCAAACGCGATGCGCGTTCCAACGGGGAGCCAGATCCCGGCGAGCGTGGGTACCCACTGGGCGAGCGTCATCAGCAGCGTCAGCGGCACAAGAAATAGCAGCAGTAATAGCGCGATTGCGGCTTTGTATTTACCCTTCATGGGCAGTTAATATCCTGATTTTGCGAAAAAAATAAGCCGTTCTTGCCGCTCATTGTCGCATGTTTAGCCAGTCAGTTGAAGGTAATGCCATTTTTAAGAGTAGATGCTCTACAATAATTCATAGAACTTATTGATTTCAATGAATTTTGAAAAATTGTAAGATAATTTTAAACATGCTAACGTGGTTCCAAAATCACTGGAGAAAGTCTTATGAAACTCGCGGTATATAGCACAAAGCAGTACGACAAAAAGTATCTGCAACATGTTAACGAGACGTACGGTTTCGATCTTGAATTTTTCGACTTTCTGCTAACTGAAAAGACGGCTAAAACCGCCCACGGCTGCGAAGGCGTGTGTATCTTCGTTAACGACGACGGTAGCCGACCGGTGCTGGAAGAGTTAAAAAAACAGGGCGTGAAATACATTGCCCTGCGCTGCGCGGGCTTTAACAACGTCGATCTCGATGCCGCCAAAGAGCTGGGTCTGAAGGTCGTTCGCGTCCCGGCCTATTCTCCGGAAGCCGTGGCAGAACATGCGGTCGGGATGATGATGTCGCTCAACCGTCGTATTCACCGTGCCTATCAGCGAACCCGTGATGCTAACTTCTCTCTGGAAGGGCTGACCGGCTTTACCATGTACGGTAAAACCGCAGGCGTGATCGGTACCGGCAAAATTGGCGTGGCCGCCCTTCGCATCCTGAAAGGATTTGGCATGCGCCTGCTGGCGTTTGATCCGTACCCAAGCGCCGCTGCGCTGGAGCTGGGCGTGGAGTATGTCGATTTGAAAACGCTCTTCTCGCAGTCTGACGTTATCTCCCTGCACTGTCCGCTGACCCCGGAGAACTATCATCTGCTTAACCAGTCGGCGTTCGACCAGATGAAAGACGGCGTGATGATCATCAATACCAGCCGCGGCGGGCTGATCGACTCTCAGGCGGCTATCGAAGCGTTGAAAACGCAAAAAATCGGCGCGTTGGGTATGGATGTGTATGAGAACGAACGCGATCTGTTCTTTGAGGATAAATCTAATGACGTGATCCAGGACGACGTGTTCCGTCGCCTGTCTGCCTGTCACAACGTGTTGTTCACCGGACACCAGGCGTTCCTGACCGCCGAAGCGCTGATCAGCATTTCGGAAACCACGCTGGGGAATTTGCGTCAACTCGAAAAGGGCGAAGCGTGCCCGAACGCGATAGTGTAAGCCTGGTAAGCCGGGTGGCGGCTACGCCCTGCCCGGCCTGTGGATTGCGTTAATTGTAGGCCCGGTAAGCGCAGCGTCACCGGGCTTTTTGGCTTCAATCCTGCCACGCGCAGGATAGTCTTAGCTGACGTTTGCCGCTCTGCTTTATCCAGTGTCCCGAAACAGGTAATAATTTTGATTAAATAAGTTTGATTTTTACCTCATATCCCTCGAGGCCTGTCATGGCTTCACGAGCGATAAACTCAATTTCAGACACTTCCTGCCCTGTTTTTTTACGTAACTCTGAAATTTTTTTGGTTATAAGCGCTGAAATTTCTTCTTCTGCCTTTTGCGTCAGTGCGTCAACGTTCATGTTTACCTCTTGCAACCGTTTACTGTTTCCATTCTCCAGCAGGCGACAGCTAACGATTAACTGCCTTTCATCATATAAAGAGTAGACTATCTGTGTAACGTATGCAGCCGTCGCATTTAAATATGCATTTAGATTGCATTATTTGAACAAGGTGTTATTGTCCCAAAGCCTTAGAGCACAAAATAGATAAATATAAGAAAAGCTTTGACTCACACTCGCCCCGCATCAGGGGCATTTTTTTGGCTGTCTGTAAGCAAAAAACCCGCCAGAAGCGGGTTTTTGTGTTATTTGAGAAAATTATTTAAAGACTTCTGCGACGGCCTGGAAGTTAGGGCCATGCTCGCGGGCAGCGATGATGACGTAGTATTTCCCGCCCTTCTCGTCTGCCAGTTTTGAGAGTTTTTGATGAAGATCTGAAGGTGAAGAAATTTGTCCACCTGAAGCCCCTACAGATACATTACCAAGGTATTCAAGCTTGAAGTGGTGCGCTTCATCCTTGGAAATCATATCTGCCGCAGACGCGCCGAAGCTTGCTACTGTTAAAGCCAATACACTCCCTAATAGTGCTTTTTTCATATCATTCCTCCTGTTGATGAATCTATATATTTAACATTAGCAGCAAATATGTAAATGATCCGTATCAATATTGTAGAAGGATTGAGCATCACGACCAGCCATTACTGACCTGAACAGCGGGTACAGCAGGTTCATCTACTATACTGACCTGTGCAGTCGTCATTTATCTGCCGGTTGCGCCTGAAGCAACCGAAACTTACCTGTACCATGACCATCAGGAGAACAATATGCACACGAGTAAAACCCTGAAAAGGCTGCTAGCCGTATCAGCAGTTGCAGCAATGTTCAGCACCGTTGGCGTACAAGCCCAGACAACCAGCGCCGCGCAAACTCAAACTGCGGGCCAGGCTCAACCGGACGCCAGACTCAGCTCCGGCGACGAGAAAGCATTGAAGGACATGGCGCAGGCCAATATCAACGAAGTTGCCGCCGCCAGGCTCGCCCTGGACAAGGCCCAAACCAGTGAAGTGAAAACATTCGCCCAGAAAATGGTCGACGATCACGGCGCCGCGCTGACCAAAGTCAAGACCGTTGCCCAGAAAAAGGGCGTGGAGCTGCCGACCGAACCAGACGCCGCGCATAAAGCCCTGAACTCAAGGCTGGAAAACCAGCGCGGTGACGCTTTTGACAAAATGTATATGGAATATGCTGGCGTGAAGGACCACGAGAAGGTGCTGTCGAAGCTTAAGAGCGACGCCAGTAAAATCGACGATCCGGATGTGAAGGCTCTGGCCAACGAGCACACTCCGGTCGTTGAGCACCATCTGAAGTCCGCCGAGCAGATGTCAACGCGTGCTGGCGCATCAGCCGATAAATAACGCGTCGGTAAAACGACTACTGCAAAATAAAGTGGGGCCCGCAGGCCCCACGTTTATTTCCCCTTCCTGCTGAATTATTCCGGCAAGGCGTAGACCACCACCTGATCGCCCACCTGATCCTTCAGGATCGTATTCCCGCCTGCCACGAAGGCCACATACTGGCGACCTTTATATTCATAGACGGACGGGTTCGCTACCGCCGGAGCTTCGGCCTGATCGGACCACAGCTCTTCACCACTCTCTACCGAGTAGGCACGCACTTTGGCATCCATTGAAGCACCGATGAAGATCACGCCGCCCGCCGTCACTGCCGGACCACCAATGGTAGGCGAACCCCAGCTTTCCGGCATGAAGAAGCCATACTGCTGGGAGGCGCCAACCGGACGACGCCATTTCACATCGCCCGTGTGCATGTCCAGCGCCACGATTTCACCAAACGGCGGTTGCCAGCACGGCATGCCAAGCCAGTTGCTCGCCACCAGCAGACGCATACCGTACGGGGCGCCTTCCTGTGGGGCAAAGCCGCTTTCGTTGCCGGAGTCTTTGTCTGCGTTATCGTAATCCTCACGGCTGTAGAGCTTCACGTACTGGACGATATGCGAGGTGTTGACGATGGCGATCTGTTTTTGCGGATCGAACGCCACCCCGCCCCACTGGACGCCGCCGGCGCTATCGGGATAGGTGAGCGTGCCTTCGCCTTTGGTGGTCGGCGGAGTATACATTCCCTCATAGGTCAGGTTATCCCACAGACGGGAGCACTGGCCGCCACCGACGATATCCGCCAGCTTCCAGATTTCCGGTTTTTTCGACTGGTCGAGCAGCGGTGCGGGTTTGGTCGGGAATGGCTGCGTGGGCGAGAGAACTTCGCCCTGGACCGACCCATCACCCTGCGGAACCGGACGTTCTTCGATTGGCCATACGTCCTCCCCCGTCAGGCGGTTAACCACAAACAGGAAACCCTGCTTGGTGGCCTGCACCAGCGCCGGGATCTGCTTGCCGTCTACGGTGATGTCCATCAGCGTCGGGGCGGAGTTGATATCGTAATCCCAGACGTCGTGGTGTACCCACTGACGTGACCAGACCACTTTACCGGTGTTGATGTCCAGGGCGGTGGTCGAGGTGCCAAGCGGAATAGCGTCTACGCGGTTGCCGCCCCAATAGTTGGGAGACGGCGATGAGACCGGGAGATAGACCAGCCCGTTAGCCTCGTCGGCGGACATGTGCGTCCAGACGTTGGCGGTACCGGTACGCTTGCGGATCTCTGCCGGGATCGCCTCAAAGGTCCATTCAAGCTTACCGGTCTGGGCGTTGACTGAAAATACGGTGCCCGGAGGGGCTTCGGCATAGGCCCAGTCCTTCCCGGCCCAGCCCACCAGCAGATGGTTGCCGACAACGGTTGGCGGTTGCAGGACAGAGAGCGGATACTTCGCGTTAACGGTGTTCCACTGGTTCAGATCCAGCACGCCGTTGTTCGCAAAGCCGCTGCACGGTTTGCCTGAATCGGCGTCCAGCGCAAAGAGCTTGCCGTCAACGGTGCCCATATAGACCATCTTCTGGCATGCCTCACCTGTCACCGGATTTTTGGCCTGCCAGTAGGAAACGCCGCGATTTTTCAGCACCGGCTGGGTCAGCGCCTTGCGCGACGATTTGGTGTCATAGTGCCACTTTTCTTTACCCGTCCCCGGATCCAGCGCAATCAGGCGATCGAATGGCGTGCCGATGTAGAGCGTATCGTTGGCGAAAATGGGCGTTGCGGACCAGACGGTAGCTGGCGTATCGCCTTTACCGTCCGAGACGTCGCCGGTATGGAACTCCCAGACTTTCGTTAATTTCCCGACGTTATCCGCCGTAATTTGGGTCAGGGGACTGTATTTCTGCGCGTTAAGCTGGCCGTGGAAGCTGTCCCAGGTGGCGGTGCCGGGCACCAGCGGCGTCGCTGGCTGGCTGGCCGAGGCGACTTTCTTTCCATCACCGCTGCCGGTTGAGGCATCGTCGGTGGTTTTTGTGGTTCCGGGCGCCTGCTGATCGGCCGCATCAATGTTCAGTGATTCCTGTGTCCCCTGAGAGGCTTCAGCGGCCTTATCCTGCGCCTGTAGCGCGAGCGGAGCGACCAGCAGCGCCAGCGCCGTCATGCTGACTTTTATGAAGGGATAATGCTTATCGTTGTGCACGGGCGGCTCCTCAGCTTCTGACGGGATGGTTGTAACGAGCGGAATGGCTGCTCAGCATAATCAGACCAATCAGGCCGACCACCATGGCTGCCGTTATGATGTACTGGTGCAGCAGCGCGGCGGCGAAAGCAATACCCGCCAACACCACCAGGGTGACAATAATCAGAAAAACGCGCGCCCCACGACGCGATGCCGCACGTAACATAAAGGTCAGGATTGCCAGCACTACGCTGGCAATGACCACGCCCAGTGCGCCAATGGTGCCATTGACGCCGGTAAGCGGCGTCCACCAGGCGTATAGCGCTACCGCGAAGGCTATTATCGCGGCCAGCAGCAGCAAAATGCTGCCGACCCGCGAGGATTGAGAATGCAACATACCAGGAAACCCCCTCTAAAATGCAAAATTGACCATTATTAAGGCGTTTTCGTGAATATATACCCCTGCTGCCCGCCGCTATTAAGGGAACGCGACGTGTGGAGCGGCGGCATATTTCACTAAACGTAACTGAGTATAGAAGAGGATTTTCTTATGGGGCGTTTAATAGCAGGCATACGACGTCCTTAACCCCTTCGCCACCATAAAGAGAGCGTTATGTTACAAGACGGTTCGAAAGCTACGAGCGGGTTACACGATTGTCTACATTCTGTTTTTTAATTTCAGGCATAACGGGATAATTTCACGCCCAATAAAATAATTAAATAAGCCCCCCTTCAATATGATGGCGCCTTATGGTACTTAATAAAACAGGGTGTTTATTCTTTAATTAACAGACGTGCAGGCAGGGAAAGTCAGTCGTTATTTGTTCGTTAATTTAACAAATCCCTTTCTTAATTAACCGCCTGTTAAAGCATCGTCAAAGAATAACGATAGTTATTGCAGGCATACACATAAGGTTTTCGGTATGCAACATCAAACCCCTCCCACCCGTGACGTAATGGCGCAGCGACGACTACAGACAGATAAAAACTAAATAAGTCGTCGTCCCTCTAACAACGCGGTAAAATATGATGAATAAAGCCACAACTCTCTCAGCTAATATTACAACACGCTCTAACTGGCACTGGCAGGATAATATCTGGACGCTGGGCCTTTATGGTACAGCCGTCGGAGCGGGAACACTGTTCCTTCCCGTGGAAATCGGCACCCGTGGTCCGGTTATTTTTCTGGTTATGCTCCTGCTGGGGCTGCCGTTATCCCTGATCCCCCATTTACTCCTTTGTCGTGTATATATGCGTGAAGAGAAGACTGAAAACGGCACGTTGCCGATCTTCGGCTCCTTCTTCAGCGGAAGGGGTGAAAAGCTGATCACCCTGTTCTATTGTGTGACCTTCTTCCCGGTAACCCTGGTTTACGGGGTGGCGCTGATTAATGCGCTGAGTAATTTACTGGTGGAGCATCTGCATATTACCGCCCTCAGCCGTGGGCCATTGTCGTTTATCGTGGTTGCTGCGCTGTATGTGGTGCTTAGCAAGGGCCGGGACAGAGTCGTGGCCATTATGAGCGCACTGGCGCTGCCGTTCGCGGCATCTGTACTGCTGATCGCCGTATCACTTATCCCGGGATGGCATCTGTCTAACCTGACCGATACGGCCGCTGAAATGAACGCCACGCCGCTGCCGGTAACGCTGAAAAATATCTGGCTGACGCTGCCGCTTATTACCTTCTCGTTTTGCTGTGCGCCTATGGTCTCCCCGCTGAGCTCTTACTACCGGGAGAGGAAAGCGGAGGGTGAGAAAAAGGCACTGTTCGTGATCCGTATCGCCTACTTAGCTATCTTCGCCAGTATCCTCTTTTTCGTGCTGAGCTGCGTGCTGGGGATCCCCCATGACAACTTTGTGCGAGCGAAGGCGGAAAACCTGAATGTGCTGTCGGTGATGAAGGGAAACGGTGATTTCAGCCTGATTTACCACATTGCCCCGCTCATCGCTATCATCGGTATGACGAAATCCTTCCTCGGCGTAGGTCTGTCGGTCGCACAAACGTTTGGTCAGCTGGCTGCCAGCGTATCCGGCAAAAAGGCCAACGCCAGCAAGCGGCTGGCCTCTCTGGCGCTGTTCCTGCTGACCTATGGCATTGTTTATGCCAATCCGGATGTGCTCAGCCTGATTGAAATGTTCTGCGGACCACTGATCGCGGTGATCCTGTTCCTGATCCCGGCGTACCTCATATACACCCGCCCCTCGCTGGCAGAGCTTCGCGGCGTGACGGTGTTTTTGGTCGTATTGGGGGGGCTGGCAACGCTGTCTGCATTGCTCTGGACAATGCTTTAGTCTGAACGCCGTTTGACTGTACCCATATACAGTAGTATTTTACGTTCAGGCTGAATCACATGCGTAATATCCATAAGGTAAACAATCATGTTTGTGGAACTGGTTTATGACAAGCGAAACGTACAGGGGCTGGAGGGAGCCAGGGAAATCATTCTGGCCGAACTGACAAAACGCGTGCACCGGATTTTTCCTGATGCCAGCGTGACGGTTAAGCCAATGCAAGCGAACGGCCTGAACAGCGACGCCAGCAAAAGCGACCGTGAAAAGCTCAACCGCATGCTTGAGGAGATGTTCGAAGAGTCGGACATGTGGTTAATACAAGAGTAACCGGGCGCAAAGCCCGGTTCTGGCTTCGGGAGACAAAGAGCATACAACGTTAACTTTGCGTAATTTCTTCCGCTATCGCGACGTACCGATTTACGCCTCCATGGTTCCCCCAGCATAATCCCACCGATCCGATTGTAAGACATATCCAGCGCGCGCCACATTTTCTTCCTGCCCTGCACTTTCAGTCTGACTGACTGGAGGTTTCTGTGTGTGGCCTTTTGTGAAGAATCCGGTTTGGGGTTATTCGAGGTAGCCCGCTGAAATGGAAACGTGAGCAAGCTCATCCGCTATGAACGAGGAACGGACGATCTAAGGGGTGTTCATTTCCTGGCCATTCGTTTGCCAAGAGCAAAGCAGACCATTGGCAGGGGAAGCGTCACTACCAGCAGCATCCATAGCAAAGTATATACTGTGTCCACCCCGTCATTTTGCAGATTGGTATACAGCTTTACCGGTATACCCTGCGGGAAATAAGCAAAGATCATCACGATCCCGAACTCGCCTACCGCGCGAACCCAGGCGAGTGTTACGGCAGAAGCCAGCCCAGGCAATGCCAGGGGTAATGTAAGAAAACGAAAGCGGTTCCAGGGAGAAGCTCCCAACGTTTGTCCCGCTTCAAGAATATTTTTGGGAACAGTGGCAAACGCCGAACGCGACACCACGATAAAATAAGGCAAAGCGCCGTAAACCTGAGCCAGCACAAACGCCGCCGGATTATTTACCAGCGTAGCTCCCAACAGTGAAAGCCAGCGGCCAATCACGCCATAAGGCCCGAAAGCCGAAACCAGCAAAATCCCCATTGCCAGCGGTGGCGTCAGCAGAGGGATCATCACCAGCAGTTCACCGATCAATCGTTTTCGACCCGTGGCTTGTGACAGCCACCATGCCACCGGCATGCCGATAAGAATGATAATTCCGAGCGCCAGCACACCCAGTCCCATTGAGACGGCAATGGCGCTGTCGTCGCGCCAGGCCAGCTTCAGATGATGCCAGGGCGTGACGCTAATCAGCGTGATAAAGGGGATACTTAACAGCAGGATAGCGGGCAGAGATAACCACCCCGCCACCCAGCCCGGTTTTCTTAGCGGGCGTATAAGCTGTCTCCTTTAGGTTCGGCGTAGCCAAACGCTTTGAACAATTTCTGCCCCTCGGCGCTTTGCATGAACGATACGAACTTTTGTCCCTGTTCTACACCATTCGGCGCGTTTTTCAGCACCGCCGCATAGAACACCATTGGTTGAGTGTGCAGAATTTGATCCTGGCCTTTGCTGTCTTTAATGGTAAAACTGACGGTGTCATACCACTGTTTCGTCATCGCCGGGTTGCTGAGGTTTATTTCATCCGGCAGCGCGACATACGGCAAATGCGCTGAGCGAACTTCACTCTCGTATCCCGCTGCTGCATCCACCTGACCGCTTTCCAGACGCGCCAGCAGCCCTCCTTCCTGATGAGTCTGCTGTGGGTTTTGCAGCGAGCCTAAAATTTTATCGGTGATGCCCGGCATGTTGTAATACTTTTCCGCCAGCATCAGGCTAAACACAATATTCTGGCCTTTTGGGTCGACATAAGGATCGGTGCGGCCAAATAAGACATCTTTCTGCGTCAGCAGAGTCAGCCACGAGCCGTCTTTCTTTCTGTTGGCCTGTTCAAACTGCGCTGCATATTTACCCTCAGGACTGTAAGCGACCACCATGCTGGTACTGGCGACAGGGACCGCCTCATCTATCAGCCCGGCGTCTTTGAGAATTTGCATCGGCCCCGGGGTGATGGAGACAAACACATCGGCCTCAATTTTGTGGCTTGCAAGCAGGCGTGCCATCCCGTATGCACCCTGGCCCTGCCCCTGATAGCCGTCGTTATTTGCTCTGGAAAAAGCCGGACCTAACCCCTGGTCCATTACTTTGCCCATGGAACCGGCATAAGTCACCCTGATATCCTTTGCCAGCGCCATGGATGGCATTTGCAGCAGCGCAACCGCCACCTGCACAACCTGCATTCGTTTCCTGGCCATAAACACCCTCTCGTTATGTATTCTTTTATATATCGAATTTTCCAGAAAAATCACCGCAATGACAACCTCCTCAAGCGCGCCGTTGATGCAAGGTTGAATTAAAGGAAATCGGTCTGGGTGGTGCATGGTCAACTTAGTCAGATGTTGTCATCCAAATGTGGGCAATTGTTCATGAAACATGCTGCGTAAACTCCTCGTGGCTTTGCGTAGAAGAATCTTGAACTCATTGTCATCAAGGTCTTTTGCACAGTTGTAGCCCAACTCGCTATATAGATAGATACATAGTGATTAAATAACTTGAGGAGTTGTGTATTGCTCAGGATTACCCTCGAGTCTGAGGGCGTCCTGTTCATTGAATATTTACGCTTTTGCGTCTGGCTGTTTTACTGCATATCCAACATACGTCTTCTTTAACTGGCCCAATGTTTCCGGCACCAGGCTCGTCACCCGTTCAAACCGGCACATTATTCGTTACCAGGATGGCAATGGCATGGCGGCCATCGCCGTGTCGTTGCCGCTGGTGGGGCCGAAGCGCATTTCGGAACAGGTGATGGCCAGGATAGCAATAAGCTGATTAGATCAGAATGTGTAACTCATGCTTACCGAGACGCTACGCGGTTCGCCATAGACGGCAGAGTCATCGAGGTATGAGTAGTATTCGCGGTCGAACAGGTTACGAACGTTTGCCTGCACCGCCAGCTGTTTCGTCAGCTGATACTGCGCGAACAAGTCGACGAGCGGATAGCTGCCCTGATAGAGGCGCTGCGTCTCGCCGTCCGGACCGGTGACATCTTTGTACACCTGATTCTGCCAGTTCACGCCGCCGCCTACGGTCAGATCCGGAAGCGCCGGGACGCGGTAACGGCTGAACACCTTAAGCTGCGTCTGCGGCGCAAAGCTGTTGAAGCGGCCATCTGAATCACGGGCAACATAGCGGGTCGCGCTGAAGGTAAGCTGTAGATTGTCGGTAACGGCACCGTTCACCTCAAATTCCGCCCCTTTGCTCACTGCGCCTTTGGTTGCGCGATAAGCTTGTTCGCTGGATCCATTAACGAATACCCCGCTGATTTCCTCCCCCGCGTTCTCCTGTTCTATGCGGAATACGGCAACGTTGGTGGTCAGTCGACCGTCCATCCAGTCTGCCTTCAGGCCGGTTTCATAATTTTTACCGGTGACGGGAGAGAGCCATGCCCCCTCTTTCGTGCGTTTGGTTTGCGGGGCAAAAATTGAGGTATAGCTGGCGTAAGCGGAAAGGCTGTCGTTGATGTCATACACCAGCCCGCCGTAAGGGGTTGTGTTGTATTTACGCATATCGCCGCTGCTGCCATCTGAGCTGTACTGGGTATAACGTGCGCCAACGATTAGCGACAACGGATCCGCCAGCGACAGGCGTGCCGCCGTATACGCCGATTTTTGCCGCACGATATCATCCGCATTTTGATACCAGTCGCCCCACTCCGGCTCGGCCACGCTGCCGTCCCAGCTGTTGTTGAAGATGCCAATCTGAGAACTGTCCATTGGCCCGTCTTTGCTGAAGGTAGCATTGTGCTGTCGGCTATAGTTGGCTCCGGCCATCAGCTGATGTTGACGCCCGAGAAGTTCAAAAGGCCCGCTGGCGTAGGCATCAAAGGCGTCCAGAGTGCGCTTGCCGCGATCCTTACTACCCCAGCCTGATGCGCCTTCTCCGGTGGTGGCGTCCGGATTGCCCATCACATAAAGCAGGGTATCATTGAACGTTTGCTCGCCGTGGGTTCCATTGAAACGCACCGACCAGCCGTTATCCCAGTTGTGGGTGAGGTTAGCAAAAACTTTACGCGACTCAACGGAGTATCCCGTCCAGTCTGCCGAGGTATTGACGTTGCGATCGTAATGGGTACGGCTGCCGTTACTGTACAGGCTGGGTAATCCGCCCCAGGTCGGGTTGGCTGTGTTTGTTTGCTGATAGTCCCAGCCCAGCGAGGCCGTCGTGTGTTCCGTTACATCGCCTTCAATGACGCCATAGAGAAATTTCTTGCGCTTGCCATATCTGTCAAGCCAGCTGTCCTGATCCTGATAACCTGCCACGACGCGCCCACGCAGGCTGCCGTCGGAATTGAGGGGCGCGGAGATGTCGCCCACATAACGCTGTTTGTTCCAGCTTCCGTAACTTGCGCTGACGTTGCCCCTGAAGGTTTTACTGTCGGCACGTTTACGCACCATGTTCACCGTTGCTCCCGGATCGCCAGCGCCGGTCATCAGGCCGTTTGCGCCACGCACAATCTCTATACGATCATAAATGGCAGTATCTTCCTGCGCATCGCCAAAGTTCCACGCGTCGCCCATTGATGTGGGGATCTCATCGTAGGCGAAATTGGTGATTTCAAAGCCGCGGGAAAAGTAGCTGGAACGCTCGCTATCAACCTGCTGCGACGAAACGCCGGTGGCATTGGTAAGTACCTGGTCAATGGTTTGCAGGTCTTGATCCTGCATACGCTGGCGCGTCACGACGCTGACTGACTGGGGGATATCGCGCGGGGTCAGCAGCATTTTGGTGCCTGAACGCGTGGTTTTTACCGCATAATCCTGCTGCGAGTCGGCGCTCCCGTTCCCGTCACCGTAGACAACCATCTCTTGTTCTTGCGTATTTTCATCCGCCTGTGCCGGGTGCATGACGGCGGACATTGCCAGCGCAAGCAGTGAAAGTGAGAAGGAAGCAGGAATTAATCCTGCGGGCGCTTTCGCGCGATTAGCCCTGCCATTAAAAATCATCATGTTACCTGTCTGTTGTTGTCGTTATGTGCAAATCATTCATCCAAATAAGAATGGAAATGATAATTATTTGCTTTATTATGCACAGGTAATTTTGTAAGTTAAATGTAAATAAATGTATATTTATCAAAATCAGCGCGGCTCGCGCATGACAGGAACAAAAAATGAACACATTCCATTGGCTAAAAGGAAAGACATGGGGCTTAAGCATTCTTACCGCGGCGTTAACCCTGAGCGCAACGGCGTCAGCAGCCCTCCCGGATTCGGCTGAGCTCAAGCAGCGCGAACTCGCTGACGGTCTGTATGAGATGGTTTACTCCCCAACGGCAAACGCGTTGTACGTTGCGAGCGCGCAGAGTTTCAAAAACGTCAACGGCGGGGTGCTCTATAAACTGGATCCCACAACGCTTGCCACGCAAGGTGAAACCCACACCGACCTGAAAAACTTCGGCATGGCAGCGGACGATAATGGCAAGGTCTACTACACCACCAACACCCTTGATGGCGGGGTATCGAAAGTGGACGTGCAAAGCGGCAAGGTGCTACAGCGCCTGATGTTTGAAGGCAAAGACAAGGATGGCGACCCGGTTGGTGCGCGTGAAATCCTCTTCCACAAGGGACAACTGTTTATCGGCGGCGTTGCCGACCCTGGGTTTATCTCCGTGGTTGATGCCAACACCATGACGCTAAAAGCCCGAATCGAAAATGCCGGGAAATGGGTGACGGGGATTATTTATTCGCCGCTGACAGACCGCCTTTATGCCGCCAATGGCGGCGGTGAAATTCTGGTGATTAACCCGGAGACGTATAAAATCGAACAGCGCTGGACGCCGGGAGATAAAAAAGCGTATTTGTTCCTGAATATGGCAGAAGATCCGGCCACCGGGCGCCTGTTCGTGACTGATGATTCAAAAGCCAAAACCACACTGGTATTTGATGAGCGCAGCGGGAAAGTTATCAAGCGTCTTAAAGGCGATGCGCTGGGAATAAAGTTTAACGCTGAGCGCAACGAAATTTTCATCACTCAGCGCGAATCCAGGAAGGTGTTGCAGCTTGACGCCGGGAGCTATGCTGTGAAAAACAGCTGGACGTTCACCAGCCATCCCAACAGTCTTCTGGTAACACCGGACGGTAAAACGTTATACGTAACCGTGAAGCAGGACTTCAATGACGACAACACGACGAAAGGCCCGGATAGTGTGGTTCGTATTTCATTAAATTAAACAATATACAGCCATCCTGTGAGGGATGGCTGACTTATAAACGTGGACGCTGAAGCAGTATATTTAGTCCGGCCAACGGATAAAGCCGGGTTAAAGCGCCAGATGTTCTAAAGTCGCGGGGATCCTTACTGGGTAAAAGTAAAGGTGTAGCTACGTGAAGCTGGCCCCTATCCTCCTGCAAATTTCGCAGAATTAAGGATTCATTTTGGGAAAGAAAAAACCGGGCCTCGCGCCCGGTTCTGTTCCCACACTAAAAAAGCCTTACGCACTCAATCCGCGATTCTCCAGCATCGGTTCAATCTTCGGATCGTGCCCGCGCCAGTTCCGGTAAAGTTCAGCTAAATCAGTGCTGTTGCCGCGGGACAAAATCGCCTCGCGGAATTTCTGTCCGTTTTCGCGCGTCAAACCGCCCTGCTCGACAAACCACTGATATCCATCGTCCGCCAGCATCTGCGTCCAGAGATAGGCGTAATACCCTGCCGCGTAGCCGCCGCCGAAGATATGGGCGAAATAGCTGCTGCGATAGCGCGGCGGTACGGCTGGAAGATCCAACCCCTCTTTTTTCAACGCGGCGGCTTCAAAGGCTTCCACGTCTTCAACGGGCTCCTGAATGCCGTGCCAGTTCATATCCAGCAGCGCGGCGCTCAATAGCTCCGTCATGTCATAACCCTTATTAAACTGGGTCGCATTGAGCATTTTTTCCCGCAGCGCATCCGGCATCGGTTCGCCTGTTTGATAGTGACGAGCAAAGTGCGCAAACACCTGGGGATGGCTGGCCCAGTGTTCATTGATTTGCGAAGGAAATTCAACGAAATCACGTGGCGTGTTGGTGCCTGAAAGCGTGGCATAGCGCTGGCTGGCAAACAGGCCATGCAGGGTATGGCCAAACTCGTGGAACAGGGTAATCACATCATCCCAGGAGATTAGCGCGGTCTGCCCGTTCGCCGGTTTTTGATAGTTGCAGACGTTATAAATCACCGGACGCGCGGCAAACTCATAAGACTGCTCAACAAAATTCCCCATCCACGCGCCGCCCGCTTTGGAATCACGCGCGAAAAAGTCGCCGTAGAACAGCGCCATGCCTTCACCCGTGTGGTCGAAAATCTCCCACACGCGAACATCCGGGTGGTAAACCGGAATATCGAAACGCTCGACAAAGCGGATACCGAACAGCTGCGTGGCGGTCCAGAATACGCCATCTTCCAGCACGGTATTGAGCGCGAAATAGGGTTTGATCTGTGACTCATCCAGCGCGTATTTCGCTGAGCGCACGCGTTCGGCATAAAACGCCCAGTCCCAGGCCTGTACCGTAAAACCACCCTGCTCGTCGTCGATGACCTTCTGAATATCCGCCTGCTCCAGCGCGGCCCTGCCGCGTGCCGCAGGAACTATCCCGCGCATGAATTCGAGCGCGGCTTCCGGCGTTTTCGCCATCTGATCGGCAATGCTCCAGCTCGCATAGTTGTCAAAGCCGAGCAGCTGCGCCTGTCTTGCCCGTAACGCGGTAAGCCGATGGATCAGCTCGCGCGTATCGTTTTCGTCGCCTTTCTGAGTGCGTTCCCAGCCCGCGCTGAACAACTTTTTACGGGTCTCGCGCAACGACAGCGCCGCCAGCGCGGGCTGTTGCGTGGTATTCAAAAGCGGGATCAGCCAGCGATCCGTCAGCCCTTTTTCTGCGGCAGCGTGAGCCGCGGCAGCCACCTCCTCCGCACTGAGCCCGTCAAGCTGGTGAACATCGTCCACCACCAGCCCTCCCGCCTTGTTCGCCGCCAGCAGGCGCTGGTTGAACTGGCTGGTCAGGGTGGCGGCTTCGGTATTCAGGGCTTTCAGCTCGGCTTTTTCATCGGCGTTCAGACGCGCGCCAGCAAGAACAAAGTGCTGATACATCTCCTCCGTCAGTCGTCGGGATTCGGCATCCAGCGCCTCGCGATCCTGCCAGACGGCTTCCACGCGGGCGAAAAGCGTATCGTTTAGCCAGATATCGTTCGCCAGCCCGGCCAGTTCGGTGGAGAACTGTTCGTCCAGTGCCTGAAGATCATCGTTGGTGTGTGCGGACGTCATGGCGAAGAACACGCTGCTCACGCGCGACAGCATGGCCCCGCTCTTTTCCAGCGCCAGCACGGTATTGTCGAAGTCCGGCGCGGCGCGCTGCGCGATAATCGCGTCAATGTCTGCACGCTTCAGGCGCATTGCTTCATCAAATGCCGGACGATAATGGCTGTCGTTAATCGCATCAAAACGTGGCGCCTGATAAGGCAACAGGCTAATTTCAAAAAAAGGATTGTTGACCGACATCGTTTACTCCTGAGCACGGTATTTCTCCCCAGAGTAGGCCAGCCTGCGCCGGCCTGCAATGGCGTCATACAAATGTTGCCTTAACGACGTGCCGGAGAGCGTGCTATGTTAGTACAACACAAAAAGCGTTGAGGAACAGTGAGATGATTATTTTAGTTACCGGGGCGACAGCGGGTTTTGGTGAAAGCATCACGCGTCGCTTCGTCGCCAACGGACACAAAGTGATTGCAACAGGGCGCCGTCAGGAGCGTTTGCAGGAGCTAAAAGACGAGCTGGGTGACAGCATTCTGACCGCGCAGCTGGACGTCCGCAACCGCGCCGCCATCGAAGAGATGATTGCCAACCTGCCTGCCGAATGGCGTGAAATTGACGTGCTGGTCAATAACGCTGGCCTGGCACTGGGCATGGAGCCTGCCCACAAAGCCAGCGTGGAAGACTGGGAAAACATGATCGACACCAACAACAAAGGGCTGGTGTACATGACCCGCGCCGTGCTGCCGGGCATGGTTGAACGTAACCGTGGCCATATCATTAACATCGGTTCCACCGCCGGAAGCTGGCCTTACGCGGGCGGCAACGTCTATGGCGCGACCAAAGCCTTTGTCCGCCAGTTCAGCCTGAACCTGCGCACCGACCTGCACGGAACCGCGATCCGCGTGACCGATGTTGAACCGGGTCTGGTAGGCGGAACTGAATTCTCCAACGTGCGTTTCAAAGGCGACGACGCGAAAGCGGATAAAACCTATGAAAACGCGAATGCGCTGACGCCGGAAGATATCACCGAAACCGTCTGGTGGGTCGCGACCCTGCCGAAGCATGTCAACATCAATACGGTTGAGATGATGCCCGTCAGCCAGACCTATGCCGGACTCAGCGTGCATCGCGGTTAATTTACCCCACCCGGCCTGCGGGCCGGGTATGTGATGGCAGGGAAAAGAATGGTAGTATGTTCAGGTTAACTCTCTGAGAAATCACAACCCATGGCCGCTGAATCGCAACTTAATCCTACCCAGCCCGTTAATCAGCAAATATATCGCATCTTGCGCCGTGATATTGTTCGCTGCCTGATCCCACCGGGAACGCCACTCTCAGAAAAAGAGGTTTCGGTACGTTTTGACGTTTCCCGTCAGCCCGTACGTGAGGCGTTTATTAAGCTTGCAGAAAACGGCCTTATTCAGATCCGCCCTCAGCGCGGCAGCTATGTAAATAAAATTTCGCTTTCGCAGGTACGGAATGGCTGTTTTGTTCGCCAGGCCATCGAGTGCGCCGTGGTGCGTCGCGCCGCGTCGCTCATCAACGATAACCAGTGCTACCTGCTGGAGCAAAACCTGCATCAGCAACGAATCGCCATCGACCGCAAACAGTTAAACGACTTTTTCCAGCTGGACGACGAGTTCCACCAGAAACTGGCGCAGATCGCCGAGTGCCAGCTCGCGTGGGATACCGTCGAAAACATCAAAGCTACCATCGACCGCGTGCGCTACATGAGCCTCGACCATGTTTCTCCGCCAGAGATGTTGCTGCGCCAGCATCATGATATTTTCAGCGCGCTGGAAAAACGCGACGTGGAAGCCGTAGATAAAGCGATGACGCTTCACCTTCAGGAAATTAGTGAGTCAGTTCAGTTAATTCGCCAGGAAAACCGCGAGTGGTTCAGCGAAGAATAAAACCTCGCCGCCCCCTTTCGGTTGCGGCGAAGTAATTAGCGGACCACTAATACCGGAATAGTGGCGTAGCGCAGAATAGTTTCAGCATTTGAACCCAGCAGATGGGTTGTAATGCTCGGATTTTTTGATCCGATAACAATGACATCATATTTCCCCTCTTTGCTGAGCTTGATGATTTCATCGCGTACGTTGCCGAAGCGAACTTCACAGTCAATATTGTCCGGGGACATATCAAAGAGCCGTTTCAGCGCCTTCATCTTCTTATCAGACTCGGCGGTCATATACTCTTCGAACTTCTTAATATCTGCATTGAACCCCCGCAGTAACGAACGGCTGCTGTTAGGGAGAATGTTGACCAGGGTGATCGTCGCGCCTTCCGCCTTCGCGAGGTTGACCGCGTGGCGTACCGCTTTATCGCTCAAATCCATTTCAAACACGTCAACAGGCATCAAAATTTTCTTATACATAAGCCTGACTCCTTTTCCGATGAAGGGTTATTTTCTGCCTCCAGAATGACATTGTGGATATAAACAAAGCCTAAACACTTGCACCCGGAAACTATCAATTAAGGAAAATAACTGTCCGCTTTGTAAAGTGGTGTCCTGAACCGTCAACGCCTGCATGAAATAAGAAAAAAGTGTGAGCTTGATCAAAAGCAAATAATTTCGTTAAAGAGAGGCGTATTAATAGTGCCCCGTGAACGGCAGCCGTTGAATTAGCGCCGTAACGGATAAGTACGAGAGGAGAAAATACCATGATGACATACGACCGTAACCGAAATGCAATCACTACTGGCAGCCGCGTCATGATTAGCGGCACAGGCCAGTTCGGCGTGATTAAAGCGATCCACAGCGACGGCCTTAATGCCGAGCAGGTGCGCCGTGGTAAAACGGTTGAAGTCGAAGGATGCGAAGGTAAGTTCGAACCGATTGAGCTGATTCGCCTGGGGATGCACTAAGCTGCGCCCCGACATGCCGCCGCGGACGGCGGCATGTCATCGCGTTAAAGCCGGGAGGCGTACTCAGCAACCGTGGCCTTCGCGCCTTTTTGCAGCAACGTTTGATAGGCCTGCATGACCGCAGCCACAAACACCGCGTCCTTCGGCAGCTCGTTACCGAAAATAGCCTCAATGCCCAACAGCGCGCTAACGCGGCTTTCGCCTTCAGCGCTACCGTTTACCGCCGCCTGAATCACCGCCAGCTGCGGATCGCTCACCTCAATCGCGTTACCCTGCTCATCCACACCGCCGACATAACGCATCCAGCCCGCCACACCCAGGGCCAGCAGCGGGAAGGGTTTCTGGTGGACAAGGTGCCAGCGAACGGAATCGAGCATCCGCTGCGGCAATTTCTGGCTACCGTCCATGGCGATTTGCCAGGTGCGGTGGCGCAGGGCCGGATTGCTGTAACGTGCGATCAGCAGGTCGGCATAGTGAGCTAAATCCACCCCCTTCACTTTCAGCGTCGGCGCCTGCTCTTTCAGCATTAGCGCATGCGCGGCTGCGCGATAATGTTCATCTTCCATGCAGTCGTTAATGTGCTGATAACCGGCCAGGTAGCCGAGATAGGCCAGGAACGAGTGGCTGCCGTTAAGCATACGCAGCTTCATCTCTTCAAATGGAATGACATCAGAAACCAGTTCCGCACCGGCCTTTTCCCACTGTGGACGTCCGGCGACGAAATTATCTTCTACCACCCACTGGCGGAACGGCTCGCAGGCGACACCTGCCGGATCGCGTACGCCGGTCAGCTGTTCAATTTTATCCAGCGTTTCAGCCGTGACGGCGGGCACAATACGGTCCACCATGGTTGACGGGAAGGTGACGTTCGCTTCAATCCAGTCGGCCAGTTCGCCATCAACAGCGCGCGCGTAGGCGCAGGTGACATTGCGCATCACGTGGCCGTTTTCCGGCATGTTATCGCATGACATCACGCTGAATGCTGGCAGCCCCGCCGCCTTACGCCGCGCCAGCGCTTCAACCACTACGCCTGGCGCAGATTTCGGCTGATGGGGGTTTTGCAGGTCGGCAACGATTAACGGATGATCGAACATCAGTTGTCCGGTTGCCGGGGAGTGGCAATACCCTTTCTCGGTGATGGTCAGGGAAACAATGGCGACCTGCGGATCGCACAGCGCCGCCAGCACGGTTTCAAGGCCGTCGACCTGCGCATGCAGCGCATTTTTGACGACGCCGACCACGCGCGCCGTCCACGCATCGGCAGACATCTCTGCTACGGTATAAAGATTATCCTGTGCCTTCAGATCGGCGATCTGCTGTTCGCCGCCAATCAGGTTAACTTCGCAGTAACCCCAGTCGCTGCCCTGTTCTGCGGCGAGTATATCGGTGTACACCGCCTGGTGCGCACGGTGAAAGGCGCCAAACCCTAAATGAACAATGCGTGCCTTGAGGCTGTCGCGATCGTACTGAGGACCCGTTGCCTTCGCCTGTAATAAACGGTTTTCCATGATTGAGACTCGTTAATTATGAACGCTGAGATCCGCAGCCGCTCTGGTGACAGTGCGGCTGCGCCGGTTGACTAAACCAACTAGAATGGCAGTGTCATTACTTTATCCTGCCGATCACAATACTGGTTATGCTGCCATGAACATTGATTTACATTAACTTTCGGCCAAGTGGTGTGATATAAAAATCAAGTTGTGTGACATCTGGCAAAAGATATAAACCAGCTCATACAGGGGTGCGCACCGTCTGCTCGCCGGACCGGACCGTCGGCTCACGCCACAACCTGTCGTAGGAATAGCCTGTTAAATCTTCCACGACCCGGCGAGCTTCGGCGGATACGCGTTGGGGAGAGCCGTTGGCTTTCAGGCGATCCAGCTCATCCACAAAGATTTTGTGCGTACGCTTGTTAAGGTTGAATGTCAGAGCCTGCCACAGGGCCAGGATAAGCAAGGCAGCAGTGCCGATGAACATCAGCATTGCGATGGTGTGGATGGCTTCGGTTGGCTGCGTCTGGCTCCCTTTTACAAATCCGCCGCTTTGTAACAGGAGACCCACAATAAAGGTGGCAATAGCGACCGTGGTTTTTCGGGAGAATGTCATTACCGCGGCAAACAGTCCCTCACGACGCTGACGGCTGACCATTTCATCGATATCTGGAATGAACGGGAACACGTTCCACGGTGTAAACTCAAGGACGCAGCGCCCCACCTGATACACCCCGGCCAGAATGACCAGCGTCGCGACGGTATTCAGCGCAGGGATCTGGTACACGGCAAAGAAGCCCCCCAAACAGAGCAACATCAGTGAATAGGCAAATACATATAGCTTTGATGGCCCATATCTGATGATCCCTATACCCGCAATTAACGTGACGGGCAGCCCCACAATACTCATCGACAGCAGCGTGCCTGCCAGTGAGGAAGAGACATTCAGACAGTACACGCAGAAAAATACAAATACCGTGTTGTAGACATCTTTGCCGGTAAACGACAGCAGATAGATGGCGAGATGTTTCCTGAAGGCCCGGATTTTCAGGGTGGAACCATACTCCTTAAAAAGTCGTCCAAAGGCAGCCAGCTTCTCCCCTGCTGTTTGTGGGCGTGTGTTTTTTTCCAGCCCGGAGAGCATTTCCGGCGTCAACTCGCGTTCCCAGGTCACTTTCCACGAGATGAATACACATACCATAAACAGTACAGCAAAAATAACGCCGTTTATGAGGTAGGCATGGGCGCTGTTTTCCCCGAAAAAGCCTATCAGTAATCCGGGAATAAATGTCGCCAGAAACGTCCCGGACGCTGAAAGAAACATGCGACAGGTAGAGAGTTTGGTCCGCTGGTTAAAGTCTTTTGTCATTTCTGACGGTAACGTTTCCCACGGGATCAGTACCATTGCAGCAATAATTTCAAATGCAAGATAGACGGCGAGATAAAAACCGTATGTCATGCCATCAAGCCACAGCAATGCATAGACCAGCATCAACGGTGCACCGATCAGCAAAAAGAAACGTCGGCGACCAAATTTTTTACCAAAATAGTTTTTGTAAAAATGGTCAGTGAAACTTCCCATAAACAAACTAACGATAGCATCGACAATGCGCGCTATAGCAACAATAGACGCCGCTTCAACCGGTGACAACCCAACAAATGTCGTATAGAAGAATAATAACCAGGCGCCGATAACGGTAAAGGCACCGCCGCCCATAATATCCGTTAGTCCGTAGCCGATACTAACCGGAATAGTAATTTTTTTTGCAGTACGAGACATGTTCCATCCCCACTCAGTGAGTAGAATTTAGAATCTGAAATAGTTTTCAGCATTATCATGGCAAATATTTTTAACCATCTTCGTTAGGATGGCGTTATTATCCGGAACTTCACCACGCTCCACCCAGCCACCAATGATATTGCACAAAATACGTCGGAAATAATCGTGGCGAGTATACGAAACCAGACTACGGGAATCGGTTAACATACCGACAAAATTCATTAATAGCCCCTGATCCGCAAGGCTATGTAGCTGGTTTTCCATTCCGCGTTGAGTGTCGTTAAACCACCATCCGGAGCCAAACTGTATCGGCGATTTAACGCCCAATTCCGCAGTCTGAAAATTAGCGATAGTCGTCGCGACAATATCGTTATAGCTGGCGTTGAGGTTATATAGAATAGTTTTGGGCAAAGCTTCAGCCTGCGCCATTGCATCCAGGAGTTGGTTGAGATTGGCCGCAAGATTCGACTGATCGGTCAGCGAGTCAAAACCAGTATTACTACCCAAAGAACGGTACATGCGGGAATTATTATTGCGAATCGCACCGAAGTGTATCTGCATTGCCCAGTTATGCTGCCTGTAATTATGCGCCAGTATAATAAAAATGGCACTGTCAAGAATCGCATTATTACGGGCGTCCAGATTTTCACCCCGGCGCTTTCGGGCAAACACGGATTCAACCTGACTTTCATCTGCTGACTGAAAATGGATCTCCACGGGTCCGTGATCGGAAATTCGGCACCCCATTTTGTGGAACCAGGCAATACGCTGCCTCATTCCCTTAACAAAATCGCTGAATGTCTGGATTTTAGATCCTGTCGTCTCACCTAATCGATCGATAAAGTCGGCAAACTGTTCCGCGTTTTGCGCAAAAACATCGTCCGGACGGAAGGTCGGTAATACCTTAACGTTGAACGTCGCGTCATCACGCAATAATTGATGGTAGCGTAAATCATCAAGCGGAGCATCTGTCGTGCAAATAACTTCTACCCTGGAGCGTTTAATGAGTTCCCTCGGCGTAAAATCAGGCTGCTGCAATAGCAGATTACAGCGCTCCATTATTTCACGCCAGTTATGCCTGCCCAGCGGTTCGTCACAGTTAAAATAGTGGTGAAGTTCTAAATGAGTCCAGTGATAGAGCGGATTTCCATAGCTCGCTTCGACCGTTTCAGCCCATGCCGCAAATTTATCCTCCGCCGGGGCATCGCCCGTAATGTATTTTTCGTCAATACCGTTGGCGCGCATGGCGCGCCATTTATAATGATCGCCAGCCAGCCAGAGTTCGGTAATATTATCGAGATTTTTATTCTCGAAGATATCTTTCGCGTCCAGGTGACAGTGATAATCAATAATTGGCAGCGCTTTCGCGACGTTACGATAAAGTTCAACACCTCTCGCATTGCCAATCATAAAGTTATCGTTAATAAAACTCATGACAGGGCTCCATATTTCCGCTGCTTCGCTGCGGTATCGCTCTGGCGCAGGGGTTCAGCTGCATCTTCCACCAGGCTCAAATCGCGGTCGCGCACTTCTGGCATCAGCAAAGCGGAGACCAGCCCAATCAGCGAGTACGCCACCAGCATCGCCACAATCGGCCACCAGGACCCGGTCATATTGCAGAAGATCCCCGCCAGCACCGGACCAAAGCCTACCGCCACGAGACCGCCCGCCTCTTTGGAGATCGCCATGCGGGTAAAGCGGTTTCGCGAACCAAACATCTCCGCCATGGTGATGTTTTCCAGCGCAAACAGCCCGAGCACCGCAAAGTTATGAATAACGATGATAGAGAGCATAATCACGCCCGGCGCGTAACTCTTATCGACGATAATCGACAGCATCGGGTAAGCCAGAATAATGGCTGAAATGTTAAGGATGATATATGGCAGACGGCGCCCCACTTTATCGGACAGCCAGCCCAGCAGCGGGATGGAGACGAAGCCAAGAATCGAGCTGATCATCAGCGCATCGGTTGGGATCGCCTTATCAAATAACAGCGTCTGTACCAAGTACCCGGCAAGGAAGGTCTGGATAAGCCCAGAGTTACCGGCCTGACCAAAGCGCAGCCCCGTCGCCAGCCAGAACGATTTGCTCTTAAACATCGCGCCGACCGAGGTATCCTGCGCAGCAACCGGCGCAACGGATTCGGCATCGTTTACCTTCTCAAACACCGGGCTCTCTTTAAGGTTCATACGCAGCCAGATGGCGAAGATCATCACAACCACGCTGGCGAGGAACGGCACGCGCCAGCCCCAGGCAATAAGTTCTTCACGATCGAGGGCAAAGAACATCACGGCCCAGATCGCCGTGGCGCTCAGCGTCCCGCAGTTGGTGCCCATGGCCACCAGCGAGGAGATGATGCCGCGTTTACCCTTCGGGGCGTATTCGGCCAGCATGGTGCCTGCGCCGGAGATTTCAGCCCCCGCGCCCAGCCCCTGAATAATACGCAGCGTCACCAGCAGCACCGGTGCGAAAATCCCGATCTGCGCGTAGGTTGGCAGGACGCCGATTAAGGTGGTGCAGATCCCCATCATGGTGATGGTGATAAACAGCACTTTTTTACGGCCAATTCTGTCGCCCATTCTGCCGAAGATAAATGCCCCGACAATACGCGCGATGTAGCCTGCGCCGTAGGTGCCCATCGCCAGGATCAGCGCCATGGCCGCGGACTGCTCAGGGAAGAAAATTTCATGAAACACCAGCGCGGCGCCAAGGGAGTAGAGCTGGAAATCCATAAACTCCAGGGCGGTGCCCAGCCAGCCAGATACGGCGGCTTTCACCAGATCTGACGTACTTCTTTGAGGTTGTGCTTGAGTCATAATGGCTATCTCTGCAAGGTAAGATGCGTACCACTGAGAGCCTGTCTTCGCAGGCTCTTAACCGCGTGAATTATTATTGGTCGAACGTGAGCAAGACTTTGCAGCACTGCCGCTGGTCTTTTTCAAACAGTTCGATGGCGTCTGTAACGTGGTGATAGTCAAATGTATGGGTGACCAGTTTTTCAGGGTCGATCAGCCCTTTTTCCAGCCATTCAATGACCACCGGGAATTTGTTGGCATTCAGGCGCGAAGAGAAGATCGACAGCTCTTTGCCGGTGATCCCCTGCTGCACAATCTGGCTCGGGTCGCTGGAGAAGCCCATCAGCACGATGCGCGCCGCCGGAGACGCCAGCGTAATCGCTTCCTGTAAAATGGACGGATGACAGGCAGCATCGATGATTAACGTCGGCTTGATGCCTTTTTCATCCAGCGCGGCCTGTAAAGAATGCTCGCCGTTGTTGAAGACCCAGTCTGCGCCGCTGCGTTGCGCCATCTCCAGCCGCTCATCAATGCGATCCACCACGATGACCTGCTTCACCTTGTAAACGCCCTTCAGCGCCTGCACGGTGACCAGCCCCATCGGGCCTGCGCCGTAAATCAGCGCCACATCCTGTTCGGTGGGTTTTGCCTGCCCCGTTACGTTGGCGGCAATGGTGAATGGCTCAACCATCACCGCGTGGTGGTCAGAGATCGCATCCGGAATGCGCCAGGCATTTTTCGCCGGCACCACGGCGTATTCGCTGAAGCCGCCGTCACGGTGGACGCCCAGCACCACCAGCGAAGTACAAACGTTCGGTTTTCCAACGGAACACGGGTAGCAGTGCCCGCAGCTGATCACCGGATCAACCGAAACGCGCTGGCCCAGTCGGGTGCCCTCCACGCCTTCGCCAACCGCGTCTATTTCGCCAAAGAACTCGTGACCGATTACCCGCGGGTATTTCGCAAACGGGTTATGCCCGCGATAGATATGGCTATCTGAACCGCAAATACCGGCGAGCTTAATTTTGACGCGGACGTCGCCTGCGCCCGGCAACGGGAGAGGACGCTCTTCAATCACCAGCACATCCGGCTGTTGGATCACTACGCTTTTCATCATTCGCTCCTCGTTTACCAGTTCCAGAGGGTGCCGTCTTCCAGACGAGCCACCGGCAGATAAGCCGGATCGTACGGGTATTTCGCCGCCAGCTTCTCATCAAACTCAATGCCCAGCCCTGGCTTGTCGCCCGGGTGCATATAGCCGTTATCGAAGCGCCAGCTGTGCGGGAACACTTCCAGCATCTGCTCCGAATACCCCATATACTCTTGCACGCCAAAGTTCGGTACCCACAGGTCAAAATGCAGCGCCGCGGCGTGGCAAATCGGCGACAGATCCGACGGGCCGTGTGAGCCGGTACGCACCTGATAAAGTGAGGCAAAGTCCGCAATGCGACGCATCCCGGTGATGCCGCCCGCATGGGTTATGGTGGCGCGGATATAGTCAATGAGCTGCTCTTCAATCAGCTGCTTGCAGTCCCAGATGCTGTTGAACACTTCCCCCACCGCAATTGGCGTGACGGTGTGCTGGCGGATCAGGCGGAAACACTCCTGGTTTTCAGCGGGAGTCGGATCTTCCATCCAGAACAGACGGTACTCTTCAATGCTTTTGCCGAATCGCGCCGCTTCGATGGGCGTCAGACGGTGGTGCATGTCGTGAAGGAGATGTTCATTGAAGCCGAACTGACTGCGCACTGCGTCGAACAGTTTCGGCGTGAAGTCGAGGTATTTTTCAGTGGACCACAGCTGCTCTTCCGGCCAGGCGCCCTTGGTCGCTGGCTCATACGCCAGCCCTTTTCCTTTTGCCATGCCGTAGGTGGTTTTCATTCCCGGCACGCCGCACTGCACGCGAATTGCCTTGAAGCCCATCTCTTTATGACGGGCATAATCTTCCAGCACGTCGTCAATGGTGTGCCCGGTGGTGTGACAATAAACCATCACCCCTTCCCGGGAGGCTCCGCCCAGAAGCTGATAGAGCGGCATGTTCGCGGCTTTCGCCTTAATGTCCCACAACGCCATATCCACGGCAGAAATCGCTGACATGGTGACCGGACCACGACGCCAGTAAGCGCCTTTATAGAAGAACTGCCAGATATCTTCGATGCGGTGCGCATCGCGGCCAATCAACTGAGGGCACAGGTGATCTTTCAGGTAGGAGGCAACGGAAAGTTCACGTCCGTTCAGCGTGGCATCACCCAGGCCGACAATGCCCTCATCGGTGGTGATTTTAAGGGTGACAAAGTTACGCCCCGGGCAGGTGACAAATACTTCAGCCCCGACAATCTTCATAATCCATTTCCTTACATCGCTCGTTGTGATGCAGGAAATTTACGCAACTACACTACTACCATACAAGTATAATGATCGTAAAATCAGCGGGCGATCACACTATAGGACGCTTATGCGCGTCCCCAGCCGGCCACGATGATCAACATGCCGCACAGGGCAATCAGCGCGCCTGCCCAGTCATACAGGCTTAGCCTGATGCCATCGACAACGCGCAGCCACAGCAGCGCGGTACAGACGTACACTCCGCCGTAGGCCGCATATACCCTCCCGCTGGCGGCCGGATGCAGGGTGAGCAGCCAGACAAAAAGGGCCAGGGACACACCCGCCGGGATCAGCAGCAGCGCGGAAGCGCCCCGCTTTAGCCAGAGCCACGGCAAAAAGCATCCGATGATTTCGCACAGCGCGGTCGCGAAAAAAAGCAGCGTCGTTTTGAACATTTTTCTCGTTTCGTGAGGATTGATTTAGACATCATACGCGATAATGTTCACATCGTTCCCATACCTGCCGCGCGGGTATGACACCCTTTCGGATTGGTGTAGAATCCAACGGGGTAATCCGATTGTCTGCACCCGTTTAAAGGAAACGCTATGACTACATTAAGCAAACACCTTTGTCTGACAGCCGTACTGGCGCTGTCATCGTTCGCCTTCGCCGCAACGGCATCAGCCGAAACCAGCAAACTCATCATTGAGTCTGGTGACAGCGCGCAAAGCCGTCAGAACGCCGCCATGGACAAAGAACAATGGAATGACACCCGCAGCCTGCGTCAGAAAGTGAATAAGCGCGTGGAAAAAGAGTGGGATAAAGAAGACGTCGCGTTTGATGCCCGCGACAAATGCCAGCAAAGTGCCAACGTCAACGCCTATTGGGAGCCTAACACCCTGCGCTGTCTGGATCGTCGCACTGGCCGCACGGTAGCACCGTAATGTCGACGCCGTGTGACGTTAAGCTCCGTCCGCTGGAGCGCGAAGATTTACGCTTTGTTCACCAGCTCGACAACAATGCCAGCGTGATGCGTTACTGGTTTGAAGAGCCTTATGAGGCGTTTGTCGAGCTGTCCGATCTCTACGACAAGCATATCCACGATCAGAGTGAACGCCGGTTTGTGGTGGAGTGCGAGGGTGAGAAAGCCGGGCTGGTTGAACTGGTTGAGATCAACCACGTTCACCGTCGGGCGGAATTTCAGATCATTATTTCACCGGAGCACCAGGGGAAAGGTCTTGCGTCGCGGGCGGCAAAGCTGGCGATGGATTACGGGTTTAACGTCCTGAATCTCTACAAGCTTTACCTTATCGTCGACAAAGAGAACGAAAAAGCGATTCATATCTACCGTAAGCTGGGCTTTATGGTGGAAGGTGAACTGATCCATGAGTTCTTTATTAACGGCGAATACCGTAACACCATCCGCATGTGCATTTTCCAGCATCAGCATCTGGCCGGGCATAAGTCCTCCTCCGCCAGCCTGCTTAAACCCACCGCGCAGTAACCTGCGCGGTTTTATTCTCAATAATATTCAATGCTGTTTTTGATGGTGTACTTGTGCTCAACGGCAGGTTTGACGCTGTCATCGGTGATCACCAGCTCACAGCTCACCGGGTTATTGTGGCGATCGTAATCACAGCTCTGCTTTACATTGCCCATCGGTTTATCGTTCAACAGGCTTACCGCCGTATAATCCATGCGCTTGCGCAGATCTTTCGACGGCACCGACTTGACCGATAAACGCTTGTCGCCGGAAACCGTAGTTTTACCCAGCGGGTAGCCGTCGGCGTCATACTGGTACTTCACTTCCATCTCTTTGCTGTGCGCGGCAACCACAAACCCGTTATCGTCGGTGTCCCACGTCAGGCCGGCAGACGGCAGTTCCGCCAGCTGACATTTCCCCTGCAACTTTACCTTCTGCTGCTGGGTTTCAGCATCGACGTAGTAGTTAGCATCCAGCACCAGCGCAACGCCCGTATTAGCGTCGAGATCGTGCAGTTCAAGCGTATCGAAACACCCTTCCGTTGACATCGTGCCGGTCACACGTTTAGAGACTTCACCCTTATCGTTGAACAGCGTCTGGGTAAAATCCTTCACCGGCCCGCGCAGAGGATCAAAGTCAAACTCGTTCGAAAAACTCGCCATCTCCGGCGTAAATGACAGCGGCGCGGTGTTGTTGTCGCATCCCACCAGTACCGTTGCCAGTAGCGTTATCGCTGCGTATTTATTCACATCATTTACCAAAAGAATGAAAGGGTTGTGATACTCATAGTAGCAAATAGTATGGTAACGATGTTGAATTGGTTCGAATACTGGTAAAATGTACGAATGTAGTCCAGCCAAACAGTCTTCAAGGAACGTTCAAAGGATGAGAACTTTTATAATCAATCTCAAACACTCGCTCGAGCGTCGTGCAAAAATGGAATCTCAACTATTAAAGTTGAACATTGCACACGAATTTATCGAAGCAATTGACGGTCGGAAAATGACTGAAACTGAACGCAGAAATGTCACGCGTGAGGTGAATTATGCTTTTCTCCCAGGTGAAGTGGGTTGCGCATTAAGTCACCAGGAAATATATAAAAAAATAACATATGAAAATATCGACGTAGCTCTCATCCTCGAGGATGATGTCGTAATAAATAATGATTTACGTGAAATACTCGACAACGTAACGCTTAGCACGACTAAACCTGAGATTCTACTTCTTAGTCGAGTTAATAAATATTACAAAAAACCTCTCAAAAGCATAAATGGCTCATATAGCATTCATAAAACTCAACAAGCCACGACTGCTCACGCTTATATTATTAATCAAAAAGCTGCCAGTAATCTCCTTCAGAACCTATACCCTGTGTGGATGGTTTCTGACAAATGGAGCTTATTCGAAGATTTATCTTTGGCTAAAATTCATTCAATCATACCTTTTCCTGTATGTCTTTCCGAAGAAGCGAACGCCTCAACTATTAATGAATCGAAAGGCGATGCCGCTTTAGATGCCAAAAAGAAAGAAATCTGGGAATTACTGATGCGGGAAAGACCTTTAGCTGCAAAGCTTCGCCATCGTTACCGACGCGCGATTACACCATTGTTCAATCCAATAATAAATCAAGGGAAAGGGTAAGAGTATTATTCTTTTTAATTACCGAGCGATTTAGCATTTCCAGGACAATTCAGAAAGACAGGTCCAAAAACAAAAGCTTACCCTAACCCTGCTATGCTTACAGTCCACACAGTGAAAAGGAGCTACAGATGAAACGGTTACCCTGGATTACCGCCCTGCTGTTAATGAGTGCTTCACCCGCTCTTCTTGCGGCCCCGGACTCCTGCGAGCGCGTGAAAAGCGACATTCAGCAGAAGATTATCAACAACGGCGTACCGGAGTCTGGCTTTACCCTGAACATCGTCCCGAACGATCAGGCCGATCAGCCGGATGCGCAGGTCGTTGGGCATTGTGCCAACGATACTTTCAAAATTTTGTACACCCGCACCAGTAGCGGCAACTACCCGGTGAGCGGCGCAGGTACGCAAGAGAATGCGCCCGCTGAGCCGCAATGATTTTCCCACTCAATTCCCCTGATTTGACGAGGATTAATATTTAATACCTCTAAATAAGTAACACTCCCCCCATCATTAGCCCGGTTGTAGTCACGGGTGAAAATAATTATTAACAATGATGGGGTGAGTTATGTCCGAAGTTGAACATCACGGCGGTATAAGCCGTCGAACTCTGGTTAAATCTACTGCCATAGGATCTCTGGCGCTTGCCGCCGGTGGGATCGCATTACCTTTTGGTCTGAAAAGCGCCGCCGCCGCTGTGCAGTCCGCTATTCAGCCCGCAGAAGACAAAGTTGTCTGGGGCGCCTGCTCGGTAAACTGCGGTAGCCGCTGCGCGCTACGTCTGCACGTTCGCGATGACGAAGTCTACTGGGTTGAAACGGATAATACCGGCGAGGATATTTACGGCAACCATCAGGTTCGCGCCTGTCTGCGAGGCCGTTCAATTCGCCGTCGCATTAATCACCCAGACCGTCTGAACTATCCGATGAAACGCGTGGGCAAACGCGGAGAAGGCAAGTTTGAGCGTATCACCTGGGAAGAAGCGCTGGACACCATCGCCGCGAGCCTGAAAAGCGTGGTCGAAAAATACGGCAACGAAGCGGTCTACATTAACTACTCCTCCGGAATTGTAGGCGGCAACATCACCCGCTCCTCCCCTTATGCCTCGCTGGTCGCGCGCCTGATGAACTGCTACGGCGGCTTCCTCAGCCACTACGGCACCTACAGCACCGCGCAGATCGCCTGCGCAATGCCCTACACCTACGGCAGCAACGACGGCAACAGCACATCGGATATCGAAAACACCAAACTGGTCGTGATGTTCGGCAATAATCCGGCGGAAACGCGCATGAGCGGCGGCGGGATCACTTACTACCTTGAGCAGGCGCGCGAACGGTCAAACGCGCGGATGATCGTTATCGATCCGCGTTATACCGACACTGCCGCAGGGCGTGAAGACGAGTGGATCCCGATTCGTCCGGGCACCGATGCCGCGCTGGTGGCAGGTATTGCGTGGGTGCTGATTAATGAAAATCTGGTCGATCAACCTTTCCTCGATAAATACTGCGTGGGTTATGACGAAAAAACCCTGCCGGAAGGCGCACCGGCTAATGGTCATTACAAAGCCTATATTCTCGGCCAGGGTGATGACAAAACCGCGAAAACCCCGGAGTGGGCGTCTCGCATAACGGGCATCCCTGCCGATCGCATCATTAAGCTGGCCCGTGAAATCGGTTCGGCGAAACCGGCCTACATTTGCCAGGGCTGGGGCCCACAGCGTCAGGCTAACGGGGAGCAAACGTCCCGCGCCATCGCCATGCTGCCGATCCTGACCGGCAACGTCGGCATTAACGGCGGCAACAGCGGCGCGCGCGAATCGACCTACACCATCACCATCGAACGCATGCCGCTGCCGGAAAATCCGGTGAAAACGCAAATTTCCTGCTTCAGCTGGACGGATGCCATTGCCCGTGGACCGGAGATGACCGCCCTGCGCGACGGCGTACGCGGCAAAGATAAGCTCGATGTGCCGATCAAGTTCATCTGGAACTTCAAGGACTTGAAGCGGACCCTTAGTAGGCCTGAGGTCCTGCATTGAGTCAAGACCTTGTGTCATTCTTTGTGCCAGACTTGTGTCATTAGACGGGATGTCTAGACGGCTGGTCAGGACCCCCGGTGGCCTCGGTCTGGACTTGAGGTGGGCCTATGGGGGGAAGTCTGCTGGCTTAATGTATTAGATGGTCATTCACATTTTTCTGTCAGAAACCATCGGTCCCACTGTGAGTCCAAACCTAAGGACCTAGAAGTCCACCCACAGCCTTAGACAGAGTGTCGAACACATCCACACCAAGTCGACCAGAGAGGACCATGTAGAGACCCACAGAGAGGAACACGAGTTTATAGACCAGAGTCAGGAGGGACTTCAGGTCTGCGGAAGTCATAGACATAAAGCCCCTATCTGTTATGTTATATTATTACATTAACAACAGGTCCAGACCATTGGTCCAGACCATAGTTAGTTAATCACAGTGATAGCCCACCACCTGAAGTCCTGCTGATATTCAGTCCAGACTTACCTCTGCTCATGGTCTTACCTCCCTCGGTCTCCTGACCTTGGGTATCGACTACAGCTTGCTGAGCGTCATCTGGAGGAGCTACAGGAGGAGCTACAGGAGGCGGGACCGAAGCCCCACCTTGAGTCCCACCACCACCTGTCAGGCCCTTGGCGATGGACCTGAAGCCTTTACTAATGCTCTTACCCATTGGTCTTACGCTTCGGTCTTGGTGAACTTCAGGCGTTTGACTACAGGCAGGACGGCAGTAGCTGAGCCAGTGCCCATCTTGACGGTCGTAGCAGCTTCAGCGACAACGAACACTTTACCGAGGATTTCCAAGTCGTGGGACTGAGAGTCGCCATCACGTGAAAGGACGACCGTAATATTCTCACCGTCGTGACGGAAGCAGCCGAAGCTCAGGGCCGTGAAGCGTTTAGCCAACATGAACACACCTTTGTCCTCACCGTTGTAATACGCGATGTCGGTACCCAGCATATCCACGATAGCGTCTTCACCAGAGAAGCCCTGCTTAGCAGCCAGACGAGAGAGAGCCTTGATGTGTGACTCATGGGCGATAATGCCATAGTCAGAAACCTCAGAACCGAAAGATGGCTCGGTGTTGTCATACAGAGCGTCCATGATAGCGTCTGCCTTAGCGGTCAGGCTACCAGTCAGGACAGGAAGCTCTACGGTCTTCAACAGTTTGGAGGACTCCAGAACGTCGACCATGCGAGCGTTGATGGTACGGACCACATTCTCACAGATGTTCATAGCGTCCTGCTGAAGTGTGCCCTGAGTGAATCCGGTGGATGACTTGGCGTCCCAGAGCTTGGTCTGCTCAGAGATGAGAATAGCCTGCTCGATTGGTTCGACCACGATTTCTTGTCCAGACGGAACGGTCACGACTTCAGGTCGCTTACCACCACGGACAGGAACGACCACAGAGCGATCAGCCAGAGTGTGAGCAATGATTGGAGTAGGCAGGCTATTGCGGGTAGGCAGGACTTCTACAGGGAACGGGATGTTCTCTTGAGCGTCTTTAAGTACACCGTTCAGCATAGCCTTAACCGTCTTAGCTAACTGGAGGGCATAGACCTGCGGGTCAGCGTTAGTCGGCAGACCTTCATTGACCTGAATGTTGTCGGTGTCGGTGATACGAACAGGCTCAATGCCGAACTGGAAAGCGTCTTTAGTCATAGTCATAATAATCAATCTCCTAAATTAGTTTGGATACTGTGGGTCCCGACATCGGGTCAGGACCACTTGTGTGTCTTACAGGCTGTCCATCCAGTTACCGCCTGACTCAATGTCAGCGACGATAGCGGCACGGGAGCGACCAGCGGAATGGGTAGCACTGCGGAGGTTCTCACCATAGGTCCGGCGTTCAGCTTTGACCTGTTCGCGGCGCTGTAACTCTTTCTGCCACTCTTCGTCGGTCATGAACATTTCGCGGGTACGCTCTTTCTGAGACGCCAGCTCTTTAGCGATACGCTCAGCCTCGACACGCTTATTCATCTGGCGGCGTTGGTAGGCGATCATCAGGTCATTACTGAAGAAGTTACCAATAGCTACGCCAGCTTCAGCCAGAGCTTCCAGTAACTCCATAGACTCACGGCTGGTAGACGGCAGGCCTGACAGGTAGCCCGGAATGAGGGTCTTGATAGCGAGCGACAGCGGATAGGACTGACCGTCCAGACTCACAGTATTTTCATAGAGATTGATGTCGGTGACTGACAGTTTCCAGTCTTGGTTATTGAATAACATAGTAATTACTCCTCTTGAGAGTTGAGACTATCGGTACCGCAGACACAGTTATGCCTACGGGTCTCCCCGCATCGGTCATCTCAAAAGGTTTTAAATTAGGTTTGGTATGGTCAAAGACCTTGCGTGGGAATTTCCACTCAAGACTCCAGCTCACTACGGGCGGTCCGGAGATTTCCGGAGCGGTCATCAGACGATAGGTTTATGCGGCGGTCTTTTCTGCCCCATAAGGTTAAGACTCTAGTTTGGCGAACGCCCGACGTAACTGATTATTCAAATCACGGTCGACCAGCATCGCTATAAGTTCGTCTCGACTGTAGTACGGGCGCTCAGAGTCAGCGACTCCAAGTCTCAGCAGGGACAGGAGGTGACGAGTGGGAAGACCACGGTAACGAAGGGTCGCTTTGCCAATAGGTGTACGAGGGTCAATCATCATCTTAGAGTCCCTCCACTCGTGCAGCCCAGGCGCTACCTGCGGGGAGCAGACTCAAGGCCTTATCCTTGGTCACGTGACCAGCTTTGACAGCCTTATACAGGCGCTCAGGCTTGCGTCCGTCCGCTTTACTAAACAGGGTAGACATCTGGTGATGGGCGTAGTCTCGGTCAGCGTTAGAGTGTCGCTCCAGTAGCTCAGCTTCGGCGTGATAGCCCAGCTCCACCATCTTGTTGACGACAACGGTCTGGACTTCAGGCATCGCCAGAATGGACTCAAAGGCAGCGTAGACCATATACTCAAAGTCATAAGACACCCATCCAGCGTACCGGAGCGTAACTTGCTTATTAGAGAAGATGTGCTGTGTAGAGCCGACCCGCTCACTCCGCAATTTTACCGGAGTGGCTGCAAATCGTCTCGCCTCTTTGGTCTTCCACTCGGAAGGGGCCTTACCCCTCGGTAGCTTCAGGGTCTTCCAGATTTCGGTCAGGTTCCACATCCCGTCCTCATTCGCTTTGAATGGTTGACCGTCGATGTAGATGATGTGGTTAGCGTTAAGGTTTGACATATCGTTGTACTCCTTTTGTTATGCCTCTTGAAGTCACACCCTGAGAGCCTACTCAAGCCCCCAACGATAGGGAGACTCACAGGCAACAGGAGACATACAGAAAGACTTGAGGTGATGATGAGGTCGTGTGAAGACCAGAGATGATGGTGGTGGTGGTGACTGCTCAGTTTTGAGCGGTAACGCCCTGTCTTCACGGCCCGCATTTTTTGCGGGACGGTAGAGAATCGCTTAGCGTCTTTGGTCCTCCACTCGGAGGGAGACTTCCTCGCCAACCAGCTCAGTTTTGAGCGCGTCAAGTCCACTACCAGACGGTAGGAAAGTTTTCCGTTCGGTTGCAAAGTTTTGCATCTGGTGTCTGGAGTGACCCGGTGTCTCTACATGTACATATAAAGGTGAGACCGCATGTCAGGACGAGCTGTAAGGACCCCAGATGGTGAGCGGTGATAGACTTAAGCCAATGAGATGACTGAAGAACGCTAACGAGCTGGAGGTCGATACAGGAGGTCTGACAGAGGCTGTCTTGCCTTGGGATGTCTTCTGAGAAAGACTTAATGTCGGGAGAGCTTCCGCATAACTTGACGCATCAAGACCGGAGGCGGAATGCATGGTCCCTATAGTGAGGGTATAAGATTTGCGACCATGTTTACTTTGGCTGGCTGGACTTAAAGTTCTTCTTATGGGAATTGTGATAACACAATCCATAACAAGATAAACTCATGGTCTCCTCCAGCCTGCTGGTCAGGACTCAAAGCCCAAACCTCAGACACCACTGGTCTAACCTCTTTGAGTTTCCGCCTGTCCTCAATGGATGGCAGACCTCAGCAATGATGTCTTGGTTCTTCAGTTATCCGCGCAGCGATTATCGCAGAGCCAACTTAAAGTCGGATGCGGTCTTCTGCTCCCCGCCTGTCAAAAGGGAAGATAACCTACGTTAAAGAGAATGGTCTCAGGCGCAAGGTGATTTAACACTAGGCGTGCGCGGATGGTTTCCAATCGGTCCGCTACCGGAAGCCTGAGACTTAATGAATGTGTGTATGGGTCGAGGGCTAGGGGTCCCCTATAGTGATAGTTTAGTCCCCTTCCCTATAGTGAGGGTATAATGCCCGCTAATTGTAACCCTTGTAAACTATATCAATTATAATATTTCGCAGAACCATATCTATCCTTAAAATGCTAGTTAAGCCCCTACGTTCAGACGCTAGGCCACATTGACACCCCACTGACCCCGAAAGCTAACATCAGGTTTCTACGCTCGGCTGCCGGGAGGTCCTCTTCAGAAGGCCTGTAACCGTTATCATAAATCTCATGGTCAATATGCTTTGCCATCTCAATGTATTTCTTAAGGAGGTCGGCAGTTAATCCCCGGAATTGTTCGGAGTTTACCGCCAAGACACCTCTTGCAATATCGTCTTGGTTATCCAAATGATCCGCTGAGAAATTAAAGCTGGAAGTGTACGAATCGCCGTGAGCAATTGCATCTCTTACCTCAAGACACTCTTTGATAATTTGATAAGGTTTTGTCCCCATATAATTAGTAAAGCCGCACAATTTTAACGTTTTCTTGTGCATTGTCTTTCTGCACTCTGGTTTCGTCTTATCGTAACCGGGGTCAACCTGTTTTCTATAGAAGATGAACATAGCCTCAATAGCAAAGGCAGTGAATATGATACCTGTACGATAATGGTGCTCACGCTCCCACTCCTCGGTCGCCAGACCTGCTAACCCCAAACAGGTTTCAGCAGTAATCATACATTCATATGACGGCTTATTTTCTTTACGGACTTTAACTTTAAACTCTTTAACCATTACGATTCTCCACTCACATCCCTACCAGTGCCAGATTTAGCGCATCAGCCAGACGTCCAACCGCGTGCCCCTTCCCGTACAGGTCGTAAGTGATTGACTGCGAGCTATGACCTAAGATGCCCTGAGCGTCCACCAGATTGACACCACGCTCTTTCATACGGGTCGCCAGCCAATGCCTCAGACTATGAAGCGAGACGTTATCGGCGTCTGGCAGGGCCTCAGTCAGGACCCGAGAGTTAAACCAGCTAGAGTAGGCGCTCGGTGTCATCCCGAAGAGAGGACCATCATCAGGCTGAGCGTCTACCCACGACAGAAAGGACGTCAGGTCAAACCCATAAGCGCCATCGGTTAGCGGTACAAGTCGGACTGAATGCTTGTTCTTTACGGACTTCCCGTCCCCATCTTCATTGATGTCGATACAGACCATCTTATCAATCGTTACAATGTCACGTTTAATCAGGTGGCAGACCTCAGCAGACCTAGCTCCAGTGACCACAGATACCAGAGTCGCCCATCTGCGAGCCTCAGAGGTCGTGTGAGCGGTGTGTCGCGTGAACTGATACTCAGCCTCTACCCGGACAAGAAGTCTCTCCAGCTCCTCGTCAGTGAATGCTCTACGCTTGGAGTCTACATCCTTAGTTAACTTCATGCGCTCAATCGGGTTGCGGCCCTCAAGTTGCCCATTCATCAGGCCATAGTCCAGACACATCTTCGCCTTAGTCAGCAGCTTGTTAATCGTCGACGGTCTCACCTCAGAAGCCAGCATAGCGTCCCTGACAGCCAGCCACTCAGAGCGAGACATCAGGTCCATGTCTTCAGGCAGGAACCGGGAGACAGTATTTAGTGAGGACGAGAGGTCCTTGTAGCTGGAGGACTTCAGGGTCTGGACCTTCTCAGCCAGCAGCGAGGACACTAGCTCAGAAAAACTACAGATAGTGACCTCAGGTTGGCGCTCCTGTGTGAAAACTACTGGTCTATCCCCCTGCTCATTCTTCAGAATTGACGTAGAGTCGCCTATAGTTGAGTAATCAGTATGGTTATTATCATCAATCAGCTTAATCAGACCAGAGGTATCACCAGTGTCTACCCTCTGCTGTGCTGCGGTCAGGACTTCAAGCGCTAACCTTATGCCCTTCTGCTGGTCCAGACTTAAGGCTTGCGTAGCGGCTAGCTCCTTCAGGTTGGACTTCTCGTCCACCAAAGTAGCGACCTCAAGTCCATTCCAGTAATCGTCACTAGCGTCTGTCAGGAACTGCTCAGCCATAGACCGGAGGTGCTCTGTAAGCTCCTGTAGCGAGACTTCAGGTCTATCCAACATGAAGGCCTTAGCTGTGGCTGCAAGCTCTCTCTGACGCATTGTGGCTACTCTCCTGTCTGTGCTGCGGGTCGATACTGAAAGAAACGGTGTGGTCTGTCCCTTGAGTCTGAAGCGGATAGTATATCGACCATTGGCTCTACGGACTAACTGAGGCTTAGCTACGCCGAGTAGATTGATTTGTGTCAGCCTTGTGTCAGGACTTGGGGTGTAGACTTGCCCATACAGATAGGGAGACCCAGAGAAAGAACTGGATGAATATACAGTGTTGTCATGGTTAATGTCAGTCATATCAGGACCTTAAGTAGCGTTGAGTCAACTACTTCAAGTCCGTCCATCCGTCTGACAGTGGAGTCCATCTGGAACTACGCGGGTAATACCATCATCAACCAGCACTCCGATATCAACAAAACTCACGACATTTTGCAGGATGAGAGCAAGTGCGAAACGATCGTCGTCATCGACAACTTTATGACCTCGTCCGCGAAGTATGCCGATATTGTTCTGCCGGACCTGATGACCGTCGAGCAGGAAGATATCATCCCCAACGATTACGCCGGCAACATGGGATACCTGATTTTTCTCCAGCCGGTTACCGCCCCGAAGTTCGAGCGCAAGCCCATCTACTGGATCATGAGTGAAGTGGCGAAACGCCTCGGACCGGATATCCATCAGAAATTCACCGAAGGCCGTACGCAGGAGCAGTGGCTGCGCTACCTGTACGCCAAAATGGTCGCCAAAGATCCGCTGCTGCCATCCTACGATGCGCTGAAAAAAATGGGTATTTATAAGCGCAAAGATCCTAACGGACATTTTGTGGCCTATAAAAAATTCCGTGACGATCCGGATGCCAATCCGCTGAAAACCCCGTCGGGCAAAATCGAGATCTACTCCAGCAAGCTGGCGGATATTGCGGCAACCTGGGAACTGCAAAAAGACGAAACCATCACCCCGCTGCCGGTCTATACCTCAACCTTTGAAGGCTGGGACGCGCCCGAGCGCAGCAAATTCCCGCTGCAACTGTTCGGTTTCCACTTTAAAGCCCGTACCCACTCCAGCTACGGCAACGTGGATGTGCTCCAGGCCGCCTGTCGCCAGGAGGTGTGGCTTAACCCTGTGGATGCGGAGCAACGTGGTATCAAAAACGGGGATATGGTGCGCGTCTTCAACGACCGCGGCGAAGTGCGTATTGCCGCGAAAGTCACCCCACGCATCATGCCCGGCGTAAGCGCGATGGGCCAGGGCGCCTGGCATGACGCCAACATGAGCGGCGATCGTGTCGATCACGGCTCCTGCATCAATACCCTGACCACGCACCGCCCGTCACCGCTGGCGAAAGGCAACCCGCAGCACACGAACCTGGTGCAGATCGAGAAGGCATAAGGATTAACCGATGACAACTCAGTATGGATTTTTTATTGATTCCAGCCGCTGCACCGGGTGCAAAACCTGCGAGCTGGCCTGCAAGGATTACAAAGACCTGACCCCGGACGTCAGCTTCCGGCGAATTTATGAATACGCGGGCGGCGACTGGCAGGAGGATAACGGCGTCTGGCATCAGAATGTCTTCGCCTATTACCTGTCGATTGCCTGCAACCACTGCGAAGATCCGGCCTGCACCAAGGTCTGCCCGAGCGGGGCGATGCACAAGCGCGACGACGGTTTTGTGGTGGTAGACGAGGATGTCTGCATCGGCTGTCGTTACTGCCACATGGCCTGCCCGTACGGCGCGCCGCAGTACAATGCCGCCAAAGGCCACATGACCAAGTGCGACGGCTGCCACAGCCGGGTGGCCGACGGCAAAAAGCCCATCTGCGTCGAGTCCTGCCCGCTGCGCGCGCTGGACTTTGGCCCGATTGAGGAGCTGCGCAAAAAACACGGTCAGCTTGCTGCCGTCGCGCCGCTGCCGTCTGCGCACTTCACGAAGCCGAGTATTGTGATTAAACCTAACGCCAACAGCCGTCCGACGGGTGACACCACCGGCTACCTGGCAAACCCGAAGGAGGTGTGAGATGGGAAGTGGATGGCATGAATGGCCGCTGGTGATCTTCACCGTTTTCGGGCAGTGCGTGGCCGGCGCGTTAATCGTGATGGGCTTCGTCTGGCTTAAGGAAAATGATGACAAGGCCAGAATGCGCATCGTGCGCAGCCTGTTTTTTCTCTGGCTGGTAATGGGTATTGGGTTTATGGCCTCGGTACTGCATCTTGGCTCTCCGCTGCGTGCCTTCAACTCGCTTAACCGCGTGGGCGCGTCAGCGCTGAGTAATGAGATCGCGGCGGGTTCGATCTTCTTTGCCGTGGGCGGTTTCTGGTGGCTGGTGTCGGTTATCGGTAAAATGCCCCCAGCTTTGGGCAAAATCTGGCTGGTTGTCAGCCAGCTCTTGGGCATCGTTTTCGTCTGGGCGATGACCCGGGTCTATCAGATTGAGATTGTCCCGACCTGGTATACGGGTTACACCACGCTGAGCTTCTTCCTGACGATGGTGCTTGCTGGTCCTCTGCTGGCCGCGCTGCTGCTGCGCGTGGCAAACGTGACATTCAAAGGTACTCTTGCCGCGTCTGTCAGCGTACTGGCACTTATCGTCTGCGTGGCGGTCGTCGTGTTGCAAAGCAATACGCTGGGGACGATACAGAGTTCCATCCAGCAGGCTAACGCCCTGCTTCCGGATTATGGTTCGCTTCAGGTATGGCGCATCGCGCTGCTGGCGGCGGGTTTAGGCTGCTGGCTCTGCCCGCTGATTCGTCGTCAGGAGCCAAAAACGCTCGGCCTGTTTGCAGGTGTCGTGCTGGTGGCGCTAGGTGAACTGATTGGCCGTGGGCTATTTTATGGTCTGCATATGACCGCAGGGTTAGCAATTGCAGGTTAACACAGGTGCGCGGGGCTACCCGCGCGCAAGTAAGGAAAGTTGTAATGAATGAAGTCTCACACCGCGAATCGTTCGCGTTCAGCGCCCGGGTACTGGGCGCGCTGTTTTATTTCGCCCCAGACAGCGAGCAGACCGCGCCGCTGGTGAGTGCCCTGACCGCAGGTGACTGGGTTCAGGACTGGCCGCTGGCGGAGGAAAATCTGCTGCCTGTCGCCAGTATGTTTAAGACCCCATCGGATGAAGCGTTGAAAGACGCCTGGCAGCGTCTGTTTATTGGCCCGTATGCCCTGCCCGCCCCCCCGTGGGGCTCGGTCTGGCTTGATCGCGAGTCCGTGCTGTTTGGCGATTCGACCCTCGCGTTGCGTCAGTGGATGCGTGAAAACCATATCGCCTTTGAGATGCAGCAGAATGAGCCCGAAGATCATTTCGGAACGTTGCTGATGCTGGCGGCATGGCTTGCCGAGAACGGTCGCGAAACAGAACGCGACCAGCTTCTTGCCTGGCATCTGCTGCCATGGAGCACGCGTTTCCTGAGCGTATTCGTTGAAAACGCGGCCCATCCGTTCTACACCGCGCTGGGTAAACTTGCCCAGCTGACGCTGGCGGAATGGCAGTCTACTTTGCTGATCCCGATTGCCGAAAAAACGCTGTACCGATAACAGCGCCTGGCTTGTCCACCCGTTGTGCAGGCCAGGTTCGCACATTTTTGCTGCAACACAACGTCACAACTGCTATACTGTATATAATTACAGTATACAGGGGTGCACAATGGCTGTTGAAACAAAATTTGTTGTCGTAAGAAAAGGTGAAGAGAAAATGACATTTGCCAGTAAGAAAGAGGCTGACGCTCACGACAAACTGCTCGATATGGCAGAAGCGTTCACCGACTGGCTGTTGCAAAGCGGAATGCAGATGGATGAAACGCAGGCGGAGAACCTTGGTCTTTATCTCGCCGAGCAGAAAGAGTCCGTGCAGCATATCCTGCGTACCAGCAAGCTTCCTGAGCTCAATGCTGCAACGGATAAAACAGCATCAGATGCGGATAGCAGCAAAAAAATCCGGGCCGTCAAAGCCGCCTGATCGTCAGAACATCTCATCACCTGTCCTGCTGCCGCGGGCCGAAAACGGCTCGCGGCTTTATTATGGTCGGCTGAACCTTATATTCATCAACCGTAACCGTAAATTTACGTCCTGTTATCTTGATTTGTCCGCCTCAACGTTTACGCTGATATTCAGCCTTTTTGCTTCCATGGTTATCATTGTTTTGGCCAGGCCCTTATCGCCCCCGTGCACTTTATCTATCAGATCCTGTACAAGGGTCATCATCAGGAAATTTTTATTCGCAGGATAGAAATCTGTCATAGTGATCCCGTTATCCTTCAGGCGCTGATGCGCCACCGTCTCTGTATCTGCGATTATTTCAGCCACTTTCTCATGCATGGTCTCGATCTGCTCGAAAACAATGCGGTTAATCATTTCAATCTGTTCTGGCGTAAAATTCGGTTCCATTATTTCCCCTCGTCAGGCGTATGTTAAAAACACGTGAATCACACGTTGGGCGCCTCTGAATGGTGCGGTAGATTATCACACAACTCTTGTAACTCGTTGATCAGCCTTGCCACATGGAAGCCATCACAAACAGAATGGTGGACCTGAACAGCGAATGGCAACAAGACTCTTCCATCCTGGTTATAGTATTTTCCAAACGTGAACATGGGCGCAAAAAAATTCCGCATGTTAGCGACGTTGACGTTGAAACTGCTAAAGCTGACCCACGGGATATCCGAGATGAAAAATATATTTTCCCGGGACTCTTCCTTAGGCCAGTAAGCAAGGATATTGCCATAGCGGGCGACATCTTCTGCATAAACGCGCTGAAAATGGTGAATATTTCCATCGTAATGACTCCACAACGATGAAAATGTCTCCGTTTCTTTATGGAAAAGAGTATAGCTTGGATGAACCTCATTCCATATTACAAGCTCATCATCCTTCATGGCCATCCGGAATTCCGGATGCCGGTTTACGACGTGAGAAATAAGGGAAATAATCGCAGGATAAAATTTCCAGCCAACCTCTTTGATATGCTTTAGCAGCACGGTAATGTCCAGCTGAACCGTTTGGTTAAATGTAGATTGAGCAAAGCCCTGAAATACTTCAAAGTGTTCCTTTCTTGCCCAACGTGATAAGTCAACTACCGTATATTCTGGCGTTATTTTTGTCATTTCATAGCCTTAGTTGAGCTGCGCTATATAAAATAGTAGCGTATCACAAACGTATGGGCTGTATAGACCGTAGCGTAGGGGCACCCTAAATTTTCAGCGTATCAATCACCGCTCTCAGCGCCGGGGACACGTTGCGGTGTGGATAATAGAGGTACAGTCCGTCCATCCGCAGGCTGTAGCGCCGTAAGACGCGTATAAGCGTGCCACGCTCCAGATCGTCAGCCACCAGCTCAACCGGGACATAGGCCAGCCCGAGTCCCAGCCGGGCCGCTTCGGCCTCCATGTAGCTGTCGGAAAAGGCCCATTGCCCCTCCGGGCGGTGAGTAATATGCTTCCCGTCATGAACAAGCTCCCATTGATAGTGGTTAGCGTCGGCAAACTGGTAGGCAATGCAGGGATGAGCATCCAGATCGGCGGGCGTCTGCGGGAAACCATAGCGCCGAAAATGCGCCGGAGCGGCAACCACAGCCATCTCCATATCGGGCGTGATGCGCACGGCAATCATTCCTTGTCCCACCTCCGGTCCCAGCCGGACGCCCGCGTCGAATCGCTCGGCAATGATATCCACGAACCGGCTCTCATTGATCAATTCCAGACGGATATCCGGGTAACGCTGTTTGAAGATAGCGAGCTTTGGCAGCAGGCATTTTTCGATGGCGTGCTGGCTGGCATTAATGCGCACCGTGCCGGACGGCGTCTGGCGGTAATGCGCGAGTCTGGTCAGCCCGGTATCGAGCGCATCAAAGGCTGAACCAGCGGTCTGGTAAAGTTGCTCCCCGGCATGGGTCAGCGACAGTTTGCGCGTGGTACGCACCAGAAGCTGAACGCCCAGCCGCTCTTCCAGCTCGCGAACTGATCGGCTGATCCCGGATTGTGCCAGCCCGAGCCGTTGCGCGGCTGCCGTGAAACTTCCCTCCCGCACCACCTGGATAAACAGATACAGCTCATTGTAGTTTTCCCGCTTCGCCATCATGCCTCATCAATTCATAACAATATGATATTAATCCTAGCAGCTTTTGGCCTCTAATCAGCACTATTTCTGCTAACTATAATGACCGCATTACAACAACACACGGTACCTCTTATGCAAACATTCACCCAAAAACTGTCCGTTGCGCTGCTGCTGTGCGCATCATTAAGTGGAGTAACAACAATGAGTTATGCAGAAACACGAAATCCTGCCGCCCCCGTTTCGATGGTGACAACCTGGGATAAGACCTTCGCCGAGAGCGATAAAGTCGACCACCGCAAGGTGACGTTTGAGAACCGATACGGGATCACCCTGGTGGGCGATCTGTACATTCCCAGGAACAGCGGCGACCAGAAGCTGGCGGCGATTGCCGTCAGTGGACCATTCGGTGCGGTTAAAGAACAATCCAGCGGTCTTTACGCCCAGACTCTGGCTGAACAGGGGTTCGTGACCCTGGCCTTCGACCCATCCTACACGGGTGAAAGCGGCGGCCAGCCGCGTAACGTTGCCTCCCCTGATATCAACACCGAAGACTTTAGCGCCGCAGTGGATTTCCTCGGATTACAGAAAGAAGTCGACCGTAACCGTATCGGCATTCTCGGGATCTGCGGCTGGGGCGGTATGGCGCTGAACGCGGCATCCATGGATACCCGCGTGAAGGCGGTCGCCACCAGCGTAATGTACGATATGAGCCGTGCGATGGGTCACGGCGTGGGCGACGGGAAAGATCGTTATTCAGCGGCCGATCGCCGGGCCGTGTTGCAGTATCTGAACGCGCAACGCTGGAAAGATGCTGAAAGCGGCACCTTCGCCCATGGCGGCCACGATATTTATGTCGATGAAAACGGTAAGGTAACGGCGGCCGGGCGTATTCTGCCGGAAGCATTGCCCGCCGATCCGCATCCGGTACTGAAAGAGTTCTATGATTACTACCGTATGCCGCGCGGCTTCCATGCCCGTTCCGTAAACTCCACCGGCGCATGGACCGCGACCATGCCGTTGTCCTTTATGAATATGCCGCTGCTGAGCTATGCCGGGGAGATCACCATCCCAACGCTGATTGTGACCGGTGAAAACGCGCACTCACGTTATTTTGCGGAAGATGCGTTTAAAGCTGTCGGCAGCAAACAGAAAGAACTGGTGATTGTTCCCGGTGCGAATCACGTTGATCTCTACGATAACGTCGCAGGGAAAATCCCGTTCGCGCAGTTCGGGCAGTTTTTCAAAACCAGTCTGGATTAATTCTCTGAGCCCCCGGCAATCAGGGGGCTTATCTTCTCTTCGCCGTGAATTACACCTATGTCCACACTGAATCAAACCTCATCCCGTGATGCTGAGCGTGCACACTGGGGCGGTATTTTTGCCATGACCCTGTGCGTTTTTGTCCTCATTGCCTCGGAATTTATGCCCGTCAGTCTGCTCACGCCCCTCGCCAGAGATTTAGGGGTGACAGAGGGGACGGCTGGCCAGGGGATCGCCCTCTCTGGTGCGCTGGCTGTCCTGACCAGCCTTTTTCTTTCCCGGCTTGCCGGGAATATGAATCGCAAACATCTTCTTTCAGGCATGACCGTCCTGATGGCGCTGTCAGGGATCATTATCGCCTTCGCCCCGAATGCTCTGATGTATATGGCAGGCCGGGCGTTGATCGGCATCGCCATTGGCGGTTTCTGGTCGATGTCTGCTGCCACCGCCATTCGGCTGGTGCCTCAGCATCAGGTCTCTCGTGCGCTGGCAATTTTCAACGGCGGCAACGCGCTGGCGACGGTGGTCGCCGCCCCGCTGGGCAGTTATCTCGGCTCGACCATTGGCTGGCGCGGCGCGTTTCTGTGCCTGGTTCCCGTGGCGATTGTGGCGTTCATCTGGCAATATTTTAGCCTGCCCAACATGGGCGGGAACCAGGGTCCGTCGCCACGTAAAAGCCTATTTCGCCTGCTCCACCAGCCTGCGGTTTCGATGGGTCTGATGGCGTGCGGCCTGTTCTTCATGGGACAGTTTGCGTTATTTACCTATGTGCGCCCCTTCCTCGAAACCGTCACCCACGTCAGTCCTTCCGCCTTATCGCTGATCCTGCTCACTATCGGTATCGCAGGTTTCATCGGCACGCTGATCGTCGCGCTGGCCCTGAATGCCGCGTTTTACCTCACCTTAATGGCCATACCGCTGCTTATGACGCTGATTGCAGGGGTATTAATGCTCACCGGTGACAGCCTGTGGATCGTGGCCCTGCTGTTAGGTTTCTGGGGAATGCTGGCAACTGCGGCCCCCACCGGCTGGTGGACGTGGATAGCCCGTACGTTACCGGAAGATGCCGAGGCTGGCGGCGGGCTAATGGTCGCGGTGATCCAACTCTCTATTGCGCTTGGCTCAACGGCGGGTGGCGTGGTGTTTGATACCTTTGGCTGGCAGAGCACCTTCGCTTTAAGCAGCATATTACTCCTGAGTGCAGGGGTGTTGACTTTTACGACGTCGCGCCATCGGAAATAAGGCATTATATTAACAGGGTTGTTTTATTTAATTACAAAACCTCGCTCACCTCCCATTGAAATAATAATTAAGCAATATCCTGGTCAGCCAGCGACATCGCTTTGTTAGCTTGAGCGTTCAGGCAAAGCTCAAACCGGAGGTATTCTTTGCTGATTAAATTAAAGAAAGAACGAACGCATCAGGAGGATCGTCGTCTTGCCCTCTGGCTGGCGACCTCCGCGGGACTGCTGAATGCCATTGCGCTGGGCGCGTTCGGTTTTTTTCCCTCGCATATGACGGGCAATACCTCGCAGCTATCCAGCGAAGTTTCCTCCACCGATCTCAGCGATATTCTTTTCTTTGGCGCTATTATTCTTTCGTTTGTCTCAGGCGCCATCGCTGCGCGGATTATTGTTATCTGGGGGATTATCCATAACGTCAGGCTGGTATTCAGCCAGGTTCTGTTTGTTGAAGGGCTATTACTGGCCGGGGTATCCCTGTACGAAATGTATTTTCACTCCTTCGCCACGAATCAGGAGATTATTATTTTCCTGTGCGGGTTGATGGGAATTCATAATTCCACCTCCACTCAACTATCCGGCGGTCGGGTGAGATCCACGCACATCACCGGCACGCTGACCGATGCGGGCATTTCGCTGGCCTCCGTTATGGTCGCCATGCTGCGCCGGGATTACTCCAAAGATACGGCCGCGCAAAAGAGTCAGCTCAAAACCCATTTAACTACCCTTTTCTCCTTTATCAGCGGCGGGATCGCGGGGCTGATCCTGTTCAGAGAGTTTGGATTCCACGCGATGCTGGCGCTGGGCCTGTTGCTGGTAATCGTCGCCGCCTTCTCTATCGTCCGCATCTCGTGGCGCGTACGCAAGGTGCGCGCCGCGCTCAGTCGACAAGTATAATCAGCACGCTTTATGTGACGTTGTCACGTAAGGCGTACTTCTTTAAGACTATTCTGCCTGCCCACTGACAGCCCTTATGCCATAAGGCTTCACTCAGGTTGTCACTAATTTCATAGGGTTACTGATTTACCCCCTTCGCTGGAACCCTTCCGTTTCGCTTGCTATAGGTGAAGTACCCCTGCCGAAACATGGCATAACAACAGGCAACCGGTGGTTGCTATAACGCATGCGCACAGGGAGACACACCGCAATGCACCCATTACTTAAACGTTCGCTGCTTTTTGTCGGCGCGATTATCGTGGTTCTCGCTCTCCTCACCTGGGGAATAGGATTGGAAACGATTAAGGCGCGCCAGGTTGACCTGATTTACCTCGGGCAACAGCACCTGATTCTGGTCTTTTCATCCATGTTCTTTGCCCTGCTGGTGGGCATTCCAAGCGGTATTCTGCTGAGCCGTCCGGCCGCGCGTGGTATCGCCGAATATGTGATGCAAATCTTTAACGTGGGCAACACCCTGCCGCCACTGGCCGTTCTGGCGCTGGCGATGGTGGTGATTGGCATCGGTGATAAACCGGCCATTATCGCCCTCTTTCTGGCCTCTCTGCTGCCGATTGTGCGTAACACCTATGCCGGGCTGTGCTCTGTTCCCGCGTCGTTGCTGGAAGCGGCAAACGGTATCGGCATGACCAAATGGCAGCGCCTGCGTCAGGTTGAGATCCCTAACGCGTGGCCGGTGATGCTTTCCGGTATTCGCATTGCCACTGCGATTAACGTCGGTACCGCACCGCTGGCATTCCTGATTGGCGCCAGCAGCTACGGCGAGCTGATTTTCCCGGGGATCTATCTGAATGATTTCCCGACGCTGATCCTGGGCGCGGCGGCCACCGCTCTGTTCGCCCTGATTCTGGATACGCTGCTGGCGGCACTGGGCCGATTACTGAGCCCGCATCTCGCGCGATAATTATAACAAGGAGCTTCTATGAGACTGTTTTCCGGGCTGACGGCGCTATGCGCCGCCGCGCTCTTCACCAGCCAGGCGCTCGCCGCGCCGCTGATCCTGGCAACCAAGAGCTTTACCGAGCAGCACATTCTCTCGGCCATGACCGTGCAGTATCTGCAAAAGAAAGGGTTTCAGGTACAGCCTCAGACCAATATTGCAACGGTGATTTCCCGTAACGCGATGATCAACAAGCAGATTGATATGACCTGGGAGTATACCGGCACCTCGCTGATCATCTTCAACCACATCAACAAACGCATGTCGCCGCAGGAATCGTACGAGACGGTGAAACGCCTCGATGCGAAGCACGGTCTGGTGTGGCTTAAACCTGCCGATATGAACAATACCTATGCCTTTGCCATGCAGCGCAAGCGCGCCGAGGCTGAACATATCAATACCATGTCTGAGATGGTGGCAAAGATTGAACAAGTTCGTAAAACCGATCCGGATAACAACTGGCTGCTGGGCCTTGACCTGGAATTTGCCGGGCGCAGCGACGGGATGAAACCGTTGCAGGCGGCCTACAACATGGAGCTGGACCGCCCGCAGATCCGCCAGATGGATCCGGGCCTGGTCTATAACGCGGTGCGCGACGGGTTTGTCGATGCGGGGCTGATCTACACCACCGACGGGCGCGTAAAGGGCTTCGATCTTAAAGTGCTGGAAGACGATAAAGGCTTCTTCCCGAGTTACGCCGTGACGCCAGTTGTTCGGAAAGACACGCTGGAGGCTAATCCGGGGCTTGAGGAGGCGCTGAACACCCTTTCAGCCCAGCTCAATAACGACGTTATCACCGAACTGAATAAGAAGGTGGATATCGACCATCAGTCACCGCAGCAGGTCGCCCGTGATTTCCTGCGTAGCAAACAGTTGCTGTAGGAGGCGCTATGGAGACGATTCACTATATTCTCGACAACTGGGACTATCTCTTAACCCTGACGCTGCAACACCTGTGGCTGGTGGCGCTCGCCGTGGGCCTGGCGATTATTATTGGCGTGCCGCTGGGCATTTTAATTGTCCGCCATAAATGGCTGGCAACGCCGGTGCTGGGGATTGCCACCATTGTGCTCACCATCCCGTCAATTGCGCTTTTCGGCCTGATGATCCCGCTCTTTTCGCTGATCGGTCAGGGCATTGGTGCCCTGCCCGCGATTACGGCGGTGTTCCTCTATTCGCTGCTGCCGATTGTGCGTAACACCCACACGGCACTCGACAGCCTGCCGCCGGGCCTGCGTGAAGCGGGACGCGGCATCGGCATGACCTTCTGGCAGCGTCTGCGCTGGGTGGAAATCCCGATGGCGTTGCCGGTGATTTTTGGCGGCATCCGCACCGCCGTGGTGATGAACATCGGCGTCATGGCGATTGCCGCCGTGATCGGTGCGGGCGGGCTGGGCCTGCTGCTGCTTAACGGTATTGGCGGGAGTGATATTCGTATGTTGATTGCGGGCGCGCTGATGATTTGTCTTTTAGCGATTGTGCTCGACTGGTTGCTGCACCGTTTGCAGGTGGTACTGACTCCGAAGGGGATTCGATAATGATAAAACTGGAAAACCTCACCAAACAATTTTCACAGAAACACGGCCAGACGTTTAAGGCCGTCGACAACGTCAACCTGAACGTGCCTGAAGGGGAAATGTGCGTGCTGCTCGGCCCGTCCGGCTGCGGGAAAACCACTACCCTGAAGATGATCAACCGTCTCATTACGCCAAGCAGCGGGACGATCCTGATTAACGGCGAAGACACCAGCGGAATGGACACTGTGACCCTGCGTCGCAACATTGGCTACGTGATCCAGCAAATTGGCCTGTTCCCGAACATGACCATCGAAGAGAACATTACCGTCGTGCCGCGCATGCTGGGCTGGGACAAAGCGCGCTGTAAATCCCGTGCCGAGGAGCTGATGGATATGGTGGCAATGGATCCGCATAAATTCCTTCACCGCTATCCGCGCGAAATGTCCGGCGGTCAGCAGCAGCGTATCGGCGTCATCCGCGCGCTGGCAGCGGATCCTCCGGTCCTGCTGATGGATGAACCGTTCGGCGCGGTCGACCCGATTAACCGTGAGGTGATCCAGAACCAGTTCCTGGAGATGCAGCGCAAGCTGAAAAAGACCGTGATGCTGGTGAGCCACGATATTGACGAAGCGCTGAAGCTGGGCGACCGTATTGCCGTCTTCCGTCAGGGACGTATCGTGCAGTGCGCCAGCCCGGACGAGCTGCTGGCGAAACCCGCGAATGAGTTTGTTGGCTCGTTTGTTGGCCAGGACCGGACGTTGAAACGCCTGCTGCTGGTATCGGCGGGCGACGTCACCGACCAGCAGCCTACCATTACGGTACGCGAATCGACGCCGCTGCCGGAGGCCTTCGCCACCATGGATGACAACGATATTCGCGCCATTACCGTGGTTGATGAGCACGGCAAACCGCTCGGCTTTGTGAAGCGCCGCGAAGCGCGTAACGCCAACGGCAGCTGCGGGGATATTCTGCATCCGTTCCGCATGACCGGTAAGGCCGAGGATAACCTGCGCGTGGTGCTTTCTCGCCTGTATGAGAGCAACACCAGCTGGATGCCGATTGTGGACGAGGACGGACGCTATAACGGCGAGATATCCCAGGATTATATTGCGGAGTATTTGAGCTCAGGGCGTACGCGCCGGGCGTTGAATATTCATAGCGAGAGTTAAGCATTCAGGCCGGGTACTGCCCGGCCTTTTTCCGCACGCATACCTTTTGCTAACCTCCCGATTTACCGCCACAATATTGTATCGTCCCCGTTAAATCACGACTTCATGCAACGTCTTCACGCTTACCCCGACATCCGCGCGATGTTTCGTCGTCTCCTGATTGCTACCGTCACCGGCGTGCTGGCGGCGCTGGCCGTTGCGGTGTTCCGCCACAGCATGTATCTGCTGGAGTGGCTATTTCTCAGCAACGAAAGCGGAAGTCTGGTGAACGCCGCAGCCGCGTTATCGCCCTGGCGGCGGGCGCTGACGCCTGCGCTGGGTGGTCTGGCCGCGGGAATGCTACTGTGGGGATGGCAGCGCATGACGGCACAACGTCCCCACGCCCCCACCGATTATATGGAAGCGCTTGAGACGGGTGACGGCCAGTTTGATTACGGCGCCAGCCTGGTGAAATCCCTCGCGTCGTTGCTGGTGGTCGCCAGCGGCAGCGCCATCGGCCGTGAAGGCGCCATGATCCTGCTCGCCGCCCTCGCCGCCTCCTTTTTTGCACAACGTTGTACGCCGAAATCCGAATGGAAACTGTGGATCGCCTGCGGTGCCGCCGCCGGGATGGCCAGCGCCTATCATGCGCCGCTGGCGGGCAGCCTGTTTATCGCAGAGATCCTGTTTGGCACGCTGATGCTGGCCTCCCTCGGCCCGGTGGTGATTGCTGCTGTAGTGGCCCTGCTGACCACGCGCCTGTTAAGTCCCGGCGCGAATACGCTATATGATGTCCATCTCAGCGAGATGCTTACGGCGGTGGATTATTTCCTGATCGTTGGCGTGGGTCTGCTGGCTGGCGTTTGCGGCCCGCTGCTGATGTCGCTGATGGCGGCCAGCCACAGGCTGTTTCTGCGTCTCAAACTTTCACCGCCGTGGCAGCTGGCGCTGGGTGGTCTGATCGTCGGGCTGCTGTCGCTGCTAACGCCGAAGGTATGGGGGAATGGCTATAGCGTGGTTCAGGCGTTTTTGCAGTCACCGCCGCTGCTGTCGGTGATTGCTGGCGTCTTTATTTGCAAGCTGCTGGCGGTGCTGGCAAGCAGCGGGTCCGGCGCGCCGGGAGGCGTGTTCACGCCAACCTTGTTCGTCGGTATGGCAACGGGAATGCTGTTTGCGCAGATCTTTGCGCTGTGGTTTCCTGGCTCTGAGACGGCGATCCTGCTCGGGCTGGCGGGTATGGCGACGCTGCTCGCCGCCACAACGCATGCGCCAATCATGTCGGCCTTGATGGTATGTGAGATGACCGGGCAGTATTTTTTACTTCCCGGTTTGCTGGTTGCCTGTGTTGTGGCGTCGGTATTGTCGAGAACGCTACGCCACGACTCGATCTACGGCCAGCATACCGCCGAAAGCCGAGAGATCGATGTAGTGCGCTAATTCGCGCTGCTCGGCGCGGGGCAGATAAGGCAGTTCGCCCACCAGCGGGCCAGGCAGCTTTTTGCTCAGCACATCGATGATTTCAGCGTAGTGCGCAAGGCCCGGGTTAATACGGTTCGCCACCCAACCAATCAGCGGCAGGCCGTCATTAGCGATAGCCTGCGCCGTCAGCAAGGCATGGTTGATGCACCCTTCCTGAATGCCCACGACCATAATCACCGGCAACTGCTCCTGCACCACCCATTCGGAAAGGGGACGTAAATCGTTCATCAGGCTGCGCCAGCCGCCGGTCCCTTCAACGACAACGTGGTCAACCTTTTCACTCAGATTTGCCAGGCCATCAGAAAGCAGGCTGTAGTTGATAAGCCCACTGTGAGCGACGCTGCTTTCCTCTTCGCTTAAGGCGATAGGATTAACGGCATCATAAGGCAGTTCCAGAGACGAGACGCTTTGCAGAACCAGGGCATCCTTATTGCGCAGCCCTTCTGGCGTCTCTTTACTGCCTTTTGCAACCGGCTTGTATCCTGCAACGCGTTTACCGCTTGCCGCCAGGGCCTGAAGTAACGCGCGGGATACGACTGTCTTCCCGACAGACGTATCCGTACCAGTAATAAAGAAACGCTTAAGCATGACTCATTCCACCTCTTGGGTATGCTTCAAAATATAAACCAGGTAAATAATTCAGTGGGGAAAGTCTACGGGATGCGTGCGCTACCGGGCTTGAGATAGCGCAATTTTTCGTACATCTCTGGAAAAGAGTTAGCCCTGTAGCAAACGAATCAGTAACGAGCCGTTGTACATCGCATCTTTTACCAGCGCGGCGCCGGCCATCGTACCCTGGTTGGAAAATTGCGTACTCTCGACCACGATGTTTTTACTGTACGCGGGAAGCGCCTGCTGATTGATGCAGGCGGAAATCGCCGGAAAGAGGATATCCGCCGCCTGACTGAGCGGGGAGCCGATCAGTATTTTTTGCGGGTTAAACAGGTTCACCATAATGGCCAGAATGCGCCCGACATTATTGCCCACGCCGGTAATAATGTCCTTCGCCAGCAGATCGCCCTGCCTTGCCGCAGCGCACAGTGCCTCGACGCTTAACGGTTGACCGTGCAGCGTGGAGCTCATCGACTGGCTGAGCCGCACCTGCGCCAGCTCCAGCACGCTTTCGACGCTGGCAATCGTCTCCAGACAGCCATGGTTACCGCAGTAGCAGCGTTTTCCGTACGGATCGACCTGCGTATGGCCGATCTCCACCAGGCTACTGCTGCCAGCATGCAACAGACGCCCGTCGGTGATCACACCTGCGCCAACGTTATGATCAATCACCACCTGAATTACGTCGCGCGCGCCCCGGGAGGCACCAAACAATGCCTCCGCCATCGTCCAGGCGCTGATATCATGCTGAATGTAGACCGGCACACCGGTGTGGTTTTCCAGCACGTCGCCCAGCGGCATCTCTTTGACGTTTTCATAAAACGGCATGCGGTGAACAATGCCATTTTCGGTATCAATAATTCCCGGCAGGGTGATCGCAATCGCCGTTAAACGTTCAAGACGCTGCTGGTGACGAATAAAGAACTGGTCGATGTGGGTCAGAATGGCATCGAGAAGTGGTTGCTCTGCATTAAGCGGGAGTTCCAGCCGGTCCTCCACCACCAGCTTGCTGCTGAGGTCGCGCAGCGCGAGGAAGATTTCCCCGCGGCTAATCCGCAGCGACAGGTAGTGCCAGGCTTCCGTTTCCACCACCAGCCCTACCGCCGGACGGCCACGGCTGCCCGGCTCCTGAATTTCTGTTTCCTGAACCAGATGGGCTTCCAGCATTTCGCGGACAATCTTGGTAATACTGGCGGGTGCCAGTTGTGCCAGGCGCGAAAGATCGATACGCGAAACCGGACCAAGCTGATCAATCAGGCGATAAACGGCACCCGCGTTGGTCTGCTTGATCTGATCGATATGCCCTGGCTGACTATCAGCAACCACCTCGTACTCCCTTATTTTCGAGCTTCGAAATAAACTGAGGGCTATGGTGAAGCACTTCAATGGCTGACGTCAAATTTTTACTTAGCCATGTGATTTACTGCACATTTTCGCCTACTTTTCCCTATAAATAACGCCCGCGAGAAGCGGTAATTAATTGTTCTTTGAAACGCTGTGCCGCATGGCTCTGTTCATGATGTTTAGACCACACCAGCCACATCTCTGAGACTGCATCCTGCTCGGCTATCTTCACCCAGCGCATTTCCGCCAGTTGTACCCGTTTAAATGAGGCCGGGAGAATCGATACGCCAAGCCCTGCGGCAACGAGACCAATGATCGTCATGGCTTCCCCCACCTCCTGCGCGATAGTCGGGACAAGGCCATATCGCCGCATCAGACCAAGAATATCGTCATACAACCCGGTACCCACCTGTGGGTCAAAAAAGACAAACGGCTCTTTCGCCAGTTCAGCCAGCGAGACGCTGTGCTGCGCGGCGAGCGGATGATCCCGGGGGATCATCGCCATCAGCGGTTCGCGGAGGATCACCTGCCACGCCAGGGTATCAGGCAACTGCGTGTTACGCATCAGCCCCAGGTCGAGCGATCCTTCGTTAAGCGGCGATATCTGCTCCCGGGTATTTATTTCGCGCGTCTGAATATGCACATCCGGAAAGTTACGGCGAAACGAGGATAGCGTTTGTGAAACAGCGCTGATAAAGGGGGCCGATGAGGTAAACCCGATGCGCAGCTCCCCCGTCTCCCCAAGATAAAGCCGTTCCGCTCTGGCGGCGGCGTCCTCCACCATACTCAGGATCTGCCGGCTATCGGCGAGAAACTGTTTTCCCGCCGCCGTCAGGCTCACGCTGCGGTTGGTTCGCGCCAGCAGACGCGCCCCGACCTGCTGCTCCAGGATCTGGATCTGCTGGCTTAGCGGTGGCTGAGAGATATTCAGCCTTGCCGCCGCACGACCAAAATGCAGCTCTTCGGCGACGGCGACAAAATAGCGCAGATGGCGCAGCTCGATATTCATATTTTTAAAGTATCATTTGAGATTATTAATATATTAGACAGAATATTTACATTTTCCTACCCTAATCTTGTGGTCATACCCGTCACCAGAAACCACGGGGATGTTTAAGCAAGGATTATGTGTGAGCCGTACAACGACCGTTGATATCGCGCCGGCCAGCGACATCGATGATTTACCCGCAGCACCGCAGCCGGTTCAGTTTATTAAACGTGGTACCCCCCAGTTTATGCGCGTCACGCTGGCGCTCTTCTCAGCGGGTCTCGCCACTTTTGCCCTGCTCTACTGCGTTCAGCCGATCCTGCCGGTCCTGTCGCATGAATTTGGCGTGTCGCCAGCCAGCAGCAGTATTTCGCTCTCCATTTCAACCGGGATGCTGGCGATCGGTCTGCTGTTCACCGGGCCACTTTCGGATGCCATCGGACGTAAGCAGGTCATGGTAACGGCGTTAATGCTGGCCTCCGTGTGTACCTTGCTGTCCACCATGATGACCAGCTGGCACGGCATTCTGGTCATGCGCGCGCTGATTGGGTTATCCCTCAGCGGCGTGGCGGCGGTCGGGATGACCTATCTCAGCGAGGAGATCCACCCGAGCTTCGTGGCCTTCTCCATGGGGCTGTACATTAGCGGGAACTCTATCGGCGGGATGAGCGGACGCCTGCTCAGCGGTGTGTTTACTGATTTCTTTAACTGGCGCATTGCGCTGGCCGTTATCGGCTGCTTCGCCCTCGCTTCGGCGCTGATGTTCTGGAAAATCCTGCCGGAATCGCGCCATTTCCGCCCGACCTCCCTGCGTCCGAAAACGTTATTTATCAACTTTCGTCTGCACTGGCGCGATCAAGGGCTGCCCCGTTTGTTCCTGACCGGTTTCCTGCTGATGGGCTCGTTCGTGACGCTGTTTAATTACATCGGCTATCGTCTGATGCTTTCACCGTGGCATCTTAGTCAGGCATTGGTGGGTTTGCTCTCTGTGGCATATCTCACCGGGACATGGAGTTCGCCAAAAGCGGGCGCCATGACCGCGCGCTTCGGTCGTGGTCCGGTGATGCTGGTTTCCACCGCCGTGATGCTGTTCGGACTGCTAATGACGCTTTTCTCTTCCCTGTGGCTGATTTTTGCCGGAATGCTGCTCTTCTCTGCGGGATTCTTTGCCGCGCATTCCGTTGCCAGCAGCTGGATTGGCCCACGCGCGCGCCGCGCTAAAGGTCAGGCTTCGTCACTGTATCTGTTCAGTTACTATCTTGGTTCCAGCATAGCCGGTACGCTCGGCGGGGTGTTCTGGCATAACTACGGCTGGAACGGCGTGGGCGGATTTATCGCGCTGATGTTGTGCGCGGCATTGCTGGTGGGCGCGAGCCTGCATAAACGACTGCATTAACATTCAGCCCTCTTCGTGTTTAAATCGAGCCGATGCTAATTTTTGTCATCGGCTGATTCAGACACGAGGACTTCATGAAAAACAATAACTATCAACAACTCACCCGCACCTTCCAGCGCCTCTCCCGCTTCTCGCACCTCTCCTCCATCGCCAGCTGGGACATGTTCACCATGATGCCGCCAGGCGGCAGCGCCGCGCGCGGTGAAGCGCTGGCGGAGATGAGCGTCCTGCAACATCAGATCCTGACCGATAAAAAAGTGGGTGAATGGCTGGCGGCGGCGGCAGACGAAGATCTGAATGACGTTGAGCAAGCCAACCTGCGCGAAATGACACGCCACTACCAGCAGGCCACTTTACTGCCGGAATCGCTGGTGGAGGCCAAATCGCTGGCGGGCAGCAGGTGTGAACACGCGTGGCGCACTCAGCGTCCGGCCAACGACTGGCAGGGCTTTTCAGCCAACCTGAAAGAGGTGGTGAAACTCAGTCGTGAAGAGGCCCGCCTGCGCGCTGAGGCTAAAGGCTGCACGCCTTACGACGCGCTGCTGGATATCTTTGAACCCGACATGACCAGCGCTCGCCTGGATGTGCTGTTCGGCGATCTGAAGTCCTGGCTGCCGGAGCTGCTGGCAAAGGTTGTGGAAAAACAGGCTCAACGATCGTTCGTTCCGCCACAGGGTCCCTTCCCGACCGCCACGCAGCGCGAGCTGGGCCTGGAAGCGATGAAAATGCTTGGCTTCGATTTTAACGGCGGTCGTCTGGACGTTAGCGCCCACCCATTCTGCGGCGGCGTGCCGGAAGATGTGCGTATCACCACGCGTTACGATGAAGATGAACTGCTCAGCGCGCTTTTCGGCGTGATCCACGAAACCGGACATGCCCGCTACGAGCAAAACCTTCCGCGAGCGTGGGCCGGCCAGCCCGTTGCGCTGGCGCGCTCTACGGCGATCCATGAATCCCAGAGCTTGTTCTTTGAAATGCAGCTGGGCCGCAGCGACGCTTTCCTGAAGCATCTGCTTCCGGCGGTTCATGCCCGTTTCGGCAGCCAGGCGGCATTCAGCGAAGAGAATTTTATTGCCTGGAACCAGCGCGTGAAGCCGGGCTATATCCGCGTTGATGCGGATGAAGTGAGCTATCCGGCGCATGTGGTGCTGCGCTATGAGATCGAGCGCGCGCTAATCAATGGCGAAATTGAAGTCGATGATATTCCCGCGTTATGGGATGAGAAAATGCAGGCCTGGCTTGGGTTATCCACCAAAGATAACTACCGCAACGGCTGTATGCAGGATATCCACTGGACCGACGGCGGTTTTGGCTACTTCCCGTCTTACACGCTGGGGGCAATGTATGCGGCACAGCTGTTCCATGCCGCCAAAACTGCGCTGCCCGGGTTGCAGGCATCCATTGCCGGGGGCGATTTCTCGGCGCTGTTTGACTGGCTGCGTCAGAATATCTGGCAGCACGGCAGCCGTTTCAGCACGTCGCAGCTCATCACCCAGGCCACGGGTGAAGATCTGAATATCCGCTACTTCCGCGAACACCTGACGTCCCGCTACCTGTAACCGAACGCGCCGGGGGTCCACCCTGGCGTTGTACATATGGTTACACGCCGATACCAATCACTCACGGAAACCCCGAATTTACAGGGATATAGTTATTTCAACGGCCCCGCAGTGGGGTTAAATGAGAAACCAAATTCGAGGGTATGAAAATGAAAAAAGTATTAGCTCTGGTTGTTGCCGCTGCTATGGGTCTGTCTTCCGCTGCATTCGCGGCTGAAACTACCGCCACCGCAGCGCCTGCGGCATCCACCGCTGCTCCGGCCAAAACGGTTCACCATAAAAAACATCACAAAGCGGCTAAACCAGCGGCAGAACAGAAAGCGCAGGCCGCGAAAAAGCACCACAAAAAAGCGGCAAAACCTGCGGTAGAGCAGAAAGCCCAGGCGGCTAAAAAGCATCACAAAAAAGCAGCAAAACACGAAGCGGCTAAACCTGCTGCACAGCCAGCAGCGTAAGAGTACAAGCTTAACCGTGCCCTTCGGGGCACGTTGGTAAACCGGCGCTGAACGGGTTTGCGGTCAGCGCCGTTTTTTTATCCGGAGGGCGTATGCTGCGGCGCTATCGGTTTGAGTTCATTCTTATCCTGCTAATTTTATGCGCGCTCATCGCCAGCCACTTTTATCTTTCCTGAATGTAGCACGCTGATTTTACTCCCACTTTCTCGCCGTCGCGTCTATAGTATTTTCATAGGGTTCACTTTTAATAATCATAATTACCCCCACCAGAGTGTGATATGCGTAAATCTGTTGTGTTGTTACTGGGAACGTTTAGCCTTTTTGCTGGCTTTTCACATGCGGATGATGGCGACGATGACGCCATTAGCGCCAAAGAGGTAAAGACGCTGTTTTTTGGTCATGACGATCGTACGCGTGTCACCGATCCTACCGAATCGCCCTGGGATGCCATCGGGCAACTGGAAACCGCCAGCGGCAATTTATGTACCGCAACCCTCATTACGCCACGCCTTGCGCTGACGGCGGGTCATTGCCTGTTAATGCCGCCTGAAGGCAAACCGGATAAAGCAATCGCCCTGCGCTTTGTGTCGCAAAAAGGAATATGGCGCTACGAAATTCACGGTATTGAGGGGCGTGTGGATCCGTCGCTTGGCAAACGCCTGAAACCGGATGGCGATGGCTGGATTGTGCCGCCCGGGGCGGCCTCCTGGGATTTCGGGCTGATCGTTTTACGTTATCCGCCGTCCGGGATCACCCCGCTGCCGCTCTTTGATGGCGATAAGGCCGCGCTCACCGCCGCCCTGAAAGCCGCCGATCGAAAAGTGACGCAATCAGGTTATCCTGTTGATCACCTCGATTCGCTGTACACCCATACGGACTGCGTGGTGACGGGCTGGGCGCAAAACAGCGTACTGTCGCATCAGTGCGATACGCTACCGGGTGATAGCGGATCGCCCCTGATGTTAAAAACCGATAACGGCTGGCAGCTGATTGGCGTTCAGAGTTCTGCGCCAGCGGCGAAAGACCGCTGGCGCGCCGATAACCGGGCGTTGTCGGTGACCGGTTTTCGCGACCGGCTGGAAGCCCTGGCGCAGCAGTAGGTCACTCAGGCCAGTTTAATCATGATCATGCCGGCGAGCAGTAATACCAGCCCTATCCAGCCTTTATTGTTTAAACGCTGCCCGAACATAATCCAGCCTGCCGCCAGGGTGGCGGCAATACCGAAGCCCCCCCACAGCGCATAGGCTACGGACAGATCGATGCCTTTCACCGCCTGTGACAGGGCGCTAAACGCCCCCAGAACCGCGGCAATCGATAACAGGCCGTAGGCTTTGCGACGAAAACCGTCGGAGAACTTCAGAAAGACGTTGGCAATAATTTCCAGAACGATGGCGAAAGCCAGCCAGGCCGCGTGGATCCATTCAAACTGCTGCATGGGTCTGCTCCTTCTGCTGTTTTGCCGGTTTGCGTGTACCCGATTTAATCAGCACGATACCTGCGACCAGGGTCGTCAGCCCGGCAATTTTCATTGTCGTCAGGGTTTCATCAAATAACATGACGCTAAACAGCGTAATCAATAAAATACCAATACCTTCCCACAATGCGTATGCCACGCCCAGCGCGATTTTTTTAATCGCAAAAGAGAGGAAAATATAGGAAAGCGTAATCATGACCAGCATCAAAATAAAACCGGTGCTGCCATCACTCACGCTTGCCCATTTCATCGACAAGGTGCCGGTAATTTCAGCGACGATCGCCAGAGCTAATAAAATCCAGTAAAACATGTTTTTTCTCCTGCTTGAGAATATAATCCATCGAGGCTCGCTGCGGACAGCAAACCAAAAAATTGGGAATTAAATCAGTTAGCTAAGCGCATAGCGCCAGCTCAGGCAGAAGACGTGACTATAGCGCGGAACGCCAGTGTTGCTCACCAGAAAGCAGGCAGAGGGAGGTTGAAAACAGAGCAGAGTTGTTTGAAAAATACGTCCTGAACAAATTGTCCATAAAATTACAATTATCCGCGGTGTTGCTTCTCGTCTTTGCGGATGAAAATTGTCCTCGGTAGTTGAACACGCCTGATTTGTATCATAAGCCAGGAATTTACTCAAAGCCTTTTCATTTCTTTACCCAGTCTGTTTGATTTTGGTTAGTTTTTTTAATCCGCTTTCCCCTCTATTATAAATAAAAAACTGTTCAGGAACGTCCATGGCCAAACCTATTATCACCCTCAACGGGCTTAAGATCGTCATCATGCTGGGCATGCTGATGATCATTCTGACCGGCGTTCGTTTTGCGGCCGATATCATCGTGCCTTTTATCCTGGCGCTTTTTATCGCGGTGATCCTCAATCCGCTGGTGCAGCGAATGGTGCGGCTACGCATCCCGCGTGTGCTGGCGATAAGCCTGCTTATCAGTATTATTATCGTTGCGATGGTGCTGTTAGTCGCCTATCTGGGAACCTCCCTGAACGAGCTGGCGCGGACGCTACCGACATACCGCTCTTCCCTGGCGACCCCGCTGCTGCAAATTGAACCCTGGCTGCAACGCGCGGGTATCGAAGTCTCGGTTGAGGAACTGCTTAAATACATCGATCCGAATGCCGCCATGACGATTGTCACCAGCCTGCTGGCACAACTCTCCAACGCCATGACCTCGATTTTCCTGCTGTTCCTGACAATTGTGTTTATGCTGCTGGAAGTTCCACAGCTGCCTGCAAAGCTCCAGCACATCATGGTGCGTCCGGTAGAGGGAATGGGCGCCATTCAGCGCGCGCTCGACAGCGTTTCACGCTATCTGGTGCTGAAAACGGCCATCAGCCTGGTGACGGGATTAGTGGTCTGGGGGATGCTCGCCGCGCTGGATGTGCGTTTTGCCTTTGTCTGGGGGCTGCTGGCCTTTGCGCTCAACTATATTCCTAACATCGGCTCCGTGCTGGCGGCGATCCCCCCTATCCTTCAGGTGCTGGTTTTCAGCGGTTTGTATGATGCCCTGATTCTGCTGGCAGGCTATCTGGTGATTAACCTTGTCTTCGGGAACATTCTCGAACCACGGATAATGGGACGCGGGCTGGGGCTTTCAACCCTTGTTGTGTTCCTGTCCCTGATTTTCTGGGGCTGGCTGCTCGGGCCTGTCGGCATGCTGCTCTCCGTTCCGCTGACAATTATTGTCAAAATTGGCCTGGAGCAGACCGCCGGTGGACAAAGTATCGCTGTACTGCTGAGCGACATGAGCCATAAGGCCGATTAATTGTCCATCGAGAGCATGGGCTTACCCGTTCTTCCCGCTTCGCGATAGTTGCCCACTGCCCGCTGCCATTCCGACAGCGGGTAGAGGGTGACATCGCTGCACTGGCTGGCGCGCAGTTTAGGCCAGATGCGCCGAAACTCCGCCTGCCACGCCTCAGCGCTCAGCGCGTCCAGATAGTTACGAATGTGAAACCACGCCACGCGCGGCAACGGCCGCTGCTGCCGGAAGGTCTGCCCGGAGAGTAGCCCGTAGCAGACAAAGGTGCCGGTTTCGGGCATCACGCTCAGGATCGTCTCCGCCAGACTGCCGCCCGTGGCGTCGTACACCACCTCCGCTTGCGCGGCGGCAGCGTTGACGGCGGTCGTATCATGTTGCGCAATCGGGACGATCCCCATTTCAGCCAGACGTTGAGCGTGCACGGGCGAACGATGGATCCCGTAAACCGCCTCCGCACCCGCCTGGCGTGCCCATTGCCCGAGCAGAACGGCGCAGTCAGAACCGGCAGCGGTGAGCAGCACCGTTTTCCCGACCGGAGGATAGCGGTCCAGCATCATCTGTGCGGCAAGCGGGTTGATATACGCCCGCGCGGCAAGTAGCGAGTCGACGTCGTCCGGGACGGGAACCGCATACGCCGCCGGGCAGTCGACATAGCGCTGCCAGGTTCCCTGCCCCCGTAACGGCAGGACCCGCTTGCCCAGCAGCGCCGGATAAGCGGCGGGCGTTTCGGTCACTATTCCGACCCCTTCATAACCGGCTATCGCAGGCAGCGGCGTGCGATGGCGATATGCTCCGGTGATGGGGATGAGATCGGAGGCGTTCACCGGGGAAAAAAGCATGCGCACACGTATCTCTCCCGGCTGTCGCGGCGACAATGGTGTAGTTTCCGCTTGCAGTACCGATTCAGGCTCACCAAACCGGCGATACCAGAGGGCCAGATTAAGCATTGCGATCGCGCCATCCCATTTCCGGTGCGACATGTTTCAGGATGGACTCGATCACATGTGCGTTGTATTCCACGCCCAGCTGATTCGGCACGGTAAGTAACAGCGTATCCGCTTCCGCGATCGCTTCATCCTTTTTCAACTGTTCAATCAGCTTGTCTGGCTCTGCGGCATAGCTGCGTCCGAAAATGGCCCGCGTTTTCTCATCCAGATAGCCCACGCTGTCGCTCTCATTGCGGCTTGAGCCGAAATACATCCGGTCGCGATCGTCCATCAGGGCAAAAATACTGCGGCTGACCGAAACGCGTGGCTGACGGGTATGCCCTGCCTCAGCCCAGGCCTGTCGGTAGGCACGGATCTGTTTTGCCTGCTGAATATGGAACGGCTCGCCGGTTTCATCATCTTTCAGCGTTGAGCTTTGCAGGTTCATCCCCAGTGTTGCCGCCCATACTGCCGTTGCATTAGAGCCAGCCCCCCACCAGATACGATCGCGTAAGCCTTCTGAATGCGGCTCCAGACGCAACAATCCCGGCGGGTTTGGGAACATCGGCTGTGGGTTAGGCTTTGCAAACCCTTCACCGCGTAATACATCAAGCAGTACCTCAGTGTGGCGGCGCGCCATATCAGATTCGTTTTCCCCTTCCTGCGGCACGTAACCAAAATAACGCCAGCCATCAATCACCTGCTCCGGGGAACCCCGGCTGATACCAAGCTGTAATCGCCCGCCGGAGATGAGATCTGCCGCGCCAGCATCTTCCGCCATATACAGCGGATTTTCATACCGCATGTCGATCACGCCCGTCCCGATTTCAATGCGTTTGGTTTTCGCGCCTATTGCCGCCAGCAAGGGGAATGGCGAACTGAGCTGGCGGGCAAAGTGATGCACACGGAAATAAGCCCCGTCCGCGCCCAGCTCTTCGGCGGCGACCGCCAGATCGATGGACTGTAGCAGCGTGTCAGCCGCGGTTCGCGTGCCGGACTGGGGTGACGGCGTCCAGTGACCAAACGACAAAAATCCGATCTTTTTCATAGTGGAGTATCCTGATAAAGCATTGCGTTATCCCTACTCTACGCATTAACGAATGAGAATAAATGGTGATTATTTAACGGAATGCTTCAAATAAACTGACAGAAATACGCAAATCGCACGCTGCCTTCCCGCAGAGGAGGCATTCTCCTGACATCTCATAATGGGATATAGTGTGAACTATTCTCTTTTTAACAGGTAACATCAGCAATGGCTCTGATCCCCAAAAACTACGCACGGCTGGAAAGCGGCTACCGTGAAAAAGCGCTAAAAATCTACCCCTGGGTTTGTGGACGCTGCTCGCGTGAGTTTGTTTATTCAAATCTTCGTGAACTCACGGTTCACCATATCGACCACGATCACACCAATAACCCGGAAGATGGCAGTAACTGGGAGCTGTTGTGCCTGTTTTGTCACGATCACGAACACTCAAAGTACACCGAAGCGGATCAGTATGGCACCACCGTTGTCGCGGGTGAGGATGCGCAAAAAGACGTGGGTGTCGCCACGTTTAACCCCTTTGCCGATCTCAAGGCGATGATGAACAAGAAGAAGTAATATCGACGGCTTCACTGCCCATACCTGTCGTATGGGCAGTCAGAAAGCCACATATGTTGTATTCCAGTCACAGGTTGAACAATGACACGGCTTTAATATCTGCCTCAGGGTTCACGCGTTTTACTGCCTCTAAAAACGCAGCGAAGTTTTGATTAAACACCGTCAGATTATTATAAAATTGCACCTGTTTTTCACGGGTTCCCTCAAGATAAGTCACAGACCAGATCCGCCTGTTATTTATCACTATCGAGCCTGGTTTAATTTTTATGATAGTCGCCAGCTCAATTTTACGGGTGCTGCTCTTTATAACCTCGTATAAATACTGCTCATCATAAAAGTAGGTTTTACCTGACGAGCCGCCAAACCAGACAGGATGGGTTGAGATTTTTTTCATTCCCCGGTTGTCGGCAACGATGCGCGTTGGATGCCGAATACGCCTGACGAAAAAGCGTATCAGCATAATCAGTGCCACAAAAGACAGCACCACAAAAAGAACGTTAATGCTCTCCCGCATATTTAGTTACCTGACATGCATAGTTATAAGTGAAGAAGTATACCCAAATAGTCTGGTCGTGATAATTACCCTTCTACGCCCGTACGCCATGATGCCTTGTTACCCTTGATCTTTGCTATCGATATACAATACTGTATATAAATACAGTATTAATTGACGGTGATCATCATGCAGTTTTTCACGCCATCAGAGCGACGCCGGAGCGTGGCCCTTCCCCTATTCAATGACCCTGTTTCTTACGTTCTGAATGAACGTATAAGCGCGCCCACGAAGGCTCGCGGCGTAGTGACCTGTATCGTGACATCTGCGAGCTGACCATGTTTGCACTGTGTGATGTGAACGCTTTCTATGCTTCCTGTGAAACGGTTTTTCGCCCGGACCTGAAGGGACGACCGGTGGTCGTGTTGTCCAATAACGATGGGTGCGTCATCTCTCGCTCCGCTGAAGCCAAACCCTTTGTGAAAATGGGTGAACCGTACTTCAAACAGAAAGATCTCTTCAGGCATCATGGCGTGGTTTGTTTCAGCAGTAATTATGAACTTTACGCGGATATGTCCAACCGGGTAATGAACACGCTTGAAGAGATGTCGCCTCGTAGCGAAATATACTCAATTGATGAGATCTTTTGCGATCTTACCGGCGTGCGTAATTGTCGCGATCTTTCCGATTTTGGGCATGAAATGAGAGCGACCGTACTGCAACGCACCCATCTGACCGTCGGGGTGGGCATCGCACCCACAAAGACGCTGGCGAAACTGGCAAATCACGCGGCGAAACGCTGGCAGCGCCAGACGGGAGGCGTTGTTGATTTATCCAATGTGGATCGTCAGAGAAAGCTGATGGCGGCGCTACCCGTCGAAGACGTTTGGGGGGTAGGACGTCGCATAGCGAAGAAGCTTGAGATGATGGGGATTAAGACCGTCCTGCAACTGGCAGACACCGATATCCGGTTCATAAGAAAACATTTCAATGTCGTGCTGGAGAGAACGGTGCGTGAATTACGGGGCGAATCGTGTCTTGAACTGGAAGAGTTTGCCCCGGTAAAGCAAGAAATCGTCTGTTCGCGCTCGTTTGGCGAACGCATCACGGAATATGACGATGTACGCCAGGCCATCTGTAGTTATGCCGCCCGGGCAGCAGAAAAACTTCGCAATGAGCATCAGCATTGCCGCTTTATCTCCGTATTTGTTAAAACCTCGCCCTTCGCGCTTAACGAGCCATATTATGGCAATAGCGCGTCGGTAAAACTGCTCACCCCAACCCAGGATAGCCGGGATATTATCGGCGCATCAGTTCGTTGTCTGGATGCGGTCTGGAAGAACGGCCATCGGTACCAGAAAGCCGGAGTGATGCTGGGAGATTTTTATAGCCAGGGCGTCGCGCAACTTAATCTGTTTGACGACAACGCACCCAGGAAAAACAGCCAAAAGTTAATGGATGTATTAGACCATCTGAATGCTGAAAATGGCCGTGGCACGCTTTACTTCGCGGGACAGGGTATACAGCAGCCGTGGCAGATGAAACGGGAAATGCTTTCACCCCGCTACACCACCCGCTTTGCGGATCTCCTCACTGTTAAGTGATATTAACAATTGCTGCTAAGTTGTAATTTTCCCCTTGCCGGACCGGACAAATCGGTTATCGTGCCAGGCAACTTTCGCAGCAATAAAAGACAGTGGGATGCGCTATGGCGATTTTTGATGGTCACAATGACCTGTTGCTTAATTTATGGCTTCACCATCGCCAGGATCCGGTAACGGCCTTCTTCTCCGGCATTGAGACGGGACACCTCGATTATCCACGCATGCAGCAAGGCGGATTTTCCGGCGGGCTGTTCGCGCTATTCGTGCCGCCGCAGGAGTATATCGCCCGCATGGCGCCACAATACGCCAGCGAGCCGTGGCAGCCGGTCGACATTCTCTGGCAGCAGCTGACGATCCTTAAGCAGCTTGTCGCCCACTCCGATGGCCGGGCGCGATTGTGCCTGAGCGCGGCGGATATCGAACGCTGCCGTCAGGATAAAGTGCTGGCGATGGTGGCGCATATTGAGGGCGCGGGCGGTTTTGACGGCGAGGGAGACGATCTACAGGCTTTCTATACCGCCGGGGTGCGCAGCATTGGGCCTTTCTGGAACATTGCTAACCGTTTTGGCACCGGCGTTAACGGGGCGTTTCCCGGCAGCCCGGACAGCGGCCCAGGGCTTACCGCTGAGGGTATCGCCCTCATTAAGCACGCTAACGCCCTGAACATGCTGATTGACGTTTCGCATATGAATGAAAAAGCGTTCTGGGATACCGCTCGTCATTCCTTTTCACCGCTGGTCGCCACCCATTCCAACGCCCATACGCTATGCCCGCAACCGCGCAATCTGACCGATCGGCAGCTGCTGGCTATCCGCGACAGCGGCGGCGTGGCAGGCGTCAATTTCGGCAACGCGTTTTTGCGCGCCGACGGTAAACGCGATAGCGATACCCCGCTGAGCACAATCGTTCGTCATATCGACTATCTTATTAACATCATGGGTGACGATCATGTCGCGCTGGGCTCCGATTTTGACGGCATTACGTTGCCTGATGACTTACACGATGTGAGTGGTTTACCGCGGCTAATCAGCGCGTTGCGTGACAGCGGCTATGATCAATTTGTGCTGAATAAGCTGCTGTGGGGCAACTGGCAAAAGGTATTGCAAAATGTTTGGCAACAATAGGTTACGTTGTAAACATTAAGTTAATTCCTTACATCTTTCGGGTTGAGCTTTGCCCTCCTGTGACGCATTATTTGATGACCATCACAAAACTGGCACAAACAATGGCGTTAGTGCTGCATTTTTAAAGAGGAAAAAACGATGTGGAAGAAACCTGCTTTTATTGATTTACGTCTTGGCCTGGAAGTGACCCTGTACATTTCCAACCGCTAATCGCTCTGCCCGCCATCCGTGCGGGCATTTTTGTTTGACTACCTGGCCCATCTTCATGTTTATAAAAGTCCTCGGTTCCGCCGCTGGCGGTGGTTTCCCCCAGTGGAACTGTAACTGCGCCAACTGTCAGGGTTTGCGCGACGGTACCCTTCAGGCGACCCCTCGCACCCAGTCGTCGATCATCGTCAGCGATAACGGCAAAGAGTGGGTGCTGTGTAACGCCTCCCCCGATATCAGCCAGCAGATTGCCCATACGCCAGAACTGAATAAGAAAGAGGTTCTGCGCGGCACGCATATTGGCGGCATTATTCTCACCGATAGCCAGATTGACCACACCACCGGGCTGCTCAGCCTGCGCGAGGGGTGCCCGCATCAGGTATGGTGTACGCCGGAGGTGCATGAAGATCTTTCCAGCGGATTCCCGATTTTTACCATGCTCCGGCACTGGAACGGTGGCCTGATTCACCACCCGATCGCGCCGCTCACCGCCTTTAGCGTGGAAGCCTGCCCTGATTTGCAGTTTACCGCTGTCCCCATCGCCAGTAACGCGCCGCCCTATTCGCCGTGGCGCGACCGCCCGCTGCCGGGGCATAACGTGGCGCTGTTTATCGAAAACCGCCGCAACGGTCAGACGCTGTTCTACGCACCGGGTCTCGGTGAACCCGATGACGCCATCCTGCCGTGGCTTAAAAAAGCGGACTGTCTGCTGATTGACGGCACCGTCTGGCAGGACGATGAACTCCAGGCCACCGGCGTCGGGCGCAATACCGGCCGCGACATGGGGCATCTGGCGCTCGGCGATGAACACGGCATGATGGCGCTGCTGGCCTCGCTGCCGGCAAAGCGCAAGATTCTGATCCACATTAATAACACCAACCCGATCCTTAACGAGCAGTCGCCGCAGCGTCACGCCCTTGCGCAGCAGGGAATAGAAGTGAGCTGGGACGGGATGAACATCACGCTTCAGGACTAACTATGCACATTCGCGAAACGCTCTCGCCGCAAGAGTTTGAGCACGCCCTTCGGGCGAAAGGCGCCTACTATCATATTCACCATCCGTACCATATCGCGATGCATAACGGCGAGGCCAGCCGCGAGCAGATCCAGGGCTGGGTGGCGAACCGGTTTTACTACCAGACGACGATCCCGCTGAAAGACGCGGCAATTATGGCGAACTGCCCGGATCCGCACACGCGTCGCAAATGGGTGCAGCGGATCCTCGATCACGACGGTAGCAACGGTCATGACGGCGGTATCGAAGCCTGGCTACAGCTGGGCGAAGCCGTGGGGCTCAGCCGCGAGGACTTAATCAGCGAACGCCACGTGCTGCCCGGCGTCCGTTTCGCCGTCGACGCTTACGTTAACTTCGCCCGCCGCGCCAACTGGCAGGAGGCGGCATGCAGCTCGCTCACCGAACTGTTCGCCCCGCAAATCCATCAGTCGCGTCTCGACAGCTGGCCACAGCACTACCCGTGGATCAAAGAGGAAGGCTATTTTTATTTCCGCAGCCGCCTCAGCCAGGCCAGCCGCGACGTTGAACACGGTCTGGAGCTGGCGAAGCGTTACTGCGATAGCGCGGAAAAGCAGAATCGAATGCTGGAGATCCTTCAGTTCAAACTCGATATCCTGTGGTCGATGCTCGACGCGATGACCATGGCCTACGCGCTACAGCGTCCGCCTTATCACACGGTCACCGACAAAGCGGCCTGGCACACAACCCGACTGGTATAAGCATGCAAAAAAACTCCATCGTCGCCTTTCGTCGCGGCTATCGCCTGCAATGGGAAGCCGCTCAGGACAGCCATGTCATCCTCTATCCGGAAGGCATGGCTAAACTCAATGAGACCGCGGCCGCGATCCTCGAACTGGTCGATGGCCAACGCGACGCGGCGGCCATCATTGCCATACTCAACGAACGGTTCCCGGAAGCCGGCGGCGTGGATGACGACGTCGTAGAATTCCTGCAAATCGCTTATCAACAGAAGTGGATTATTTTCCGTGAGCCAGAATAAACCCGCCGTCAATCCACCGCTGTGGCTGCTGGCGGAGCTGACCTATCGCTGTCCGCTACAGTGTCCTTACTGCTCTAACCCGCTGGACTTTGCCCGGCAGGATCAGGAGCTGACCACCGAACAGTGGATTGAGGTTTTCCGCCAGGCGCGGGCGATGGGCAGCGTGCAGATAGGTTTTTCCGGCGGCGAACCGTTGACGCGTAAAGATCTGCCGGAGCTGATCCGCGCCGCCCGCGATCTCGGTTTTTATACCAACCTGATCACCTCGGGAATTGGCCTGACGGAAAGCAAACTCGACGCGTTCAGCGAGGCCGGTCTGGACCATATCCAGATTAGCTTCCAGGCCAGCGATGAAGTGCTCAACGCTGCGCTGGCGGGGAATAAAAAAGCCTTCCAGCAGAAGCTGGCGATGGCCAAAGCGGTCAAAGCCCGTGATTACCCGATGGTGCTGAATTTCGTCCTGCACCGACATAATATCGATCAGATCGATAAAATCATCGAGCTGTGCATCGAACTGGACGCCGACGATGTCGAACTTGCCACCTGCCAGTTCTACGGTTGGGCGTTCCTTAATCGTCAGGGGCTTCTGCCGACGCGGGAACAGATCGCCCGCGCGGAACGCGTGGTTGCCGAATATCGGCAAAAAATGGCCGCCAGCGGCAATCTGACCAACCTGCTGTTCGTCACCCCCGATTATTACGAAGAGCGGCCAAAAGGCTGTATGGGCGGCTGGGGGTCGATTTTCCTCAGCGTGACCCCGGAAGGCACGGCGCTGCCCTGCCACAGCGCGCGCCAGCTGCCGGTGGATTTCCCGTCGGTGCTTGAGCAGAGCCTGGAATCCATCTGGTATGACTCTTTCGGCTTCAACCGCTATCGCGGGTTTGACTGGATGCCGGAGCCGTGCCGCTCCTGCGATGAAAAGGAGAAGGACTTCGGCGGCTGCCGCTGTCAGGCCTTTATGCTCACCGGGAATGCTGATAACGCCGATCCGGTGTGCAGCAAATCGCCGCATCATCATAAAATCCTCGAGGCGCGCCGCGAAGCAGCCTGTAGTGATATGAAGATCGGTCAGCTTCAGTTCCGCAACCGTACCCGTTCTCAGCTTATCTATAAAACCCGGGAACTGTAACGATAATGACCACCCGCATCGTGGAACTGGCAGGCGGTTTGCGCGCAACGCTGGTGCATCAGCCGCAGGCGACACGCGCGGCGGCGCTGGCGCGCGTGAGTGCCGGAAGCCATCACGAGCCACCGCGCTTCGCCGGTCTGGCGCATTTGCTTGAGCACCTGCTGTTCCGCGGTAGCCAGCGCTATCAGGGCGATGATCGACTTATGGCCTGGGTCCAGCGCCAGGGCGGCAGCGTCAATGCCACCACGCTGGCTCGCCACAGCGCTTTTTTCTTCGACGTTGCCGCCGATAACCTGTCCAACGGCGTCGCGCGGCTGCGGGATATGTTGCAGGCGCCGCTGCTTTCACCGCATGACATACAGCGCGAAGTGGCGGTCATTGATGCGGAAAACCGGCTCATCCAGCAACATGATTCCGCCAGGCGCGAAGCGGCGGCGCGCCACGCGATGGAAGAACCCGCGGTTTTTCGCCGTTTTCAGGTGGGTAGCAAGGAGTCTCTCGGGCAGGACCCGGTATCGCTGCAAGCCGCGTTGCGCGACTTTCATCGTCGCTATTATGTGGCCGGACACCTGCAATTGTGGCTGCAAGGGCCGCAAACGCTGGATGCGCTGGCCGAGCTTGCCCATACGTTTGCGTCAGGTTTTGCGTCAGGAGGCATGCCTGAAACCGCTCCCCCGTTGCGTCTTAGCGCTGAAGCAGATTATCAGCTGGCGGTGACGGAGCGACCCGCACTGTGGCGTTGTCCGTTAATCCGAAAAAGTGACAACGTCACTTTATTTCGGGGGTTTTTACTGGACGACGCCCCCGGAAGCCTGATTGCCGGGCTACGGGCGCGCGGGCTGGCAGAAGAGGTAGCCCTGAACTGGCTTTATCAGGATGACGATTACGGCTGGCTGGCGCTAACGGTTGATAGCGAACGGCCCGAGGACATTGACCCGCATATTACCCACTGGCTACGGGCGCTACAGCAAACGACGGATGAGCAGCAGCGGCATTATTATCGGCTGGCACAGCAGCGTTTCAGCGCCCTGCCGACGCTGGAGCAGCTGCGCCAGCGGGCATTTGGTTTTGCGCCCGGCGCGGCGCCCGTAGGTTTTTCCGCCTTCTGTGCTGACTTACTGGCGGCGCCCACCTCGTATCTGGCCTGCAAAAAAATGGAAACCGCTGAAATTATTGCCAGCCAGGGTTTTGCCCTGCCGCTTAGCCATTGGCGTCGCCAGCCGGTTGCAGATGATAGCCCCATCGCGTTTTCCTTCTACCCGCAGACTGCCAGGTATGCTGCGCCAGCCCCGACGTCAGAAGCCGCTCCACTGCTGCATTTGTCGGCGCAGACACAACCGCCGACGCTGATCCTGCGCAGGCCTTTTTATTCGCGCGTGGACAGGTCACAGGGGGTGGCGATGGGCAAACAGTTACGCCCTCTTCTTGCTGAACTGCGCCATATCGACGGCAGCGGCGAGTGGCAAACGGTTGACGGTAGCTGGCAGCTCACGCTGCGGCTTCCTGACGCCGTGGTGACGGCGGAACCCATCATCGGGGCGATAATCGATCGCCTCTCCCACCCCGCTCCGGCGATTACGCCAGTGCCAGAAGGCATTGCCATCCGTGAGCTGCTTCAGCAATTGCCTGAACGTCTGGCATCGGACCCGCCACGGGACGGCTGGCTGGCGGCGTTAGTTGGCGGCAGCGCCGGACACGCGCACGGGTTAGCCCGGCAGCTTGGCCTGCTCCGGACGCCGGTTAACGCTAAGCCGTTGCCGTTAAGCGGTTGTCCCGGCGGGATCGAACACATCCCGCACGCCAGCGCGGATTCGGCGCTGCTGGTGTTTATTCCCCTGCCGCCGGGCGCGTCGCTCGCCGCGCTGCGGATGCTGGCGTTATGCTGCGAACCGCAATTTTTCCAGCGCCTGCGCGTGGAACAGCAGATTGGCTACGTGGTCAGCTGTCGTTATCAGCGTATTGCCGATCGCGATGGCCTGCTGCTGGCGTTACAGTCGCCTGACCGTTCTCCCGTGAACCTGTTGGGTTGCTGCAAACGATTTTTGCGTGAGCTGACGCCGTGCGATGAGGCAGCGTTTAGCGTGTTGCGACAGCAGCTGGCGACGCAGATCCGCTCACCGATGGATGCCAGCGCCACGGCAGTGGCCGCCCTGCGCCAGCGCTATGGTTTGCCGGTGTTAACACCGCAGGCTATTGATGCCCTGCAACCTGACGAGATAATCGCGCTATGGCGCGAGATGACTCGCCGTCGCCGACGCTGGCGGGTGCTTTTCACGGGCTGACCGGAACCGCCGCTTTCTTCCTGTGCGTAGTTTTTAGTCAAAAAAAAGCCCCGTACTATGACGGGGCCGGGCTGCTTATTTCGCTGTTATTTATCCAGCGCGTAGGCAATCACGTAGTCACCACGATCCGGCGACTGACGTGCACCGCCGGCAGAGATCAGAATGTACTGTTTGCCGGTTTTCGGTGATACATAGCTGACAGGTCCGCCCTGGCTACCCACCGGGAGACGCGCTTTCCACACTTCTTCCCCCGTAGAGGAATCAAAGGCGCGCAGGTAGTAATCCTGGGTTCCCGCAATGAAGACCAGACCGCCCTGCGTGGCCAGCGTACCGCCCAGCGTCGGCATACCGACAGGCATTGGCATGCGCATTTTTACCCCAAACGGACCGGTATCCTGAACGGTACCGACCGGCACCTGCCAGACGATTCTCTGCGTTTTCAGGTCAATCGCGGAGAGAGAGCCAAACGGTGGTTTCTGGCACGGAATGCCCAGCGGTGACATGAAACGGTTTTTGTTGACCGAATACGGCGTTCCTTTCATCGGAACAGCGCCCATCCCGGCGTTCACGGCTTCACCGCCCGTGTTTGCCACCGCGCTCTGCGGATCTTGTTTAATCAGCTGGACCCACAGACCCAGACGCATGTCGTTGACGAAGATGTACTGGTTGTTCGGATCCGTGGACAGACTACCCCAGTTCATTCCCCCCAGCGAGCCCGGGAAGCTCAGGGAAATATCGGTTCCCGGCATCGTGTACAGACCGTCATAACGCATTGATTTGAAGCTGATACGACAGGCCAGCTGGTCAAACGGCGTCGCCCCCCACATATCCGATTCTTTCAGGGTTTCCGCGCCAATCTGCGGCATTCCCACAGAGCGCGGCTGCGTTGCCGGGTACTGTTCACGTGGAATATCCGCTGGTTTTACCGGAACCTCTTTCACTTCAGTGAGCGGTTTACCCGTCAGGCGATCAAGAACATAAATTTGCCCTGCTTTGGTGCCCACCACCACCGCGGGCTTGTTGCCCTCTTTTGTCGGGAAATCAACCAGGCTCGGCTGCATCGGGATATCGAAATCCCAGAGGTCGTTATGTACAGTCTGGTATACCCACTTCTCTTTCCCGGTAGTCGCATCCAGCGCGAGGATTGAGGTGGCGTATTTATGATCTTCCGGAATACGGTCAGCGCCCCACAGGTCGACAGAGGAACTTCCCATCGGGATAAACACGGTATTCATCGACGCATCCCAGGACATAGGGGCCCAGGAGTTTGCAGAGCTACGTTTGTAGTGTTCGCCCGGCTTCAGAACATAGTTCGGATCCGGATTACGCGGGTCGAACGCCCAGCGCAGCTGGCCGGTGATCACGTCATAACCACGTATAACGCCTCCCGGCATATCGGTGCTGACGTTATCCGCAACGCGGCCGCCAACGACAACCGTCGTACCCGCCAGCGTCGGGGCCGACGTCAGCACGTAGGTGGGATCTGACGCGTCGCCCATCCCTTCATGCAGGTTAACGCTGCCGTTAGTGCCGAAGTCCGGGCAGAACTTGCCGTTATCGGCGTCTAACGCGATCAGCTTACCGTCGATGGTATTCATCAGGATACGGCGCTGGCATGCAGCGCCCGGTGCGACCTGCGCTGGCAGAACTGGCGTGGAGCCAGCTACCGTTGGCTGTGCCAGCGGTTTGGTGGCATCGAAGTACGCCAGGCCACGGCAGCGCATCCAGATTGCAGACTTGGCGTTGATTTCCGCTTTCCAGATCTCTTTCCCGCTATCGGCATCCACGGCGATCACGTTGTTATGCGGCGTACAGAGGAACACACGATCGCCAACCTGTAGCGGCGTTTGCTGATCTTCTGCGCCATTGCCGTCCGGACTTTCCGGTACGTCACCGGTATGGTAGGTCCAGACCGGTTTCAGGTTTTTCACGTTGTCACGGGTTATCTGGTCCAGCGCCACAAAGCGACTACCGCCAGCCGTATTACCGTAGTGATCCCAGTTCTGCTGTTTCGCATCATCTTTTACCGGCACCAGCGGGCGTTTTTCACCGCTAAACGGCACGGTCGGATGGGGTTGAAACATCTGAACAAAGGTGACGCCCATGGCGATAATAAGGACCGCGCAGACCCCCACGGCCCCTTTTGCGCAGGACGGTTTTCCTTCACGTTTACGCAATGCAGGCCAGGTAGCGGCTGCCAGCACCATCAGCCCGGCGGGTACCATTAAACGGGAAACCAGCGGCCAGAAATCGAGCCCGGCATCGAAAAATGCCCAAATCAGGGTGCCAAGAAACACCAGGGCAAACAGCCCCACGGCAGAGGACTTGCGGCGGAAGAACTGAATCGCAGAGAGCAGAGTGATAACCCCGGCGATGAGAAAATACCAACTCCCCCCCAGGGAAACCAGTTTAAAACCGCCGATGGCAAAAAAGAGCCCCGTTACAAGAAGTATCACACCCACCAGCAGGCACCACGGGCCTAACCAGCCGGATGGGCGGGGATTATTGTCTGACATAAAAATGAATCTCCTGATTACTTTATAACAGCAGGGTTTTATTGACTGCCACGATGCTAAAACCCCGCACAACATCAATTGTTCGTGTGCGAATCATAAATTAAAATTATAATGTAGACAAAATGTATTCTGTCGGAAAAAAAGAAAACTCACTAAAGTGCAGGAACATAACAAAATAAAAAAATGGGATATCACTCTGTAATTCGCCAATACCAGAATATTTGACCAGTCAGTTCCGGCTTATGCGATGAATATCAGGTTTGCCGACAAGTCAGCCCGGATAACGTAAGATTTTTGCATGGTGAAAATTAACTCATTGCTTATTAATTAAGCTTCGCAAATACGATCAGCTCGCGGATTTCACGATATACGTCACCACACCAAAGATATCGAGCGTATCGTCGCTGCCGACAATAATCGGCGAATAGGCGCTGTTCATGGGGTTGAGTTGAATGTTGGGACGCAACTGGAGGCGCTTCACGGTAAATTCGCCCTCTACCGCCGCAATCACGATATCGCCATGCTCAGGCTTGCGGGAACTGTCTACCACCAGCAAATCACCGTTATTAATCCCCCCTTCTATCATCGAGTCACCGGCGGCTTTGACAAAGTAAGTGGAGCTGGGATGGGCGACTAATAACTCGTTTAAATCGATACGCCGCTCTACATAATCCGCTGCCGGGCTGGGGAAGCCGCACTGTACTAAGTCGCTGAAAAGTGGAATAGCAACGATTTCACGCAACTCTGCGGGTCTGAAAAAGATCATAATAAACACCTCCACACTGTTTTTATATACAGTAGTTTTAACTGAGGTATCGATCAAGCCATGTCAGCGTAAGCGGCTGGCTACGCCTTAACCGCTTCGCTTATAACCCTCTATAGCAATGAAGATTATTTGTTTTGTAAATTTTTACGCATGGGCAAGCTTAACGCGTCATAAAACATCACTATGCTATGACTTTTAAATGACTACAAAAACAAAACAAGGTGACCACAAATCACTCCACATACACTATCCGTTGACTTTCCATTTAGACTAGCGCATATTTTACAGCACAAATTAACAAGACAATTTTTGGAGGACGTTTTCTATGCCCGCCCGTGATTATCCCGATAAGCGTGTTGCTCGCGGTGTCGCAAAGGAGGCCGAACTCAGGATGTTAAGCGCGCGCATCGATCCTGCGCTGATGGAGTACATCCGCATTACTGCGTATGAAACACGGAAAAGTAAGCAAGAAATCGTGGCGGAAGCATTAGCGCTTCACCGCCAAAGAAGTCAGATTGGATCATAAACAGCAAAAGCCCGAAAAATCCTCCGGGCTTTTGCTGCCGTCGGGATTACCCCACCAGCGAATTTAACGTCTCCAGCGCCTCAGGCGGCAATACCAGTTCGGCTGCCGCCAGGTTTTCACGCAGATGCGCCACCGACGAGGTTCCCGGGATCAAGAGGATATTTGGCGAGCGTTGCAGCAGCCATGCCAGCGCCACCTGCATCGGCGTCGCGCCCAGCGAATCCGCCACCGCCTGTAGTCCGGAAGATTGCAGTGGCGTGAAACCACCCAGCGGGAAGAACGGCACCCAGGCAATCCCCTGCTGCGCCAGTGAATCGACCAGCGCATCGTCACCGCGATTCACAACGTTGTACATGTTCTGTACGCACACCACGGAAACCATCTTCTGCGCTTCAGCAACCTGCGAAGCGGTGACGTTGCTCAGCCCAATATGACGAACCAGCCCCTGCTGTTGCAGCTCCGCAAGGGTGCTCAGCGGCGCGGCAATCGAGCCTTCCGCCGGTCCGTGGGCGCTAAACATGATCCGCAGGTTAACCACGTCCAGCACATCCCGCTTCAGGTTACGCAGGTTGTCATGCACCGCCTGCGTCAACTCCTGCGCGGAAAACGCCGGCAGCCAGGAGGCATCCTCGCCGCGTCGGGCTCCGATCTTGGTCACAATCGTAAGGTCGTCCCGGTACGGATGAAGCGCCTCGCAGATAAGCTGGTTGGTCACATGAGGTCCGTAAAAATCGCTGGTATCAATGTGATTCACACCCGACGCCACCGCTTCACGCAGCACCGCCAGCGCCGCATTTTTGTCTTTTGGCGGACCAAAAACGCCAGGCCCGGCAAGCTGCATCGCGCCATAGCCAAATCGTTTAACCGTACGCGTTCCGAGCGTGAACGTTCCGCTTTTATCTATGCTGCTCATGCTGACCTTCCTCATAAAAAATGATCCGGATTTACAACAGGTTCCGCAACGAAACCATTAGTTAAGCAATAGTAAAATTAAAGTTTAAATTCGCTACGACGATAGTATTGATGTAACCCTGCCTCTTCTCTTACGGATGACCGCCATGCTGAAAAATCTGCACGTGATTACCGGTATTATCTTTGCCCTAACCATATTCTGTCTGCTGCAAGTTGTCACGGGAGGGTTGTTCTACTCTGCCGTTAACAACGATCGTCACAACTTTCAGAACTCCGGGTTACTCAATGCCCAACAGGAGAGCCTGAGCGACAGCGTGAACACGCTGGTGAAAACGCGCGTTACCGTCACCCGCGTGGCGATCCGCTACCTGAAAAACCAGCGCGATCCGGCCTCTCTCGCAGCAATCAACACGCTGTTGGGGACCGCGAACGGTTCGCTGACCAAAGCCGAAGACTATTACAAAAACTGGCAGGCGATTTCGCAGGTGAAGGGCCAGAATGCCGCGCTCACCGAAGAGATGCAGAAAGCCTGGAAGCAAATGCACGAGGTGATGCGCTTGTCCATTGAGTATCTGCGCGCCGATAACTATCAGGCCTATGGCGACCTGGACGCCCAGCAGGCGCAGGATGAGATGGAGGCGGTCTATACCCGCTGGCGCGCTGAAAACAACGTGCTGCTGAAAGCCGCCGCCGAAGAGAATCAGAGCAGCTTTACCCAGATGCAGTGGACGCTGGCGGCGATCTTCCTGACTGTGATCGCCGTGCTGGTGGTGATCTGGCAGGGTTTACAGCACCTGCTCCTGAAACCGCTCAACGCCATCATGAACCATATTCGCACCATCGCGAGCGGCGATCTGACGCAAAATGTCGCGATTACCGGGCGCAACGAGATGGGCCAGCTGGCTGCTGGTCTGCACGAGATGCAGCAGTCGCTGGTGAGCACCGTCAGCGCCGTGCGCGGCAGCACAGATTCTATCTACACGGGCGCAGGAGAAATTGCCGCCGGGAGTAACGACCTTTCCGCGCGAACCGAGCAGCAGGCAGCCTCGCTGGAAGAGACCGCCGCCAGTATGGAAGAGCTGACTGCCACGGTGAAACAGAACTCGGATAACGCCCGTCAGGCGACGCTGCTGGCGAAGAATGCGTCTGAAACCGCCGCTCGCGGCGGTCAGGTGGTGGATAACGTGGTGCGTACCATGAATGACATTGCCGACAGTTCTCAGCAAATTGCGCATATCACCGGCGTTATCGATAGCATTGCCTTCCAGACCAACATTCTGGCGCTCAACGCGGCGGTTGAAGCCGCCCGTGCCGGGGAACAAGGTCGCGGCTTTGCGGTCGTGGCAGGTGAAGTACGGACGCTGGCCAGCCGCAGCGCGCAGGCGGCAAAAGAGATCAAAGGGCTTATCGAGAACTCTGTCAGCCGAGTGAATACCGGCTCGGAACAGGTGAGCGAGGCGGGTGCGACCATGAAAGAGATCGTCGCGGCCGTGACGCGCGTAACCGATATTATGGCTGAGATTTCCTCGGCGTCTGACGAGCAGAGCCGCGGTATAGAGCAGGTCAGCCTGGCGGTCTCGCAGATGGACAGCGTCACGCAGCAAAACGCCGCGCTGGTACAGGAGTCGGCAACGGCGGCGGCAGCGCTGGAAGATCAGTCTGAACAGCTGCGTCAGGCCGTGGCGGCATTCCGGCTGAACGCTCAGGCATCGCTGGCGGCTCGCCCTAAAAACGTGAAAACGCCCGTACTGCTGCGCCCGTCAGCGGCAGGCGCGAATACAGCTGACGCGAACTGGGAAACCTTCTGAGTGACAGGCGGGCATCTCGCCCGCCTTCCTGATTAGCGACTGCGCTTGGCGTGGCGCTCCCAGTTATCTCGCTTCGCATCCTCTGACTTACGCAACGAGACATAGCATGCTCCGCTGCCACCGTGATACGGCTGCGCTTCGCAAAAGGCCTGTACTTCGTCGAACTCGGTCAGCCAGCGCGCAAGATAGCTGCGCACCACGTTAGGATGCGACTGCTGTTCACGCCCTTTACCATGCACGATGATCAGGTTGCGTAGCCCGTCACGTCCGGCCTGGCGAATAAAGGAATAGACCAGCTGGCGGCATTGCTCCGCAGGCTGGCGTAACAGCGTTAAGCTGGCCTGACGGGAATATTTGCCGGAACGCAGCTTATCAAATACCCCCTGCTGTACCCCTTCGCGCTGGAACATCAGCGGCTCGTCAAGGGGCAACAGTTCCAGAAACCCCAGCGTCAGAAAGTTATCGAGCTGCTCAGTATCTATTTCCTGACGCGCCCGCGTGTTGCGGCTCTGCTGCCAGTGAATATCCGCGCAGCGTTTGAGCGGCTGGACATCCTCCATGGCGTCAAGAAAAAGTGATTTGTCGTCAGGGTTCATGGAAATCCTCCGGCTACATCTGAGTGATGTACTATACCTGCGCCCGTTGCGGGTCTCAATCATCCAGGCACGGGTTCAAATAATGGCTTAAGGAACAGATAATCGCAGACGCAATAAATTTAATCTAACCTTAACTTAAATTTCAGCCGTAATTAATTAAATAATTTACGTTAAAAAATCGTGAAATCAATCACTCAACGTCCTTCTCTTTTAAGAAAAAGCTGTTATAACTTAATAAACCTGCCCAATGGATAATGCATGTAGGATCCGCGAAAGGACGCACGACTGTGTGTACTGTGGAGTCTGTCTGATGTCGGGCAGACTCTATTTTTTTATTGTTGTTATTTTGATTAAATTAATTTCCTGGCTTCCCTTCGAAACTGCGTGATTAATGATTCGGCAAGCGGTGTCTGGCGAGAATCACGACGCTGAATTAAATAATATGCTGCTTTAGGCAGGGTTTCGACAACCGGCAGCATTATCAGACGGTGCGCCAGAAGCGGATCGCAGCCCAGCTCCTGCGGTAAAATGCTGATGAAATCGCTTTGTGCGACGAGGCTAATACAGGAGGAAAAGGTCTCACAGACAACGCCAATTCGCGGTATTTGAGAGCGATGGTTAAAAGTATCCTGCAACTGCTTATAATAACTTCCCCGGGGCGTAGGCATCGTCCAGTTATATTGCAAAAGCTCATTAATTGAGGTCGCCCCTGTCGCCGGATGCCCTGCCCGACAAAATACAGCAAAAGGCTTTTCGAACAGCTTTTCAAACGTAAATTCGTGATCGTACGGCCCCTGATAATAGGTATTGATGGTAAAGTCCAGCTCACCCTGACGTAATTCATTAATCATCGACACCAGCTGGCCTTCCATAATCCGGACGTTGACCTGAGGATGCTGCGCATGAAAACGCGTAATGACGGCCGGCATCAGGCTGCGTGAAATGCTGGCTCCCATCCCAATATTGATCTGCCCGGCAAGCTCGCCCTGTCGCTGGCGGATGTCATCCTGCGCTGCACGCAGCTCTTCCAGAATCAAATTAGCGCGGTGATAAAACCCTTCCCCGCACTCGGTCAGCGCGACGCCTTTACTCCGGCGCACAAATAGCTGGGCCGCCATACCCTCCTCCAGCTCTTTAATGGATTTGGTCAGCGCGGGCTGCGAAAGATTAAGCGTCCGGCTGGCGCCGCGAATGCTGCCCTGACGCGCCACTTCGACAAACGCCCTGATTTGATGAAATTTAATCTGAAATGACATAACGAGACCGATAACCGTTGTTTATCAGAGTAAAGAAACTGTCATCTACTTTAATGGAAACGGATGTGCGAGGGTAATTCCTGAACGGTTAAAACTGTGAAAAAACGATTAGTGATAAGTAAAAACTATCACAGCGTGAAGCAGTTCACATATTTTAATGATGACAGGAAAAGATATGAACGCACTGGCGCAGTACATTCAGACATTAGCTCCACAACTGAGCGCATGGCGTCGCGATTTCCACCATTTTGCGGAATCCGGCTGGGTAGAGTTTCGAACAGCTGCGAAAGTCGCGGAGATCCTCGACTCGCTGGGCTACGAACTGGCGATGGGCCGCGACGTGGTCGATGCCGAAAGCCGTATGGGACTGCCCGATGACGCCACCCTTTCACGAGAGTTTGCCCGCTCCCGGGCGCAGGGTGCGCCGGAGAAATGGCTGGCGCCGTTTGAGGGCGGATTTACCGGCATTGTGGCGACCCTGAATACCGGACGTCCGGGCCCAACGCTGGCGTTTCGGGTAGACATGGATGCACTTGATTTAAGCGAAGCGCTTGACGAAAGTCATCGCCCCTTCCGCGACGGTTTTGCCTCCTGCAACCCGGGCATGATGCACGCCTGTGGCCACGACGGGCATACCACCATTGGTCTGGGGCTCGCGCAGGTGCTTAAGCAGCATGAGGCGCAGCTCAACGGCATCATCAAACTGATCTTCCAGCCTGCCGAAGAGGGTACGCGCGGCGCGCGGGCTATGGTCGCCGCAGGCGCGCTGGACGGCGTGGACTACTTTACCGCCATTCATATCGGGACCGGCGTTCCGGAAGGGACGGTGATCTGCGGCAGCGATAACTTCATGGCGACCACCAAATTTGACGTGCGCTTTACCGGGGTCGCCGCACACGCTGGCGGTAAACCAGAAGAGGGCCGTAACGCCCTGCTCGCGGCTGCCCAGGCCGCCATCGCGCTGCATGGCATCGCACCACACAGCGAAGGCGCGTCCCGGGTTAACGTCGGGGTCATGCAGGCGGGCAGCGGACGCAACGTGGTTCCGGCTGATGCGTTGCTTAAGGTTGAAACCCGCGGCGAAAGCGAGGCTATTAATCAGTATGTCTTTGAGCGCGCACAGGCGGTAATTACCGGCGCGGCGGCGCTCTACGGCGTAAGCGCCGAAATACGCCTGATGGGTGCCGCCACCTTCAGCGCGCCGACGCCGGCCTGGGTTGCTTATCTGCGCGAACAGGCGAGCCAGGTTTCCGGAATTGAGCATGCAATTGATAAGGTGACAGCGCCTGCGGGCTCCGAAGATGCCACGCTGATGATGGCCCGCGTTCAGCAGAACGGCGGCATGGCGTCGTATATGGTCTTCGGCACCGAGCTGAGCGCCGGACATCATAACGAAAAATTCGATTTTGATGAGCAGGTGATGAACGTTGCCATCGAAACGCTGGCGCGAACTGCGCTTAATTTCCCGTGGACGCGAGGTGTGTAATGCAGGAGAACTACGCTTTTATCGCTGATGCCATCGACACGCGATGTCAGACGTTTACCGATATTGCCGACGACATCTGGGATCATCCCGAAACGCGCTTCGAAGAGTTCTGGTCCGCCGAACGGCTCGCCAGCGCGCTGGAAGCCGAGGGCTTTACCCTGACGCGGGAAGCCGGAGGCATTCCCAACGCCTTTATTGCCAGCTACGGCAGCGGCAAGCCCGTTATCGCCCTTCTGGGCGAATACGATGCCCTGGCCGGGCTAAGCCAGCAGGCGCACTGCGCGACGGCGCAATCCGCCACCCCGGGGGCGAACGGCCACGGCTGCGGGCATAACCTGTTAGGCACTGCTGCCTTCGCCGGGGCGGTGGCGGTGAAAAGCTGGCTGGAGCAGCACGGCGGCAGCGGAACGGTGCGATTTTACGGCTGCCCCGGCGAGGAAGGCGGCTCCGGTAAAACCTTTATGGTGCGTGAAGGTCTGTTTGACGACGTGGACGCTGCCGTGACATGGCACCCGGAGGCCTTTGCCGGGATGTTTAACGTCAGCACGCTGGCCAATATTCAGGCCGCCTGGCGGTTTAAGGGGATCGCCGCTCATGCCGCAAACTCCCCACATCTGGGGCGCAGCGCGCTGGATGCCGTGACGCTGATGACCACCGGTACAAATTTCCTCAACGAACACATCATTGAAAAAGCGCGCGTTCATTACGCCATCACCGATACCGGCGGGATTTCGCCCAACGTGGTACAGGCCCAGGCCGAGGTGCTGTACCTGATCCGCGCCCCGGAGATGGCCGATGCGCAGCGGATCTACGCGCGCATCGAGAAAATCGCCCAGGGTGCGGCGATGATGACCGAAACCACCGTCGAGTGCCGCTTTGATAAAGCCTGCTCCAGCTATCTGCCGAACCGTACGCTCGAAGCGGCGATGTACCGCGCATTGCAGCATTATGGCACGCCGGCCTGGACGGAAGAGGAACGCGAATTTGCCCGTGAAATCCGCGCCACGCTCACGGCAAACGACCTGCAAAACAGCCTGAAAAACATTGCCGCAACGGGGGCCGAAGAGGGAAAAGCGTTTGCCCGACGCCATCAGGAGACGCTGCTGGTGGATGAAGTTGCCCCTTACGCCATCACCGATAACGTGCTGGCAGGCTCCACCGATGTGGGGGATGTCAGTTGGAAGATGCCTGTTGCACAGTGCTTTAGCCCCTGTTTTACCGTCGGCACCCCACTGCATACCTGGCAATTAGTGGCGCAGGGGCGTACCTCAATTGCCCATAAAGGCATGTTGCTGGCCGGAAAAGTGATGGGCGCGACCGCGCTGCATCTGCTTCAGGATGCCGACCTGCTGCGAAAATGCCGGGAAGAGTTCGAACAACACATAACAGAAAAACCGTACGAGTGTCCGATCCCGCAGGGCGTGACACCGTCACCTTTAAAATAAAAAAACACAACACAACAACACAACAACAGTCCCGAGGAACGCCCATGAGTATGTCTTCCATACCTTCGCATTCCCCATCCGGTAAGCTCTATGGCTGGGTTGAAAGGATCGGCAATAAAGTGCCGCACCCTTTCCTGCTTTTTATCTATTTAATTGTCATCCTGATGGTCGCGACGGCCGCGCTGTCCGCCTTTGAGGTGAGCGTGCGCAGCCCGGCCGACGGCAGCATGGTGGCAGTGAAAAACCTGCTCAGCGTTGAAGGGTTGCACTGGTTTTTGCCGAACGTGATTAAAAACTTCAGCGGTTTTGCGCCGCTGGGCGCCATTCTGGCGCTGGTGTTAGGCGCGGGACTGGCCGAACGCGTGGGTCTGCTGCCTGCGCTGATGGTGAAAATGGCCTCGCACGTCAGCGCGCGTTATGCCAGCTATATGGTGCTGTTTATTGCCTTCTTCAGCCATATCTCGTCCGACGCGGCGCTGGTGATCATGCCGCCGATGGGGGCGCTGATTTTCCTGGCCGTTGGCCGTCATCCTGTTGCGGGTCTGCTGTCGGCAATTGCGGGCGTCGGCTGTGGGTTTACCGCTAACCTGCTGATCGTGACCACCGATGTGCTGCTCTCCGGCATCAGCACAGAGGCAGCCAGCACCATCGATGCGACTATGCACGTCAGCGTGATCGACAACTGGTACTTTATGGCCAGTTCGGTGATTGTCCTGACAATTGTCGGGGGTCTGATTACCGATAAGATCATTGAGCCGCGCCTGGGTAAATGGGAAGGCCGGAGCGATGAAAAGCTGGAGACGCTGAGCAAAGAGCAGCAGTTCGGCCTGCGCGTAGCCGGGATCGTCTCGCTGGCGTTCATTGCGGTGGTGGCGCTGATGGTGGTGCCGGAGAATGGCGTGCTGCGCGATCCGATCAAACACACCGTCCTGCCCTCGCCGTTTATTCAGGGCATTGTGCCGCTGATAATTCTCTTCTTCTTCGTCGTTTCGCTCGCGTTCGGCATCGCCACCGGCAAAATCCGCCGTCAGGGAGATCTGCCGCACCTGATGATCGAGCCGATGAAGGAGATGGCGGGTTTTATCGTGATGGTGTTCCCGCTGGCGCAGTTTGTCGCCATGTTTAACTGGAGCAACATGGGCAAGTTTATGGCCGTGAGCCTGACGGACGCGCTGGAGGCGGCGGGGTTGAGCGGTGTTCCGGCGTTTGTCGGCCTGGCGCTGCTGTCGTCCCTGCTGTGCATGTTTATTGCCAGCGGGTCGGCCATCTGGTCGATTCTGGCGCCCATCTTTGTCCCCATGTTTATGATGCTCGGCTTCCATCCGGCGTTCGCCCAGATCCTGTTCCGTGTCGCCGATTCCTCGGTGATCCCGCTGGCGCCCGTGTCACCCTTCGTTCCGCTGTTTTTAGGCTTCCTGCAACGCTACAGGCCGGAGGCTAAGCTGGGTACCTACTATTCGCTGGTTCTGCCCTATCCGCTTATCTTCTTAGGGGTATGGCTGGTGATGCTGGTGGCGTGGTATCTTGTCGGCCTGCCGATTGGACCGGGTGTTTACCCGAGGCTGAACTAAGGAGTACTGATGCTGAGATTACTCGAAGATAAGATTGCGACGCCGCTGGGGCCGCTGTGGGTTATCGCGGATGAAGCGTTCAATCTGCGCGCGGTTGAATGGGAAGAGCACAGCGACCGGATGGTAGAGCTGCTCAACATCCATTATCGCGCCGAGGGTTACGAGCGTATTACTGCCCGTAATCCTGGCGGGCTGAGCGATAAACTGACGGCCTACTTCGAGGGCGATCTCAGCATTATTAATACCCTGCCAACCGCCACGGCGGGTACCCCTTTCCAGCGCGAGGTGTGGCAGGCGCTGCGTAATATTCCCTGCGGGCAGGTGATGCACTACGGTCAGCTGGCAGAACAGCTTGGCCGTGCCGGCGCGGCGCGCGCGGTCGGTGCGGCAAATGGCTCTAACCCCGTCAGCATTGTGGTGCCTTGCCATCGCGTGATCGGGCGCAACGGCACTCTCACCGGCTATGCCGGGGGGGTACAGCGCAAAGAGTGGCTGCTGCGTCACGAAGGGTATTTTCTGCTGTAATTCCCAAGCTTTTTGTGCTTAATTTTCTTCCTGTTAGGTTCATAATCCTTAATCATTCTGTGGAATTTCAAGGAGATGGCAACACGCTGCCGTCTCTTGTCTTTATTGGGGGTTTGCCAGACTTACGTCCTTACCAAAAAGATGTTAAAATTGACCAATATCAATTAAGGCTTGAGCAAACCTATGATCCCGGAAAAGCGAATTATACGACGCATTCAGTCTGGCGGTTGTGCTATCCATTGCCAGGATTGCAGCATCAGCCAGCTCTGTATCCCGTTTACTCTGAATGAGCACGAACTCGATCAGCTTGACAATATCATCGAGCGCAAAAAGCCTATTCAGAAAGGGCAGACGCTGTTTAAGGCGGGAGACGAACTGAAATCGCTCTATGCTATCCGTTCTGGCACCATCAAAAGCTACACCATTACCGAACAGGGCGACGAGCAGATCACCGGCTTCCATCTGGCAGGCGATTTAGTCGGCTTTGACGCCATCGGCAGTGGCCATCACCCGAGCTTTGCTCAGGCGCTGGAAACCTCTATGGTCTGCGAAATTCCGTTTGAGACGCTGGACGATCTGTCCGGTAAGATGCCGAACCTGCGTCAGCAGATGATGCGTCTGATGAGCGGTGAGATTAAAGGCGATCAGGATATGATCCTGCTGCTTTCCAAAAAGAATGCCGAAGAGCGTCTGGCCGCCTTTATCTATAACCTCTCCCGCCGTTTCGCGGAGCGTGGCTTCTCCCCGCGTGAATTCCGTCTGACCATGACGCGCGGTGATATTGGCAACTATCTGGGCCTGACCGTGGAAACCATCAGCCGTCTGCTGGGTCGCTTCCAGAAGAGCGGAATGCTGGCGGTTAAAGGTAAGTACATCACCATCGAAAACGGTGAAGCGCTGGCCATTCTGGCGGGTCACTCACGTAACGTGGCATAACTCTCCCGGATATCTTATGCCAGGTCGATAAATTTTCATGATTATTGATCTGGCAAAAACTTCCCCCCTGTTTCATTCAAGATATATAGGTTACTCTTTTACTTACAGACTGTGGTGACAGTAGTAAGGAGACCTGTATGGCAAAGTATCAAAACATGCTGGTGGCTATCGATCCTAACCAGGACGATCAGCCGGCATTACGACGTGCTGTGTATTTACATCAACGGATTGGTGGCAAAATTAAAGCCTTTTTGCCGATTTATGACTTCTCATACGAGATGACCACCCTTCTGTCGCCTGACGAGCGCACCGCTATGCGTCAGGGAGTGATCAGCCAGCGTACCGCGTGGATCCGCGAGCAGGCGAAATATTACCTGGAAGCGGGCGTACCGATTGATATCAAAGTGGTCTGGCACAACCGACCTTTCGAAGCCATTATTCAGGAAGTGGTGGCCGGTGGGCATGACCTGCTGCTGAAAATGGCGCACCAGCATGACAAACTGGAATCCGTGATTTTCACTCCAACCGACTGGCACCTGCTGCGCAAATGCCCTTGCCCGGTATGGATGGTGAAAGATCAGCCATGGCCTGAGGGCGGGAAAGCCGTCGTGGCGGTGAATCTGGCCAGCGAAGAGGATTATCACAATTCGCTGAACGAGAAGCTGGTGAAGGAAACCATCCAGCTTGCCGACCAGGTTAACCACACCGAAGTCCATCTGGTGGGTGCCTATCCGGTTACGCCAATCAATATCGCCATCGAGTTGCCTGAATTTGACCCGAGCGTGTATAACGACGCGATTCGCGGTCAGCATCTGCTGGCCATGAAAGCGCTGCGCCAGAAATTCAGTATCGATGAGAATATGACGCACGTAGAAAAAGGGTTACCGGAAGAGGTTATTCCGGATCTGGCGGAGCATTTGCAGGCCGGGATTGTGGTGCTGGGCACCATTGGCCGGACCGGTATCTCTGCCGCGTTCCTGGGAAATACCGCCGAGCAGGTGATTGACCACCTGCGCTGCGACCTTCTGGTCATCAAACCGGATCAGTATCAAACGCCGGTTGAACTGGACGATGAGGAAGACGATTGACCCCAAAATGAAAGCCCGCCGGTAACGGCGGGCTTTTTTATTACGCTTCGCTCAACCGCTGCGTCGGTGCCTCGTCGCCGGCATTCATCCAGGGCGCGTGCAGAACCATGCTCGGCAGCGCCAGCTTGATCTCCTGCTGGTTCAGCCCCTCCAGAATACGGATATTGATCTCCTGCTGAATATCCATGTACTTGTTGTAGTCCGCCGTATTAACGATATGGACCACCTCGAAGGTCAGGCGATCGCGATCGAAGCCCAGGAAATGGGCGCGGTCAAACTTCGTTTCCCCGACGTCGGTAATGATCTGTTTGACCATATCACCCACTGAACGCAGTTTGTCCGGCGCCGTGTCGCTGGCAACCCCGAAGGTAAAGACGATCCGGCGCGTTTGCATCCGTTTGTAGTTATGCAGCGTCTGTTGCAGCAGAATGGCGTTCCCGCAGACAATCTGCTCCCCGCTCAGGCTGCGGATACGGGTGGTTTTCAGGCCAATGTGCTCTACCGTCCCGGCGACATCGTTAAACACCACAAAATCGCCAATTTCGAACGGCTTATCAAAACCGATGGAAAGCGATGCAAACACGTCGCTCAGGATCGTTTGCACCGCGAGGGCGATTGCAATACCCCCTACCCCAAGGCTGGCAACCAGAGCAGTGATGTTGACGCCCGCGTTAGCAAGAATAGACAGCAGCATCACTGACCAGACTATGGCACGGAGGATAAGCCCCGTGATCACCAGCGTCACCGGGTTTTTATGGCTTCCCGGCGCCAGCATGACGTGACGAAGCCACGACACCACCCCCTGATCCATCCACAGCGCCACCTGGATAGCGAAGACCAGGAACCAGGCGTGGCTCACGGTACCAAAGAGATGATCCGGTAAGTCGACGAAACGCAGGCTGAATAACAGCGCCACGACAAAAAGCAGGAAGCGGCTGGTGCGGTTAAGCATATCCGTCAGGATAAAGCGCATCCGGTTGGTGCTGGGGTGCTTGTCGCCCCAGGTGGTGATCCCTTTCTTAACGAAGGCGATCAGACGCGTCAGCAGCCAGTACACCAGCAGAGTCACAAAAACCACCGTGGCGACGCCGATCCAGAAAGATGGCGTCATCATCAGCTCGATGATGTCGAAGCGGGACAAAAATCGCATTACACCTCCTCGTATTACACAAAGGGTAAAGTATAGACAGAGGAGAAAAGCTGGCCGCAGAATAAGAAAACCGCCCCAGGGGGCGGTTTGTCAGGATGAAGCGCAATTACAGCGCTTTCAGGATCGCATCCACGCTGGCCTTGGCGTCGCCAAACAGCATGTGGGTGTTATCTTTAAAGAACAGCGGGTTCTGCACGCCAGCATAGCCGGTGTTCATAGAGCGTTTGAAGACAATGACGTTCTGCGCCTTCCACACTTCGAGAACAGGCATACCCGCAATCGGACTACGCGGGTCGTCCTGCGCCGCCGGGTTAACGGTGTCGTTGGCGCCAATCACCAGCACGGTGTCGGTGTCGGCGAAATCATCGTTGATCTCGTCCATTTCCAGCACAATGTCGTAAGGCACCTTCGCTTCCGCCAGCAGCACGTTCATGTGGCCTGGCAGACGCCCCGCCACCGGGTGAATACCAAAGCGAACCTTGATGCCGCGCGCGCGGAGTTTCTCGGTGATTTCCGCCACCGGATACTGCGCCTGCGCCACCGCCATGCCATAGCCTGGGGTGATGATGACGGAATGCGAGTTTTTCAGCATCTCTGCGGTCTCTTCCGCGCTGATTTCACGGTGTTCACCCACTTCCTCATCAGAACCGGTTGATGAGCCGTCAGAACCGAAGCCACCCGCGATGACGCTGATAAACGAACGGTTCATCGCCTTACACATGATGTAAGACAGGATCGCACCGGAAGAACCGACCAGCGCACCGGTGACAATCAGCAGGTCGTTGCTCAGCATAAAGCCTGCCGCCGCCGCCGCCCAACCGGAGTAGGAGTTCAGCATGGAAACCACCACCGGCATATCTGCTCCGCCGATAGACGCCACCAGATGCCAGCCGAAGGCCAGCGCGATGATGGTCATCACCAGTAACGCCAGCACCTGCAAGCCTACGCTTTCGGTACGCACGAAGACCACCAGCAGCACAAAGGAAACGACCAGCGCCGCCAGGTTCAGCTTGTGGCGGTTAGGCAGCATCAGCGGTTTGGAAGAGATCTTCCCGCGCAGCTTGCCGAACGCCACAATCGACCCGGTGAAGGTCACCGCACCGATGAAGATGCCGAGGAACACTTCGGTCAGGTGGATGTTCACCAGAATCGGCTCCAGGCCCGGTTCGTGGTACAGGTAGCTGTTGAAGCCCACCAGCACCGCCGCCAGACCCACGAAGCTGTGCAGAATGGCAACCAGCTCCGGCATCTCGGTCATTTCAACGCGTTTCGCCAGACGAATACCAATCGCGCCGCCGATGATCATCGCCACCAGGATCCACGCCACGTTGCCGGTGTCCGGCCCAAAGATGGTGGCAATCAGCGCAATCGCCATCCCGGCGATACCAAAGTTATTTCCCTGCTGAGACGTTTCGTGTTTGGAAAGCCCCGCCAGACTGAAAATAAACAGGATTGCAGCAACAATGTATGCGGCTGTAACTAATCCTCCAGACATATGCTACCCCTTAGCCTTTACGAAACATTTTCAGCATGCGCTGAGTCACGGTGAAACCACCGAAAATATTGATACTGGCGATCAGCACCGCAATGAAGCTCAGGAAGCTGATCCAGCCGCCATGACCAATTTGCAGCAATGCCCCGACCACGATAATCCCGGAGATGGCATTGGTGACCGACATCAGCGGGGTATGCAGCGCATGAGAAACGTTCCACACGACGTAGTAACCCACCACGCAGGAGAGCGCGAAGACGGTGAAGTGGCCAAGGAACTCTTTTGGCGCGACATCCGCCAGCCAACCAAACAGGATAATAACCAGCGCCATGATGGCGTATTTGCGCCACGGCGACGCAGGTTTTGCTGGCTCCGCGGGCTCTGGCGCCGCTTTCGGCGCAGCCTGAGGTTGAGCGGAAACCTGAATCGGCGGTGCAGGCCAGGTGATTTCCCCTTCACGCACCACGGTAACGCCACGCACCACCACATCATCAAAATCAACGGTAATGTTGCCGTCTTTCTCTTTGCAGAGCAGCTTCAGCAGGTTAACGAGGTTCGTGCCGTACAGCTGAGAGGACTGGGTTGGCAGACGCCCTGGCAGGTCGGTATAACCGATCACCTTCACGCCGTTCGCGGTCGTCGTGACCTGGTTTGGCACGGTATACTCACAGTTACCGCCGTTTTGCGCCGCCAGATCGACAATAACGCTGCCCGGCTGCATGGAATCCACCATCTCACGGGTGATCAGCTTCGGCGCCGGTTTACCCGGAATAAGCGCGGTGGTGACAATGATGTCCACCTCTTTTGCCTGCGCCGCAAAGAGCGCCATTTCCGCCTTAATAAAGGCTTCAGACATGACCTTCGCGTAACCATCACCGCTGCCCGCTTCTTCCTTGAAGTCCAGCTCAAGGAATTCGGCGCCCATACTCTGCACCTGCTCCTTCACTTCCGGCCGGGTATCAAACGCGCGAACAATAGCGCCCAGGCTGTTTGCGGCCCCGATAGCGGCAAGACCTGCCACACCGGCACCAATCACCATCACCTTCGCGGGTGGTACTTTACCTGCCGCCGTAATCTGACCGGTAAAGAAGCGACCAAACTCATGCGCAGCTTCGACAATGGCGCGATAGCCGGCAATGTTCGCCATGGAGCTCAGCGCATCCAGAGACTGCGCGCGCGATATACGCGGCACGGAGTCCATCGCCATCACGGTGACACCGCGTGCTGCCAGCTTCTCCATCAGCTCCGGGTTTTGGGCTGGCCAGACAAAGCTCACAAGCGTCGTGCCCGCGTTCAGCAGTTCAATTTCACTCTCTTCCGGTGCGTTGACCTTCAGAATGATGGGTGATTGCCAGACCTCAGCACCGTCCACTACTTCCGCGCCAGCCTGAGTAAAGGCCTCGTCATCGAAACTCGCCAGTTTGCCCGCGCCGCTTTCAATCGCGACGGTAAAACCCAGTTTAAGCAGTTGCTCCACCGTTTTTGGTGTCGCCGCTACGCGGGTTTCATTGGCTAACCGTTCTTTTGGTACCCCAATACGCATAGTTTTCCCTTCCATCGGTTTTTGATGATGGTTTGTCGATAATTGCCCACGGTTTGTATCAATTTTCACCATCGAGATAACAACGGAGAATGATTAACCCCGGAAAATAAAACAGTAACAAACTTTCTATAACCTACTGAAAATAGCGCCCGTGATCTACCGCCAGAAAACACTATTTCTTACTTTATCTGTGAAAAATAAGCGATCGGGGTCACTGACAGAGATATTTACCTTAAATTCGCCTTCAGGACCGATAAATCGCGCAAGCGAAGCGGTAAAAACATGATATAGCGCCATAAAAGAACAACTCATTAACATTAAATTAACTTGTAAAAGTCATATGCTTAATCAGTTTTGCTTGTGAAGCGCCTGTTTTTTCCACATATCACAAAATGTTATCGAATCAGGTCCTTTGGTGAGCACAGGCTGTGAAAAATGCCGCAGACAGCGACGGGTGTTAAATGCCATAATCGGGACCGTCTCAAATTAACAACAACACCAGTACATGGTTTGCGCAAGGCGAAGGATTATTTTTATGAAGCTTAAGAACACACTCCTGGCGTCCGCACTTCTTTCCGCGACCGCCCTGTCTGCGAATGCCGCGACAGAGTTGACGCCGGAGCAAGCGGCAGCGTTAAAACCTTTTGACCATACGGTCATTGTGGGTCGCTATAACTCAATTGGCGATGCCGTCGCCGCCGCATCAAAAGCCGCCGATAAAAACGGCGCTGCCTCGTTTTACGTTGTTGACCAGTCCGATCAGGGCAACAGCGGCAACCAGCGCGTGACGATTGCGCTGTACAAAGAGAATGCCCCAAAAGCAGATGAACAGAAAAACCGCGTGATTAACGGCATTGTTGAACTGCCGAAAGATCAGGCTGTTCAGCTGGAACCGTATGACACCGTGACCGTTCAGGGCTTCTACCGCAGCCAGCCTGAAGTTAACGATGCCATCACCAAAGCCGCGAGAGAAAAAGGCGCTTACGCGTTCTATATCGTGCGTCAGGTTGATGCCAACCAAGGCGGAAACCAGCGCATCACCGCCTTCATCTATAAGCAAGATGCGAAAAAACGCGTAGTACAAAGCCCGGATGCCATTCCAGCGGATTCAGATGCGGGACGTGCCGCGTTAGCGAAAGGCGGTGAAGAAGCGAAGAAAGTGGAAATTCCGGGCGTTGCAACCTCGGCGGCACCAAGCGCTGAAGTGGGTCGTTTCTTTGAAACCCAATCCACCAAAGGCGGTCGTTATACCGTTACGTTACCAGACGGCACGAAAATTGAAGAGCTGAACAAAGCCACTGCCGCGCAGATGGTGCCGTTCGACAGCATCAAGTTTACGGGCAACTATGGCAACATGACGGAAATCTCCTATCAGGTGGCGAAACGTGCTGCGAAGAAAGGCGCGAAGTATTACCACATCACCCGCCAGTGGCAGGAACGTGGTAACAACCTGACCATCAGCGCCGATCTGTACAAGTAACAAAACGGTTTCATAAAGGCGGCGCAGTGCCGCCTTTTTTGTTACTTTTTTTCTGATTTCTGCCACACGTCATTGCATGCATCCTTCACACTCCGTAAAATCCCGCGCCTTAGCGTGATCCACCATTTTTATGCGCCTTAGCGAAATAATTATTCTGGATTTGGACTTTTCATAACAGGAAGCCAATGGAAAAGAAACTTGGCCTGAGTGCTTTAACTGCACTTGTATTGAGCTCAATGCTGGGCGCGGGCGTATTCAGTTTGCCGCAGAACATGGCGGCCGTCGCCAGCCCGGCCGCATTACTGATTGGCTGGGGCATTACCGGTGTCGGGATTTTGCTGCTGGCGTTCGCCATGCTGCTGCTGACCCGTATCCGACCGGATCTGGACGGCGGAATATTCACTTACGCCCGGGAAGGTTTCGGCGAGCTGATCGGCTTCTGCTCCGCCTGGGGTTACTGGCTGTGCGCGGTGATCGCCAACGTCTCCTATCTGGTTATCGTCTTCTCGGCGCTCAGCTTCTTTACCGATACGCCCGAACTGCGCCTGTTTGGCGACGGCAATACCTGGCAGTCCATCGTCGGCGCCTCGGTCCTGCTGTGGATAGTTCACTGGCTGATTTTGCGTGGCGTCCAGACCGCAGCCAGCATTAACCTGGTGGCGACGCTGGCCAAGCTGGTGCCGCTTGGCCTGTTCGTCGTGCTGGCCTTCCTCGCCTTCCGTCTCGATGTCTTTACGCTCGATTTCAGCGGCATTGCGCTGGGCGTACCCGTTTGGGAACAGGTGAAAAATACCATGCTGATCACCCTGTGGGTGTTCATCGGCGTTGAAGGTGCCGTCGTGGTCTCTGCCCGCGCGCGTAACAAGCGCGATGTGGGACGCGCCACGCTGCTGGCCGTACTGGCGGCGCTGGGCGTTTATCTGCTGGTGACGCTGCTGTCGCTCGGCGTGGTAGCTCGCCCTGAACTGGCGGAAATGCGTAACCCGTCCATGGCCGGGCTGATGGTGAAAATGTTGGGTCCCTGGGGGGACGTGATTATCGCGGCGGGTCTGATTGTTTCCGTTTGCGGCGCCTATCTGAGCTGGACCATTATGGCAGCGGAAGTCCCGTTCCTGGCCGCCACGCACAAAGCGTTCCCGCGCCTGTTTGCCCGTCAGAACAAAAACAGTGCGCCATCGGCCTCTCTGTGGCTCACCAACATCAGCGTGCAGGTCTGTCTGGTGCTGATCTGGCTCACAGGATCGGACTATAACACGCTGCTGACCATCGCCTCCGAGATGATTCTGGTACCCTATTTCTTAGTGGGCGCATATCTGTTAAAAATTGCGACCCGCCCGGCACACTATGCGGTAGGCGTCGGTGCCTGTATTTACGGTCTATGGTTGTTGTATGCTTCCGGACCGATGCATCTGCTGCTGTCCGTGGTGCTCTACGCGCCGGGCCTGCTGGTGTTTATCTACGCTCGCCGTACACATCAGCTTGATAATGCCCTTAAGCGCCGCGAAATGGCATTGATAGGTTTGCTGTTAGTCGCTGCCGTACCGGCAACGTGGATGTTAATGGGATAGCGCCGCCTGTCCCATTGTTGAACTGAAAAGGAGATTACGATGGGACACACGCAGCAACGCCCAATATTGATCACTGGCGCAGGCCGCCGCATTGGCCTCGCCCTCGCCCATCACTTTCTCAATCTTCGCCATCCGGTTATCGTCAGTTACCGCACGGAATATCCCTCCATTGAAGGGCTACGAAATGCCGGAGCAGTCTGCATTCAGGCGGATTTCTCCACAGATGAAGGTATTCTCGCCTTCGCGGACAAAGTGAAGTCGACCACCCACGGACTGCGGGCGGTTATTCACAACGCCAGTACCTGGCTTCCCGAAAAAGCAGGACATTCACTCAGCGAAACGCTCGCCTGCATGATGCAGATCCACGTTAATGCGCCTTATCTGCTCAACCATGCCCTACAGGATTTACTGCGCGGACACGGCCATGCCGCAGGAGACATTATCCATTTCACCGATTACGTGGTGGAGCGAGGAAGCGACAAACACATCGCCTATGCGGCCAGCAAAGCCGCGCTGGATAATATGACCCGCTCTTTCGCACGCAAGCTGGCGCCCGAGGTAAAGGTCAACGCGATTGCTCCGGCGATGATTTTATTTAACGAAGGCGATGATGCCGAGTATCGTCAGCAGGCGCTCAACAAGTCGTTAATGAAAATTGCGCCCGGCGAGAAAGAGGTGATCGACCTGATCGATTATCTGCTGACCAGCTGTTACGTCACGGGCCGAACGTTTGCCGTGGACGGTGGCCGCCCGCTGCGCTAGTGAAAGCGGCTCCAGAAGAAGATGAGCACCCAGGCGCTGAGGCTCCAGCAGACCACCGCCCCGCCCAGCGCCAGGGGCAGACGCATAAAACCGGTGAAGTACCACAGCGACAGCAGGTAGATAAAATATGGGATGATCGACCACATCCCGAACACAATGGTGGCGCGCAGTGCCTCAATACCCCGCTCAGAGGCCACAATATAGTGCGCGATTAACGCAAAGGTGGGAAACAGCGGGATCAGCCCGGCAATATAGTAGTTCTTCGTTTTAGCCAGCACCCCAATCAGCAACACGACCAGCGCACCTAGCGCGGCTTTTATCACCAGCCCCATTCTTTTCCCTTAACAATCAAATAACATTCCCGTGCAGGATAACGGAACTCCGGCTAATTTTGAAAGATTAATGGAAGGTTAAGGTTGCGCGGTGTATGTTGACGTTTTTCGCGATGACAGACGTTGTATGAATAAGATTGTTTATGTTGAAGATGAACCCGAGGTGGGGCAATTAATCGCCGCTTATCTGGGTAAACATGATATGGAAGTGGTTGTCGAGCCTCGTGGCGATCGCGCTGAAGACGTCGTCAACCGCGAAAATCCGGATCTGGTGTTGCTGGACATCATGCTGCCCGGGAAAGATGGTATGACGCTCTGCCGGGATCTGCGCGCGAAATGGGACGGCCCGATCGTGCTGCTGACCTCTCTCGACAGCGATATGAATCATATTCTGTCGCTTGAGATGGGCGCAAACGACTACATCCTGAAAACCACGCCGCCGGCGGTTCTGCTAGCCCGTTTACGCCTCCATCTGCGTCAGCGTGCCAGCGCTGAGCGTGAAGCGCCTGCGCCCTCCTTAACGCCGCATAAAGCGATGCGTTTCGGCACACTTTCTATCGACCCGGTCAACCGGCAGGTTATGCTTTCCGGGGAGCTGATTGCGCTCTCAACCGCAGATTTTGACCTGCTGTGGGAGCTAGCAACCCATGCCGGACAAATTATGGACCGGGATGCATTACTGAAAAATCTGCGCGGCGTAAGTTACGACGGAATGGATCGTAGCGTTGATGTGGCGATTTCACGACTGCGTAAAAAACTGTTGGATAACGCCACGGAACCTTACCGCATCAAAACCGTACGCAACAAGGGCTATCTGTTTGCACCGCACGCCTGGGAAACCTGAAAAAGGAGCAAACAGGAATATTCGAAAAATAACTGACGATGCATCGGAATTGTTATCGATATTCGTCGAAAGTTATCGATTATATGCATCGTCAGTTATGACATATCCCCTGGTCTGATTCCTCTCTCCAGTTCTATTTCGATGTGCATTTTTCGCGTAAACAAAAGTAGCGCTAATGTATTTGATTGCTATAGTACAATATATATTCAGCAGAGCAGGCACCATCATCGATCAAAAATCCGTCACTTAAATGCACATTAGGCTAAAAATGATCTTTACAATTGACTTAATCATTATCTTATCCTTATGAAAACAAAGGGGATAATGGCAAACATATAAATAATATCGATCTTTTTCAATAGCTTACGTGTTTGCAGAAATCTAATTCTCATGCTAAACCTTATACTCTCTCAATTATTTAATGAAAGAGGTATAGCAATGTCATGGAGAGTCATTAGCTCGGTAATTTGTCCTAACACGGGAATCGTTTATTCAAGCATCTTGGGACTCAAGTTCTTGAAACTCATCATTTGGTATGAAAGCGATGTCTATTTGTACCCCGGTGACAGGATATATCCGACAAAAAATGGCGTCTTCATAAATGGTGTTTTCAAGCCTATATCGATATACAACATATCACCTTACAACGAAATGTTGTGGAGTGAAATTAAAAACAAGATGGCCTGCCCATACAATCGAAACCAGCACGAGGAGATATGCACTTACGCGGTGCATTGCAACGCGCGGAAATGCCCGCATGGGTTTGCCACCAACCCACTGATTGTCAGCACAGGTAAATCCAGACATTAGCGAAAATCGGAAATATTGAGATCAAGATAATTAATATTTCTGCTGCACCGCCTTTGTCCGGATAAATCTCCGTGACTACAGCCCAAATGCTCCTGTGGGGACATTTGGGCTGTAGTCACGCCTGGCAACTCTGGCTTCTTGTACCAAATTAATTTTTATTGTGCAATTTTAAGCAAGCCATCCGGAAGGCTAAAATAAAAATTGCTAATTAACCCTGCCCGTGCATTAATGGTCTCGTTAGTCCGATCCAATAATAGTTGGACAAGTTGCATGACAATCCTCATAACCAGGCGCTATCGCTGATATCCCCTCCTTTTGAGTCCACACCTTAGCATTATATGTTTATTAGCTTTTATATCACTTCGGAAATGTTCAAATGGAGTCTTTATGTCATCAAAAATTTTAGGTCTGGTTAAGTGGTTTAAGGAAGATAAAGGCTTTGGTTTTATCTCCCCTGTAGATGGCAGCAAAGATGTTTTCGTGCATTTCTCTGCCCTTCAGGGAGAGAACTTCAAAACACTTTTTGAAGGTCAGAAAGTCGAATTTATCATCGTAAGCGGCGATAAAGGCCCTGCTGCTGCGAATGTAACGCTTTGCGATAAATAATATCAGCACACAGCCGCGTTGACGATGATGTTGCTTCTGGCTCGTGGACTGCACAAGCAGTCTACAATCCGATGCTAACTGCTTGTAAATCAGTAAAGTGTTATTGAGGTCAGGCGGCCGCGAAAAACATCGTCTCTTCCACTTCTTGTATGAGTATTTCTTCAGAGACGCTGAGAGGATTTAAACAAAGCGCTACAGTAGGGACAGACAAGCTGGGCCCCCTTTTGTATGCGAGTGAAACTGTGCTCTGACTCTTTAGCGCAGTTTGGACATGAACATTTGACTAAATAATTGCGACGAAGTTGCGAGTTTTTACGTCCCGACATAGGCTGCTCCTGAATGAAAAGGATTGCCACCATACACGTTAAGGCAGGATATTGCTTGCTTTTATTTCCCAAAGAGAGCAAAAAATGGAAAGGAGCCACGCTTCTGGAACATACTTACCTTACACAATCACAAAGAGATATAGAGTGATATATGAAAAAGGTGATCATTTTTTTAATGCCAACCCCAGCAAAGTCATTATCGTGCTTAAGGGCATAACGTCTGTACGCCAGACATATCCGGATGGTGAAGAAATTAATCTTCAGATCATGACTGCAAGCTTTCCGTCGTTGACGGGAGATCATAATTCTATCTATGTTGCTTCAGACAGGGAACTTACCTCTCAGGAAATATCTGATGCTGCCAAACAATATTTATAATATTTTCTGTCACTAGTCCGGTTAACAACACAGCATTTATTTCACTCAGAATGAGAAAAATTACAATCCATCATTATTAATGCCTGCAAAATGCAGGCTTTTTTACGACATTGCCCTTTAAATTTAACTATTCCGCATAATCGTGCTGCTCACTTTGCTCCCTCTGTTTCCGAAGAAAGTGTATCATCAACCTTCTTCGTTCCTGTGGTGATATGGATGTCCACGCAGGGCTGACGAAGTAAAGCCGGGTTCTTAATTGATTGATTTAGCGGTGCTATCCAATGAAAAAGCTGTTTGTGCAGTTTTATCTCCTGCTGTTTGTCTGCTTTCTGGTGATGACCATGCTGGTCGGGCTGGTCTACAAATTCACCGCAGAGCGCGCGGGCAGGCAATCCCTGGACGATCTGATGAAAAGCTCGCTCTATCTGATGCGTAGCGAGCTGCGAGAAATTCCTCCTCATGACTGGGCGCGCACGTTAAAAGAGCTGGATCTGAATCTGTCGTTTGATTTGCGTATCGAACCCATGAAGGATTTTGACTTAGCGCCGCCTGCGATGCAGCGTCTGCGCGACGGAGACATCGTCGCACTGGACGAGAAATATACCTTCATTCAGCGTATTCCGCGCAGCCATTATGTTCTGGCCGTCGGGCCAGTGCCCTATCTCTATTACCTGCACCAGATGCGCCTGCTGGATCTCGCTCTGCTGGGCTTTATTGCCATTTCGCTCGCTTTACCTGTGTTCATCTGGATGCGACCGCACTGGCAGGACATGCTGAAACTGGAATCCGCCGCACAGCGTTTTGGAGAGGGTCATTTAACTGAACGCATACATTTCGACAGCGGTTCCAGTTTTGACCGGCTCGGTATTGCCTTCAACCAGATGGCCGATAACATCAACGCCCTGATTGCCAGCAAGAAGCAGCTGATCGACGGCATTGCGCATGAACTGCGCACTCCGCTGGTACGCCTGCGTTATCGCCTGGAGATGAGCGAGAACCTCACCGGGGCGGAATCGCAGGCGCTCAATCGGGATATCGGCCAGCTTGAAGCGCTGATTGAAGAGCTGCTGACCTATGCCCGCCTCGATCGGCCTCAGACGGAGTTGCACCTCAGTACACCGGATCTCCCCGTCTGGCTACAGACGCATATTAACGATGTGCAGAGCGTTAACCCTCAGCGAAAACTGCTGACAGCCATTACCCCCGGCGCGTACGGCGCACTGGACATGCGCCTGATGGAACGCGTGCTGGATAATCTGATGAACAACGCCATGCGCTACAGCGAAACGACGCTGCGCATAGGTTTAGATTTGCAGGGAAGCCAGGCGATTCTGTGTGTGGAAGACGATGGCCCCGGCATTGAGCCGGCGGAGCGTGAAAAAGTTTTTGAGCCGTTTGTGCGCCTCGATCCCAGCCGCGATCGGGCTACCGGCGGCTGTGGTCTGGGGCTGGCAATTGTCCGTTCTATTGCCCAGGCGATGGGCGGTTCGGTTCGCTGCGAAGCGAGCGAGCTGGGTGGGGCCCGGTTCGTCTTTAGCTGGCCGATCTATCACAATATTCCCCTTCCCGTACCTGCCTGACCTAAACCGCACGCTGGCCTGACCCGGCGTGTTGTGCTATATCAAAAGTATGTTGTAACTAATTAAGGGCTGCCATGGCAACTTACGATCTCATCGAAAGGCTTAACACCACATTTCGGGAAATAGAGCAGGCGTTACTGACCCTCACGGGGCAACTTCAGGACTGCCGCCTGCTGGCCGCCCGCGTCTTTTCTCTGCCCGAGGTGGTGAAAGGCGCCGAGCACGACCCGCTGAACACCATTGAGGTGACGCAGCATATTGGCAAGGCGGCGCTGGAAATGACGTTGCAGCACTTTCGTCGCCTTTTCATCCAGCAGCAGTCTGAAAATCGCAGCAGTAAGGCCGCCGTTCGCCTGCCCGGCGTCATCTGCCTGCAAACGGATGCCGCAACGCGTGAAGGAATTGAGGCGCAGATTACGCATATCAATACGCTGAAAGCCGCCTTTGAGAAGATTGTAACCGTTGAGTCCGGGCTGGCGCCGGCTGCCCGTTTTGAATGGGTGCATCGACAGCTTCCGGGGCTGATCACCCTGAATGCTTACCGCACGCTGACGGTACTGCGCCACCCCGCCACGCTGCGCTTCGGCTGGGCCAACAAGCACATCATTAAAAATTTCACGCGCGATGAGATCCTGGCTCAGCTGGAGAAAAGCCTGAAATCGCCGCGAACGGTCGCCCCGTGGTCGCGGGAACAGTGGATTGAACGGCTGGAGCAGGAGTACCACAGCATTGCCTCCCTACCAGCTGATACCCGTCTTAAAATAAAGCGTCCGGTGAAGGTACAGCCTATCGCCCGCGTCTGGTACGCCGGACAACAAAAGCAGGTGCAATACGCCTGCCCGACGCCGCTGATTGCGCTCTACGATGCCGATCAGGGTGCGGTGGTGCCGGATATCGGGGAACTGCTGAATTACGATGCTGAAAACGTTCAGCATCGCTATAAACCCCAGGCGCAGCCGCTACAGCTGATTATTCCGCGGCTGCACCTGTATGTGGCGCAGTGATTATCTGAGGCTGCCCACCATCGCTTCCGGGCGGACCCAGGCATCAAACTCGGCGTCCGTCAGGTAGCCCAGCGCCAGCGCAGAGGCTTTCAGGGTAAGCCCCTCTTTGTGCGCTTTTTTAGCGATTTCGGCCGCTTTGTCATAACCAATATGGGTGTTCAGCGCCGTTACCAGCATCAGAGACTCATTCAGCAGCTGGCTGATTCGCTCGCGATTAGGCTCAATGCCCACCGCGCAGTGCTCGTTAAAGCTCTCCATGCCATCGGCCAGCAGACGAATCGATTGCAGTACGTTGTGGATCACCATCGGGCGATAGACGTTAAGCTCGAAGTTACCCGACGCGCCGCCCATGTTGACCGCCACGTCATTACCCATCACCTGACAGCACAGCATGGTCATGGCTTCGCACTGCGTCGGGTTCACTTTACCCGGCATAATGGAGCTGCCCGGCTCGTTTTCCGGAATGCTGATTTCGCCGATGCCGCAGCGCGGGCCGGAGGCCAGCCAGCGCACGTCGTTGGCGATTTTCATCAGCGAGGCCGCCAGCCCTTTCAGCGCGCCATGGGTATGCACCAGCGCATCACAGGTCGCCAGCGCTTCGAATTTATTCGGAGCGGTAACAAACGGCTGCCCGGTGATCTTCGCCAGCTCTTCGGCCACGCGCACCGCGTACTCGGGATGGGTGTTTAAGCCAGTGCCCACCGCCGTCCCGCCGAGCGCCAGCTCCGCCAGATGCGGCAGGCTGTTGTCGATATGCTTAAGATTGTGCTCCAGCATTGCCACCCAGCCGGAGATCTCCTGACCAAGCGTCAGCGGCGTGGCGTCCTGAAGGTGCGTACGACCAATTTTAACGATGTCGCGGAAGGCCTGCGCTTTCTCGTTAAGCGTAGATTTAAGCACGTTGAGCTGCGGGATAAGCTGCTCGCGGATTGCGATGACGGCCGCCACGTGCATGGCCGTCGGGAACACGTCGTTGGAACTCTGGCTTTTGTTCACGTCATCGTTCGGGTGGACCTTGCGCTCCATGCCGCGCACGCCGCCAAGCAGCTCGCTTGCGCGGTTCGCCAGCACCTCGTTCATGTTCATGTTGCTCTGGGTGCCTGAGCCGGTCTGCCAGATGGCAAGGGGGAATTCGTCGGGATGTTTGCCCGCCAGCACTTCGTCGGCGGCATTGATGATGGCGGTGGCTTTATCGGCATCCAGCAGGCCCAGATCCTGATTGACTTTGGCGGCAGCGCGTTTGGTCAACGCCAGCGCCTGGATTAGCGAGACGGGCATTTTCTCTGTCGAAATGCGGAAATGCTCCAGGGAACGCTGAGTTTGTGCGCCCCATAGCTTGTCGGCCGGGACGTCGATGGCGCCCATGGAGTCTTTCTCGCGGCGATGCATTGTCATTACTTACTCCTTGATAACAAAGATGGGATTGCTCACATGCTTAAGAGATAAGTATTGATGACTTCTGAGAAACGTTATGGCGCTTTGTGCGCTCTTTTTGATGTCGGGTGGCGGCTGCGCCTTACCCGACCTACGAGAATGCAGGCCGGGTAAGCGTCAGCGCCACCCGGCAATTTACAGAATTACTTCACACACGCCGAACACTGGGAAGACTGGATCTGTTTGAAGAAGTCGTTACCTTTGTCATCCACGAGGATGAACGCCGGGAAGTCTTCCACTTCAATTTTCCAGATCGCTTCCATACCCAGTTCCGGGTACTCCACGCACTCCAGGCTCTTGATACTGCCCTGCGCCAGCACCGCTGCCGGGCCGCCTATGCTGCCGAGGTAGAAGCCGCCGTGCTTGTGGCACGCGTCCGTCACCTGCTGGCTGCGGTTGCCTTTCGCCAGCATGATCATGCTGCCGCCGTTGGCCTGCAACTGGTCGACGTAGGAGTCCATACGGCCCGCTGTGGTTGGGCCTAACGAGCCGGAAGCATACCCGTCAGGCGTTTTTGCCGGGCCTGCGTAGTAGATCGGGTGATCTTTAATGTACTGCGGCAGCCCTTCGCCGTTGTCCAGGCGCTCTTTCAGCTTCGCATGGGCGATGTCGCGGCCCACGATAATCGTCCCGTTCAGGGAAAGGCGCGTTGAAACCGGATATTGCGAAAGCTGCGCGAGGATCTCTTTCATCGGACGATTCAGGTCCACGCGAACCGCTTCCCCCTCGCCCGCTTTACGCAGTTCTTCAGGAATATATTTGCCCGGGTTGTTCTCCAGCTTCTCGATCCAGATGCCGTCGCGGTTGATCTTCGCCTTGATGTTGCGATCCGCCGAGCATGAGACGCCCATGCCCACCGGACAGGAAGCACCGTGGCGCGGCAGGCGGATCACGCGAATGTCATGCGCGAAGTATTTGCCGCCAAACTGCGCGCCCAGGCCCAGATTCTGCGCTTCGGCCAGCAGTTCCTGCTCAAGCTGCACGTCCCGGAACGCCTGACCATGTTCGTTACCTTCCGTTGGCAGGCCATCGTAGTATTTGGTTGAGGCCAGCTTAACGGTTTTCAGGGTGCTTTCGGCAGACGTACCGCCAATCACAAACGCGATATGGTACGGCGGGCAGGCCGCGGTGCCGAGGGTGCGCATCTTCTCGACCAGATAATTCTTCAGCTTGCCCGGGGTAAGCAGCGCTTTGGTTTCCTGGTAAAGATAGGTTTTGTTGGCTGAACCGCCGCCTTTGGCGATGCAGAGGAATTTGTACTCGTCACCGTCGACGCTGTAGAGGTCAATCTGCGCAGGCAGGTTGGTGCCGGTGTTCACCTCTTTGTACATATCCAGCGCCGCGTTTTGCGAATAGCGCAGGTTGTCTTCGGTGTAGGTATTGTAAACGCCGCGCGCCAGCGCCGCTTCGTCACCGCCGCCGGTCCAGACGCGCTGGCCTTTTTTACCGGTGATAATCGCCGTGCCGGTGTCCTGGCAGGTCGGCAGAATGCCTTTCGCCGCGATATCAGAGTTACGCAGGAATTGCAGAGCAACGTACTTATCGTTCTCACTGGCTTCCGGGTCGCTCAGGATATCAGCAACCTGCTGCTGATGCGCCGGACGGAGCATAAAGGAAGCATCATGGAAGGCTTGCTGCGCCAGCAACGTCAGCGCCTGCGGGTCAACTTTGAGGATCTCCTGCCCTTCAAACTCAGAGACAGAAACGTAATCGCGGGTTAACAGGTAATACTCGGTCTGATCCTGACTGAGGGGGAAAGGATCCTGATAATGGAAGGGTTTATTCGACATTGTTCTCTCACTTACTGCTTCGGTCTGTTTATTCAGGGCAGATGTTCCGCTGCCCGGCTTAAAAGCGAGTCAGCTTATCCTACACAATTTTTTAACAAAAACTGAGACTAGTACGACTTTTTACATCCGCAGGTTACTTCCATTCGGTTTATTGCTTTAATACGCGGAGTTAATTCCACATATGAATCAGGGCTTGATAATGCAAAAACTCATCAACTCAGTGCAAAACTACGCCTGGGGAAGTAAAACTGCGTTAACGGATCTCTACGGTATCGCCAACCCGGACAACCTGCCGATGGCAGAGCTGTGGATGGGCGCGCATCCGAAGAGCAGCTCAAAAATTGAAGATGCCAGCGGCCAGGTTCGCAGCCTGCGTGACGTCATCGACGCCGACAAAGCCGCACTGCTCGGCGATAAAGTGGCGAATCGTTTTGGTGAGCTGCCGTTTCTGTTCAAGGTATTGTGCGCCGACCAGCCGCTCTCCATTCAGGTTCACCCGAACAAAAAAGCCTCTGAGCTGGGCTTTGCCAAAGAAAATGCCGCCGGTATTCCGTTAGACGCCGCAGAGCGTAACTACAAAGATCCTAACCACAAGCCGGAACTGGTTTTCGCCCTGACCCCTTTCCTGGCGATGAATGCCTTCCGCGAGTTTTCCGAGATCATCTCCCTGCTGCAACCGGTCGCCGGGGCTCACAACGCGATCGCCCATTTCCTGGAAAACCCGAACGCAGAAGCCTTGAGCGAGCTGTTTGCCAGCCTGCTGAATATGCAGGGCGAGGAAAAATCCCACGCGCTGGCGGTGCTTAAAGCCGCGCTGAACAGCCAGCAGGGTGAGCCATGGGACACCATTCGCGTAATTTCCGCGTTTTATCCGGACGACAGCGGTCTCTTCTCTCCGCTGCTGCTGAACGTGGTGAAGCTCAACCCGGGCGAAGCAATGTTCCTGTTCGCTGAAACCCCGCACGCCTACCTGAACGGCGTGGCGCTGGAGGTGATGGCTAACTCCGATAACGTACTGCGCGCGGGCCTGACGCCAAAATACATCGACATCCCTGAGCTGGTTGCCAACGTGAAGTTCGTGGCGAAACCTGCTGCGGAGCTGCTTACGCAGCCGGTGAAAAACGGCGCAGAGCTGGACTTCCCGATTCCGGTTGACGATTTTGCCTTCTCGCTGCACGACCTCAGCGCAGACGAAACCGCCATTGCACAGGAGAGCGCAGCGATCCTGTTCTGTGTAGAAGGCGAAGCGACGTTGCATAAAGATAGCGAGCGTCTGGTGCTTAAACCGGGTGAATCCGCCTTTGTCGCGGCCAACGAGTCGCCTGTCCGGGTGAGCGGCACCGGTCGCCTGGCGCGTGTTTTTAATAAGCTTTAGGGACTTACTGAATTTTTTAACAACTCTTGCTAAGCTAGTAACAGGCGTTGTAACACCAGGCGGTTTTAACCGCCTGGTTTCATTTTAGGGATAATCGCAATGAAAAAATCGGTCGTAGCGGTAGGAGTGATTGTTGCTTTAGGCGTGATCTGGACGGGTGCTTCCTGGTATACCGGGAAACAGCTGGAAAGCCGTCTGGCAGAGATGATGACGCAGGCAAACAGCGAGATTAAGCGCAGCGCGCCTGAAGCAGGTCTGGAGCTGAGCTACCAGAACTACCAGCGTGGCGTGTTTACCAGCCATATGCAGGTGGTGGTGAAGCCGGTTGCGGGTAATCAGAACGCCTGGCTGAAACCGGGCCAGAGCGTGGTGCTGGATGAAGTGGTCAGCCACGGTCCGTTCCCGCTGGCGCAGTTGAAAAAGTTTAACCTGATCCCCTCCATGGCATCCGCCAGAACCGTACTGGTGAATAACGAGGTGACGAAGCCGATTTTCGATATGGCGAAAAATGAGTCGCCGTTTGAGATCAATACCCGCATCAGCTATGCCGGTGATACGCATTCCGACATCGACCTGAAAGCCCTGAATTACGAACAAGGCACCGACAAAGTCGCCTTCAGCGGCGGTAATTTCCAGCTTGATGCCGATCGCGACGGCAAGAATGTCTCCCTGACCGGCGATGCCGCCAGCGGCCTGGTGAATTCAGTCAATGAATATAACCAGAAGGTTCAGCTTACCTTCAACAACCTTAAAGCCAGCGGCAATAGCCGTATGACCGATTTTGATGAGCGTATCGGCGACCAGAAACTGAGCCTCGATAAGATCGCCATTGCGATCGAAGGCAAAGAGATGGCGGTGCTGGAAGGCATGGATCTGGACGGTAAGTCTGACGTCTCCAAAGACGGTAAAAGCATCAACACCCAGCTGGATTACAGCCTGAAAAGCCTGAAAGTACAGAATCAGGATCTGGGTACCGGTAAGCTGTCTCTGAAAATCGGCAACATTGACGGCCAGGCGTGGCATGAATTCAGTCAGAAATACAGTAAAGAGAGCCAGGCTCTGCTGACCGATGCCGCCCTGCAACAGAACCCGCAGGCGTACCAGCAGCAGGCGATGACGGTGCTGTTTAATAACCTGCCGATCCTGCTGAAGGGCGAGCCGGTGATTACCGTTGCGCCACTGAGCTGGAAAAACGGCAAAGGCGAAACCAACTTCAACCTGTCGCTGTTCCTGAAGGATCCGGCCGCTGCGACCGGCGAACCGCAGACCCTGGCGCAAGAAGTTGACCGCAGCGTGAAATCGCTCGACAGCAAGCTGACCATCCCGATGGATATGGCGACCGAGTTCATGACGCAGATTGCGAAACTTGAAGGGTATGGTGAAGAAGATGCAGGGAAACTGGCAAACCAACAGGTGAAAGGCCTGGCGGCGATGGGCCAGATGTTCCGCATCACGAAGGTGGAAGACAACACCATTTCCACCAGCCTGCAATATGCGAATGGCCAGGTGACGCTCAACGGCGACAAAATGCCGCTGGAAGAGTTTGTCGGTATGTTTGGTATGCCGACGCTGGGCATGCCGGCACCGGCTGAACCGGCAGCGCCGCCGGCAGTACCGCAGCAGTAAACGAAAAACCCCTCGCATGAGGGGTTTTTTATTACCGGGTGGCGCTGACGCTTACCCGGCCTCCGATCCTGAGTCGTTGTAGGCCCGTGCAAGCAAAGCGTTTACTTCACCGTCACTAACCGCGCAGCCACAATCTGATGCCCGGCCTGCACGTCCGTATTTTCAATGCGCTGCATGATCCTGTCTGCCAGGGTGTACCCCATCTCACGAGCCGGCGTCGTCGCCCAGACGATGGGGAGATCGTCTAACGCATTTTCACCGACATCCGCAAATGCCCCCAGCGCCACCTGATGGCCGAAGAACGTTTCTACCCCGCCCTCACCGCTCTGGCGTCCGGCGCGGATCAAACCGAACCACGCCCCCATCGCAATGACGTCGTTATAGCAAATCACCGCGCTGATCGTCGGGCTGTTGCGAAGCAGCGTGCCGATGGCTTCCGCGGCTTTTTTCTGGCTGGATTCACACTCCACCACCCATTCGCTGTGAAACGGCAGGCCGTATTTGATGAGCGTGGAGCAGTAACCGCCCACCCGCTCGGCACGCGTCAGGGACGAGCTTTTACCGCCGAGCCAGGCGATGCGCTGATGGCCGCGATGAATAAGATGCTCGGTCAGCATTTGCGCGGCCTGCATGTTATCTGGCCGAAGGGTATCGGCTTCGTCGAGATAGCTGGCGCGCGACGCAAACACCAGCGGTACGCCTTTCTGCGCCGCGCGCTCACACAATTCACTGCCCACGCCGGACGCGCCGGCCACGATCACCCCATCCACCCCTTGCGTCAGCAGCATATCCAGCCTGGAGAGCAGCTGCTCCGGTTCGCGCCCACCGTGGAGCAGGAAAACCATTCGCCCCTGAGCCTCAAGCGCCTCGGTAAGCCCGGCGGTCAGTTCCGCATAAAACGACGACGCGAGGTCGCGAACGATCAGCCCTATCACCCCGCTTTGCCCACCGCGCAGCGCCGACGCCTGGCGATTACGCACAAAGCCCAGCTGCTCAACGGCCTCGTTGACGCGCTGACCCGTTGCAGGAGAGATGCGCCCCTTCCCGCTCAATACCAGCGAAACGGTGCTGACGGAAACCCCCGCCGCGAGCGCGACATCGTTGATGGTGATCTTTTTCGCTACAGCCATGTGGTGGCGTGACTCCTTGATAATGAGATCGCTAAAACGTTTTATCAATACGTTATCTTTATACTACCAGTAAAAGCCTGAGAATGTGATTTAGCGCGCACTAAAGTTTGATAAAACGTTTTATCTTCTCGCCCCATCGAGGTCGTTAAATCTCTTTCTACCATTTAAGGAGTCGTTTTATGACGACGAAAGCAGCACAAAAAATATCGCTGTGGGAGTTTTTCCAGCAACTGGGTAAAACCTTTATGCTGCCCGTGGCGCTTCTCTCTTTTTGCGGGATCATGCTGGGGATCGGCAGCTCGTTAAGCAGCCACGACGTCATTACCCTGATCCCTTTCCTCGGAAATCCGGTACTTCAGGCGATCTTCATCTGGAGACTATTAAGTCTTTTAACGAAGTGGCTTGATGTTGGATTGATGTGCGGTAACTTCTGCTATGTTGCCGCGATACGATTTGTCATGTGCAATGAACTAACGTCGTTTCGCGGTCACTTTATGCCCCACTCATGCCCCATCACACCACCCTGTCATCCTGCATCACGCTGTTGATGAAGAACGTCACCCGCCCCATCACCTCAACCTCTTCCGCAGCCTCCCCCTCTATCGCTTCACCATCATCACAAATCAGCGCCCTGCCCATGACCCTGGCAAACTGAGTCCGTCCGCCGTTGAGGATTAGCAGAACCTGATTCTGAACCAGTCTGGTGCACGGCTCGATAACCGCAAAGCCAGACGAGGTTTCGAGGATGCGGCTGTCCATGCCGATCCCGCAGATAATTTCCGGAGATAAACGCGGTGCTACGAAATCAGCCGCCGGTGAAGGGAATCCCATCAGTGCACCCTCCCCATGTTACGCAGGATCCAGTACCTGTTGTCGCTACCGTCTGTCGTCTTGTCAGCGAAGTCTTTTTGGTATCGCTCTATCCAGGCATTCGCTTCTTCGCGCGTGTAGTGCCAGTTGAATTCCCGCAATTTCTCTACGAATGCGTCTGTGCTCAGGTAACGATACCCCTTGGGGTTTAACTCTATGGCCGCAACAAACGCGGCATGAATGTCTGCTGTGCGTGGCATAATCACCTCACAAAATAACTGTATGTATATACAGTATCGTCAAATATGAGGGTCGATCAAGTTTCACAGTGGTGCTAAACTTCAGACCTTTCCGAATTCACTGATTTTTATAATGTTAAAGTTATTCGACAAGTACACATCAATAGGTGTTATCAACATGCTTAAATGTTCTGAAATTGAGCCAGGATGGAGTTAATAATGTTCAGAAATCAATATGCTATATCAGACGCCTCGCTAAGAGGAATCATCACCCCCGACATGGAATGGCACGGAATGAGCGTACACCTAGGGGAGGGATCAGAGGTTTGCGCTAATGACAATTGTCTAATCATAGGCAAAATCGTCAATAGTTGCGACCCTGGCATGTCGCCTAGAGATATAGTAGACGCTGTATCATCATGCGATAGCCTTGAAAGTGTTTTCGAATTTACCGATGGGATGGCGGGAAGGTACGTAATTGCTTTCATCATAAATTCAGATGTATATATGCTGACTGATGCTTGCGGATTCAAAAGAGCGCTATTTATGATGCATAATGGCGCAAAATTAATTACTTCATCTGAAAATTACGCTGCTCACATATTTGGATTTAACACAGTTATTAATGAAAATATAAAAGAGATGATGCGTGATGAAGCCTACAGAAGAAAAGAAAGCCCATGGTTTGGAGTAACTTCTATAGATGAAAGGTTCAGATATTTAATACCAAACCACTACCTGTCTATACGTGATTTTTCGTTGCATCGCATGCCGTCCCCAAGGATTGGTGGTGATGCAATTGCCATCTCGTCATCAATGATAAGGAATACAATTTCAGCACTCTCTGAAAGGTATAAATTGATGCAGCCTATAACGGCTGGCATTGACAGCAGGATTCTTCTTGCGGCATCTGAATCTGTTAAAGATAGCATCGATTATTATGTATTTGGAGAGGAAAACTCAAACCACGAAGATGTGTCCATTCCCAAAGAGTTATCCAAGATAGTGGGTGTAAATTTCAATGCTATAACCCCTCCGTCCGCACCAAATGAGTTCAAAAATGAAATCAAAAAAACAGTTCTTGGTGGGAGGGATTTGCCTAAGATTGATAATATATACTACCACTATAAAAACTCTCACTTTGAAAAGGTGAACATTAATGGTAATGGTGCAGAGATATTCAGGTCGTATTATGGCACATCAATATTTGGATTTAGCGCTAAATCGCTCTCCATACTTTCTGGAACTAAAAAATGGCCAATCCTGGAAAGAAAGATTAATGACTGGCTAACCTTAACTGGAGCTAAAAGATATTCTCAAGATAACAACATATCAATTACCGATCTTTTCTACTGGGAGCAAAGAATGGCAATTTGGGGGTCTATGTTCCCCTTAGAGCAAGATATCGCAATGGATGAGGTGTCCCCATTTAGCAATAGAAAATTAATTTTCACAATGCTGAGCGAACCTTCAATAAAACGCAGATCTCCTGATTTCAAATCGGCCACTTTGTTGATTGAATATTTGGATAGCAGGTTAAATAAAGTTCCTGTCAATCCTAAATCATCAAGCACTATTCTAGACCTTGTAAAGGCTCACACAATAACTCAGCTAATTGTTAAGAAAATAATCTAACAATTCAATTTATAAATATCGGGGCTTGCCACCCCGATATTTATTTAATTCGTACAAATGCTGTGCATTTAAGTGATTGATAGGGTTCTTATGTCATTGCTGGCAGGAGAAGTCATTACTATTTGCGTGACGTCCTGCCCTGACACTGTGTAGGTTAGTATTATATTGCCAGCAGATCCAATGTTGAAATTCTGCTTAGCTCCAGATACACCAATCGCTCTTGCGTTAGTGAGAGTATATGTACCTCCAGCAGAAAAGCCAGTGGCTATAACAAAATGCTGGCCAACTTTGAATGGCACTGACATAGTAGCGGATGTTGACTCGACAGTAGCAAACGGCAGGCTAGGCTGTTTAACCCCCGTCACATCCCAGAACTCACAGTTTACTTTTTACTGGTGATTCAAGTGCAATTCCTAATTAGATTTGCCGCAATAATATGCGTTATTCAATTGATAAGAAATCCTGCCTTTTCTGTAGCTACTACGATGGATGTATTGATGATCGTTATTTGTGCACAATCAGAGTACGTCCGTTACAAGCAACGCACTCCAGGGAAGTGATTAAATATCTAAGAACGTTGCCTGATAACTAACCACAAGTGCTGTGGCGCTGGGCGTATAAACTCCGATTGTACCGCCAGTTGCGGGGAATGCAGATGTGCTGTAAGAACCAGTTGCACCATCGGCCACCACAATTGATGGCTTCCCGTCAGCACCATAATACATGCCCACGTTAAGCTCTCCTGTTGCCGCCACCGATGTGTTTACCATCGATGACTCTACGATTGCGCCGGCGACAATATTTCCAATGAAGAACGTTCCAGTTCTCCTCTGAATGATAGTGCCCGATCCCAGCACATCATCATAGAAAACAACCAAGCCAGAGAGATCGACCATCGATTTAACTTTTGCGCTCGCTGCGAGCCGTGCGACCCCGCCGAATGTATTTGGCAGAAACGCGCCTGGGTGCGATGACATCCTTGGGTGTGCCGTTTTGTCCAGCGAAGATGCTCTATACACACGCTGAATGAAAGTTGAAGCGCTGAAATTAAGGCGAATATCTCTGTAATCACTTCCCATTTCGCTAAATCGCGTTGCCATGATATAAGGCGCATAGACGTTTGCTGGAGCACCATCGTAACTAAGTGTTATGACGTTAAGGCCATATCTCAGCTTACAAACCCCGGTTGTCAAAGTCTTGGCATCACCCAGCAATGTTCCGTTAGAAGACAGCTTCAAGGCGCTAGCAATCGTCCTTTTTGCCTCATCACCGGCATCAACAAGCGAAATGCCAGCTGGTGATGTCACCGTAACAGTGTGCGCGCGCCCAGTTGTAGAGAACGCGTGGGTAAAGGGCTCAAGGATTGTCAGATATGAGTCATTATCCTCAACAAAAACAATCCCTGTGATTGATACATTTTCATTAGCAGGGGACCAGCCAACAATTTGTTTCATCATTGCGAGATAGCCATTGCCACTCGCCACTCTTGGAGTAGCCTGATAATGAGCACCAGTTGCTGCGCCAACACAGTCGAAATATTTATTCGTGTAAGGAATAAGTGTTTCGCCAGCCTTAATGCGAGGTATGTGGTTTTTAGCTAGCTGATATGCAACTGCGCTGCCAATTGCCGCGTGCCCCATCGGTTGCGGGTGGGTAATATCATAAGAATTATCTGCTTTGATATACAGGTCACTAATATTAGTCGCTGCGCAATTGGTGTAGTTCTCCAGATAATCGCTGGCATCAATATAGGAAACGTTTTTGTAATTCTTGAAAACATGGTCCTTTAGTGAGCTTTCGATTGTGGCGCGGGTTCTGTCGTTACGGTTAACCGTAACAAGAACAACAGCAGACCCATATCCTGTTGCTTTTCTGATAAATGCGTCCATTTTATCTAAATAGTCATCGAAGTTGGTGACATCATAGTCGTTCCAGCCCATAGACATGATACATATCTTTGGAGCGGAATTTTTATAGGCGGAATTCTGGAAGAAACCATAGTCAAAGTTACGATAAGCCCAGCCGTCCGACAACTTCATCCCGCTTAAAGAAGCGTTATAGGCTTTAAAAATCGGCACGTCACCGCGACGACTCACGATCAGATTAAGAATATAGGTCATGTGAGCAAACCATGAACGCGACCCACCATTAGTTCCAGCACTGTGGTCGTAGTTTGTTGAATTGAGGTTGAAGTCAGGAGACCCAGTATTAGGGTTAGATGTATAACCCTGTTTTCCCCATGCCCCATCAGTGATTGAATCCCCCACTGCTCCAATGCTAAATTCTGCTGGGTAGTTGATTAAGCCCTGATTAATTAATTCAGAGGCGGAAAACTTCGCTCCATCGGTAGATAATGCGACATCAAATATATGCTCATTACCCCACTGGTCACGGGTCAGTAATTTCCCTTTACCTACAAATTTTCTAACGTCGTCAGTAGGTAGTAAGTTGCATCTCACTGACACACCTTCTGGGATATAAACCTTTTTGACTTGCGCGTACACGGCATCTCTGCTGTTAACTGTTAAGTTATTAGTAACTTCAGTTATCATTACATAATCAGTTACTGAGTTCAGATACTGACTTACAGTTCCGGCATTATGACCGATCATTGATGAGCCTGAGCTTGACGCAAGCATGGCCCTAAGGGTCGCATCACCTATACCGATCCATGCGCCTACCCCCACACCGCCTGAGGATGCCGGAGTAGAGCCAGCAGGCACCGTTTTCGGCAATGAGCCATCCCAGCGGTAATATTCGCCGTCAGTTGTGTCTTTCAAAATCTGGTTTGGAAGCGTTAGGGTTGCGCCAGCCTGGAATGTGCCAACAGGAATCCAGCCATATTGAGCGATGGCCTGTTGAGCCAACCAGCGCAGGCCTTCAATGGTGTAATGCGCCTGTCCAAATCGGTCGATGTATTGCAGAGCCAGAGACGACACGAACTCGTCAATTTTCCCGGCGTTAAACTTCAGGTCGCGCGGTGATTCGCTTGGTACAGGCAGGTTGGTAGGTGTAGTAGCCATATTTATTCCATAAAAAAACCCGGCGCGGTGGCCAGGTCTGGTTGGTCGGGGACGGTTCTTATTGATAGATAGCGTCGCTGTATTCTGCGACGGTCAGAGATACCGTGTTATCTGTGTTCGGTTTGATGCTGTTGACCGTCCATAGCTGACTGTCCAGTTCCTCCACCGTCGCAATGAGATAGCGCGACGGGAGCTGCACAGTGTCACCGTTCCATATGTTGAGGTGAATGTTAGGGATAGCCGCGGTGAATCCGTACTTCGTGTCGCTACGGGCCGTCGCCGGATAGCGCAGCGTCGGGTTACCCAGACTGTCGGTCACCAGAACGTACATTGAACCGGTAAACGCGATCGGCTCGCTGGTATCAAAGTTATTCCCGGCGCGGCCGGTGATGTAACCCTGCTGCTGGTTGCTGTCGTAGATATCAGGCATCTGAATGACGCTGCCAACCTGGATAATTCCGTCCTCAAACACTTTGGCGTTCATCTTCACGCGCGAGTAGATCAGGCGTTTGGTTTCGCGTAATGCGCGCTCCCGGGACTGATACTCGTTACGGAAGCCGACTATCTCCAGCTTGTTCGGGTTTTCCGCTTCCTGCTCGACGATGGCGCCATTCAGCACGCGGTAGTTGATGTACGTCTTGTTGTTCGTTGTGGGGTGAACATAGGACACTTGGACGCCGTCATAACCGCCGGGAAGAGTGGCTTCGTACGTCATTTTGTACTCGTCAGTCTTCATGTTCGCCCGGTTGAATACGGCCGCCGGGTAGTCAACCTTCTGATCGCGGGTAAACGTCAGTACTCCGTCATCCCAGTACGCCACAACCGACGCAGCATTGCAGATCGCCTGCACGCGGTCGCCCAGTGAGTCGTTCTCGTCGTCAAACGTGTAGTCGAAGTATCCCAGGCGCTCGTCAGGCAGGCTTTCAGCAATAGAGTATAGACCGTACAGGTCGATGCTGCTGACCGGCTGCTCGCCCATAATCAGCCAGGTATGCGCCACCGCATCAGCGAACGAGCGCGACGGCCGCAGCGTGTAATCCACCGCCTGCGTGTCCAGGTCGTATGTAATGGTATGGCGCGTCACCAGCGCGTTATATTTGCGCTCGCGGCTTCCTAGGGCATTCTCGGTCGCCCGGACTTTTACACGTACCAGCGTGTCGGTCGGATGAACGACGTTTGTCCTGATGTTGATGCTATGGATTTCTTCGACCTTCAGCAATGAAGCGTCGCCTGAGTTGTCCGTGCGCTGGAAGCTGACCGCGTATTTCCCGAACCCCCCGGTCGGAGTGATCTTGTCGGTTCGGTAAAACACTTCGCTGGTCGACTGGTGCGGCGTCGTCTGCCGGTACGTAAACGTCTGCTGCGTTCCCGGCACCTGGTTGTAGTCGTCGTCGATTTTCCAGATGACAACCTTCCAGTTTGTCTCCTTCTTACCACCGAGGCTGGACTGTGTATGCAGCCACAGCTGCGTTGACTCGACCGGGGAAAAGAACGGCCCAACCACCAGCGCCTCGTTATCGTTGAGGATGAATTTCGTTGTGTTGATCGTGGCATTCGCCGGGATGTCCTGCGGACCCTCCAGCTGGTTCATCGTGAACGTGTACCAGCGCACCGGGTTAACAACCGCGCCGTCGTTTGTTTCAACGGCGGAAATCAGCGTGCCGGAGAATGTAGCATCGGTAGTAACGTTGCCGGAGGCGGTGCTGTACGTCACGTTGATGGTGAAGGTAACCGCGTGCGGCAGAACCAGCCCCATGAAATAGTCGAACTCAGCCTGCTTAACGATTTTCATCGCTATCTGGCCGCCGGAATACGTTCCGCAGACAACCGTGTTTGCCGTTGCTGTTTCGATCGGGAAGTCGCTGGCTTCGTTCTGACCGGGAACTTCCTGACCGTCGACGTCATCGAATCCGTACCCCTCAACGATCTGCGGGATAACTTCGCCAGGCTGGAAGAACTGGAATTCGGCACCGGCCAGAGAGCCCAGGCTGGATTCTGAGTAGCGCACTGACTCATAATCGTATTTGCCGATCCCGATACACATCCACTCTGTAACGTACTTCAGGCCGCCGTCGGTGGACGTCTGGTGCACGTATTCGAATACTGATTCTTGAATCAGATCCGGGAACGAACGAATCTGGCCATAGATATCCGGCTTGGCCTTATATACGCGCGCGGTGTTTGTCTGACCGGTCAGACTATTGTTCGGTGAGTCGACGGTATTACCGCCGTTGTTTGCAATAGCTGGCTTCGGCGCCAGGAAAGAAAACACCTGACCAACCACTTTGAAGATCGGACTGAGGATGTCGCCGACAATGCCCTTCGGCTGGTCGAATATCTGGATGTGGTCCAGCTCACCCAGCTCAAAAGCCAGTTCGTCATCGTCGCCCAGCTTCACACCATTGCGGACGATCAGCAGGTCGCGGTGGAAAGTAGCGTCATTGGCCGCCAGCCAGTCATAAAAAAGGGTGCCGCTTGGCACCCTGCAACGCAGCTTAGGCGTTCCTGGGAAGTTCGATATCTCAACCAGCGCCATACGAAAAGTACTCCACTTTGGTGAATGCCCGCTGAATGACCAGCAACGAGTCCATGCGCACGCTTCCGTTCTCTCCACGCGAGTGCAGCGCCTGCCGGTTCAGTACCAGGCCAACGTGTGCCGGTTGCGTGCCGCGGTACCCGACGAATATCCCGCCCTCGACCGGCTTATCTGCCTGGCACCAGAAAACAACGTCGCCCTGATAGCAGGTGAAGAAGTCTGCCCCGGCTTCGTAGTCCGGCGTCTGGTGCAGCTCAATGCCGAGGACGTGACGGTAATACAGGACCACCAGCCCCCAGCAATCGACTTTCTCGAGCGAGCAGGCCCGGTTAGCCCAGGGCACGCCGATCACCTTGCTAACAAAATCAGAGGTATTGCAGGCCGGTATATTCCGTTGGGTCATAGAGCCTTCCAATGTTGTTGTTCAGCGGATTTGTGACAGACAGGGTTACCGAGGCGGAGTCTGCGTCGATGTCCACCGTCTTAACGTAGAGCCGCCACGACTTTATCGGCACCGACACATCGCCGCTGTCGAATATCTGCCGCGTGGCCGTAATAGCTGTTAGCCGCGCCGCCCCCTTCCACTGCTTCATCAGCGTTTTGATGTCAGACGACAGCCGCCCTAATTTCACCGTCGCGTCGATTACCGGCGTGCCGCTCTGCTGGCTCTCTTCGATTTCAAAGCGCGCTGGCGTGTACGTCTGGCCGCCGAGCGTCTTCGGGAAGAACTGCTTATCGACCAGGCGGACGTAGCCAAAGGATGGATGGTAGAACGTGATGGTGTCGTACAGTCCGCGCGTCGGGCGCTGCTGCTTATAAGCTCTGAAGGTAGGCATCACGGCACTCTCGGTAAAGATTCCGGATCGCGACCGTCCGGATAGCCAGTCACCACGATATCAAGCACTGAAGGCCACGGCGGAGGCAGCTCAACAATTACGTCGTCAAACTCGTCGTCAGCGTTGTACAGATGGTTGGCAATAACGGTTCCCGTCCAGGTCACCACCCCGCCGTCGATACTGGTTTGCACCGGCATCTGCGTGAAGTGAAGCTCCTGGAGTTGCAGACCGCTTCCGCCCAGATTGATATTCATCCGGAACCAGTTCAGTCCACGGTTGAGATAATTCGGGCTTCGTAGCCACTGCTGGAAAGCTCGCTCTTCAGCCAGGGTGAATATCCACGTCAGTGACCAGGTCACTTTCAGGTCGTCGGTCTGGTTCTCAAAGATAGCCGGGCCGACCGCTGGCTGATCGGTCTGGAACCCGGTATCGAGTGTCATGTTTTTGCTGGCCTTCTGCGCCAGCGGCAGCCAGTCGGGATAGTCGATAATTGGCATCAGCCCTGCCCCCTTGGCGTGCGCTTAACGTTCAAATTGCTGGTAATAGCCTGGCTTGCTGGTCCACCATTATTCATGTCAGCGATGAATGCATCGATAGTCCAGGTGCCGTCACTGCCCTGCGTAGCCTGTGCATCGACCGACGCTGAAGAGTAATTGTTGATATTCAAAATTACCCCGCCACCGCCTCCGGCAGTCATTTCCTTGTTGCTGATAACCCTGCCGTTGTCGCCCGGTATCATGTACTGCTTACCGGTACTGGCCTGGTAAATCTCCGGCTTCCCTCGCTCACCGACCTGATACATGCTTCCCGCTGACACAGGTCCGCCATTGTATCTGGCCCCAGCCAAAGCCAGCCCCTGAGCAAGCCCAACGGTAGATGCAATACCAGCCATCGCAGGTGCTGAGTTAGCGCCAAAGGATGCCAGGCTGGCTAGCGCTGCGGCAGGAGCCCATGCAGCCGCCGTCGTGGTCGCCATACCGACAGAAGCAGCGGTAGAAGCTGCGCCCAACGTCTGCCCGATAATGAAGTTTTTGAGGGCCTCTACTCCAACCTGGACTAGCGCATTTACCACGCTGTTCAGCATCGTATTCCCGAGCGAACGCATAGCATCCTGCGCTGACATCGTTCCGGTGATCAGCCCGGTTAACGCATTAGATGCATTACCTGAAAACGCATCTACTGCACTTGTCAGCATGCTGTACCCCAGGCTCTGCTGGCTAAGAAGCTCCCATTGTGCAGCAGTTCTTTGCTGCTCATACTGCGTATCGGCAGCATTTTTAAGGGCTAATGCATTCTGGTGAGCTAATAACCCCTGCTGCTCGAACTGTTGGATAAGGGCCAGTTGCTGTGCGTGCTGATTAGCTAATTGCTGCACTGGATCAACCTGTGCAACTGCCTCTTGCTGTGGCGTCACCGCCTGCTGCGCGCGGATTTTTGCGAGGTTTGCCTGGTGAGTTGCCTCCAGTCTCTCAGATGTCTGATTGAACTGCTCCTGACTGATTTTCTTAGCAGCCAGAGCGGTATTCAGATCCTGAACATCCTGCTTATAGCTTGCGTTTTCGCGCGCTTCTGGCAGGAGTTTCTCGGCTGCGGCCTGCGCTTTCAGTGCGGTGGCCGTATCCCATTTTGCTGCAGCATACTTCCCAGCCAACTCAATGTCTTTTTGAGTTGCTGCAGCACCAAGAGATTGCTGGGCGGCAAGGATAGCCTGTTCTCTACTGAGTTCATTTGTTGAACCAGCCGCCAGCTCCGATTGTTTTTTCAGGTTAGCCAGCTTCTGAGCAACCGACTCAGCAGAAGACGCTGATTTTTTCCCCTGCTGCTCACTCTCTTGTTGAGATTTTTTTCTGGCTTCTTCTGACTTCTCTAAATCATAATTTTCAGCAGCCAGCCTGCCAGCTGCAGAGATTTGATTCTGATTGTCAGTGACCTTGGCAGCCTGCATCCTGGCTTTGGCTATCGCCCGCTCTCTCTCGTCCTGAATTTTAAGTAATTCATTCTGCTCTTCCAGAGTAGCGATAACTTTATCGCCCTCCTTGGTCGCGGGAGATATCTGCAGCGCTTTGGGGTCGAAGCTTTTTCCGGCCTGATTGGCTCGGTTTATTTCATCAGCCGTCTCCCCAAAGGCTTTCGCTACCGCACCCTGAACTTGCTCAAGAGACCAGGATTTTTCGATGAGTTGATCATGAACGCCCATCGCCGTAAGCATGTTGTTCGTGAGTGTGCGAGTCGCCTCAGACGCGGTTTCTTCTGTCCGGGATAATTTATCCTTTGCGGCCTCAAGATCTCGCGTCTTGCGAGCCAGTTCATCAGACACCTCCGCCTGTTGACGGGCGAAATCCGCACCTTGCCCCATAGATTCAGCAACTTCCTGCGCTGCCGGGGTAAAGTTCTGATATCTGTCTCTCAGCGAGTCAACTTCACTCTGCAGATCTGCTACATCCTCTTTCTGAGCTCGAATAGAATTATTGGCATCTGCAATAGCCCCACGCAGCTGCGTGTTCGACATTGCATTCATGGCGGCGTTGAGCTTATCCAGACCATCGGCGAAGGCGATAGCCTCCTCTTTTGCCTGTTGAGCTTTCTGCCAGAAATAGAAGATCGCTCCGGCTGCAAGCATAGCCGCACCAGCTGGACCACCTATAAGAGCAAGTGCACCACGGGCCATTCCGATACCAATTGACGCTGCACGAGCAGCGGTCGCTGCGCGGGCAGATGCTGCAGCCTGGGCAGTTTCAGCCTCGGCAAGAGCAAGAGATGCGGTAGTAGCACGAGTTTTTGCGGCCACAAGAGCATCCATTGCCAGCATCTCTGCAGCGCTACCTTTTGCCACGTTATATTCAGCCTGGGCCAGCGCGAGAGACGAAAGAGCAGCCTCTTTATCAGCCAGAGCCTTACGCTGAGCAGAATTAGCAGCAACCAAAGCTGCTTGTGCCGCCTGACTCTCTGCAACAGCCTGCTGACGGGATGCTGCGATATCAGCGATTTTCGATGAGGTAGCCATGGTCAGCGCACCGACATACCGCGCACCCATTACGCCGGCAACAATCGTGAGCGTAGTGCTGAGAACGTCCAGGTTTTCACTGAGAGAAATGACTGAATCACTGAATATTTTGACGCCAGTTTTTACAGTGGCATTCTCGCCAAAGAACTTCGTGATGTTGTTGTTGGCAATTTCAAGAGACTGGCTGATCGTGGCAGTAGTTTTAGCGAACTCCTGTCCAATTTTATCGCCCTGAGAAAGCAACCCATTCACGATCACATCAGTGGTTAACTTGCCCTCTGCAGCCATGTTTCTGAGCGCCCCAATGCTGACATTCATCGAGTCAGCAAGAGCAATCATGAGCCGGTTGCCCTGCTCGTTCACAGAGTTAAATTCATCACCTCTTAAAGCTCCGGACGCCAGCCCCTGAGCAAGCTGAATGATTGCGTTGCTTGCCTCCTCGGCTGTTGACCCTGAGACCACGAAGCCCTGGTTAATAATGGTTGTCAACCTGGTAATGTCCTCAACACTGACACCATAACTCCGTGTTGATCGCTCGAGACGTGCATAGAGAGTGGCCGTGGCATCGAGACCTGAACGAGTCTTTTGAGAGATGTCAAAAACACGCTCTGTGACATCAGCCATGGTCTCAAAAGGCGGTACGGAATCCCTGACGGCGTTTGCCAGTTTATTACTCAGGTCCTGCCATGCCTGGGCGTATGCGCCGACCTGCTGGACAGAAAGAGCGGCAATGAGCGCTTTCGCGACGCCAGTTAAGCTGGACATAGTGCCTTCAATCGAAGACAGGGATCGTTCAGTGCGGTTTAACCCCGCCTCAAGACGACCCATGCTACCGTTAAGACCATTTAACGCGGCATCGATATCCCGGCGTCCCTGAAGGATCCCGGCGGTGTCCATGTCAACTTCATAAACAATCGTTCCAGCGCTGACAGTACCAGCCATAATCTAATCTCCGGGCAATAAAAAACCCCGCCGTAGAGGGGTTGTTTTGGTGTGTTCTTTTTTACTTGGCCCGTTCCGCCAGGGCTAATCGCTTCGCTTTCTTCGCCATGTAATCATCGGCGATCGCATCGTACTCATCGCGAGTGAAGCCTTTCTGCTCTGGGTATTTTGCCGACAGAAGCATCTGAAATTCGGTCATCGTTAATTGAGAGGCTTCTTCGCGGATCATGCCAAAATGAGTACGCGCCGCGCTGATGTAGTCGAAGGCTTTAAATTCGTTTGTTCTCGCACCTGTTTCGTGGCGCTGCAGCTGGCGGACCTTAGCTTTGCCGACGACACCATGCTGCATAAGGTGCTGCGCCAGCACGATGATGTCGTTCTTCGGCATCTGTCCCGGTCGGTATACGACGCAATGCCGCCATCCCTTCCATTCGCCGATCATAGGCGTCAGGTCTTCCTCGCAGCACGCCTGAAGCACCAACATGCACGTTGATAAAAGCTTCTCAGTAGCGCGGTTGAATGATGGAGATAGCCATTCAGGAAATCCTCCCAGCGTGCCAGCGCAAACCTCAATTAGCTGAGCGACATCATTGCCGTGTATGGTGGCGTACGCCTGCACAATCGCTTCCGGAGTGCCGATCCTCGTCATAGCCTCGAATGAAGGCCGTAGCAGGTAATCTTTCCCGCCTTCGCGGCTGTCGCTGATGGAGAGTTCGCCAATATCGGTTAAAGCGGTCATAGGCCTTCCAGTAAACGGTCATTATCAAGGGCAGCACGCCGCCCTTTGGAATGTCCGTTAGGTAACGGTAACCGTATGCACGGCCACAAAGTTTCCGTCTTCGGTGTTGATGATGATCTGCGCGCTGCCTGTGGCGACACGCGTCACAGTAACGGTGTTGCCGGAGGCGGTGGCCGTTGCTTTGGTCGCATCGGTAGTCGCTACAGTGAAGTCTTTGTTGGTTGCGCCGGTTGGTGCGATATTCACCGTGAAGGTGCTGGTACCACCTGCCGTGCCGGTGCTGGTTGTCGGGGTTACCGTCACGCCAGTCACAGCAACCGCAGTGATTTCGTTCACTTCGATGGTGCTCGCGTCACCGACTTTGAACTCGGTAGAGAACGTGACGATGTCGTTGGTACCGCCGTCAGAGCTCAGCGCCGTGATGTTCATGTAGCCGATGAATTCGACCGGGCCGTAGTCCATGCGCACCCACATCCCAGGCTGGCGCTTGGCCTTCAGCTCGTCAGCAAAATACTTGATGAACTTGCCTACACCGTACTGATCCAGCTTGTCCTTCTTGCGCACCTCACCTTCAAAGCTCAGGGTGAAGTCACTGTTGGTGATGATGGTCTCGACATAGCCGCCGCCGTCATCCGCATCAGAGGTTACCGAGTTCGGGTTGAAGTCGAAGCCTTTCGACGTACCAGCAGCCAGCGCCTTCCACTCAGATTCGAGTGGTTTAACATCCGGGCAGCCATCGGCGACTTCCAGCACGACCGCACCGCCGAACAGGCGCTCGTTCGAGTTCTGGCAATTAGCCATGTGAAACTCCTCTTTGACGTATAAAAAAGAAAACCCGCCAGAGCGGGTTATTGGGTTGGGATGGCTATTCGCCGTAAGTGCAGGCGAACTGGAGTCGGAAGACTATTCGCCCTTCTTCTGTGAGCACCGGCGCGGGGATTGCGCCCATGTTCTGGATGTAGCCGACGCACTCGTCAGCCATGGGGTTGGCCTGTACGTAATCGACGATGCGCTGCACGGCGTTGAGCGCGTCTTTGCGCTTGTCCTTCGCGCCTACGACATCAACCAGGACGTGATACTCAGATCCGAGGTCAGTACGGATATTTGACCCACCGTTTGGTCTGAAGACGATTATGGCTTTAGCCAAGTCCTTCGGGTCGTCGTACATCAACTGCTGGACCGTGAAGCCGGTCGTTAGCCCGGCGTCGACGAACATGTTACGCACCCGCTCGTGCATCATAGGCGTCATAGCGAAAGCTCCTTACGCACAACATCATCGATGGCAGATCGCTCCTCTTCAAACCCAAGAGTGAGGAATTCCTTTTTAGCAGTTGAGCGACGGAACCTCTGCGGGTTGGCTGGGTCATGAACATAAACGGCATAGTTGGTCGAGTAACCAACCCTGCCTGTTATTACAGCTCCGTCAGTTACGATTTCGCGAAACTGGCTATTTAAAAGTGCTGAGGTATCGATCGGCGTGTAAAGTGCCGATCTAGCCGCCCCAAGAATCATCGCAGACTGGAGCGCTCGAATGATTTTCCGGCCCTGAATGTCGTTGATGATGCGGTTTATATTTCTCTCAACACGTGCCGAGCCGCGCACTTTGATGCCCATGGCTACACTCCCGTAATTATCGCCCAGTCATCTTCCAGGCCGTCGAGAGTATCGTTCCAGCGCGTTACATGGCGAACCTCATCGGCACCTGCCACGACCGGGTCTGTTTCTGTGCTGACGCCAATCAGGATGTAATCGCCCTCATCAGCTAACGCATACGCAGTAAAGAAGGTGTTTTTTACGACAACCTCTTTACCGATGGAGCCGAGCTTTGCAGACAGGCCGCCGATGTAGTCGCACATGATGGTTTCAGGCGGTTCGTATGGGTCGACAGGATCGCCCCACTCGTCATTACCGCCCGCTCCCTTGCGCCATATCGTGCATGGCTTGTTGTATGACCATGAAGCAGTAGACGACATCAGCCCTCCTTCCAGCGCAGCACCTTCGCGCCGGTCGCCCGGATGCGCTCACAGTTGATATGCCACTCGCCGTCCGATTTCACGTAGCCGGTAGTCTCCCGCCCGGTGTCGGTCATCACCCATACGCGGGTGAAAGAACGCGGCAGCCCGTGCTTGACTGATTTGTACGTCATCAGCAGCCTCCGACCACCATGAACAGGCCGACGCTGTTACCGGCGCTGATAGGCAACTCGCCGGTGCAGCCGCTGGTATCAAGCCGGGCAAGCGAGTCGCGCAGCCAGGTAATGCTGTCGTCGCCATATTCAAACGAGCGGGACGCACCAGACGGTGCACCCTGCGATTTGATGCGGCGCGCACCGGAAGACGTAGCCATCAGCGCTGCTGCGTACATCAGGATCAACTTCGCGGTGCACTCGTCATACCCCGCTCCATCGAGGCACGGGATGATCTTGTTGACCACGCAGAGAATCGGCTCCAGCAGCGCGCCCGGGATGGAGTAACCCAATTCACCGAGGAACGCCTGCACGTCTGCCGCTGTGATTGGGTCAGCCATGGTTATTTCGCCTTCTTGATTGCTTCCGCCAGTGCTGCTTCGGCTTCGTCAGCGCGTTTTGTTTCTGCTGCCAGCGCGTCGGCATGAGCCTTGTCTTTAGCTTCACCATCGGCGATTAGCTTTTGGTTCTGCTCCAGTGCGTCGGAGAGTTTCTTTTGCAGGTCAGACAAATCACCTGTGGGTGCTGACGGCGTTGCCACTTCAAACACCAACTTTTCGCCTTTCTTCTTGTCAGTGTCCTTCGCCTTGCCAGTGCTGATCCAGCGCTTTGCCGTTTCATCGTCTACCTCTACCACGGAACCAACCTCCAGTTTGCGGAGGTTGGCACCGGCGTGCAGGTTACTTGCCACGATTTCTACCAGTGCCATGATTTATCCTTAGCTTGATGCGTGAATTACGGAGTATTTGTTGTTGATGTCCTGCTTGACCATCAACCCCATTGCACCCCAGGTGCGCCAGATGTAGTCGCTGTTGTACTCCGGACGCGGAGATGCGACGGTACCGATAGCTTGGCCGACGATTGGAGCGATGACGCCTGCACTCAGTGGAACGATGACGATTTCGTTACCTGTGAGTTGGCTGTCTTCTTTAATCGCCGCTACACCGGTCAGTTTCAGGATTTCATCCATGATCGTTCCGGACTGGAAGTTGTCGGAGAAATAGCGTTCCAGGTTGGAGATGATTTCACCGGATACGTACCAGGTCTGCTCTGCATACTGGTTGTTCACGCGGCGCATCTGATCACGCAGTGCGATTGCGCCAGCGCGGATGTCCTGAGACGTTGCTGTGCCAGAGGTAAAATCGATGTTCAGGCCTGAAGCGCCAAGGTCGATCTGCGCTACGCGCTCATCGTCACGCAACCCTTTCCAGGTCAGACCGTCAAACACTGCGAAGTTGCCAGCTTTGTCGCGGAAGCCGTTGAAGATGTAGTCAACGTAACGACGCTGAACGTCTTCAACCGAACCACGCTGCGCATCAGCCTGCGACTGCAATGCCTGCGGGCTGTTGAAGATTGGATCACGCCATTCGAACTTAAAGCCCGAGTCGTGGATAGGCACCATGGTGCCATCGAAGGAATAGCTACGAGCATCGAGTGCCGCGCCGACCTGTCCGGACATGGAAGTGTGAGCCCAGCCGCGGCCACCGGTACGAGCGTAGTCGTAACGAGACTGTTCGATTCGAACGGAGCGAGAAAGCGGCATCAGATCGTTCAGCAGAGTGAACTCGGTATTCGGCTCGAACTGCTGAAGAACAGTCGTGTCGAAAGCGCGATACAGGCGACGAATATCGTCAACTGCATTCACCGCATCGAGATAAGGAGCATTTTCTGCATCGCCACGGAACTGAGTCCGCGCCAGAAAATCTGCTGCTGCCTGAGCACTGGCGTTTCGCTCAATTTCGAGTGCACGCCATTGCGCCTGATTTACCGCGAGGTTACCGGTCTTTTCACCGATAGACTTGGAGAATACAAACATATCCGCTCCTTATTTGATTACGACACGAAGCAGATCGCCTGCCGCCGCTGTGTATGATTTGTCTTCCTCGACGTAGCAGCGCACTGACTCATCGCCAGCAGCCACCTTGACTCGACCATTTGCAATAGAGAGCGCCTGTCCCTTGGTGTAGGTGCCGGCTGCGGCACGAACGTTGAGGAACATGCCCGGCAGAGGCTGAATACCTACGACAAGCTCGCCAGCAGGGATAGCGTCGTCCACTGACAGGCAGCGCAGATAGTCTTTGTTGGCCACATACAGAATTGCAGCCTCATTGCCATCTACAGAGGCAGTGAACTTGTCCGCTGCACTGAAGAAGCCAATGGTACCCGGCGGAGTAGATGCCGCGGCCGCGCCTTCACGGTTAAGCAGCGGATTAGGGAACACGCCGCCGGCGTGGATGATATGCTTTCCGTCTTTAGCCATTTTTTACTCCGGCATTTCGCTGACTGACTGGTTGTTGGTAGCCTGACGGAATGCACCATTCAGGCCGGTTGAGGTCTGGCACTGAGCAAACAGCTCTTTCAGCGGCTCGCCGTCCAGCGCGTTCACCGCAAGATCGGTCATGCCAAACTTGGCTTTAACCGCGGAGCGCATATTGCCCTTCTCTGTTTCAGCGCTGGCGTTGATCTGGCTGTTCAGGGCTGTTACCTGCTCGGTAAGCACCTTGGCCCAGGCTGGCATCTCTTCGTTATTGGTGGCCTGCTCTTTTTTCTTGGGCTTGCCGGTTTCCGGATCGATTTCTTCGTCGCCATTTTTCTTGGCGGCGGCTTCGTCGGCCTTCATCTGGTTGTATGCGTCCATCAGCTCGGCGTCGGACTTGCCTTCGGTCGGCTTACCAGCGGCTTGCAGCGCATTGATAATCAGTTCTTTCATCGGATCGTTCTCTCCGTTGGTTTTAATCTCGTACTCAGGTTGTTTGCGCACGACTTCTACAGGTTCGCCGACGAATTGGGCCTTGCCGTCATCGTCGATGATGTACTTCTGTTTGAAATAACGGGAATCATCCCGGTATACGAAGGTGTCAGGCCATACCGACTCTGGCCAAAGCCAGTTGTCATCAGATCGACCCTCTCGCAGCTTTTCACTGATTGCTCGCTGGATGTCGTCGAAGGAAAAGTTGGAGGCATTGGTAAAGAAGAATTTGGTTTTGTTGATCAGGCCATCGCGGGTGCAGTCGATTCCGTCAGCCAGGCGGGCAACTTCGATCTGCTGCTCATCACCTTCTGAGTTAACGAAGATGCCCACGCCCTCCTCCGGCGTACCGGCGCCAGGCTCATCGAGCAGCACAGCAACATGGTCAAACATCATGTTTGTGGCGATCTCGTTGTACTTCTTGCCCTTCGATTCGCCGTTGGCGGCGATACCTGAATAGAGCAGGCCTGTGGAGATGTGGATCGGGTCAGAGTTGGTGCCGGCCAGCATCTCATCCAGGCGGTTGATCAGGCGCTTGCCCTTGTCGCTCGACTCGGCGTACTGGCGGTTAACGTACATGTCGCCCGTAACCTTCCCGTCTTTGTGGCTGACGTTCTGTAGCCAGGCGCCGACGTGGTATTCGTTCACCGCCCTGACATCGCGCGCCGATACATGCTTGCCGTCCACTTTTGGGTGGCCCAGCGGCATCGGGTTACGTTCAAGCGTGTTGTAGGCCTTTTCGATTTCTGCTGCCGGGTACAACTTCCGGTTCATCACGATATCGTCCACGACAGGCGTGATGCCGCGAACCACGATATGTGGCTTGCCGTCGATGGTTTCAGTGGTGATGTTTGAAGCGGAGTTGACGACGGTCAGCACGTTAACGCGGTTGCGTTTCATGCTGGGTCCTCGTTAGTGGGAGTTTTCGGTCATCACCTGAATCAGGTAATCAGCACAAGCTTCTCCGTCGGTGGAGTCGCCACCCTGATAAGCATCAGGGTTGTGCTTATATTCATCGCACCACTTCACGAAAGCGGCTCTGATTTGCGATTCAGTGAACAGGCGGCCATGGTTGATATCTCTCGGCGCTTCTCTCGGAATAGGGTTGCTCACGCAGCCTCCTTAGTAGTCCATTGTTTGCGCTCTTTTTTCAGCTTATCCGCAAGCCCCTCGTTGAATATGCTGCCGTCGTCGTTGAGCAGCACAGGTATCTGGCTGCAATAGCAGTTGTACCGGTTGCCGTTTTCAGCGTAGAAATCCCGCACCTCTTCGGTGGTGTAGACCTTGCCGTGACGGCTGGCGTGCCAGGTGCGCGTAGTTGGCTTGAGCGCCGACAGCCACAGAAGGCCGGTATTAAGCCCTAGCCGGTCAGCGGCCCAGTCAGTCTCATTCCACTGCGCCTGCCGCAGCGCGCCGACCTGCTCAGTCTGAGCGATGGTTTTGGCCTTCGACATCGACACATCGAGGCGCTTACTGATTACGCTGGCTGTCTCGCGAGGATTCACGCCGCGCGCTACTGCATCGGTGATGATGTTGGTCAGGTCTCCGCGGGCAGTGTCGCTGATGACCTTCCAGTCACTGAACGTTGTCAGCCTGGCCGCAGATATCTGGTTCAGATAACCGGGACTGCTTAAAAGCTGCTGTAGCGTCGTCTGACTGGCGTACACCTGTGACTGCTGCGAGAGGTTATTGAACGCCTCCAGCGTGCCACGCTGCGCTTCTGCGACGACATAATCCATCGCCCATAGATTTTGCTCTCCGCCATCCAGCAGGTAATCGTCGAGAATGCCCTGCACCGCCTCAAGTAGGTCTGCCAGTTCCTGCGCTGACATGTCGTAGATGAACTTGCCGGCGTTGACCTGGTAGAGCCGCATGTCAGCGCCGTGGTCGTGGCACAGGAAGCGCCAGTTATGGCTGTTTACCTCTCGCTCTCGCCCAGTCAGGCGCTGGTCAAACAGAGCCTTCAGCGCGCGCTTGATGCCGAGATATCGTTCCTCGATATCCCGGAACATCGCGGTTACCTGCCTTGCCGATCGGGTCGGGTCAACCTTGCTGCGCGGAACTACCGGTGTCCCGACTTTCGTCTTTTGCTCCGGTGTCATCGGAAAGAGGATCATCGGTCGTTACCTTTTTTTTGGGGTCAGGCGGCTTAACATCTTCACGCGGCTCAAGTTCTCCCGCTTCCCTGACCTCGTTCTCATCAACAGCCGGTGTGCCGTAGGCTTGCTGGGTATCCTTCGCCACCGCAGCCATTTCCTTCATGTTGGCAATCTTCTCTTTCTCACTTGGAGCGAGTAGATCGGACCAGGTTAACGTGATTTCGCCAGATTTAGGTGGCTCGATAACCTCCACAGTCCAAAGCCGTTCTATAACTGCACTTGCCCGGTCAGTCTGGAACCCGTTGCGGCGACCATTACAGCGCTTGGCAAAGTCGTTTTTGTCCTGATCTGAAGCAAGCCTTCCCGTCTGCTGACCAAACAAGATGGTGAATGGCATCTGAACTGAAGATGAAAACTGGTTAGCTGACACTGTCCACGTTGGACTCGGATCGGCAGCGGCAACGGAAAGCACTTTAGCCTCTCCGTCCTGCGTCACCAGGGCCGAATCTGTACCAGAGTTAAGTTTCTGGATAGCAGCGTTTAAAGCCTCAGCCAGCCCTGAATAACCAGCTTTCTTGGCATCCTCCATGATTTTGTCAATCTTGGTGTCTTTCGACATGTTAATGCCGAGCTGCCTGCTGGCGTTTTTCAGGAACCCCTCAGCGCTGCCGCCGGAGGTTTTAGCCATATCCAGCAGGTCGTTATAGCCTGCACGCAAGAAAGGGATTCCAGCCAGTGAGGATTCATCTTCTGAGCCCTCGCAGAAAATGATGATGCGCTCAGGATGAATTTTGATGGAGCGCATGGGACCAACAATACTGCCGTTGTCCCCCACGGGTTGTTCCTGGAAATAATAAAACTTCGGCATGGCGTAATCAGGGGACTTCTGATCCTGCTCTAATTCACCCGGCTTAACCTGCGACTCCCATGCAGGAATCATCTTCACTAAGCCGCGTTCGCGTGAGTTACGCATCACTTCACGATTAACTGGCTCATCCCAATTACGGCTATCGGCAAACTGAAGAATGAGAGCTGAGTAGTGACCGACAAGGTTACGTCTATCCGCGTCCTTCACCTTCGCCCAGTATTTCTTCATGAGCTTGGTGACTTTCTTTTCCCATGGCGTCGATTTTTTGGACTTCTTCGTCTCGTCACCATCCACGATTACAGGATTATCAGACCAACATGCATCCAGTAGCTTATGAACAGCGCCGAACGCGGCTCCATTACGCTCATACATGTTGTAGAAGTGGTCAAAGTCGAGGCGCTCAGGATAGCCAAATTCACACCACAGATGATGTCGCTTGGTGTTGCCTGATTTATTGAAGTCGGCCGCATAAAGCTGTCGAGATCGCGATACCTCGTTGAGGCTATTCACAATCAGCCCAGCGAGGACTTGCATTTCTGTATCGTTACTCACTGAGTTGTCCTTATGTGAAGAATATCGCCCCTGAACGGCGAGGAGAGTGCAGCACGCGGTAACGGGTTGCATCCCAGTCGTGGTCTTCCTGCTGGGTATCTACGTCGTCCGGGTTTTTGCTGTCGCGAACCAGCACGGGTATGCGGCTAATCCAGCCACGACAATGCTCGAAAACGTAAAAGGCAGGCTTCTCAGGGATGCCAGATTCCAGCTTCTTACCTTCAACTACAGCCTCAAGCATGTCAGCGAATACCGAGGCCCCGTTTACTCGCGAGCCAGGCTTCTTATTGGCCTCAAGCCATTCGACACCCTGATTTTCCATTTTCTGACCGATCGATAACTCATCGTCACCAGTATTGAAAATGGCGCTGTCAGCCGGGCCCGGAATAACTTCCGAGCATATTCCTGGAACAATGTTTAGCTGGCCCTGCGTGACTCCGTCGATCTGTATCTCTTCCGGCTCGTCGACATCTTCGCCCACCAGCCGCTTGTCAATCCACGCCACGCCTTTCGCGACGTTGGTGGATGACATATTCAGGCCTTTGTTCAGCTCATCAGGCGGGCAGCCATACCATTCTCCGATCAGGATTAACGTCCCTGCCGGCGGGCAGAACTGCCGACCATCAGGCAGCTCGGCGGCAGTGCCATCAGCCTGAGCCCACCACAGATTAGAGAACGGCTTCGACTCACCCCAGTCATGGGAGCGGTCAACTGTCCAGCTGTCCGGGATGTGGAACGGCTTAATGACGTGCAGAGATTCATTCCACAGGTGGTCAAAGCGGCCGCCACTGGTCACATCCCATGAGCCCTCTACCCACGCTTTACGTCGGTTAGGGTCTTTGATGGACATCAGGGTCGCGATGTACTGCGGGTCGAGGTACGGATTCTCTTTAAACGATCCGTGGATGGCCACGCGGGTCAGCGTGATTTCCTCTTCTCGCTCAGTCTGAGGGTTGAATACCATTTGCCGGTCGCGCTGTACGGTTCCGCGCGGTGCTGGCTCAATGAAGCGTTTCTTTACCCAGGTATGCCCTATGCCAAACGGGTTGGTAGTGCTGAACGTTTCCAGCGGGATCGGCCTCAGTAACTTGCCATTCTCCAGCGGGTAGTTTTCCGGCCTGAACGATGAGCGGCGGCAGGAGAACATCATTTCGTAGAACTCTGGAGACTGCTGTTTCGTCAGCTCGTTAAAGCCAATGAACGGGAATTCCTGCCCGTGAAAATCCCAGTAGTCGTCCGCCTCTTTGCCGAAGCGGAAGAGAAGCTCCTCGCCTGTGGGCCATACCCATCGCAATTCGCTCGCAGATGACAGATACCGTGCACCGTCGTTGAACAGGCGAAACATACGCTTCGACTGAGTGATAATGTCGGCAAGGTTCTTATATTCGGTGTCGAAGATGACGCCGCGCCAGAACGAGCCATAGCCCACGCCGACATTGCGCCGGAACCTGGCTAACTGCGCAGCTGTCTTCCCCGGTCCGCGAGTGCCCTCGAACAGGATTTCGTTACACGGGCAACTCAGCGCCAGGGACTGAGATCCAGGCAGTGGCTTCCATACAGCTTTGTAATTCATCCACCGAGCACCCCGTCCTGTTGTTTCTGCGCTGCCGCCTCCCAGTCATCCACGTTGTCACTGGTTGGCACCAGCATGACGTTATGGGTGACCTCTTTCGTTTCAGCCTTATTCTCGATGCTGTACGCCTCACGCTCGAGGCCAATCAGCGTCTTCAAGCTGTCGCTCAGGTCTTTCATGGATTTTACGCGGGAAGGCAGGCTGATCACTTTCTGATAAATTTCATTGAGCCGGTCCCGCCCTTTATCGTCGGGGTCAAACATGATGTCGCCCAACCGCTCGAGCGCGCTTACATCTGCGCACTGCGCACCAAGTTCATCGAATAGCGTGTTGGTCAGTTCACGAGCCCGGCGGATGTCTCCCCGGTGCTCCATGCGTACCGTGGCAATCACCTCGGCAGTCGCCTCTATCAGTACGCGCTCGGTCAAAGTGCTTTCGTTGCGTACCTGTTTGCGTACCTCCTGTTTGCGTACCAGATCGTCAGCCTTTTGCTGAATCTTCGCATTGAGGTCACGCGACCAGTCGTCACGCTTGGCACGCTTACGGATAGCGCCTTCGCTGATACCGTGCTGTGAAGCTATTTCTCGGAGGGACATCACTCCGGCCCGGTACGCCGTTTCGATGGCCTCCCAGTCCGGTTTGCTCATTCGTTACTCCGTTGTTTGTTCTGCCTTGCTCTTGGACTTCAGATAATCAAAGGTCATATCGAGGAGCAGAATGCGCAGCGCGTCCTCCTCTGAAATTCGAGGGCTAAGCTCACTCACTCGACGCTGCAATTCTTCAAGCACTTCGCGAGAGCGCGCAATTTGCTCTCTCATATCAATAGTTAAAGTGATAGGCCCTATTATCGTTGTCATGATGCACTTTCCTCGATTTCGCCCTCTGCCGGTACTGGCGTGAACTCCACTCGCTTCACATCGGCAGGAGCGAAGTAAAGCCACTCACCAGTCTCCGTCGCCAGCGGCACAAAGCCGTTAACTAACTCAGGCTGACGTCGTGACATCTTGCCCGTGAAGGTTTCGCCTGTTTGGGTGGTTAACGTGATTTGGTAGATGTCGGACATTGAGAGCCTCTTTATCCGCTTGTGAAGTCCAACGCGTTGGACAAAGTGATTTCTGCATTAAAGACCACTTATGAGGGTGAGGATCCGCAGCAAAATAATTAGAGACCACTATAGAAGCAGGATTCGCCTGCCTCGTTTTTCTATAGGAGGTAACATGTCACGAACCCAATTTATAGAACTCGCAAAAGCCTACGCAGGCAGTATCAATGCGATCATTTCTCTAATTTGCCTGTTGATTGCAAAGCACTACGGCGTTCTTCAATACTTCTAATCCCTGCCTTATCCAGATTGCACTGCCCCAGCGCTGTATAGAGCTGAGCGTTTAACTCCAGACTTGCCTGCCACGTGAACGGAACTACCATTCCGGGGATCGGCGTGTCTGCGGTCAGATCAGTGCTTATCGGCACCACTGGGGCTGGCACGTAAACTGTCTGCGTATTCCCGCAGGCTGTCAGCAGCGGCAGAAGGAACAGGCTGGTTAGCGCACGGATCTCCTTCAAGCACCTGCCTGATGTAGACAATGCGCGTCTCGCCCTTTTGAGCCAGTTCGTTCTTTGCATTCTGGGTAGCCTGTGAAATTTCACGGATGAGGTTCATCGTAGTGATCACGTTGCTGGTGATCGCCTCTGATGTGTCTGCCCGGACCGTCGCCTTATCGCGCTGGTCTTTGTAGGTGATGGCGTTGTCGCGGTAATGGTTAATCGTCCAGGCCATGGAGACCAGCAGACAGATAACGAAAGCACAGATGATTGCTGTTAACCGGCTCATTTAACACCTTCCAGGCAGAGCGCCTTTTCTTTCCCTGCTCGAGTTACCAGACCAGGCAGAACCTTGCCGCCTCCCCATACCCAGCGAGGGAACTGGTTGCATGCCGCCGTGATGTCTCCACTTCTGAGAAGAGAGAACATCGTGGAGGTGCGCATGTTCCCACAGCCAGCACGAAACGTTACCGATACAGCTGCTGAGAAAGTATCGTCAGATAGCTTTCTGCCATTCCCGTAACGGTTAACGCAGGACTCAGCATCAAGGATGTTGCGCTCCCATTCGGCTGCGATCTGCTGGTCAGACTTAACGGTGCCAAGCTTCACGCCATGCGTGTTCCCCATACCGTCAGTCAGCACACCGGCCGGGCAGACATATGGATCACGTCGGCAAGATTCAGCGTTGCCGATTAACTCCAGCCCGCGCTCGTTTGTTCTGACGTGTCCCGCATTCATCACAATGGCGATGATCGTTCCGACGGAGCAGACAATGCCCGCCGCACCGCTCTTCTTACTCAGTTTCAACTGTGCCACCGGAAATTCTCCGCATTGCCTCCGTAACCACCTCGGCGGCAGCCGGACGATCGGAGTGAGGTTTTTTACCTACATCAGATAAGTAGTTTTCCAGCAGCTGGGTTCGTTTCCTTTCCTCAGCCATACGCTCACGCTCTTCTTTCCGTTTTGCGTAATAGGTTTTTATCGTGAAGAACGCCGATACCAGCGCGCCGATAATAAACACGTAATCCTGTAGGCTAAGCAAAGAGAACAGACCCAAGGCCGCCGACCACCAGTACGGCAGATCGTGTCCATTTGTTGGGTTCATACGTTGCATTCCACACCTCCGGGCCCGGGGTGCTGTGTCGTAGTTGGGAAAAGGCCGTCAGACACGATAGCTACGTGGCATCTGGAATTGATTGTCTGCGGCCTGAATAAAAAACCTGGCGACAAGCCAGGAAGATGAGGGTAAGGCAATGTCGGCTCTCTGGCCGAAAATACCCTGGCTGGGTTTGGCTCGCCTGGCTGGATTCGAACCAGCGACCAACCGCTTAGAAGGCGGTTGCTCTTTCCTCTGAGCTACAGGCGAATTGGTGCCGGGCAAAGGAATCGAACCTCTGACGCGCAGCTTACAAGGCTGCCGTTCTGGCACTGAACTAGACCGGCAAATTTGGAGCATCTGGCGGGGATCGAACCCGCATCTTCTGGTTGGAAGCCAGACGTAATTCCCAAACTACGACAGATGCAGAATTGGCGGGACAGGAAGGATTCGAACCTTCGACCATTCGGTTAACAGCCGAACGCACAACCGCTGTGCTTCTGACCCTGAAACGAAAAAGCCCCGCACAATGGCGAGGCTTGTAATTCTTTGTCGACCTACGAAGCTATGGCGACGATATCAGATTTACATGAAATATATGCGTTTCAATCCAGTTTTGCAAGACTTGAGTTTAAATTTGTCGCCTTTTGTTGTGAACGTGATCGCGTAACCTGCAATAAAGCCCCGCCATCCAGGCGCAGGAAGATGCGGCGCATCTCAACCCAGCGGTCCGTAAACGTCTCTGACCAGTTCTTTGGCGTTACGCCAACCAGCGACGCCAGCGCCTGGTATTCGTAAGTGTCGCGCCCAGCCAGTTCCGCCTTAACGTCCTGCGCCGCCAGCCAGATAAGCTTCTTCAGGCGCTCCATAGTCTTGCCCGCCACCTTCTTCGCGCCGAGTTGCTCCCGGAACTCTGTCCAGGCCCACTGGGTTATCGCCACCTGATATTCGAATCGGATGTTCTCGCTATAGTTCCAGAGCAGCCATGCTTTTTGATGCTCTTCCAGTGACAGGACAGCGCGGCGCCATGACGCGGTACCGAACTCTACCGGGCTGACCAGCGCAATAGATGAGCCCTTAGCGCGGGACTGACTGCCGCTCATCGCCGGGCCATCAGGGTTGACCATGCGCTGCTTATCCTTGTCGAATACCTTTTTTCGGCCCCGGCTGCGCGCCGTCGCGGTGAACTGCGCATTTTCGGCGAAAGCTACCAGCTGCCCTTTCGTCGCCCCGCTGAGGTCTGCGGTCGCCACAATGAGCTGCTGACGTACGTATTCCAGTTGCTGACTGTTCATGCGGCTTCCTTATGTGGCTGGATGGTTTTGGTCTGGCTGTGCTTTGCTACTGGCGGCATGCTGGCGCGCTTAACGCTTTCTGCCTGATACCGGATAATCTGGTCACGTGTCATTCGTCCACCCTCTCGTTCTGCCAGAGAGGAAGTGGTGACTTATCCCCGGCGCGGCGTATGCGGGACTTGGCGTTCTTCTCAATCTGAATGAGCTTTTCGATGTTCTGGCGGCGTTGCTTTTCCTCGCGGCGAAGATACTTTACGCTTTCCCAGTAGCGAGACTCCCGGTCGCAAAGTGTCATCAGGTAGTCGAATGGATCGATTAGCGTTTCGCACTTCCGGCAGCGTAAAGTCCGGTCTTTTTCATTCACCCAAACAGTAGAGTGCAGGCACATAACCTTCTGCCCTTCGCGCTGAATAACCAGCCCGTCCTGTAGGTCGTTATTCTTCGTCGGGAACGCGACAATCTTGCCCAGTTCAATTTCAGTTTCTGTGCTCATGCTGCCTCCTGTCGGCGGGCGCGGCGTTTTTCCAGCGCGCGGGCTTTACGAGTGAAAATGGATTTGATTCGCTGCAGGTATGGGATGTCGAACCGGCGGACGGAATTATCGTTGTTTATCGCCTCAACTTTTCCGGCACCGATGCGCTCAATAAGGCCCTGTTCGAATGCCTTTTGCGCGCCGTCACGATCCCGATTGCAATAGACACACTGGGCTGCGGTATTGTGTAGGTTAAAAGCCAGGTGCGCTGCTGCACCGCGGGTGCGGTAGTGGCCGCAGTCCATGGTTCCGCCAAACTTCTGCTCAGGCAGCCTGCCGCAGCTGATGCACGGCTTACCGGCATCCCTCAGACGGACGTACCGGTTGAAAGCCGCCTGTGCTTCAGCTCTCCACTGCGGTTTCGTTTTTAGCGCCACCTTTCTCGCCTTCAGATCCCGGCGTTCCGCGCGCTCTTTCTCTTTGCGCTCCTTGATGCGCTTGGCCGCGGCTTTCACCTTCTCCTTTTCGCGCTCTTCCATAGCGAGGATTGCGCCGTGTTCAGGGCAGCACCAGCGGATCCGGATGTCGTTGAATTTCGGCACGAAGTATTCACCGCATACTTTGCACTTACGGCGGGAAGGCTTACGCACGTTTCCTCCTTGCCGCGAGACGCAGCCATTTCTCATCGACCGGACGGGCGGTGTAGTCCTTGAAAGTCGGGATGTCGGACGGCTTAACCGCTGGCTTACGCTTGCGGCGCGCCGGAACGCGGAAGATTTCGTTGGTGATAACGCGGGAAAGCGGAGTAGACATCAGGCCTCCTGCTTATCGCGCAGCTGCTGGAATTCGCAGCCGCTGGGGATAGTCAGCGCCAGGCCGAACTGGGCGCACCAGGCTTCGACCTTGCACATGAAGATATGCATCTCTCCAGTGTCGAGGAGGGAGGTGTGTCGAGGCTCCCATGAGGTTTCTTTCGCACCGGTAATGAAGTCGGTATAGGTGACTTCTTCGCATCCGAGGTACGTCTTTTTGAGGTTGCGCTTAACCCATTCCGGCGTTGCGTCGGTACGCCCGGATTTGATGAGGTATTCGCTGATTTCTCCCATCCAAAGATGAAAGAGTGCGTTTTGAGACAGGCTGCGCTTCTCGCGCCACGGCTTGACCTGAAGGCGGAAACATTGCCCTGCATCCAGCAATGGCTGAATCTGCTGGCCAATGGCCGCGAAGTTGCCGCGATGGAGTTTGATTCCGTCTACTGGCAGAGTCATACGGCCTCCTTAACGGAAACCGCAGAATGCAGAAAATCGCAGGTGCATTTCTGCATCTGTGAAAAGGTGAGGAGTTCAGATTGTGGTCGCATTTAAGTCCCCTTAAATGCGCAGAAGTCACCGGAGTTGTTCAGGCTCCGATGACATGATTATGGACGGTTGATTCCATAAAATCAACGTAAGTGAATGGCCTCATTTGAGTCCACGAATTCAATCTTCCGCGTACTTACAGCAAAGCGAGCATACATCATTCCCACCGTGCTCTTCATATGCGCTTTTAACAGCATCAGTCATTTCTTTAAAGCTTTCGAATGGATGGCCGCCGTTGCTTTTTTTATAAGCTCCAGCAGCGTATTTGTAGATGTCGGACTCTTCTATGCCCTCATCAACATAAGTGCCCTCATGATGAGGGCACTGTGTTAAAGCGCCAACCCTACCAAGCATCTCCAATGCCCAACACTCTTGTTTCATGCAAAGTTGATCGATACTCATAACGCCTCCTGTTGGTTTTACATCGCCAAATGAATGTACCACCAAGAAAGAGGAAATGAAGCAGTTAAATTGTAAAACATGTGTATATATCAATGAGTTAAAATAGTTTGCTATTTTTTCTTACAGCCTTTCTGCGTCGAATGGGTTAGGCATCATCACCCCCGAAATATCCTAACCTTCCTCCGTGGTCGCCAATTACAATCCCGGAAATGAATATTCCGAATAGCCCCACAACAGAAAATGCAATGAGGTTAAATTCAAAGCCAGCTACAAAGACGCAGACTGATGCGACAATCAAAAGATACAGCAGCCAGAATTTTCGGTTCACGGCTTCACCTCATGCTGCGGTGATGCTGCTATCATCCGGCGATACACATCGTAAGTTCCGAATTGTTCATCACCAGCCTCAAGCATTTCATGGGTGGGTTCTTCTGGCACCAGCACCCAACCATCCGGAATCACCGGAGAGTTGCCGTCCTGCGCCGGAGCGATGTAGTTTTGCTCCGGACAGCAATCGGATTGCGCTGGAGAGTTACCATTCTGAAGCATGGCTTCTTGAAAGCGTCCAAGCTCTACGTACTCCTGACATGACCACCCGCCATCAATAAAATCGCGAGCTTCAACAGCGTCGAAAGTGAAAGATGTTTCACCGCCAGTTGGTGAGGTTAAGCCGTACAGGTCTGCTACCGGCTTAAATTGCGTTACTGGTATGGTACCTTCATTGGTGAGGGTACCATCTGCACCCTGAAGCATGGCGGCGCGATAGGCGTTCCAGCCGACAGCTTTTCCATGTTCAAACGCGCTGTCAAAGTCATCATCCATTTCCATCGCAGCGGGCACAGATACCGGTGCTGGCGGGGCGGTGTATAACCGAGTGCCATCTTTGAAATTCTCCCAGTCAGCCTGACCATCAGCGGCTATGCACGCTACCCTTGCATCCGGGTGGCATCCGCAATCGTCATATTCGCCCAGGACGACCTCGCCAACAGCCTCCGCTTCAAGCGATGCCAGCGCGATACTCGCCAGCTCGTTCAGGATTGCCACATCAGCGTGACCGAGGGTGTAACCAGCTTTCAAATCGGCAACTGCTTGCACGGCATGTTTGTCGATGTTTCTCATTGGGCGGCCTCCCGCTTCTGCTTGTTGTATACGGCCCAACTCAGAGCATCGAGCTTGTCACGACCTGCTTTGTCGTACATGTGGATGCCATCGCTACAGGCGTGCTCCTGCTTCACCTGCTCTTCGAGAGCGCTTATCTCTTCGTAAGACAGAGTTGCCAGTTTGAGTCGATTCCAGCCAAAGTTACGGATGCGAGTCATGACTGCACTCCTTTGCGAACCTCTGATGCGAAGTCACCGCAGATAGTTGCCGCTTCATCAAGACCGACAAGTTCGTCCTGATAGCAATTAACAATTGCGTTGCTAATTTTCAGGCAAGCTTCATCAACCGCACTGGCCCGCACTTCAGCCAGGAAAGCGTCGGTTGCTGGGGTTGAATCAAGTACTTCACAAACATCGTCGTTCTTGCCATCGCGCTCAGTTCGGCAATATCCGCACATGATGTAACTGTCAGCATGCTTTTCAATCGCTGACTTCAGCCCCGCATTCTCCGCAGCCAGCGCCGCGCATTTTGCTTCCAGCTCTTCGTATGTTGGTTTCATGCTGATGCTCTCCCGTACTTGTCTGATAACTCGCCCATTTGCCTGTGGATTTCCGCAAGGTCACACCCTGCGCAGCCCAGAGCTTCGGCTATGAGTTCTTCCTGTTCTTTGGATGGCCCGGCTTGCAGAATTTGATTGAGCTTCCTGTGCGATACGCCGCAGTGCTTGGCGATGCTGATGAGCGTTACACCGTTACCCTTCGCCATGGTCCTAACCATCAAGCGATAATCACTCCATTCGCTCATACCCCTACCCTCCCCCAAACCATCAATACTCGCTTCATCGCCTGACTGTTCCGGCACTCCTGAAATATTCCGTTGGTGCAGCTGCGCGCGGTGCCATCCTGTTCTTCTGGCGTCGCCAGGCGATAAGTCACCGTTCGCCAGACCTTGTTCACCCGGACAATCTTGCGGGCCCGCTCCAGGTCGATAGCGTTCTTCGTGATGCAGTTGATTGTCATGCCGCAATCTGTGGCCACATCCTTCGCAGTGAAGGTCCGGTGCGTTTCGAGATAATGCAGAATTGCCTGCTTGCCTTTCATTGTCTTAGCACTCATAGTCAGCCTCCTGTTGCATCTGGCCGCTGTAGGTGAAATCTACCGGGTCCAGGCCGGAGTAGCGGCTGCTGAAGTGGTAGGTTTTTTCTGCCCCCGGCGCATGGCGGGACTTCACACAGATGATTTCGGTGATGCCTTTCAGTTCGGTGTTCGGGTTGTATTTCTCATCCCGGTAGATCATGAAAATCACATCGGCTTCCTGCTCGATAACACCGGACTCGCGGAGGTCAGCTGCGACCGGGCGCTTATTAGCACGTTCTTCGACCTTACGGTTAAGCTGAGCCAGTGCGATGACCGGGCAACGCAACTCTTTCGCCAGGTTCTTCAGGCCGGTGGCGATCTCCCCTACGCTGCGGTTCATGTTCTCAGGGTCAGACATGCGCATCTTCTGGAGATAATCGACGATTACCACGCCCAGTCCGCCCAGCTTCTTACTCATACGCCGCGCTTCCGCACGCACCTGGTGAACGCTTAGGGATGGCTTGTCATTGATGTAGATCGGAGAGTCGATGAAATCCTTCATGCAATGGCCGACCTTTCCCCAGGCCCCGTCCATCACGCCGCTTTGCTTGCTGAGTAAATCCTCTTTGCTCACCCGGGCCCGGTGGAACGCGACACGCTCCGAGATCTGATCAACTGGCATTTCCAGACTGAAGAAAAGCACAGGCTTTTTGTTTTTCAGGCCGACTGTCTCGGTCACGGTGGTGCTGAACATGGTTTTCCCCATGCCAGGGCGCCCGCCGACAACGATGAAATCGGTGTTGTTGAACCCGCCGAATGCGCTGTCAATGGTCGCCATGCCCAACTCGGTTTTGTGCTTCCAGATATCGCCGCTAATAATCGACTGGATGGTCTCTAACGACATGTCGATACCGGTAGTGATGTGCTCGGTGCCATAGTCAGCACTGTGCTCAATGCTGGAGATATCAGCCTGAATGTTGCCGATGATGTCAGCGATACCATCACTGGATGGTTCGGACAATTTTTGGATCCCTACCTGTAACGCCAGGGTCATACGGCGACCAAGGTACATTTCCCGAAGCTTTTCGCAGTAGGCTGCCAGGTTTGCGAAAGACGGAGTGTTTTTGCTGCATTCAGCCAGGTAAGCGAAACCACCCGCACTCTCAAGCACCCCGAGCTGCTCAAGATCGCTGGTCAGCGTAAGCAGGTCTATCTTCGAACCGGATTCGTTGAGTCGCTTATAGGACCGCAGAGCCACTTTATGGGGCGTTGCTGTGAAGTGGTCCTCAGTCAGGCCCTCAATCGCATCGGTAGCCATGTCCACGCCATCTGCGCGCCCTGCTGCAAGCATTATTCCGCCGATGACGGCCTGCTCAACGTATAAATCAATAAAACGGCTCATGCTTTCACTCCCTTGCGCTCACGGTGCTCGTTGATGGCCTGCTCGTAGACAGATCCCCAGTTCTTCGGATTCAGTATCCAGTCGAGAGTCAGCCATGGCTGATCGCCTCTGGTGCCGAACAGGGAAGACTTGCTAATCAGCTCGAAGGCCATTCCCATGTGCTTCAGTTCTCGCCAGTTGCCCTGGGTGGTTTTGCCGTTCCACACAGCTTCCAGGTCTCGATAGGCCGGACGGCGGCGGTTCCACTCATGCAGCGAAACGGCCTTCGAAGGGAATTTTTCATTCCAGAGTTTGATGATCTCTTCGTGCGGACAGGCTGCCGGATTGCTTCCCTGGCCATCCGCCCATATCAGGGCGTCTGACAGGTATCCATCAAAGCGGGTCATACGGCACAGGTTCTCTGGCTTGAAGCTGTGACCCCAGTTCACATGGGCCCAGCGGATAACCAGCTTCAGCTCTTCGGCGGTGTAGCACTGGTCTTTGCTCTTCACTGTGGAGAGAGCTTTCTCAAAAGGTGCCAGCGCAGCACAACGACTACCCGTTAGCTCGTTGAAGTAATCCATCACTTCCTGAGCGAGTGAGTTTTCCCCCTTGGGGGATTTAGGGGGATCTTGTCTTTCTGTATTTTGATTATTGTCTTTTGTGGTTAGCATCTTCTGCTTAGTTCTGTTAGCAACTTCCGCTAAGGTTTTCTTAGCAGGTTTAGCTAATGTTTTGCAGAATCCGTTAACCTTCGTTTTCCACTCGGAAACATTGGTATTCATGCCCACTTTGCGGCCTTCCTGAATGAATACCTTCTTGCCGATCAGCAGGTTTTTGGCAGTAGAGCAATGCGTGTGGTGCTTACCAACCATCTGCTCCAATTGCTCGTTGCTGACCCAATCCATTTTTTTATTGAAGCCGTATGTCTTGCGCCAGACTGCCAGCACAATGCACATCTCAGTTTCGCTCAAACCTGAAGCCATAACGGCATCAAGAAGCTCATTCGCAACGCGAGTGAACCCATCTTCCAGTTGCGCCACACGATGCTCCACGACCTCCATCGGCGGCCTGTAGTCTGCTAAATGCTTAACGACGCCCATGCTTCACCCCTGCCTGAATCAGTGCCAGTCTTGCCATGCCAACGAAGCGCTCAGCGAACGCCCGGTTTTTTGAGGCAGCGACAACCAGGCCATCTGGTGAATCTGGATGGCGACGTTCCTCTTTTTCCTGGTACTTTTTGCGATTTTTTGACATACTTACTCCCGTTACTTGGCGTAACACAGTGTGATAAGGGCCTTTGAAGTGACCGCTTCAAGGGCTTTCGCTTTTTTGGTAGTACCCATCACATAACTCCCGGCGACATAGCGGCCAGACTTGTCACCACCGCAGCGATTGATTCAGTTGGCAGGAAGCGCAGCAGTGCTTCAGCAGCTTCTCTCACCTCTTTCTCAAGGCGTTGTATCGGCTGACCAAGTAACTTCGCCTGATGCGCTTCAGTGCACTCTTTCATGGCCTCCGCAATCAACTCCTCTTTCGTCTTGCCTTTCACCAGACCGAACTGACGGGCCACCTGCTCGTTATCCCGAGCCATCACATCAACAATGACGGGGATCAGCAGCACCAGGCCTTTATCGTTCTTAGGGCCCGGGTCGTTAATCATCCGGAAGAAGTTCTGCTTGGTGTTGTGCTCAGAACCGGCCAGCAGCAATCCACGACCGCCGCGCGCCAGCCACTCCTTTGCTACCAGCTGCGAAATGTGTACCTGAGCCTGTCCGGGCGTTGCCTTCTGCCAGGCGCGAACAGCTTCGCGGATCCTGGTCAGCTTACTGTTATTGCGCGGAACGCTTTGATAAATCGAAATCAACGGACGTTGTTCAAGTCCGGTACTCTGTTGATACGCAAGTGAATGCATTGCTTTCCCTTTCGTGGTTAGGGCCGCCGTTAAGCGGCATGGTTCTCTGGGTGTGGAAACAGGTCGGGAAGATCAGGTCGAATTTCGTGTGCCTTAATCTCGCCACCAGTAGCGTTTACGATGGCTGTTACTTTTTCCGGAGATACGGAACCACCGTTAAGCCACTTGTGAACCGCTGGCTGGCTAACGCCGCAAATATCTGCGAGTCGCTTCTGGCTGCCAACGATTTCTAAAGCTCGTTGAATAACTTTGTTCATGGATTTTACCTATCCGATTACTGGATTAATGAAAAGATAACCCAAGTTATGACCTTTGTCCATAACCTTTGTTATTTTACTCTGCATAACCTGAGTTATATATTGGCGCTATGAAAACATTCGCAGATCGACTTAACGCGGCTATGAGAGCCGCAGGCATATCCCAAGGGCAGCTGGCTGAGAAAGTCGGCATATCTCAACCTGCAATTCAGAAAATGACATCAGGAAAAACCACAGGCAGCCGTAAGATGGTTGAGCTTGCTCATGCATTGAACGTGCGTCCGGAATGGCTCAGTTCGGGCGTAGGCTCAATGCAGGACGAAGGACGCAAGGACTCCGCTATCCCACCAGAATCAGAATGGGGTAAAGTTGACGCTTGGGATAGCAAAACAGATCTGCCAGATGACGAGGTCGAAGTGCCATATCTGAAAGACATAGAACTTGCGTGTGGTGATGGTTCCTGCTTGGAAGATGACTATAACGGATTCAAACTTCGTTTTGCGAAGTCTACCCTTCGTAAGGTGGGAGCCCAGAAAGATAGCGTGCTGTGCTTCCCGGCATCAGGAAATAGCATGGAGCCCATGATCCCTGAAGGGACGACGGTCGCTATCAACACGAACGACAAAAAAATCGTTGATGGCAAGGTTTATGCAATAAGCCAGGACGGATGGAAAAGGCTAAAATCCATTTATCGTGTGAGTCCTACCCGCATCGTGATTCGCAGCTTCAACAGTGAAGAGTACCCTGATGAAGAAGCGGATATCGAGAGCGTAGAGATTATTGGTCGCATGTTCTGGACATCGACTATCTGGTAATCAAGAGGGAAGGGATGAAATTAGAACTAATAGCATTATCTTTACTGGCTTTAACTACGAACGCAATCGGCTCTAGCACCCTGAGCTGCGATTACGCTAAGTCGGACATCAGTAATGGAGCTAATGCTCCAATGACTCCTGGCGGAAAAGGCACTGTCGAATTTGATGGAAAATCCTTTAAAGCCACTCGTCCAAATGGTGGTGTGATCATTTCACCAATAATCAGTAAACAAAAAAATGGAATGCTTTTTCTTGACGACAAGACAAAAGTGTTCGCGGCAAGCCTTTCTAAAACTGATTTCGCTATCTCTGACCGAATTGCTCGAATTACTGAGCAATGGGCCAACTGCATTGATGTTAGTCCATCGCCGAACAATTCAGATAACGACAAACCGGCAACTGACTGGAAATATAGGTCTCTCACGAAGCAGGAGATAAATGCTGTTGAGGCAGCGGTCAAAGACCAGTTGAAAGATCCAGAAAGCGCCAGATTCAAGCACTCTAAATTTGTGAGCAACGGGAAAGGCGCATACTGCGGCCTGGTTAACTCCAAAAACTCATACGGCGGATATGCTGGAAACACACCTTTCATGGTCATGCTTATCAATAATGGTAAACCTCACGCTGGCTTTATAGGTATGGGCGGAGATGATGCCGAGACCCTGTCTACGTTCTCCGTCTGCAAAGACAACGGTTATTTCTAAACCCCGCCTTGATTGAAAGCCCCGCAATGCGGGGTTTTTTATTGTCAGAAATCCCCCCTCCACATTTTTTACAAAAATAAATTCATTTAGTTATCAGTGCATTATAACTTATGTGATGATGATTATAAATTAGGTTATTGCTATCACTCATAACTAAGGTTATCTTTAATCCATCGAAACGAAACATCGACAGCTGAGCGAAGTTAGCCAGCGGCGGACAGCAAGTCGCCTGCTTTTTAACAACATACAAAGTCGGAACAGCACTCAGTAATCCTGTTTAGACCCCAACGCACAAAATGCGGCGTATCACCGGCGGCGAACCGGTCGGTGAGAAGGCTACCCCCTCGCGAGAGCGATAAAGGCGTGGGAACGGGCAACACTGGCGGGATGAGAGGTGCGAAGCGCAAACAGATTTATTCCAGTCCATTCGAAGTGAGTGGGCTGGGCTGAATCACAGAATCTTTCACGCCCGATTGGGCATCACGTTCAAATGGCTAGCCGCTGCCACCCTTTTCGACGCGGCGCACCGTATCGGAGGAGTTATGTAACAGGTAACAGTGACGACTGAAAACCAACATTCAGCCCCGGATTACGCCGGGGTACACCGTGGAATGTTTTGGGGTGTGGTGGCGGTGTCCTCAAGCGAGGTGCAACGCTAGCAGTGTGATAAGACCTGAAAACCGGCTGGGCAGATTGTTGTTTGCCAATACAGAAACAGGGCGCTCAGGAAGTAAGTGAGAGTGGCGACTCAGTGCCAGTCCACCACACCGACCAAAGCATTTCTCCCGCATCAGCGGGTAACTACAGAGCCAACCTCAAGCACCGGGCGCCGATGCTTGGTGATGGTAATACTGCCATCTCAACCGCACAGGAGACGATGATCCTGTTCTGGTTGGATTGGAAAAGTCTTCTTGGCCCGCCAGCGCGCGGGCATTTTTTTGGAGGTTGCATGTTTGCTACTGACATCTCACTGAAATACGGCACTCATCAGCCAGAGACGATTCTGGAAACAATGCCGATTGAAGAAGCCTCCGAAATCATCATGGAGAAGCTTCGTGATGAAGTGCGCCAGGAACTCGAGTGCGAGTATGGCGATCGCCTTTATGAGGCTGAAGAAGAGGCATCAAACTGGGAAAGCAGAGCTGATGACTATGAAAGCGATGCGACTTGCCTGGCTAAGGCCATAAGAGAGGCTTTTGAATCTGCCAGCTTTGAAGATGCAAAGGTGATCCTCCAGCGAGCGATGCACGACCATAAAGACTATTTCTGAAGACCCGCCACGGCGGGTTTTTTCATACCTCAGTCGCTTCACCGAGGCGGCTTAGTTATGACAACTGGCGGCCATCCACCGCCCATTAGCGCAGAAGTCTTGTTTAACGTTCAGCAGCCCAGCTTACGGGCGGAGTGATTATGCAAAAATTTATCGTTATCCAGCAGCACGCATGGTCAAACGACCACGGTTACGGCATTGGTTATTCCTCAGATTTGGAAATATTTGATAAGCGGGAAGTAGCAATTTCTCACGGATTTGAAGTAGCAGGTTGTGATGATTTCAATATCGGTGTTATCGACGACGGCCGACTAGTGTCGCTCGACTGGATGGAAAAGCCAGTTGGTAACGGGAAAGGTGTTTCAGATGAGAAACTCCAGATTATCTCTGATGCCATTGGCTTGGAGGCATCATGACAGTCACCCACAACGGAAAGCAGTACACCGCCAAAAAGCTCAACGATAACGAGTGGCAACTGACGTCGGTATCGGCACCGCGCGACAAGCTGACACTGAACCGCTGGCAGATGCATATCGCTGGCCTCCTGAAACAGGTTGAGGTGAAGGTATGATTGGAATGCACTATGGCACCGCATCAGTGCCACGTAGCGAGGTTTTACCGGGAACAATGCTGCAACACCACGGCAAAACTTATCGCGCCTCTGCGAACGTTGAGAAAGGCCTATACGCCTTCAACATCTTCGAAAAAACCATCATCAAAAGTGATTCCGTCGTTGTGCTGCTGAATGAGCGCGGCGAGCCGATGGTTCACTGATACCAACCACCCTATTCAACCGATCGGCCTGGCTCAATGCGGGCTGGATCTGCACATCCAAATTTCAGGAGTTCAGCCATGAACGCATACCTCACTTACGACCGAATCGAAGATCGGCACTGGGTTGAGCAGCAACTCACCGACGAGAAGGAGAAGTGGATCGACGACAGGACGCAGAAAATCATCGACATGATGCCAAAAGAACCGTCCGGCCTCTTCCACTTCACGATCCCGATTGACTCCAGCCCATACGAAGGACTTCGCAGCGATAAAGCTGGCGAGGCCTACAACGATTTCATTTCGGCAGTTGCTTACGCCCAGGCGGAATACGACTGGGAACACCGTACCGGCTGCCCGTTTTAATTTTTGAGGGGATTAACGATGGCAAACGAATTAACAATCACAGCGACGTCACTTCAGGAGATAGGCGTCGACGTCTCCACCTGGAGCGCGCTGAAGAATAGCATCTACCCTGGCGCCAAAGACGAATCGGTAATGATGGCGCTTGACTACTGCCGCGCACGCCAGCTGGATCCGTTGCTCAAACCTGTCCACCTCGTTCCGATGTACGTCAAAGACTCGAAAACAGGTAAAGGCGACTGGCGCGACGTGGTCATGCCGGGCATCGGGCTTTACCGCATTCAGGCGGACCGCTCAGGTGATTATGCCGGTGCCCGCGAACCAGAGTTCGGTCCAGACACGACGCAGACGCTTTCTGGTGTCGAGGTCACATTCCCTCAGTGGTGCAAATACACCGTCTACAAGCGCATGCCTAGCGGAGAGATCGTCGAGTTCAGCGCCAAAGAATACTGGATTGAAAACTACGCCACCGGCGGACGCGACACCACGGCGCCGAACGCGATGTGGAAAAAGCGCCCATACGGCCAGCTGGCTAAATGCGCAGAAGCCCAGGCGTTGCGTAAGGCATGGCCTGAGATTGGACAGCAGCCTACCGCCGAAGAAATGGAAGGCAAATCACTGGACGTTGATATCCGTGACGTCACGCCCCGCAGCACCACTGAAGCACTTCCACCAGCAGCAAGCGAAGAAACGCTTCAGGCGATCACCGATCTCTTAACAGCCTTGGATAAAGACTGGGAGCAAGACTTCCTCCCTGTGTGCAGCGACATCTTCAAACGGCCAATTCTTGAGGCGTCAGACCTCACTGAAGAAGAGGCACAGAAAGGGTTCAACTTCCTTCAGAAAAAAGCTAAGGCGGCAGCATGACACCCTCCCTCCTTTCACTGTTGCGAAGCGGAAAACACAGCATTCGCGACATAGCAAAGATTTTAGGCATCTCAAAGTCTCGCGTGTCATGGTTCATCGCCGAGCTTGAGCGGCGCAAATGGATAGAAGTCACCAGGTGCGCGATATGGTTTCACGATGGCACCCGTTCAAATAAGCAGAACGTATACAGGGTAAAACTATGACACCAGAAATTATCCTTGCCCGGACTGGCATCGACGTAACCAATATCCAACAGGGCGATGAGGCGTGGCACAGGCTGCGCCTCGGCGTTATCACCGCCTCTGAAGTGCACAACGTCATCGCCAAGCCAAGATCGGGAAAGAAATGGACTGACATGAAGATGTCCTACTTCCACACTCTACTCGCCGAGGTATGCACCGGCGTGGCGCCAGAGGTTAACGCCAAGGCGCTGGCCTGGGGCAAGCAGTACGAGGAAGACGCACGCACCCTTTTCGAGTTCACCACCGACGTGAAAGTCACGGAGTCGCCGATCCTGTTCCGTGACGAGAGCATGCGCACCGCGTGCTCCCCTGACGGCCTGTGCAGTAACGGGTTCGGCCTTGAGCTTAAATGCCCTTTCACCTCTCGCGACTTCATGAAGTTCCGCCTTGGCGGTTTCGAAGCCATCAAGTCTGCGTATATGGCCCAGGTGCAGTACAGCATGTGGGTGACCGGGAAAGAAGCCTGGTTCTTTGCCAACTACGACCCGCGCATGAAACGCGAAGGTATTCACCACGTCGTCGTTGAGCGGGATCCGCAATATATGACCGATTTCAATGAAATGGTGCCGGAGTTCATCGAGAAGATGGACGAAGCGCTGGCGGAAATCGGCTTCACGTTCGGGGAGCAGTGGAAATGAAACGCACACCCTTTTACCGCAGGCCCGGGCGAACCGGGCAATTCTCCGGCCTCCGCGAACGCGTTATCTGGATGATTCAGACGCGCGGCCGCCCGGTAACCGGTAGCGAAATCGCTGAGAAGTTTGGCGTAACGCTGATTGAGTTTAACCGGGTCGCCAACGGCATCACCCGCGGCTCCGGACAGATAGCGCAGATCGTTGAGTCGAAGAAATGGCTCAACGATGACGGCATCTGCGACCGCGCTTTCGACCTCGTTACGAAGCCGAAGGTTGTTACGCCGCAGGGTAAATCGCGGCTGTTCACCCGGCGCGCCATAGAGCAGTCACGGGAAGGCCGACGGCAGGAGTGCATTGAACGTGCCTCCCGGCGTCGCCGCCTCATTGCTCAGGGCCTCTACATCGACGAAATGGAGTCAGTGCTATGAAAGCGTGGTCTCTCGAAGAGCTGGCGCTGCTGTGGCGACACTCAAACGCTGAAGTCGCAGAGATTACCGGCCGCAGCATTGAAGAGGTCGGAGATAAGCGGCTGCAAACCAATAATGAGCGTAATGGCTGGGATGTTAACGATCCGGAGCGGGAGGGTGCATGATCCATTTTCACGGCGGACCGATTACGCCGGACATATGCGCCCTGAAGGCATGGAAAGGCAGGCACGCTTTCATTTCCTTCGCCAACCCCGGCCAATTAGCCCTGGCCAGCGAAGTCACCCAGTCTTTCGCGCTGGATAACGGCGCATTCAGCTTCTGGACGAAAAAGCGCGTTGTTAACTGGAATGACTACTACGCGTTTGTAGGTCGTTGGATGAATCACCCTCGCTTTGCTTTTGCAGTTATCCCTGACGTGATCGGCGGGACCAGTGAAGAGAACGACGCGTTAATCGCCGAGTGGCCGCACGGCAAAGTAGTCGGCGCTCCTGTGTGGCACATGAACGAGCCCGATGAACGTTTCTTCCGCCTGTGTCGGGAATTTCCGCGCGTATGCATCGGTAGCATGGGTGAATACGACGCAAAGCGCCCGCGCTCATGTCGGGCAAAGTTACGCGATCTCATCCGTCACGTTGTCGACATAAACGGGTATCCGATAACAAAGCTTCACGGCCTGCGCATGCTGAACGCCGATATATTCCGACACATCCCACTGTCGTCAGCCGACAGTACTAATGTGGCGCGAAACATCGGCATCGACAAAGCGTGGGATAAATCAGCCTACGCGCCGGCAAGCAAAGAAACACG